>CAJVZD010000073.1 GCA_913019905.1 uncultured Cellvibrionales bacterium
CCGCTCCAACGTGTCCGAAAGCTCTATCTCCGATAATCGCGGTTTCCAGTTCACCCGTATTACGATAACGATTGTCCATCGATTTCATAAAACCGAGAGCGAACCGCGTGGGAATCAACAAAGTAGCATCTTCCATCGTCGCCATAGACACCGCGCTCATCTTGTCGATATGATCGCTCGATAGCAAGGTAACGCCATTCGAGCTACCCCCATTGGCTAAGGGCGCAAATAATCCAGCCAATGCGCGAGCGTTGGCAATACCGCCACCACCACCGATTTCTGCCGCATGCGCTTCCCGGCAATCCGGTTGATGATTGCCTGAATTAAGAAAACTCAGATGTTGAATCGAGGCTGGGTCTGTCATCAGATTAGTCATAAATGCAGTCGGTTTATCATCTGCGCTGGGTACGTGTGGAATCATGTGCGCCGTGCGTTTTTCATGCTCTTCCGGTAAGCCAATCCAATAATCGAGGCCCAGCGGATCGGCGAAATTTTCTTTGAAATAGCGACCAAGCGACATTCCCGACACGCGGCGCACTAGCTCACCGACGGTCCAACCGAAAGAGATCATATGATAACCATTGCGAGTACCCGGAGCCCAAAACGGCGCTTCTGCCGATAATCGATCGATCATATAATCCCAATCGTAATAACCTCCCTCTTTGATCGGTTCGCGAAACGCAGGCAGCCCGACAGAATGATTCAGCATCATTCGAACCGTCACGTTTTCTTTGCCGTTTTGACCAAATTCAGGCCAGTACTGGGTCACTTTTGCATCGAGATCCATTTTTCCCTGATCGATGAGCTGATGCGCGCACAAAGCAGTTGCCGCTTTTGTACAGGAAAAAACGATCGATAAGGTATCTTTTTCCCAGGGCGATTTTGTCGCGGGATCAATATAGCCACCCCATAAATCTACCAGTGTCTCCCCTTCCACGTTAAGTGATACCGACGCGCCGACCTCACCACGATCTTCGAAATTTTTCACAAATTCTTCCGCGACATGTTGGAATTTCGGGTCGCAAAAACCGCTCACGGTTCCCGTCTTGGTAGTAACATTCATTTCTGACATATGTTTCTCGTTTAATTTAATGGCAATATTGAAATCTTTAAGTGGCATAGAGAATAAAATTCCTCTGTCTAAAAGTCCAGTGTCGCAAGAGTCCCTTTATCATTGTTGAAGTCTGTTTGAAAAAATCGCACCGTCCTCACTTAGATAGAGAAATTACACTATTTACGAGCCATGAAATGGCTGTAAAGGGGACAACAACTGCAGCACGAAATAAACGGTGATAACTGTCCTCCGCAACGCCGCGAAGGTATTCCGACGTTTTCTACAGCGAATACTGGTTTCGACAATTTAACCTTGGACAATTTTACCTTGGACAATTTAACCTTGGACAATGCCGAAGAGGCGCTTTACTCTTTATTCGTCGTAACTACAAATACTACAGGTGTTGCGGTCTGCGATTCAACACAACAATATAACTCAAGCCCAAACGAACAAAAGAATCGAATTATGTATGCCTCCGCCATCGAATTATCTCGAGCGATAGCCAACAAAGACGTCAGTTGCGTTGAATTTATGCAATATACGATTGAGCGAATCGATGCGCTCAATCCAACGTATAACGCAATCGTGGGTATGGTAGATACCGACCAGTTGTTTGAACAGGCCGAAATTGCGGACATTGCACTGAGCAAGGGAGATTATTGGGGCTGGATGCATGGTATGCCACACGCGGTCAAAGATCTCGCTAACGTCAAAGGGATCATAAACAGCTTTGGCTCTCCTCTGTTTAAAGACATTGTTTCAATGCAGGATGAAATCTTTGTCGAACGAATTCGTCATCAGGGAGCCATTTTCATCGGTAAAACCAACGTACCGGAATTCGGTCTCGGTTCACAATCTTATAACCCCGTGTACGGCTCGACAAAAAATGCCTTTAATCCACTTTTATGTGCTGGCGGAAGCAGTGGTGGTGCAGCAGTTGCATTAGCAACTGGACTGTTACCCGTCGCTGACGGTAGCGACATGATGGGTTCATTACGCAACCCGGCAGCGTTTAATAACGTTGTCGGATTTCGGCCCAGTATGGGTCGCAT
The DNA here is from genome assembly GCA_913019905.1 of uncultured Cellvibrionales bacterium. GTDB lineage: Bacteria > Pseudomonadota > Gammaproteobacteria > Pseudomonadales > Dasaniaceae > Oceanicoccus. Next base: position 2,107 of record CAJVZD010000073.1, read on the forward strand.
TCCTGCGGCAAAGAATGATTTGTTTTTTGATCAGCTGGCCACCGACGGGCCCATGGGCAGAACTGTTTCCGACATCATACAACTATTCTCTACCATGTCTGGTGCCGACCAGCGAACACCATTGAGCATACGACTTGCCGAAGATACCAAAAACCCCTGCTTCAAACGTCCGCTTAAAGAGCTTAAAGTCGGTTGGATGGGAAATTACGATGGGTATTTGCCGATGCAAAATGGCATTCTCGAACACTGTGAAAAAGCCCTCCACAATCTTTCCCTGGCAGGCGCTAACATCGACGCAGCAACAATAGATTTTCCGATGCCCTCTCTATGGCAAAGTTGGTTAATGCTCAGGCACTGGCTTGTTGCGAATGGTAAAAAAAATCTCTATAGCGATGTCGCGAAACGCTCTCAGATGAAACCGGAACTTGTGTGGGAAATCGAAGGCGGCCTAACCGCTAGTTCTGTCGATTTGTTTGATGCGAGTATTACTCGCTCAGAGTGGTATCGCGTAATTAATTCTGCCTTCCAACAGTGGGATATTTTAGCCTTACCCGCAGCGCAAGTTTATCCCTTTCCAGTCGATCAGCACTGGCCACAGACAATTGAGAATACGGTCATGGATACTTACCATCGATGGATGGAAGTAACCATCGGTGGAACATTATGCGGCTGTCCTGTTATCTCATTACCGGCAGGTTTCGATGCAAGCGGCCGTCCTATGGGTATTCAATTCATGGCCGGTATGGGCGAGGATAGGAAATTACTCGAGTTTGCTTTAGCCTATGAAGAAGTGAATCCCTGGCGCCATCATTACCAAAAATGAATGGAATCAGCAAGAATGGATGGAATCAGCATTACAACTCAATAACAGATAGAGATTAAATTTTCTCGACCATGCCTTATCGAATAGAACGTAGTTCAGATCACTACCATCTGGACAGAGCCTCTGCACTCATCGTTTTTTCACTTGCCCTCGTCGTAGCAAAAAAAACGTAATTTTATCAATAGAGTAGTGTTTTCGATAAGATTGGCGCTATTATACCTATTTAATTTACGCACTTTGTCAGTCGATCGGCTGCAATCAGATACGGCATGGAATGCAAAACTCAATACTAATAAAGATCTTGGAGGCCTCCTCTGAAAAAGAACAATACTTCAACAACTAATGCTTCAACGGCTATCGAACATCGCCTTTTGCTCCGTGCCCTAATTCTTATGTCGTTGATATTATTTGGCATCTATTTGCTTGAAGAGCGGGGTCTGTTGGCCCTAACACTAACGAGTGACCGTAGTTATATCTCATACATAATCATTGCTCTCTATACGGTTTTCAGTATTCATTGGATGTATTTGGTTACAGGGCTTTCTTCGGCGCAAAAAAGTGTCGATAACGCTTATCCCCTTCTTGAATTTGCAAAGCCCGAAGCACTGACAAGTAAACACGGTAATGTTTATATCGACGACCATCAATTGCGCGACGGAATCTATGCAGATTATCTACACGATTTAATAAAGAAGACGCGATACTCATCTGCTAACATCGATCACAGCATACTGTTGGAAGCACTGGTAGAAAGACTCATGGCCAGACACTCATTTGGCCATTTCGCCAGCGACTTGTTATTAAAGCTCGGGCTACTGGGAACAATTATTGGTTTTATTATGATGCTTACGCCTGTCGGAGAATTGACTGATTTTGATCCGAATATTCTGAAGCAGCTATTAAGCCAAATGAGTGGAGGCATGGCTATTGCGTTATTTACCACCCTAACCGGTTTAGTCACTAGTGCTCTGCTCGGTTTGCAATATCAACTGCTCGATTCGGCGGCAGCCCGGTTTGTAGATACGGTAGCCGTGTCGGTAGAAGTTCTCGTTATACCCATGTTGTACGGTGCGAGAACGCCCATCTCGGAACCAAAACAAACAGAACGCTCTAGCAGTGAGCGCTCTAACAGTGGGGACACCGATTTAACTGAAGTAAACCACGTCAATATGGCAAGTGACTCATGACCTCGAGAGCCCGTTTTTTCAGGCCGGCTCCTAGCAACGATGCTTTCACTGATCTTCTTTTTAATGCCCTGCTCGGGTTCGCCTTTATGTTTTTTATTGCTTTTATGTTGATGGCTGAACCCGAACAATCGGGTAAAGTAGACAATAAAGCCGAATATATTATTACCGCTTCCTGGCCTGACAGCCATCCCGACGACATTGATATATTAGTGGAAGATCCACGCGGGCAAATTCTTTGGTTCTCAAACAAAGACACCGGAATAATGCACCTGGACCGTGACGACCGAGGTAACTTACAAGATCAGTTGATCATAGACGGAAAAAAAATATCCAATCCGATAAATCAGGAAACAGTTTCCCTAAGGTCCTGGATTCCCGGAGAGTATGTTGTCAACATCCTTCACTACCAGGCAAACTATAATGCGCCAGTGCCTGTATCGGTCAAAATTGAAAAGCTAAATCCGGAAGTAACAATGACCTATTACGCAGTCCACGATCTTCATGGTGCTGGCGAGGAAGTCACAGCGACTCGATTTACGCTCGATAGCCAAGGCGTCACGACTGACATCAGCAATTTACAAAAATCTCTGATTAACCGCATTAGCAAAAAGACGAACTAATGACCAACTTACTCTTGGCAATTGCCTATGCACTCATCGCCGCATTATTGCTAAATATTTGGATTTCAACCCGATGGGCTACACCTATCAAGGTATCAATAGTCCTGTGTGTCGGCTTGTTTTATGCCGGAACCTACATAGGAATTCGTAACATTGAAGGCTGGGCGACAGAAGAGCAGCTACCCGAATCCTTTCGATTGGTATGGGCCAAAACAGTTGAACCCGATAAACGAACCGGAACCGACGGGCAAATCTATTTGTGGGTTCAGTCACTCGATGAAGAAGGCATAATCGACGACGAACCCAGAGCCTATAAATTACCCTTCAGTATTCAACTTGCCGAGAAAATTCAAGATGCGTTAGGAAAATCTGAAAAAGGCGCTGAGGTTGACGGTAAGATGAGTCATAAGGTGGATGACGTCGCCGCCGACGGGCAACAAATCATCAATGACCAGGAAACGAACCTCACCTATTTTAAAGAAAAAGGAATCATCATAGAATTCAAGCAACGACCTCGAAGGACATTGCCATCCAAGGGTGTTTGAGTCTCTGCCGATAGCGCATTAACAGTGATAACTACACCGCCTCAAACTTCATTCTACTCAATGCGCGAATAAGATCAGACCCCGTCTCATAGCATGCTCTCTGCTTCAAAACAAATTATCAGTATCGAAGAAGCTGAAACTAAACTTTGTCGAAATGTGCAGGTTTGAGGTACTACAGGGCAAGTGCCACTTGAAAAAGCAACGTCAAATACTACCGGCGAATTAGTATCAATTACCATAAGGATAGTCCGGGCTTATTTAACACTATTTCCACAATCAATGACAAAAAACGGGACGTGATTAACCGCTTACCGGTATCTACAATAACGAATCTGGAATCTGTTGTTTATAGTATCCGCAAGCGCTATTATCCCCCGGTTTTACACCTAGCTCACCGTCTTTTCTGCCTATCGATTCGCCAAATAACACGGTTCAGCTTCCCAAACTAGTCGATTTTCGGAATGCACTATGATATTTGCTTCTTCTTACAAGCCCAACCATTATTCAAATGAACCTCTATTGCCTCACATGGCACCAACGGGAGGAAGCAAGCCTATTGACTTTGGGAATGATCAAGTTAAGGGCCCGCTTCAAAAAACGGCTGGGGAGTACAATGAATGGTATGGACGTGGCAGGGCAGCAACAGGCCCGGCAGCCTCGGCTGGGATAGTGGCAGGTGAAACTTTGCTACACGTCAGTGGCGTCGGTATGATTTTCAATGCTGTGCGGCATGGCGCTGCAGCAGATTCAACCGACCGCCACCTAGCGGGTTTGGGCCGGATCAATCCGGCAAAGTGTGTATGCAAACATTGCGATGAATTCCTCCATTATGTCACAGACCAAAAAGCAAAGAAGTTAGACCGTCGCATGAGCATGATGGCGCCTTTTTTGGGAACCGCCGAGACGCTAAGACAAAAAGCCCATGGGGTAGCAAAAAGAATCAAAGGGACTAGAGGCCATAAGCGCAAATTTTTTGCTTGCTTCCTATGGATAGCTGCAAAAGATGGCTGCCCCGTTGCCAAAGCCATTATCGATGAATTATTCGGTGATCAAAACGGGCTTATAAAAGTGGCTTCGGCGTATTCTGGTATTTTAGCGATCGCTGTAAAACTTAAGGCGATCTAAGGGTAAACACGCTATTAGGAACCAAAGTAATAAATGAAATGGATGAGGCTAAGACCGTATTCAACTATACGGTCGTAGCCACCGTTAGTTTCGTTTTCTTTATCGATCGTAAAATCAACGAGACCAAGCGACTGGAGTAATTGGGCTCTTTGCGTCACCCCATGATCGAAGAGTTTAGAATGGGTAAACTCATGCCAAGCATACAAGGAGATTATCTGCATTCGGTAAAACGGTTGAATCGGTTTGCTCACGAGAGACACAGGCATCTACTCAGCCGCACATAAAAATTCACTTTGCACTCTATACTGAGCAAATTGCGCAAGGTCAGCATACAGAAACAGGAGTTACTAACTGGCTGCTTGAGAATCTTAGAATTACTCGATATCATGATGTTTCAGAAATTGTCGACAAACTAAAATTCACTAGGAGTGATTAAGCACAATTTCTTATCGTTCATTTCTATGCCAACGACTTACGACTGAGCTCCAATTATTAGGGACAATAACAATGGCAAAAATTCTACTGGTGGAAGATCACCCAACATTTGCGCGCTTATTCCACCACTATTTAAATAGTGATGGCCATACCATTGTGCACGCTGCAAACGGTAAATTAGGACTGCAGCTGTTTCGTCAAGAGTTGCCAGATTTGGTTATTACCGATATCGCTATGCCAGTGATGTCAGGTACGCAATTTATCCAGCAACTGCGTTTCGAATTTGTGAATACCCGCATAATCGCGCTTTATTTTGGTGAAGAAGAACGATCGACTGCTGTGTCAACGATTAGCGATCTAGCGATTGCTTCCAAAGAAGTTCACCGTCCGCAATTTATGGACTTGGTCAATCATGAACTGACACAACGAAAGGGAGAACTTGCTCCAAGAGAAGAAGAGCCGCTAGGCAACACGCAAGCAAGCAACCTGAGTTCTGAGGAACGGATGTTAGATATTGAAGTTAACGTTACCGACACCGGCAGTATCGAAATCATTCAGGGTAGTCACAATCATTCAGGCACAGGCACAGGCACAACCATAACTATGTCGGCCGAACAGGCTGACTTGGTAATGAATGGGATTTCGAAAGCCAGGCAGAAAATGTTGACAGGCACCGAGTAGTTGGCTCAGCTGTTCTCTACATTCATTTTATGTAAACTATGGTACCGGCAGTCATAATACTGTTCAGTTTTGTTCTCGGTGAGATTGGAACGAATCTGATTTCAAACCAGCACCAAAATCAGTACCAAAAACAGGCGTCAGCTGTAATACTTAACTAGCGTTGAGTATCGTCCGTTACAAACTTACGGTGATGCCCCCTATCCTCAACACACTCAGAAAATGACGATGAAGCCTCAGATGGAAAAATCTTTAACAATAGTCGGTGACGACGGCATATTAACTCGGCAGGCAGTGGAACTGGCCACACTTGTCGGCTACACCGACCTGCAGTGTATTCAACATCTCGACTCAAACGCTTCACATTTATTCTTTGCCATACAGGATCGGCACCTCCGTGCAGAACTTATTGAAAGTGTGAACCCTGAACGGCTAATCAATCTTATCCACCCAACGGCCGTTGTCAGCGGAACCGCCAAATTGATGAATAACATCATGGTTGGAGCGCAAGCGGTGGTCGGTTCTAATGCGAGAGTAGCATCCGGTGTAATACAAAATGCGCTCAGTTCGATTGAGCACGACAATCGAATTGGCGCACATACCTTTCTCGGTACCGGGGCGATCCTTTGTGGCAATGTAAGCACAGGTGAGTTTGTATTTGTCGGCGGAGGTGCCACCGTTAAACCCGGCGTCACCATCGGCGCGCACACCACTATTGGAACAGGAGCAGTCCTGATTAAAGATGCACTGGACAATTCGACCTATGTGGGAAATCCAGCGCGAGCTATCGGGCGATAGTGATAAAACTTTTTTCTCGGGACGGTATTAATTATGCGAGGCGTTAAATATGAAAATACTCTCTCTTGACCATCTCCATATTTACGCGGCGAATCCGGCAGTCTCAGCGAAATTTTATATGGACCATTTTGATGCAAAGCACCTGGTGGAGAATAAAAATAATAATGGCGATACCCGAATTTTCTTGTCCCTCGGCGGACAAGTTTTGGTTTTAGGTGATTTCCCTGCGGGGCTAGGTCCAAAAGAATTACCGGACATAGGTGATGGTGCTTACGCGGTGGGCCACGGGATATCGCACTTTGGATTAAGGGTGGAAAATGTTACCACTGCACTCGCCGAATTGAGTGAACAGTCTGTGACGATCTTGAGCCAACCCGTCACCGAAGAATCGGGACTAACTTACGCTTATTTATTAGCGCCGGACGGCGTGGTAATTGAGTTAACTCAATACGGTAATATCAAATAGCGTACGCTCTAGAATCCGGCCTTTCCAGCGAAAGCCCATCGTTTCTGTAATTTTCTCCCGGTAAATCGTGTCGAGATTAACCGCCTTGTACAAAACGAGTTAACCACACCATCGTAAATCACTTTCCGTGCTCCAAAAATACAAGGGAAGGAAATTGCACATAACCGATGATCACCCTGCCGGTCAAATTTAACCTTCGGTTCCGATCCATCCCTATTCTTCCCGCTCAAACTGCCAGTTGAAAATCTCCATGTCATCGCTACTCGATGATTCCAAACCGGATCTGTTTATCACTCACATTCATTACCACTCGTTTAACCTGTGATTGCTCGTCCAACAGAATGACAAGCTCTTTCCTTTTACCGTCGGTTACCTGGGAGATAATGTTGTAGGGGATAAAGTTTTGAGCCCGGGGTTTTAGTCTTGTGTATTCGTATTTTAAAACTTCTAAGCCGCCATCGGTAAAAGTGGTTTCCATGGGTGAACCCAATATTGCCATCAGCTGATCCTTGGTGGTAATGCCTTCGTGGATTTTCTGACTTATCGAATCTGACGATTCATTCGCCAGACTTTCATTTCCAATGGTCGTGCAACCGGAAAGTAATAGAAGACCAGATAGCAGTACCAAACCGCACATAGTTAAATTTTTCATTTCATTCTCCATTCGTTGACAGTTTTTGTTAATTCAGAAGAACAGTCTAAGCGGGCACAATGAATGACAGTTGAACTAGAAATTAACTGAAGATTAACGAAAAGATGGAAAATGAAATTACCAGAGTTTTAGCCGGGTACCGCTTAATAAGCCCTCGAATATTCGGCCATGATCGAAACACTCAAGAAAATAGAAAATGAATAATCAAGTAGCAAAAGGCATGCCTGTACAACGTGTAAATAACGCCCCTGCGCGCCCAATCTACTATACGAAATGAAATAACAATAACACTTAGCGGCCTGAGCAACTACCAGCTGCTACCAGAAGGTCTGTGCTCGCGTACAGAGCATGGTTTTCCGTCTATGCACTTTTTATTAATTTAACCCTGTAACCCTGTAACAAGGCGACAATGCAATACGGCAGTCGACGCTAGGCTGCAGCCAGCCACCTCCCTTCTTTTTCTGGCGTTGTTCATTCACAGCTATTGACTAGTTAATCTCTTTTGGTACAGCCGCTTCTGTCCGTTCTTTTTCCTCTTCAGCAAAGTACTCTTGCGTCAGCTTAAACACCACTGGAGCAAGTAACACTAAGGCAATCAAATTCGGAATCGCCATTAGCCCGTTTAGTGCATCGGTCATTTTCCAGACCAGCTCTAAACTCATCTGCGTGCCAACAAAGATACAAATCACCCAAAGCACGCGAAAGGGTGTTATTACCCTTGGCCCAAGAAGAAACTCGGCGCAGCGCTCACCGTAGTAACTCCAACCGAGCATCGTAGTAAAGGCAAACAAAACAACGCAGATTGATAGAATGATGTCGCCAAAGGGTAACGCACCGCTAAATGCCGCAAGCGTCATAGCGGCGCCCTGTGGTTCACCATTCCAAACACCTGTTACGATCAGCACTAAACCGGTCATGGTACAAATGACCAAAGTGTCGATAAAGGTACCTAACATAGCGATCGTGCCCTGCCGCACGGGACTATTGGTTTCTGCCGCCGCGTGGGCGATGGGCGCCGAACCCAGTCCTGCCTCATTGGAGAAAATACCTCGCGCAATACCCATGCGCAATGCCAGCATAATAGTCGCGCCGGCGAATCCTCCAGCCGCGGCGGCACCGTTAAAGGCGCAATCCACCACCAAAGCCACTGCCGCGGGAATCTCTGCGACATGAGTCAACAAGATAAGTAACGTGGCAGAAATGTAGAGCAGCGCCATAAACGGCACAAGTTTTCCCGCCACAGTAGCGATACGTTTGATACCGCCCAACAACACGACGCCTACTAAAACTGCCATAACCCCACCACTAACAGCCGTCGGCACGCTAAAGTTCGTTTCGAGCACCTGAGAAACCGCATTGGATTGCACGGTATTGGCCAAACCAAAACCCGCTAATGAACCAAACAGGGCAAAGGCAATACCGAGCCATTTCCACTTTTCTCCTAGACCATTTTTAATGTAATACATCGGCCCGCCAACTTTACGGCCCAACTCATCTACCTCGCGGTAATTAACCGCCAGCACGGCTTCGGCGTATTTCGTCGCCATACCGACCACGGCAGCGCACCACATCCAGAACAATGCTCCAGGACCACCAAGGCCAATGGCCGTGGCAACTCCCGCAATATTACCCATGCCAATCGTGGAAGATAACGAAGTCATCAATGCATTAAACGGCGTAATTTCGCCCTCCCCGCTACCCTTTCTGCCATTCAATAGCTGGCGGAAGGCATAGGGAATACGACGGATCGTCATTCCTTTAAGGCCAATGGTCAGGTAAATACCAGTACCCAACAACAGGGTAAGCATCACCGGGCCCCAGACAAAACCATTCACGCTATCCACTATTTGCTCGAACATATCCACCTCTTATTTATTTTTTAGTAACTTTGTGCTCGCTTAAAAAATCGACTAGAGTTTGCATTTCTGTTTTATGCTGGGTTCTGAGCCGACCTTTTAGGGTTTTCCGTACCTTTTCACTTCGTGTTAGAAACGACCGAAAAAAAAGCGCTCATTCCCGACAGACATTAGCCAGTTGCCCTTGAGTAAAGGGCCCGAATGCCAACCAATACCGGCAATCCATAGAAGCGTTGGCTATTCATTCAGCTTGACGGTTAGTGACCTACTTATTCTGGACGAGCGTCCCATTTTTTATTTTTTCCCGACCACAGCTTTCAGAGGATACACAGGTTATGTAATAAGAGGTACCTGCGCTTTCAGTTATTCTTCAAAATAATTAGAAAACTAAGTGAATAGTGCTGGTTTCGGGCTATCAGCATGGCAGTTAGATTCAAGTCACCACTCAATTCCACAAACACCCTTACTTTCCATATTTGTATCTGATAGCTAGATCGAAGAAGATACCCACAATCCACAGCCCGCAAACAACGATCTGAATTTCCTGCGGTCATAATTCGCACTTTAGCGGGACGTACGACCGGATCAACGTCACCAACCCTAACCAATGGAGATTTTTAACGTTTACGCACTCAGAGCAAACTGCTCTCTTTTGCTGTCGGCTCTTTATCGTTCAAAACACCTATCTCAGCAGTGCAACAAGATGTAGTTACGTCACATGTATAGACGAATTCAGCTGAAATCAATGCCCCCCATCCGACTGAAATAAAGATTATTTTCCCATAAAGAAACTTGCTACGCGGCGTTAGTCTACACTTCAGAAGACTGGAGTTAAATATTCTCGGAGTCTTATGGCGATTCATTCTCTAAGTAGCAAGCTGCAAAAATTATGACGACATTGCTTTCGAGAAAACATCTATTTATGACGCTATTGTGTTCATTGCCAGTGACTTCCAGCTTTGCTGAGGAAGTGGATCTCTTTGCCATGAGTTTGGAAAAACTGGCAACAGTAAAGATTAGTGTGGCGTCAACGAGAGCTGAAAATATTCTTAAGGCGCCGGCGGTCGTGTCTCGTATTAACGTCGCGCAGTTACAACACATGGGAGTTCACAGTCTCGAGCAGATAATATCGATGTTACCTGGCGTTCAGGTGCAAGATACCGCCATTGGGTCAAAAGCCATCATGATCAGAGGTGTTTTTGAGGCTTTTAATCAGAAGGTTTTGTTTCAGCTCAATGGCGTGCCTTATTGGCAGCCAGCCCACGGCGATAACCCGCTGCTGGGAATTCCGGTGGAGAGCATCAGCCATATCGAAGTAATACGCGGGTCAGGTGCGGTTTTTCATGGTTCCAATGCTTCCGCAGGAGTAATTAATATCGTCACCAAAACAGGTACGGCGTCTAGTTTTTTGGGTAGTGTCAGTTCCGACGATGACCGCGGCCTTGAGTTTCATCACGGCACCGACGTTGGCACAGGACAGTTAACGGTATCCGGACATTGGCGCGATGGTAAGACTTACGATGCCTTTTTCAGCGCCAGACCCGCCCCACCTTTTTATCCACCAGGAACACCTACGGAAGGGACAATCGAAAAACAGCAGAGCAGTAAATCTATTCAAATTCGTTGGCAGAAAGAGGGCTTTTCTGCGCAATACCACGAGTTTCGGTCAGCAAACAGTGGATTAGCAGCGGTTGCAGCAATCACAAATTTAAGCGAAATGCGCCAGACCGGTCGATTGTTACATCTATCCAATAAATGGTCCTTTAATTCCAGTGAATTAGAATTGTTCGGCGACTACAATAATTATTTTCTCGAAATCCCCACTGACAATCTATTTGCTGGAGTGGTAGACGGGGTACAAAATTTTGGCTCGGGTTCGGAAAACCATCGGACGCGCTTCGGTGGGAAATTTGTAAAACAGCTAAGTACTGGCTCTGAAATGGTGTTCGGCGCCGAGGTCGAAGAGCGCAGTACGGGTGACTATCGCAATTCAGACGGGTTTAATCCAAGTGTCATAACGCTACCAGCAAGCGATACCTTCGAATGGTCAATGTATAGTCAGTGGCTGGCCGATATAGACAAATATCGTTTCAGTGTGGGTTTTCGATACGTGGACAATGAAAAGGCCGGTAGTAACTTTTTACCGCGGATCAGTGGCATTTATGCCCTAACTGACAATAGTTCCATCAAACTCATCTATTCTACCGGTTTTAACTCACCCAACCTGACGCAGCAAGGTATCGATATTCCCCCCAATGTCATTAAGGGCGATCCGGATCTGGAAGCAGAAACCATTGAAACCCTGGATCTGGCGTATACCTACAATCACAATAACAGTCTATTAATTTTTAATGTCTATTATCTAGAAGCTAACGATTTTATTCAGAGGCAAGCAAGCGATTTCGCAGTCAAGTTCGCCAATGTTGGAAACTTCGAACGCCAGGGGTTTGAACTCGACTACCAATATGCATCTAACCGGCTGCACTGGTATTCCAACATTGCGTACCATGATGATGGAGACAGCGCTATTGAAGAAGATCATGCACGCCTTCTCGTGCCCCGCTGGATGGCTTCTCTAGGGGCCAGCTGGGTATTGACGGGGCCTCACAGCGTCGGGAGCAGCTATCAGTTTCAGAGTTCGCGCGCCGCTGCAGACGACTCTCACTATCTGAATATACAATACCAATACACCGGCCGCCATGTTGAGTTAATGCTGGGTGTAGACAATTTACTCGGAGACAACTTCCGGGTTGCTGATATTCAAGATCTCAACCCGGATCGATTGATTGGTTCAGGGGACGAAGACCCTTTATATAGAATGTCAGTGCGATGGCGCTGGTAAAAGTTTAGGATCCGCCGGGCATAGGCTGGGCGACTATAGAAACCTACCCAATAAGCCGTTCATGGTGAGCCAGCAAACGAATTGTGTTTGCTGCAGCTCGGGACAAATGCCCCTTTTGAGTCCAATCTACAACTGCCAGTAAAGTAATTGCATAAGGGAAACAAAGTCGCTACAGTTGCCATAAACGTTAACAATAATTAATTTGAACGTCATTAATACAGGCCCTTTACCTCGAATCCCGAAGTTGTTTCTCTTCGCATTACGGAGATTGATCCGATGGCACACATTACCGACCTCCTTAAGGCAATTGAGGAGTCTCCCGAAGGTCCACAGATTTGCGCTATTTTTGATTTCGATGGCACCGTCATCTCGGGATTTTCGGCGACCGTATTCATCCGCGAACAGATCCGCCGTGGTGACATATCGGCCCGGGAGTTTCTGGAACTGGTAGCAGCGATGACCAGCTTTGGCATGGGAAATCTGGGGTTCTCCGGAATGATGGTTATCAATGCGCAGTTCATGCGTGGTCTTCGCGAGCAAACCTATAGAGACGTGGGTGAGGAATTATATCAAAATCAGATTGCCCGCCTGGTCTATCCCGAATCAAGGGCGCTAGTAGAAGCACATCAAAAGAAAGGCCATACCGTGGCTATTGTGTCCTCGGCCACACCTTACCAAGTGGAGCCGGCCGCCAGCGATCTCGGAATTGATCATGTAATGTGCACTCAATTGGTCGTTGAGGACGGTGAATTTACCGGCGACGTAGTCAGGCCAACCTGCTTCGGTCAAGGCAAAGTTGATGCCGCAGAAGATCTAGCTGCCGAAGTGGATGCCGACCTCAGCCAAAGTTTCTTCTATTCCGACAGCTATGACGACATTGAGTTACTCGAGCACATAGGAAACCCTGTAGCACTAAATCCGAATAAAAAGCTAGCTGCACGTGCTAGGCAGAAACGATGGCCCAGTGCAGACTTTGGCAGTCGTGGGCGACCGACGGCGACAGAGTTTCTGCGTTCGATCGCCGCCACCACCAGTTTGGTTTCAAGCGCTCTCGCGGGGCTACCGATCTGGGCGCTAACGGGCTCCAAACGAGATGCGACTAATTTTTCCCTGTCCCTGTTCGCAGACACAGCCAGTGCACTCATTGGACTCAAGCTGAATGTTAGCGGAGAAGAAAACTTGTGGGCCAGCCGTCCGGCGATATTTGTCTTCAATCACCAGAGCAAAGCCGATGTCGTTATTCTGGCGAAATTGCTGCGACGTGATATCGCTGGCGTCGGCAAAAAGGAAATTCGCAACATACCCGTTATCGGCAAAGTGATGGAATTTGGTGGCACAGTGATGATCGACCGGGCCAATGCGACCAATGCCATAGAAGCGATGGCTCCACTGGTGGAGGTGGTTCAGGGAGAAGGAAAGTCTATCATTATCTCTCCTGAGGGTACCCGCTCACCTTCACCGCGACTGGGGCCGTTTAAAAAGGGTGCCTTCCATATGGCGATGCAGTCCGGTGTGCCAATGGTGCCTATCGTTATCCGTAATGCGGGCGATGTGGCACCAAAGGGAGATTTCGTATTTCGCTCCGCTACTGTTGATGTTGAAGTATTACCCGCCGTAGACACCAGTCACTGGAAGCCGGAAACGATTGATCAGCATGTTGCTACCGTGCGGGGAATGTTTTTGGAAGCTCTGGGGCAGGAGCCCGATACCAAGGCTAAGACGCCCGCCAGGAAAAAGGCCGATGACAGTAAACCCGAAGCAAAGAAAAAGACGAAGAAAACCACAACCACACCAGTAAAACGCAAATCCACGGCCGCTACAAAAAGCAACAGCACTACAAAGGACGCTTCTACAAAAAACATTGCTGATGCTACAGAGCCAAGCGACGACAAGTAAGAGTCGACCGCAATGACTGAACAGGCCTATCACGGTAAATGGAAGAAGAGCGAGTCATGCCCGATACCATGCAGATTGACAAGGAACAAAGCGATACTGCGCAACTTAGCGCTGAGCGAAATGAAAACAACAGCCCGTGGCCGACGACGGATACGGGGAAAGTGTTATTTATCCTCGATGTCGCCACCGAACTGGAAGGTAAAATTCTGCGGCAGTGGATCGACGAACACCGCCCAACTAATTCAGTCGCGGAACAACAGGTAGCCATCTCCTTAAGTCGCGTCGATGGCGAATTCGATCTGGCACCTCTTGCCAGCAAGCTGGATACCGACGACGATACCGTGCTGGTTCCGCTTCGCGTGCTTTGGCTACCAGTTAATGCACTGAAAAATGGGATGCCGAGGCTACGGGACCTCATTTTCGGTGATCCCCGCAGACCCAATAAGATACGAGCCCACTACATTCATCTGCAACGGCCCAATCGGGTTAATCGCATAATCGGTAGCCCAGCCACCATCGCCGAAATGCATCGACTATTTGAAGCCCAGGGACATCAAAATACCACTCATATAGACGAATCCTTTGTCAGTTTTGTCGCCAGAAAGGCCGGCATTGTCCTCGACATCGCCGAACGCCGTATTCAAGGTGGCCGCTACAAAGTCCCACGTTTCGTAGCGAAAAGTTTATCCGCACGTCCAAGTTTTAAACAAGAAGTGGAAAACCTCGCTCTCGCTGCGGGTAAAACCCACACCGAGTTAATGGCGGAAGCGAATACATACTTAAAAGAAATGATTGCGGTCCCCAACACGTTTTACATCGATTTTATGGGCCGGTTTAATCGCTTTGTGTTAAATCTCGGGTACGAGGACAAAATTGTTTGCGACCAGGAGGCCCTCGAGCGCACGCGAAAAATGGTGCGGGAACACCCGTCAATGATGCTATGGACGCACAAGACCTACCTCGACGGCATGGTGCTACCGAAGGTTCTCTACGATAATGATTTTCCGCTACCGCATATGTTTGGTGGCTCCAATATAAACTTCGCCGGACTGGGTTTTTTGTTGCGACGATCAGGCGCAATATTTATCCGCCGCAGCTTTCAGGATAACGATCTCTATAAAATGACGCTGCGGCAATATATCGGCTATCTCATGGAGAAACGCTTCCCGATGACCTGGGCCTTCGAAGGCACGCGCTCGCGCGTTGGCAAGCTAATGCCACCACGCTACGGCCTTTTAAAGTATGTACTCGAAGGCTGCCACGCCACTAACGCTGAAAACATTCACATCATTCCTATTTCCATCAGCTACGATCTTATTCGGGATGTCGATGAGTATGCAACTGAGCAAACCGGTCGAATAAAAAAAGCGGAGTCCTTGAGTTGGTTTGTGGGTTATATGCGCAGTCTCAGCAAACCGATGGGCCGTATTTATATGGATATTGGTGAGCCCGTCGTGTTGGAAAAATCGCCCGATCCGGACGATAAGCTGGCGCTGTCTAAAATTGCGTTCGAAGTAGCCGTGCAGGCCAACAAAGTCACTCCCATCACGGTTCCGTCCCAGGTCACCATGAGTCTATTGGGCGCGGCACCCCGCGCACTCACCACTAAAGAGCTGACCACAGAAGTTCGCGAACTACTCGATTGGGCCCGGGCCCGAAACATTCGCATATCCAATGATTTTGACCTGGAAAATACGGATCACATGCTTGCAGTGCTCGATCTGATGATCGCGGAAGGAGTAATCAGCCGCTATGAAGCTGGCCCTGAAGTTGTCTGGGGAATCGCTCTGGAACAACATCCCAGAGCCAGCTATTATCGTAATACGGTGATACATTTTTTTGTTAACAAAGCCATTATCGAACTGGCTTTGCTAAAAGCATCAGACGCTCCAGTCGAACAAGCCGAGGAAGTTTTTTGGCAAGAAGCGGATAACCTCCGGGATCTGTTCAAGTTTGAGTTCTTTTACGCGCCTACCGATGAGTTCCATCAACAACTCAAAGAAGAACTGGACCGAGTCGATGGACAATGGCAGCAACACCTTCAGGGCGGCAATCAAGAAACCCTCAAGGTCATAAAAAATATGCAGCCGTTGGTGGCGCATTCAACCATGCTGACTTTTGTGGAAGCCTACCGTGTGGTCGCCGATCTGGTAGGAGGACTAAAGAATGATCAGGGTATCGACGAGAAAACCTGCATCGCCGAAGCGTTAAAATATGGTCATCAAATGTATCTGCAACGCCGCATTAGCAGTGAAGCATCTATCGGTAAGCTGCTGTTTAAAAATGGACACCAGCTAATGAAAAATCATGGTCTGACAGAGGGCGGTGGTGAAGATATCTTCCAACAGCGAAAAGATATCGCTCTCCAACTCCGGGAATTAGCGCGACGGCTGGATCGCATCAGGGCGATGGTTATCGCCCATCGGGGACAGTGAAATACACTCAGTGAGAGTCGATACTATGCAACAAGTAAAAGGACAAGACGCCCAGTTTATCTATATGGCAACGGGTAACAACCTCACGCACGTTACCGGAATTTCTATTTTTGACCCAAGCACCGCCGCGAATGGCAAAGTGACCTTCGATACCTTCGTCGAACACGTAAAAAGTCGCCAGCAGACATCTCCCCTTTACACACGTCGACTAATGCACGTCCCGCTGGAAATGGACTACCCGTATTGGGTGGACGATGAATACTTCGATATTGAATATCATATTCGACAGACCACATTACCGACCCCGGGGAACTGGAACCAATTTTGCGACTTTCTTTCGCGCTATCACTCGTCGCCCCTGGACATGAATCGTCCCCCCTGGGAAATGATGCTGGTCTATGGACTTGATGACATTCCCGGGGCTGCTGCTGGCTGCTTTGCCTGTATAACCAAAATTCATCACGTCGCCGTTGACGGCGCCTCGGCGATAAGTTTTTTCAGTGCGCTGAGTGATATTGATGCCGAGGGTACGCCAGCAATCGACCTAAATAGCTTTAGCCCCGTTTCTTCCGAAGCACCGACCTTACCACAAATGATGAAACGTGCATTGGTCAATAATGTCCGCTCTCCCATTCGCCTGGCTGATACAGTCATGAGAGCTGCGCCGTCTATCTACAACCTCATTCAAAGTAGTTTGCGAAACCGCAGTGACACTAACAAGTCAGTACCTCATACCCGCTTTAATGGCGAGGTATCACCCCATAAAACCTTCGATGCCACTTCCTTTGAACTGGCGGCATTCAAAAACCTGCGGTCACTTGCTGAAGGGGCGACGATTAACGACATCGTCCTCGCGGTGTGCAGCGGCGCCCTACGGCGCTACCTAATACACCACAATGAATTGCCAAAAGAACCTCTCGTTGCCTGGGTGCCGATAAACAAGCGCAGTAGCGGCTCAGCGGATGGCGAAAATCCCGGCAACAATATTTCAGCAATGACCGCAGCGATTCACTCCAACATTGAAGACCCGGTAGAACGAGTAAAAGCGATTACCGCCACTACAAAGGAGAGCAAAGAAGCGAAATCCGGAATATCTGCCCGACTGATGACGGATATAACCAAGCATATCCCTGCGGCAACACAGCTAATGGCAGCAAAACTGGTGTTAAATTCCGCCGTCGCCGCGGGTGTCTGTAACTTATTCATTTCCAACGTGCCAGGCCCACAAATGCAGCTCTATATGGCCGGAGCTCGACAGGTCGACAACATGGCTATGGCTCCTCTAGGACAAGGCATGGGTTTGTTTATTGCCACACCAAGTTACGCCGGTAAAATCAGCTTTTCGGTCACATCCACCCGCGACATAATGCCGGATATCGGCTTTTTCGTCACCTGCCTGCAAGCTTCACTCGATGAATTATCAGCGCTCGTTTCCACCGAGGTGGATCACCTCCCGAAGAAAACGAGAAAGAAGAAAACCAATCAAAAAAGAGATGACTCGCAATGAAACTAAAGGTCGGATTGTTGGGTGGCGGTTCCTGGGGGACTACGGTCGCGTCACTCGTTGCTCGCAATACAGCCGTTACCATGTGGGCTAGAGACGCTGCCGTCGTCGAAGAAATAAACCAGTTTAAAACTAACGAAAAATACCTGCCTGGAGCAAATCTGCATAAATCCCTACAGGCAACCAGCGAACTAAGAAGCGCCGTCAGCGGATGCGACGTGTTAATTATGGCAATCCCGTCGCAAAATTTTCGTCTCGTTTTAGAGGAAGTAAAACAACACCTTCGTCCCTGGGTACCCATCGTCAGTTTGACGAAAGGGTTGGAACTGAGCACGGGGATGCGGATGACCGAAATTATTGCACAAGTGTTGCCGGGACATCCGAGAGGCGTGCTGACTGGCCCTAACCTGGCGCGAGAAATAATGGCGGGCAAGGCTGCGGCCAGCGTCATTGCGATGGAAGATGAAACCATCGTTACTGAACTGCAACCCCTGTTCAACAGCGGTTTGTTTCGCGTCTATACCAATAATGATGTGATTGGCTGCGAACTTGGCGGCGTATTGAAAAACATTATCGCCATTGCTGTAGGTATGGGAGATGGCCAGGGCGCCGGAGACAATACTCGCTCTGCATTGATCACCCGCGGTCTCGCGGAAGTCACTCGATTGGGAGTAGCCCTGGGCGGCAAAGCTGAAACTTTTTCCGGATTAGCAGGCATAGGAGATATGATCGCTACCTGTACCAGCCCTCAAAGCCGCAACCGACACGTAGGGGTTGAGCTCGGGAAAGGTCGTCATATGCAAGAAATTATCGACGAAATGGTGATGGTTGCGGAAGGCGCAAAGAGCGCACCCGCGGTGATTGCACTGGCAAATAACCACAATATTGAAATGCCCATTGCTATGGATGTATACAAAGTATTACAAGGTAAATCAACTGCCAGCAAAGCATTTAAGGGCTTGCTGAGAGTGGCTGCCGGCGCCGAGTCAGAGCCGGGTTGACGAATACACTGGCGGTGTAATTAAACCATTTCAGTAAGTCGTTAATGCTATATGCAGTAGCATCAGTACCCAACGGCAATCCAATCATTTTACTAAGACTAAAAAGCCCCCAAGTGACCAACGGTGACTGTAGTCTTCCGAGAGCACTAACACTCAACAATAACAATGAGCAATAGACATGAACCATCACGAAGACACATTTGTTGCCAACAACCACACTATTTATTGCCAGCGATGGCAACCGCCGTCAACGGCTAAGGGAGTATTACTTATTGCTCATGGCTTGGCGGAACATAGCGGTCGCTACGCCCGGGTTGCCGAATATTTTGTAAACCATGGCTACGCGGTTTGTGCATTGGACCATATCGGGCATGGAAAATCCGATGGAAAACGTTGCCATATAAAACGTTTTAGTGATTTCACTGAAACGCTGACCATCTTTCTCGGCAAAATAAAAACCTGGATACCGGATTCTCCTGTCTTTCTGATCGGACATAGCATGGGTGGCCTGATCAGTGCAGCCTATCTGTTACAAAACCAGAACGCCTTTAGAGGCTGTATTCTTTCTGGCCCGGCGATAAAGGCATCGGAGCAACCGTCCGCTGCGCTAATGCTGCTTAATCGAATTATTTCGGTTCTCGTACCCACACTTGGAATGATGAAACTGGCAGCCGACGGCGTAAGCCGCGACCCCGTGGAAGTAAAGGCTTATATAGAGGATCCACTGGTCCATACCGGGAAAGTATCGTCACGAATGGTCGCTGAACTATTTAAAACAATGTCCGAGGTGCAAACTAACGCGGCAGCCATTACCTTGCCGGTATTATTGTTACATGGCGGTGAGGATAAATTAGCCGCACCGGAAAGTTCAACATTCCTAAATGAGCACGTCGGTTCAAAAGACAAAAAGCTGATAATTTATGACGGCCTATATCACGAAATATTTAACGAACCGGAAAGAGATCAAGTGTTCGCCGATGTGCTCGCCTGGTTAGACGAACACAATAATTAAGCGGTGCTTTAATTTTCCCGCCGACTATTGTCAAACCTATGGATTACGAAAAGTCGGCAGTTTCTTATCATCAAACGAGCCGTTGGTCGCTTCTTGGACCAATCACGCCAGTTGACTGCAAACAATAATAACGTTGTTAGTTAACAGGCGGCTTAGTCTAGCTCCATAACTACCCTTTCCCCACCACGCGCTTACAGGCTAAAAGAATCGGACGGACATTAGATCACTTAGCCAGCAACTTTGTCGAGTCTTAACTCTAAGTTCCAATAGTTAAGAACCAATGACGACGGGAAACATGGCGGCCGAGCGCGAGCCTTAATGACGGTTTGCGTTGCTATTCAAAACCACTTATCTGAATTTTAGCACCATCATGTTGCCAGGGATTGGCCTTTATTTTAGCCAACCCAGACTGATCTTCCTTAATCGTTAAATTGAAAAAGGCCAAAGCCATTTCTTTTTGCAGCTGGTGAGCACGTTCGACTGCCAGTAGCGTATAAGTATTCTCTTTGTCAAAATACCGATCGAAGGTATTAGGCTTGAGGGCTGGCCACCAATAGGTTCCCGAAACGCCAAAACTGCCATGATTGGTGTTTTCCGCTAACGCGTAGACAGCTGGTACCGACGCTGTTTCAAAAGCGTTTTGCATTTGCGGATAGGGATTTGCTAAGGAAGGTAATTCTAAGCCGAAGCTTTTCGCCATATCTTCGTAAATAGAGAGAATTAAATGGTCTTCAGCCCCCAACAATAGAAAAGTAGGTTTATGTAATTGAGCGGTCGTCATCGATTTCTGGACAGACAAAAAGACCGAATCCTTACCAGTATCTATCAATATTTCTTTAGGTAGATGCTCTCTGACATCGGGAAATGAGGGTGGAACCACCGAGAAACCTGAAACAAATCGATCTTCAAGCATGAGCCCGGCTAATGTCGTTATACCGCCAAAGGATCTTCCCATCAAGCCGATTTTCGAAAGGTCGATACGGTTGGCAAACATCCCGCTCTGATTCAGTTTTTCAAGCTCGGTAAGAGTGGCGCGTAAATCGTTAACACGTTCGACTAACGCCAGATCCAAGTTGACGTATCGGTTGACGCCTGCATCTTTCCCGCTTAATGGAATGTAGCTTTGTCCAAACCCTGCGGCGGTACCGTAAACACCGAGCTCATCCAAATATTGACGATTTTCTTTTACTTTTAATGCCAGTTCCGAATCATTCATATCACTCAGCATTGGGTCTTTCCCGCTCATAGAAAACGGTGAATTACCTGTATGCTCCGGTGCTATAACAATATAGCCGTGGCTGGCTAAATATTCAGCCGCCGTTTCCATATTATAACGGCTACCAGCGTCCCCGTGAGTCATGACTATAACCGGCCATGCCTGACTACTCGCGGCGAGCGCAGCATCTACGTAACTACCGCGTTCCCGATGAAAAAGCTCATCTATGCTGTCGTCTATCTGCTGTTGGCTAACACCTGTATTAACTGATGTTGGAGTAAGATGGAAAAAAGTTGTTTCCGTTAGCATACGCCGATGAACGGTTTTGTCAGAGAAAACATAATCGCCGTAGGTAGCCTTCTTACTATTAGCTGTGATGCTATTGTGAGCAACCGGATACCAAAGCTCCGTTATTAAGGTACGAACGCCTTGGCTCGCCCCCGCCACCGAGTCGTAGGCACGAGAAGCATCGTGAATAAAAAACGTTTTTGAACCAACGGTGAAGCGCGTGGATTCGTCCGGCGTGGATTCGTCCGGCGTGGATTCGTCCGGCGTGGATTCGTCCGGCGTGGACTCGCCTGATGTAGACTGCCCCACATCACTGTGTTTAGC
>CAJVZD010000074.1 GCA_913019905.1 uncultured Cellvibrionales bacterium
GCCAATGCTGGATGAGATTGCCGCGCTAACGCTCGCAATGACTGAGCTTGTTAGTTTATGGATAGGCACTAATTAGTATCTGATTAATGGTTTGTTCCCACGTATCGATACTCAGTTCTGTGTCCAGGTCACAGGGCGCCACATCATATTTATGCGAGTAGAAAAACTCAGGCAGAGATTTCGCACTCACAGTCAAAGCGACTAGCAATTTCAGAGAGCTGCAGCCGTTGTTTTTGGAACTCAGCCCCTACCAACATAAGACGCTTGTCTTGTCGGTCTATTTGTCCGGATTTTCGTATTGAAACCTGATTCGTCTGGATCGTAGAGCTAACATCAAGAAAAAACGATTAAATAATGAGAAAGACCATCACCTCTAGTGTAACGTTAGACTGTATGCCCAGCGAGACTTATCACCGTCAGATGCATACTAACTCGAATCAATTAAACGTATTTCCACAAGCTGATATTGACTGTCAAGACCCTAACCATCGGTAGATCTCTACCTGTACGATGGAGTTCAAGTACACGGTCAATAATACCTGTACCGCCCCGCTTTCAGACGAGACAGTCATGTGGAATTGGAGCTCAACTATGCAGATGGCTATTCGACCAACAACCCCAAATCGAGCGACGATTATCGCAATGACGGGACGTTCAGCAGTGGCTTATTGGCTTAGGACTAGATCCGGAGTACAGGTAATTTCCAGTACAATACTACTTTGCAATTTGCATCCCATAATCAACGTGACTCGCAAATCGCATTCGTTATTACGGCAACATGCGGCCGAAAATACCTATTCTGGCTGATTCCATGAAGTGGCACGCCGCTTGCAAAATAAATTTCGACAATCTTAAAACTCGGATAAGACGGGAACTGAAGCACGCTTTGCTTCGACAATAGACCAACTGCTGAAGTACTTGCATGGTAACCCGAAGAGCCTTTAACCCAAACTGGAAGGAAAGCAAAAATGCAAACATCAATGAACGCACAAATAGTTCGTCATGCACCAACCGCAGACCTACAGCTAGTGGACAGGGAAAATGACCAATCAAGGAGGCACAGCATAGACCCTGTTAAGCTTGCTCATCTTGATTTTAGACTATTCAAATCCCTATGCAAACTCGGCGCCACTCGCGAACGAATTTGCTCGGTACTGACTATTAGTCACAAAGACTTTGAATACCTACGCAAGCTTTCGTTGATATAGCAATCCAGCCAATCAAATTCGTTAGATTCGCTAAATATGGAAAACACTCAGATGTGGAATTGATTGAGTGAATTTCACTTCTTTGCTTGGGAAACTATGGACAGACTCCCATTTCTGGAAGGTGACTAACGATGGAAAGCTAACCCGGAAAAAATCGCCTTTTTGGAATATCAACATTGAGCTATTTGATGGGTTCGGTAAACCAGAACTATTCAGTCATGCGTATCTGGGTATTGATCTCGACGAATAACCGTCAGGCATCGTGTTGTTTGTAAAATTCATCTAGGCTCCATTTTCCCTGCATTGCTACGATATAGGAACTGAACAGTACCCATAGATCCGTAACTAGAGACGAACATAAGTGGGTTTAAACAAATCGTTAAGCTGATGAGTAGTAACGGTCTTGAATTTGGCAACTGATCAACTATTCGTAATTAGTTAGCATGACACATAGTCAATCGAAGAAAGCGCCGACGTCGGACTTCAATTACCATATAATGGATCTGGAGCTGGACCGGCAGCGATCGAGCTGCAGCTCGTATATTTTAGCTGACCTTTTTTCATGTGCTCTTTTTGGCGATGTTCGTATTTCCTCCTTTCTTATTGCAGCTATATCATCGCTATCTAACGTATTTGTCAATTATCGCCCGAAGAGCCCCATCCTGTTTGGCCTTGTTGATGATCGCATTTATCTGTGGGACAAGTTTCACACAGGGCGATTGACGGGAAAGAGAAAAATATACCTTCGTAATCGAAACCGGATGAGGTAAGGCCACCACTTTATCTTGAAGGCCACTTTGTTGAAGAGAGATTGTGCCATCCAGATAATCTTGAATGTAATAGTCCGTCCGTCCATTTAGCAGCATTAGAAATCGTTGCTCTTTGGTTGCAACAGCTGCCAGTTTTAACTTATGGTCTTTGGCAAAAGTATCAAACTTTTCTCCAAAACTTCCGCCGGGTGGAATCCCGCCGGTAAGACCGATCAAATCCTCAAGTCGTTCGAAGGGAAATTCCTGACCTTTCTTCACAAAAACACGTGCTGTATTTACCAAATACGAGTCAGTGAATTGATACACTTCTTGTCGTTCTTTCGTCTTATACATTGCCACACTCATATCAATATTTCCTTTTTCCAGATACAGAAGCATCCGTTTCCAGGGAAGTGTGGCATGAATTTCGACGGGGATTTTCAGCTGTTCCCCCACAAGCATGGCGAAGTCATAGGCTATGCCTTCAGGTTCTTGTGTCTCCTCATTGACATAGGAGACAGGAAGCCAGCGATCAGATCCTGCAACTCGAAGGATGTGGCATTCTTGAGCATTGACAGGCACGTTGAAATGTATCGATAACACAACACAGAGCAATGCTATTTTTCCCATTTTTATCAGTCCTCGTGCTCAAGTGGTTATTCACATGTACCTCCCTCCCAAATAATAGTAGTTCACCCACGTAAATCAATGTACAAGTCGCTGCTTCACCAAGCAATCTGAAACGTCTCTGATCAATATACTGATTAAGTACCAGTACCGTTTTCGGCTGCTAACGTTTTCTTAACGGGCAGGAAAAAACGGATGTGAATAGGTATCAAAGTTAGATTCCAATATTGGATCAGCGCTAATCGATTCTATTCAGTCCAATTGTCTCTCATATGTGCGTAGACAACATAAACATTTACCGGATATTAGCCGAGTGTGTGACGTCCATAATCTCAAAGAACTTCGGCTGCGCTAACACCGATAAAGATGCGTAAACGGAAAATACTTTTCCATCAGATAGATTGCAAGAAGGCGATGTTGAGCAATCGTTGTCGAGCGCCGCGGTACTAACTCAGCACTTCATGGTCGCCAGCAACGAATGCTTCCGTCAACTTGAATTTCTGTATCTTTCCTGAACCCGTAAGAGGCCAATCAGAAACACTGACCCAATAGGCTGGTGTTTTTTGAGGCGATAATCGGTCGCGAATAAAATCTTTTAGGTCGACGGCCCGCAATGACTCCTTAGCGCTGCTGCGGACGAAACAGACAACCTGTTCGCCCCATTTCTCGTCTGGAATTCCGACGACAGCCACCTCATCGATCGCGTCGTGTTCCAGCATGGCGTTTTCAATCTCCGCTGGGAACAAGTTCTCGCCGCCACGAATAATCATCTCCTTAACCCGTCCGGTAATCCTTACGTAGCCCCGGGCATCCATGCGTCCAAGATCGCCTGTATGGAGCCAGCCCTCGCTATCAATCGCAGCGGCCGTCGCTTGCGGGTTGTCATTGTAACCAAGCATCACACTATAGGCGCGGGCGCAAATCTCACCCTGCTCGCCGATTGGCAAAATTGTATTGTTCTGAGGCGAGCGGATTGAGATTTCAGTATGGGCAACTGGCTGTCCGATTGTCTGGGTTAAGTCTTCCAAAGAGTCCTCAAACCATGCTTGGGTCAACACGGGCGACGTTTCGGTTTGGCCATAAACGATTTGAATCGGTGCGCCGAACACGGATTGAGCGTCCCGACATAATTGTGGGGCAACCATCGATCCGCCAGACATGATCCGTTGTATTGAAGAAACGTCGTGGCCAGAGCTTCGCACCTCTTCGATCAATGCGACCAGCATAGTTGGAACCCCCAAGGCAAAACTCGTCCTCTCGCGCTCTATCACTCCAGCAACCATGGCCGGGTCAAACATTGGTGCAAGAAGCATCGTGGCGCCTGTTCCGAGGCCGCCAAGGACAAGAATCGCGCAACCGGTCGTGTGGAACAAGGGCATATTGTGAACAAAGGTGTCGCCCTGCTCCACTCCGGCGCGGGCCATGGTATCCATGCCATTTTGCACCAGGCCATTGTGGTGTAGCAGTGCGCCTTTTGGAAAGCCCGTGGTGCCGGACGTGTATTGAATCTGTACCGGATCTCTTGGCTTCGGATCGCGCAGTTCACCCTGTGCCTCGCCAGCGAAGAGCGCATCATGATCGGTCAACAAAATACGGTGAGTGATGTTTGGAATCTCATCGCACACGACGTCGGCAATTTCCTGCACCGGGTTACCGCGAAAGTCCGCGACATAGTAAATCGCCTCAGATTGCGATTGTTCGAGCACGAATTTCAACTCGCGTTTCTGATAGGCTGGATTGACCGTGACGAGAATGACGCCTGCAAGACCGCAGGCCAGTTCCAGCAGTATCCATTCGGGTACATTATTGGCGAAAACGGCAATACGAGCGCCCTCCGCATGACGGCTGGCCAACGCACGGGCAAGACGTTCAGAGTCGGCGAGTAGCTCAGCATATGTCCAAACGCGGGCAATTTCGCCGGAATAAGTTAGCTCTTTGAGGGCTGGTTGATTTGGCGCACGTGCCGTCGATGCACGCAACATATCACCAATGGTTATTTGGGTTATTTCAGGAGCACCCTGCGCCGGAAAATAGGAGTCTGTTAGCTCAACGTTATACATAGATTGTTTCTCTCATTAGCGCTAGGTTTTCAGAAGTTCACAGAGAGCCTAGGTTTTTAAATAAAATGTAGATTATAGCTTTTCCAAAAATTCGCAATTGCATGTCCACGCTGACATATATTTCCCGGGAGAACATTAACCGGTACTCCCAATTCGCTTACAATGGGCTCTTTCAAGTTGCGGCCATCAAGGGGTTTTCGCTAAATTCAATCCACGATACGGCTCGCGGTCCGACCGTGTACAAACCAAGATAGTCCATAATTCCCGGATTGCTAATTTTGTCAGCACTATCTTGAAGCTCGCCTCTAACCGGCATAATCGCTTTAGAGCTGACGTCGACTAATCTCCCGACATCGGGGGTTGATAGGCACAAGTTGAGGTATCGCTATCTCTGGGAAGTATCAAATGAAGACAAGCCGCTCGTTAAAGGGATCGAAGTGACGACATTGAATGATAAGGAAACATAGTACAGATCGATGGCTTTTTACCATAGTCCTCCGTTGGACATTGAGTGTCCAACGCTGCAAACCTGCAGAATGAATGCAACAGATGTATTTGTTTAAATATACCCGATCGAATACGCTGGTATCTATCATTATGTGCAAAGGTGAAAATAGTATGACCATAGAATCAGGCGTGAAAATAGTCTATGAGGGAGCTGTTGCTCGGATTACATTAGCCCGCCCCAAACAACTGAACGCATTAAACGACAACATTCGTCGCGACATCGCGACCACACTCAACGAGCTGATGGAACGACCTGATATTCGAATCGTTCTATTAACCGGCGAGGGTAAGTCTTTTTGTTCCGGTGCAGACTTGCAAACGACTTCTTATCCGGAAGTAAAGGGTGACTGGTCGACGCGAAGAAACAGAACGGCAACCTGGCAACGAGTACTTGAGCAGCTGGACCGAATACCACAGGTAACCATTGCTAGTATGCAAGGCCATGTCATCGGAGGCGGCGCATTACTCGCAACTGCTTGCGACTTTAGAATCATTGCCGAAGACGTCGTGTTTAGAATTCCGGAACTTGCCCTTGGCATTCCCAATGTATGGAACGGAACGCCATTATTAGCGCGAGAGGTAGGCCTTCCGATAACTCGCGATTGGGTGATGACAGCTCGAAAGGTATTTCCAGAAGAGTTGCATCGTAGCGGCTGGGCGCAACGGTTGGTCAGCAGAGCGGAGTTAGCAGAGAAAACTGAAATGTTAGTCAAAGAGCTGTTGGCTATTCCCGCCGCACCACTGGCATTAACGCGTTCAATGACCTCTGCGTTGGGACGCGCCAAATCGGGAATGAATCTGGGCTGGGCTGATGCCGACATGCAGCAATGGGCCTTTACCGAAGAGGAATATAAGGAAACTATTCGCAGTTATGCTAAAAACATCGGTAGTAAAAAGAATTCATCCGAATAGGACGTTCCACTAAAAAAACAACAGCTCAACTGAATATTGACATCGAACAGATTTGTGTTCGAATAAGGGGCTCCGCGAAGGAACTTGAACGAACTGCACGATGATTGCTCAGCCCTGGCGATCATAAAGCAGAAATAGCAGGCTATCATTGGGAGAGTCCGCGTCATTGCCATTCCAGCATCGCTCAAGCGACAGAAACTTAACACAAGAATTTAAAACAAGAATTTAATCGATCACAAAGAGGTATACGATGGCTCAATTTCAAATACGAAAAGATGACTTTTCCGCTCTGCGCGTGGTGAGCACTGGCGCTTCTGTTGCCATTGAAGAAGGTGAAGTCAAAGTAAAAATCAACCGTTTCGCCTTTACCGCCAACAACATCACTTATGCTGCCGCAGGTGATTTAATCGGTTATTGGCAGTTCTTTCCGGCGCTGGGCGATAGCGCCGATGGGTGGGGAGTGATCCCAGTATGGGGCTTCGCCGAAATTACCGACTCCAAGGTCGACGGATTGCCGGTAGGTGACAAATTGTTTGGCTACTTTCCGCCCGCGAACGATCTGACTATGGTGCCAGTTAACATCTCCGAAAATCGTTTTGTCGATGGTGCAGAGCACCGATCTGCCCTACCCCCTGGATACAATACGTATCGCAGAGTTAACTCAGAATTGGGTTACGACGCGTCTATGGACAATGAGCGCATGCTACTGTGGCCCTTGTTTATAACCTCTTTTTGTCTCTGGGATTCCCTACAGGTTAATAATTGGTACGAAGCAGAACAGCTTATCGTGATTAGTGCATCAAGCAAAACCAGCATTGGAATGGCCTACGCCCTGCATGAAGACGACAAAGCGCCAAAGGTTGTCGGTATGACCTCGACTCGCAATCTTGATTTGGTCAATTCCCTAGGCTTATACGACTCTAGCGTGAGCTACGATTCCATCACCGACATTGACCCCAATATACCGGCAGTAATAGTCGATATGTCTGGCAACAGTGAGGTCCTGGGTAAGCTACACAGTCACCTCGGTGACAATATGAAGTTTTGCGTTAATGTCGGGATCACCCACTGGGAGGCAACAGGCACAAACGAAGGAATTATCACTGAGAGAAGTGAAATGTTTTTTGCTCCGTCGCATATTCAAATGCGGATTAAAGACTGGGGTGTTGAGGGTTTTGACAAGAAATCCGCCGACTTCATCACCCAAACCGTCGCAAAAAGTCGCTCATGGCTTAAACTAAAAACGCTCTCCGGATTGAGTGGTTTAGAGGGAATTTATCCGGATATCTGCGCTGGCACGGTAGCACCAGACGAAGGAATCATTATTGAAATGGAAGAGCTTAGGAAGGATTAACATCGTCACTCTAGTGAATCTACAGCAGACAGCACGCAATGGGTAATCGTCTCGCTATTATCAACCCATCCTTTGTACAAAGGATGGGTTGAACCAATCGCACGCCTCGTAGTTATCTGAATATAGCCATCCGAATATAGCCATCCGAATATAGCCATCTAGGATGCGCAATTAGAATCAAAAAAATGGGCAGCGGGGTCTAGAAACCTGAACCGTTCAATATCTCGTAGTAGCTATTATCTTGTTTCATCGCCTTCAACGAGACCTCGATATTTTTCGCCAATTGCGCATGTTTGGGAAGAAGGTACAAGTACAAGCTGAGCACATCGAGAGGCGGTTCAAGTGCTACTACCCCCCGGTTTTTCCATTCTTCTTGTTTTAGTAATGGCTCGACCAGAAAAGGAATACTTACGAAAACATCTGCTCGTTCCAGCGCCATGAAGTTTAGGCCGGCCTCAACGCTATCGACCCGAAAGAGCTTTTTATGATTTGGCTTTAGTTTATTCGCAATGACTTCCCAACCGCGCACATAAGCGACCGAGTAAGGGTACAAACTTGTCCAGCCATTCACCGTTACTCCTTTCTTAATACAGTAAGCAATATAGGGAAGATCAAAAATCAGTTCATTAATCCGAATTAGACCTGTCATGTCGTGTTCCAAGCCCGATGTCCTTGATAAGTCTCCATCGATCATCCCTGCTTGCAGGTAATTGAGGCCGCGTTCCTCAGGAAGAGAGAGTAGTGTTATGCTCGTTCCCGCTCTTGTACCGAGCTCATTTGCAAACGACTGCGCAATCCGAAAGGCTTTGGATTTTTCTTCCAAACCAGTACGAATTACAAGGGGTTCAGCAATACTATAAGGTATAAAACTAGACAATAAAATGAGTACAATTAACGGTAATTTAGCCATGTAACACCTGAAATTACGGAAATTTCAAAGATGAACTTTTCCTAGTTTCACTGTAGTTTGCCTATCTCCCCGATGAAAGCATCAACGACCTTCCGACCTTCCTCGCGAGATCGCGCTTTCAAAGTACTTTGCCTTTCCATTTCAAGTTTCTGTGGCGCTATCCATTCCAAATCGCCGTTTGTTTTGTCATCATGACAGGCGGACGGAGCGACTGAGTATTGATCGAATTTACGCTACTTTTCCCCAGCGGGCAAGAAACAAAGGGCCGTAATCAACCACCTATCGTCACTGGGAAAATGCCTTGCTTGGGGGGGTTACGTGTGCGTCAATTATTTGCCCAAACGGACTAGACACCACCGAAGATTGTTAACCCTTCGTAAACGGGCATAAAATTGGCCCGAATATTTCGACGCAGATAGCTCGCTTAGTGCGAGGAACAGACATTAATGTTGCAAACATCGGTCGCGTAACCGTCGGGTTACTTTGGCTGGTTAGACGCTAGATCCAATTCATACCCATCCAAGCTGCTCCAGACTAATTCCATCGTGCCATATTTTCGTCATGTGCTTAATGATGCCGTCTTCGAATTGCATCGCGTAGACGTAGTCAGCGGCAATAGTTCTACCAGTCGGATCAACGGGTCCACCCGGTCCCGTCTGCGTACCATGAAACACTGCAAAAGCTGTTACACATTGGCGTTCTTGATCCTCTGAAAAGCTCTTCAATTCGTAGTGGCCATCTGGTATCGGAGTGAGAAGATTTTTCATCCATTCGGTATAATCTTCTAGAGTGTCAATGTCCGCTAATGCTCCCGTTTGCGCAGAAAATGTAGCCCCGGAATCACAATATGCTTTACATTCGTCCCAACCTTTACCGGTTTCACAAGCATCAAAAAAATGTCTGGCTTTCTCTATATTATTGCCCATCGTAACTTCTCCTTCTTAGTAATTGTTAAAACAATGTACACCAATAATTCAAACCATACGCAGGAGGTCAATTGCGCATCAAACATCGTTAATTAGTACTGCCATTTTTAACCCTACAGTTTTACTCTTAAACTCCTGCCATTATATTTTTATGGCGCATTGAACCAGCATGCGGATTTAATCGCGATCTATAGACTTGATTCCATTTTTAATGTGTTACAAACATAACTCAGTTGGCGACCTCTGACAAATGAGGGGCTTACTTCAACAGATTTTCAATACCTGTTCAGGGTTAATAACAATCGAACAACCAAGTCAGTATGCAATGGCAGCCAACGCAGTTTGTTCAGAGTGACTATTGAGCCCTAACTCCATAAGAAGCTCAAAGGCGCCATATAAACACAATAGCGGACCTAAAAAAGCCCCAATCTGATCGAAACCTAATGGTCTAAATGTACCACGAGCTGCCATTTCAACTACAGTTCACTCATCAGGTCTTCTATGAAATGCGCTGATAATTCATGTCTTCCCGCATGACCAGATTTTGCGTAGACACTTGCTGCTTGGAGTCTAACCGTTTTCTCTTTAACATCCCGAGCTTCCGCAATTTCTTTCATTGATAGACCTTTGATAAGCAGCAATGCTACATCACTCTCCGCTGGAGTAAGCCTCCACTGAGTAAATTGATCGAGTATTACCGAAAGTAACTCGCCGGCAAGCCGGGCTGTTTTCGACTTTTCTTCTTTGATCACAGTGTTCAAAAGCTTGACGTGTTGTAATTCGCGAAATAAAACAAACGATATCGCTACAAATACCACTAACTCAACAAGAACATGTAAGAGGCTATCTCCACCACTAACAAGATCAAGGATGATGTCATATGCAAAAAACGATGTTGCACAAGCCAGTACCATTGCTGGCAGATATTTTCCGAATGTCTTCATCTCATCCTAAACGCTCTGCGGCGTTACTTAATGGCGAACATTTTCTTCCATATGGGGTTTCCGCTCAGCGTATGGAGTATGACCGCGCCCACATGCAAACCCAAATAGAGCGGAATCAGTGACTCGCCTACTTCATGAAGTTCTTCAATAAGCTCAAGAACGTCAGTCTCTACGCCGCCCCCAAGGAAAAATAGCCCGGTACCCGTCAGGGCCATCCATGAGAAAACAATAAGACCAAACGCTTGGGTTAGTCCCGCCAGACCTTGGTGCTTGTCACGTTCAGGGACGCCCAGTCTCAATAGTGTCCTAAAGTCTTCTAGGGCCAGTCCCCACTGCAGCCGGGAAAATGGGGACCAGCCCTTGAATGATAGTTCTTTCGTGGTTGTAAACCCAGATATAATACGAACTAGGACGAACGCGGCTAAAGATAGACCAAGGTAGGCATGCAGTAAATAACCTGTTGATGCGCTGCCATCTTCTGCCAGCTCTCCTGTTAGGAAAGCCGCGATACCAAATACGGCGACTCCCAAATGTATAACTTTTGCATACGCGGGATAGGAAGAGTTGTGCTCAAACATAATAACCTCCAAATTAAACTGGCTATAAACCAGTTAGGTAGTAAGTTACTGCTTGGGCACACAAAAAGAATTGGGCAAACGCCTTAGAGCCTGCACTTTAGGCCATATGTCCTAGGTGATTTTAGCGAAAAGTCGAACAACCGAACACATGTCATCCCAATATTTACTCTAGACAGCCAGGCAGAAAACCGTCTGTTCAGGGTCAAAAGCGCGCTAAAGGAATAACGTCAGGCTAAGGCTAACTATACTCTCAACAACGGACGTAACAAAGCCGCGAAATTAGTCCAAATGTGCCAAGAACAGAGATAAACGCCGTTACGACGCGCGAGGTTTGGCGTCTCCAAGATTGGATTGTTATGTTTCGTTACCACCTACACTGGGTTGTTCGGCAGCGTCACCATCACTGCTCTTGGTATCAGGAGAAGCCGAAAAAACAACGCCTATGGCTATTCCCAATCCAACGCCTTGCACAAAAATATCCAAGGTAAGCCAGAACATAACGAATAAGGATAAGTAGCGCGCAGCCGCGACTTATCCTTATTCGTTATGTCATTTTCGTCTTTTTTGAAGACTAAGTCGGCTTTTCTTCGCTGACAAGCATGTCTATGAATTTTGAAAATCGCCTCTGTCTGGTTTCGGGTTTCTTCGCACTTGTCAATCCGTGCGCGATGACATAATGACTCGATTTAGTCAGCGTTTCAAAAAACTGCTTCGCCTTCGGCTTGGTGTCTAATGCTGCGAGGAAATCCACCGGTACTTTCATTTCACTTGCCGTATAGGCATTCTCCCACCGGCCATCTGCTTTGGCGGCACGAACATGCATGAGTCCTGCCTCCGTCATCCGGCCCTCGTTTATTAAGCGCTCAGCATGCTCTCTGTTCCTTTTTGACCAGTTGCTTCGTGCCTTTCTTGGAGTGACTCGCTGGAGATAGGCCTGGTCATCAATTGACTTCTTGACGCCATCGATCCAGCCCCAGCACAGCATCTCAATCACGACGTCGTCCCAAGTCACACTCGCAATCCCAGACATTTTCTTGAATATCTTCACCCACAGTTCACTTTCGGTGGCGTGATTCACTTTAAGCCACCGGCCAAGATCTTTCGGCGATGCAAAGGTCATGATTCTCGCTGGATCGGGTTCAGGCATAAAACTAGCTTCTCTTCGGTATAAACGATTGCCGCAGCGGTGCTGTAAACCACGCTGCGGTTCTGGAGTTCGGCCCCGGAGTGGCGAACTGTCGGCACTTGTTAGATGGCCCTTGAATAATATCTACGACCGAGACACTAACCGAAATACAGAGATACAAAGAATCAGCGAGACAATCATGCCAATCCAGGATACCCACATCGGGACCGCCCACGGGCTAAGCTCCATTGACCATTCATTGATTATACGAAGGCAGATGTAGAATGGCTACAATTCCGAAAATACATCCAGAGATGACCAGGTAAGCTGGTGAGTTCATTGATAGCCTCCATTTATTTTTCAATCTTCCCATTGTGGGAAAACCGAATTGGTCATTTAAGGCTTAGTGTACCGACTTGTCGTGATAAGCTGAAAACCTAGGGCAAGTCGGCACAGTTTGGAATGATTACCGTTTCCTATTTCTTTAATATATTGTTTTTCCACGAAAACATCCAATCTCGGTTATTCATAACGTAATAATTAGGCAGTAGTCGATTTTCTAAAAAGTCCGAAAGCGCGTTATAGGAGTAGCGCCAAGCTAAGGCTCGCTACCCGTTCAATAACGGACTTAACAAAGCCGCGAAATCATCGAGACTAAAGGCTACAAGTGTGCCAGAAACGAACCAAACTGATGATTTTTTATCGATCCCCTTTTTCTTTTTTATGCCCCTTCTTAACGGCCTACCCCCGAGTTATGTAGTGGTCAACTATTACCTTACGGTAGGCTAGGCGAAATTTTTCCAAACGACGGATCGCGAGCGCCAAATACGCAGGGGGGAGCGAATGGGTATTTGTCTGTAATGTAATATCCATAATTACCATCGCGATCATATGTTCCGTTGCACTGATCTAAATTTCCTGTGCCAGAAAAGAACCAATCCTGTTCGTAACGACCCATATCCAAACCAAAATCGCTATCGAAGCCTTCCGGATTGTTGGCAATATCCCAAGGCGTGGGCGGCGTACCGTGCAACGCAGTCGGTATCGGTGTACGTGAATTTTCACTATAAGTTTCATAGCCCGACTCTGCCTTCACTAACTCACCATTTTCATTTTCCAACCAATGACCGTAAATCGGAAACCCATCAGCCGCAAAACCAATAACAGGTGAAGGTTGTCCATTCGACGGAGGATGAGTTTGATCATTGTCCTCTTGCAATGGGTGGGTAAGCGCGTGGTAATGGTATGTGGCCACAAAACCATGACCAAAATAATCATCAAATACCGCCGCCATATTCTCCGCATTTTGATCCCAAATTGTGTAGGCTGGCAGCTCGAACCACGTATTTTGCGGACCGCAACCGGAGGCATTCCCCGCCGCGTTGGATCGTAATGAAAGCGGACCGCTTACCACTCCAGGTTGGTAGCAAAAACCCGAATCCATAGCAATGCCAACCCCGTTAAGAAGTATACCGTCGAAGTCATAAATAGGGGGGTTTCTGGGTGTATCAGTCGGGGTGTTAGTTTTTACCGGGTTGACGGGAATATACGTAATTTCCGTGTCGCTGTGATCAATAGCATTTATCCAGCCATCACCATTGGGTCCGGTCACTTCAACACCGAAAGTGTGGTTAGGAACCATATTTGAAACCATTCTGCAGTGCGTCGCTAGACTTACATCCGTGGTCGTTTGCACATTTTCGTAATCGTAAATGCTCGCATTCCAATTGCTGGCAATAACCATTTGGATTTCCACAAGACTAACACTCTCACTAATTCCTGAAGAAATATCTGTGATTTGAGAGGAATTATAATCGCCCTCGTTTGTATCGGTAGCATAGGCTCTGCAATCAGGGTTACGATTCACCAATACGGCATCTCTAAATTGACCGCTTAGGTTGGGGTTTGCATCAAAGTCTATTTGATTATCCGCAGCAGGCGCTACTAGCTCGGCTAGACTGTCAAGTGCAGAGTCTAAGGACGACTGCGAACTGTTAACAGAAGCGACCAGTTCAACCGCCGCCGCAATTTGCTCGCCGCCATATTCGGCTTCTTGGGCGGCAACCTCAGCAGTATAGGCCGCGGCTAAGACCAATTTGTTATTAACGATAACAGCGTCATCGGTACCATCAACCACACCATCAGAAATATTCAGCGCAATAGTCACCAACGTCATCGCTCCGCTTTGTAAACGATCAAGGTAAAATTCCATACCGCCGGAATCGGTATCCCTGCCAAATAGATTGAGGTAAATATTATTGATTAATTCACTATCGGATTGACCTAAAAACCTATCGTTATATTCTGTGGAATTACCAAACTGGTCAATAATGGCCGTAAGGTTTCCACTACTTTGCGCGAGCTTACTAACCCAAAAATCAACGCCAGCGGGATCTCCCGGGCGGCTGTAATAGGCGACATACATCTCTTGCACTTGCGCTGAATAGTCTTGAGCATTTACCGCAGGAATAGAAAACAGGAACAAAAAAAGAAATCTAGATGGAAAAAAATGTTTAAGCATTGAATATCCTAGGTAAAATGAACGTTGTTTGATGTCCCGCACGCCTCAACGACTTTTGTTATTGGCCTCGAGTTGCCTGTTCCAGGTAAAATCACTTTGCCACGCAGGCGAATGAATATTGGCAACATTATCAGGCATCGCGAAACCCAGAACTTTCCCGTTGACAACAGCCACAAGCGACAGCATAACCGGCACGTCAACCAGGACGCCAAAAACCGTTGCTTATGCTGCTCACCAATGAAGCCCAAAAAGTGAAATGGAAACCGTACTTCTTATCTCAATTCGTTCGGTCATTACTAATGTGTTTGATGAATTTGTCGCGATCTTCATTAAGCTCCGCTGTTACTTCGTTCTTGTCCGCTCCCATTTGAAGCATTTCTGTAACCAACCGCGCGAGCATTTCGCTCGTAGTTTGGTTTCTTCTGCGTAAGGCCTCACGACGATCGTTACGACAATCACTCCTGTCGCGAAATAATTTCAAATGCTAAGGATTTTTGGTCATTATTTATAACACCTTACTTAACAACGTATTGACGAGCT
Organism: uncultured Cellvibrionales bacterium; assembly: GCA_913019905.1. Classification (GTDB taxonomy): domain Bacteria; phylum Pseudomonadota; class Gammaproteobacteria; order Pseudomonadales; family Dasaniaceae; genus Oceanicoccus. The sequence goes on from CAJVZD010000074.1 coordinate 14,963, forward strand.
TCAAGACAAGCAAGCATCGCTCGCTGGTAATCGGCGCGCAACAATGGGTCCGAGTCGGATTGGGTAGGATCAAAAAGAGTTTCTGATCTAGACCATTCATGGCACTCGTACTTGTCTCTTTTTTTCTGCTCAGCGCTCTGACCCGCAGCCGGGTAAATGATATGCCTATCGGAACCTGTACTTACCAATACTGTTTCTGCCTGAGCAGGCTTTTCGATCACAATGTAGCCGCCAGGCACAGGCCGGTAATAAATACTGCCATGATAGAAATACCTCGATGCACCAATACCAAAGGTGACGTATCCCCCGGGCAGCGCCGGAACTATGGCTCCAATAGGAGCTGTGATTGCGAGGTACAATCCATTGCTCGGTCGATAAAACCGACCGCCAGTGTAAACATACTGTTTTTGCTTATGGACAATTCTTTGATGAGCTTTTGGAAGAGTCTTTAGTTGCGCATGTTTAGCTACTCTGCGGTGGTCTGCCGCGTCAATAGGTAAGGCGACCGTCAGACACAGCAGCGCTGCCGACAGAACAGTGATTAACGATCGAAACATGGTAAAACTCCTCAGTAGTCATTTGAAAATCAACGCTCAAAAGCGAAAATTGTTAACTACTTATACGGTCGAAGCCGAAAATTCCGTCGCAAAATATTTTCCAGAATTGATGTTGCCCCGAAACTATCGAGGCGTACAGCTCTTTTTGCGCCATCTTTCGGGCCCTAGCGTAGTATGGACCCAGCGGTGGCGGACGTCGCTTAGACTAAGGGGAAAGGTGTAACAAAACGCTTGCCGTAAGCAATAGAGGTATCTCTATCTGTTATTATGGATTGTGCGGAAGCTGATTGCGCAAAAATGTCTGCATGGCCGTAGACACAAAAAAATTCAGTAAAGAACAGCCTAGCGTATTAGCGTAGCTGTTGTCGTCGACTGAAGGTTGTCAGATTTGTCATAGGATTTTTGTAGGACGATATTTCCCGTTACAACATCGACCCATGTAATACCGGTCCCGCCTGGGACGCCATCGAACTCAGTAGTTGTTTTCACTGTACTAAACGTACCTGCCCCGACCGTCACAGATTCATTTACCGAATCAACAATGCTTGCGCCCGAAGGAAACGCGGACGTTTGTGTATTGGTGCCCGTTGAGCTGCTAGAAATAGTATCTGTTTTCTCTCCCTCTGCCCTAAACCATGATTGACCCTCGCACCACCTGGTTGCGGGAGTCAGCATTAAAGGAGGCGCATGCGTTGACTCGCTTGTGATCGTTCCTGACGAGCTTGAACTAGACGAGACCGTAACAACCTTGGTCTGGAAAACGTAGTCATCAACGGTTTGATATGAAAACGTGTTATTAGAGGTCGAGGATGAAACGCTATTACCAAAGGAAGAGGTGATTACTGAGTTGATTTCGAGAAGTGATTGACTCGCCGAAACTGTGGTCGTCGTCATTTGCGTTATGCCATTACCCGAATCGATATCGTATTCAACAACAGTACCATCAACAGGATATTTGACAGAAGAGCAATTGCCGTTTCCAGCACTCAGCTCTCGGTTATCGCCTATGTTCACAGGTCCATCGCTATCCAGTATACCGCCTTGTGCAACAATTTCAGCACTAGTACTGTCACACGCCGCGATCGTTGAACTTGATGATCCGGTCACCGCCGACATCAACGTATTGTAAAACGTTGTGCCCACTTGCGTGTTTGAAGCCTCGGTTTGTGTGACGAAATGTTGAGAGACCAGTCGTCGATTTGTTAATATTGTTACATCGTCATTTTGTGCACCATTGAGGATATCCAACGAGATGCTTTGTAAAGAGCGTCGCCCAGAATTTAGTTCATCAACATAAAAATCCAGCCCCGCCTGGTCCGGATTTCGGTTGAATAACTGGACATATAAATTAGTGACCAAATCTGTATTGCTTAAAGAACCAAACCGGTCGCTATACTCTTGTGAGAATCCAAAATCATCAATAATCGCCGAAAGGTCTCCACCTTCCTCATTAATTCTGTTTGCCCAATAAGCTAAACCAGCAGAATCTGCGGGGCGACCGTAATAGGCGATATATGCATTCATCACATTTATCTCGGATTCTTCAAAACCTCTGGATACGCAATCGGCCGTACCATCTAATGGAATCAAAGTTATTGCCGGTATTATCATTAATGCAATGGACTTCACAAAAAGACTCCTAATTGTAATCTAGTAAGCTCGTTAGAGAAAATATGATCAATAGGCGTTAACATACCTCACTGTGTTTTCGCAAACAACAGATAATCCACTCCCGTTTTATAATCTGCAGCTTTGCGTAACTGTTTTATCCGTTTTCTAAGTAATAGTGAGGGAGATTGCCCCGGCAGTCTCAACTCCAGTTTTACTGGGACTAAAGGTGGCATTGAAATAGTAGTTGTAACACCACTGAACCAGAGAGAGCGGTTTAATCGTTAGACTAATAAGAAAATCACAACAATAGCTCTTTGTACCAACGACAGATAGTGACGCACGGTTAACTGCCCTGACTATTTGTTTAAAATTATCATTTCTTTTGCGACAAGAGCTGCGGAAGGTAAAAACATTGTGGAAACAATTCTTTGGTCAACAACCACATCCTGTTTATTTTCCAATGTTTGTTTATTTTGTGCAATTGCACCATTTTTATTTAACTGACTTTCAACAAAAAACGGAAGCAAACTACCTTGTTTTGCCCATGATTTAGACTCTTCTGTCGAGTTGGGAAAACCAGCTATTCTTTTATTTTTAACGAGAAACTGACCAGAAGACAAAACAACATTTGCAAAGGAGCCCGCACCATGGCCTCCCGCTCCAATAATTCCACCTGATTCATATATTTTCGCGATAATTGATTGTAAATCTTTATTATTAGCAACATCAAATAACGGACCGTACCCACCACCAATATAAACCCCCCAATAATGACTAGGATCAATTTGCTTAGGAGCGAAGGAGTTCTTTGCCTTATCCATAAACCCCTCATATTTTATGGTATAACTACTGATACCTAGTGGGTCCATCATAAATTGTACGTCCCCTCCATTGGGTGAAACAAAATCAACATCGTATCCATGACTCAAAAAAATATGGTAGGGCGGCGCAATTTCCCATAGATTATTTCTAGCATCGTGTTTATCTGGATCTCCCATATCAATCATGTTTGATACAATAATTAGCACTTTCTTCGCAGGTTCAGCATTTGAACCAATCGAAATAAATAATGCTGTAGCGAACACAATATAGATGGAATACTTCATTGCTTTCCTTAAAAGAAAATCTGATTCGAGTTTGAGGTATACATCGCCAATTAAATAGGAGGCGATCCCAGCGTAAAAATCAACGTGTCCGTTCTAGCCGGCCACATTCGTCCGGTGGTTCGTTAAACATTTTGTCTGGGTTGTAAATTTATATCAATATTCCATTGTATGCCAATAACATAGCGTAGAACACAGCAGTATGAATTTCTAGCAAAAAAGGAATTTCCATCAATACACTAAAATCAAGGTTTCTGTAGCGGCTGCGCACTGCTGCCACAGCTACAAACGAGTAAAGACTACTTTCCAAACATGGGTAGCTCAATCAGCAGCAAGAGGGGTACGGCTAAATCTTCGGCTCAGCGAGTAGATCGCTATCCCAATTACTAACATCTAGCGTATTGCGAAACTTTCACTCTTCTCGACACCGTGATAATGTTATCCGCTCTTGATTGGTGTCTGTTCGACACCGTGATGGCAGGTGACTCCAATAAAACGAGGATCCGCTTGGGTTAAACTGAGAAACTGTAGCGGAGGCGGAATGTACAGGCGCAATAGTTGTGGCTGTAACGCTTTTCGATTTGCCATACAGATTCAACAAGCCAACAGAGTAATTGCTACCGAGAGCTTTTGGCTCAAACAATGAAATATTCTTAAGCAGACCTAGTATTAGATGGACATATAGCGGGATCATGCAAAAGGGTTTCGATGACCCCATTCGTTACCGTCGACAGAGCGTATATAAGGAAACCTGAATGACTGATATTGTTGCAACCAATGCCATGGCTGAGCCCGCGGACCATTCATCGCACTATGGAACTGGCGGCGCAATTAACAAAACCGGGTTTGCCTGGGCTATTTTCGAATGGGCGCGCAACCCTTATTATATCCTCGTTGTCATCTACATTTTTGCGCCCTACTTCGCCAGGGAGATCATTGGTGCAGACGTTAGAGCCAGCGGTATTCTCGACGGGCTATCCCCCGAAGAAGCACAGCAAACACTTAACGCCAAAGGGCAATCCGCCATTGCGGCGGTTACCAAAGGCGCCGGGCTCGTCGCGGCCTTCACCGCACCTTTCCTCGGTGCGGCTTTAGACCGAGGCGGTTTGCGAAAGCCCCTGCTGGCCATCTTCCTCGGCATCATCACGCTGATGTCGTGGATGCTCTGGTACGCTATTCCCGGCGAAGGCGGCCTGAGCACAACCACGGTAACGATTGTTTTGATGGTTGCTTATGTTTGCTATACGTATTCCGAGGTCACGCATAATTCGATGCTGGCGGTTTCAGGGGCACAGAAATCGCTGCCCGCCATTTCCGGTCTTGGATTGGCTCTGGGTAACCTGTCGGCGGCCTTGCTAATGCTCGCCCTGGTTTTGATGTTTACCCTACCGGCCATGAACCAATGGCCATTTGCTGAACCACTGTTTGGTGTGGACGCTAGCAAGTTTGAAATCCAGAGGCTCGCGGGGCCGATTTGCGCGGCCTGCCTAGCCGTATTCTCGATCCCATTTTTCATGTATGCAGAAGACGGCGGAACAAAAGGCGCAAGCTGGATTCAAGCCTTCAAAGATGGCGCTAACGGCGTGGTCAAAACCATCCGCGAAGCAAGCCATTACCGGGAAATGATGAAATACCTCATCGCCCGGATGCTCTATGCTGACGCTATGGCCGCTTTTTTGGCGCTCGGTGCAGTTTACGTCTCGCTATTTCTCGGTTGGGGAATTCTGGAGATGACCATCTATGCTGTTTTCGGCTCAATTTGGGCATTTGGGGGCGGTATATTTGGTGGCTGGCTCGATACAAAGCTGGGCCCAAAAATTGCTCTGATCATCGAAATCGTCGTTATGGTTACCAGCCTGGTTTTGCAACTGTCGATCACGCGCGAGACGCTTTTCTTCGGCTTGATCGATAATGCTCTAGTCTGGGATGGCATCATCTTCAAGTCGCTGTCTGACGTCGTCTATCTCGGCACAATCAGCATCGTCGCCGTTACCGCTACGGCCAGCATTTCCTCTAGCCGCTCAATGCTCGTCCATCTTGCACCGCCGGGACGTAGTGGTGAATTCTTCGGACTCTATGCCATCGCTGGCACCGTCACCGTCTGGATAGGACCAATGTTGGTGGAGTTCTTTACCAATGCGTTCAACTCTCAACGAATCGGCATGGCCTCCATCGCGATGTTATTCGTTATTGGCCTCGGCGTTCTCACAACGGTGAAAATGGACAAAACGGCGTAAACCCTAGTCAGCTTTCGCGTCCATCGCTGCAACCCACTCGCGGATCAGCGCCCCACCCGTTTAGTCGGCCAATGAGCGCTAGCACCGTATTCCCGGGTTCTTACGAGGCCATGCAATAGGTCAGTTTGGATCATCCGGCTCTGCTAACACAATGACTCGCTCTAACTGATCAACCCTGCGCCTTTCAGCGGTTTGATATTTTCCCGTCCCGATCTTCAGCGGAACCGCCGCATTCCAGCCCAGCCCAGCCGTCAGCAAGATTACGTCAATCGAAACAAACAATACTCAATAGCTGCAGCCCAATGACGTTAGATACTTTGCCACTTGCAAATGATAATCATTACCATTAAGATGTTTCATAACCATCACCGTGGATAAATTAGATGCCCAGAATATCAAGAACATTAACCGTTCTTCGTCGTCAGAACCTCACACCCAACATGTTAAGACTCACGCTTGGCGGTGAAAATCTGGAAGGATTTCCAGAGGGACAAGAAAGTGGATACGTAAAGTTGCTGTTTCCAAAAGACGGCGAAACAAAAATGAACTCCGGAATCAAAGGTGTACTGACGGGAACAAAACCTCGTATGCGCAGCTACACGATCCGATCTTTTGATCCACAAGCACTTGAACTCAACCTTGATTTCGTTACGCATGGCGACAACGGCCCTGCATCAGCCTGGGCCATGAAGGCAAACGAAGGAGATGAAATAGCCATTAATGGACCCGGTCCTACCAAACTTGTAGATCATACCGCCGACTGGTTTTTCCTTGCTGGCGATATGAGCGCACTTCCGGCTATTAGCGTTAACCTTGAACAATTACCCAGTGACGCGCGAGGGTATGCGGTACTCGAGGTAATTGAAGAATCCGATATTGTAGAGCTCACATGCCCTGTCGGCATCGACGTACACTGGATTATCAACTCTCACCCCAATGAAAGTAATAGCCCTTTGGCTGACAAAGTAATATCACTTGCCTGGCAAAATGGGCGACCCACTATATGGGTCGCAGGGGAATTTAACGCCATGCGAGCCATGCGTAAGTATTTCAAGCAAGACCGAGGTGTCGCCAAAAATGACATCTATGCCAGCAGCTATTGGAAGTTCGGCGCTACTGACGAGGGGAATAAGGCGGCTAAAATTCTGGATATGGGGTAGCCATACTCGTAACCTACCCTACCCGGGCGCCGAAAAGTATTATCCGCAGCTCTAACGCTAGGCTATTGTCTTTGGTGCAGTTCTATTAACCATTTCTATTAGCTTTTTCGATCAGATGTTCACAACAGGACATCTAACAATTGATGTGCTTTGCATCGACGTTCTTGCCCCGCGGTTTCCTCCATTGAGGCCAGTCGGACACCTGCCCAGAAGGTCTCGAACAAGATTAGAGGTCTGTGCTGGTGGGCTGGTGTCCGACAACCCTTAACAACTTCAGACATTAGCGCGCAGTTAGGTGGATTCATCCGATGCGCTATCAGAAGGATCAATAGCCCCCAACACTACAAGTACACCGAATGGTATCCCAAATAGTCCAGATAGAACCCGAGTTAGTACTAGCTGTTCTTTCAACCACCAGTTAAGGTAGTTTACCCACACATCCAAAGGGATCAGAAAATAGAAAACTGCACCCAAAAGTAGTATTGAACCAAGTACATTGAAACCTTCTGGAAAGCGGGAAGAAGGTGCTGCCCAGATGAAAACAATTCCAAAGATTAGATCGAGTAGCACAGTAATATGGAGGCCTATCTGAGAAGCCCAGTCAAATCTCGAAAGAATATAATCTGGGAATACGACCAGCACTATGCATATGATTATATAGAAGAGGCCTACAATTGCGGCCAATCTGCAGCCATTCGACGCCGAGGAAATGTCTTTCACGGTCATCGCATCCACCTATCGCTTTAAGCATGTGCAGCTTGCTGTCGCATGCCTTAACTTGTTGTTAGGCATCGCCGCTTCCATCGTCTTTGTGCCCCTTGAAAATAAACACGATCGTAGCAATTGTGCCTAGAACCCACACAGCGGTACGCAACACGACTATAGCCGTAACTACATTGCTCGTCGAAGAAGCGCCAAAAATCATAACATCAAACTGTTGCGGAAACTGCACAGCTCTAATAAGCATCAGAATAAGGAGGGCCGACACAGCGGTGTAAAGTGTTGCTATGAGATATCGAAGTGATTTTACGAGGCGGTGTCCAGCTATGTAAGACGCTATTATCACGGCAAAAGTGATAGTAATCCAAAGTTCGAACTGGGTGTTGACGTTGCCAGAAACCGCATCATACAGCTGAATGAGTTCCTCATTGGTGAGCTCTGCACGCATTCTAGACTCCTAACAGATTATTCAAGGGCCTACGGCCTAATATCTAGATGGTTCCTTGAACAAGAGGGACCGTTTACTGGCTATCCATAGAATTTTTAACTATTCAATAAGTTACAATCATAGCTTACTCAGTCCGCTCTGACAAAACACACATTTGGCTCAAAATAACTTGTTCAACAGTTTCCCTTTATCAAAAAGCTGTTCTATATAAATCAGTAAGTTACGGTATATTTTCGAGATAGGGAGCCACGCGCTGCTGGTTTGGGTTAAAAGAGGTTTGAGGTAATGACCGTAGCGGGTCAATTGTTAGCCTAACGGGGTAATGTCAGGCCAATGCTAACCGTACCTTCGTAAGCGGACATAAAATCGACCCGGATCTATCAAAGCTGATAGCTAACTTTG
>CAJVZD010000075.1 GCA_913019905.1 uncultured Cellvibrionales bacterium
CGTATATACGCTCGCATCTTTCAATCTGTTTTCACGTTGGTCTTGCAAATACGGGGGAGTCCATATACGCAATGACAGCTTGGGAAAACACCTATTTCTGGATGGGCACTAGGTAGGGATAAAAAGGTAACTATGCTGGACTGGGTACCGCCTACGACTCAAGCCTTATGACGCAAGTTTGCTCTTACTATCAATAGTATTTGCGTAAATACCTAGGGCGAATTTTTGATGCGACTCTGGCAAAGCAGCAATACGGCGAGAGAAATCACGTTCGACGACTGCCAATTCGTCAATATTGAAATCAAGACCTTGAGCGGAGTAAACACCTGCGGGATATTCTCCGTGCAGCATTTTATAAGCGATGAAATTACTTGGGTGCAAAACATAACTCCCAACTATTTGACGATCGATTGCATTAGCAACTTGCTCAGCATCTTCAAATTCACCAGAAATTGGTGTGCCAAACGAAACATGGACATGCCCCTTTGTTCCGGCTATCCCTTTCGCAATACTCTCAACATCCTCATTCTCAGATTTCTCATAACTCCCAAATTCCGATTTTTCATACAACTCTTTAGCCTTTGCTCCGTCACAGGGGTCAAGCTCATAGGAAATAGCTACCGGGACAATATGCAATTTATTGATAAACTGTGAAAACGACTCCGTTTTTTTATGTTGGCTCATTGCAATCATTTTAATAATCGCCGGCTCAGTCCTGTCGACACCGTCTTTTGCACGCCCTTCCCTCTGAGCAATCCATATCGGATTGTTATCCTCTTCAATCGAATGACGGATATAACGCGACAAAAGCTTATAGGCGGCCAATATCTGTCGAGGACCTTTCTCGGAACGCTTAACGATAAAACTCTTATTAATGCGCATTAAGTCTGATACATAAGTTTTGGTCAGTAAATTGTCTCCAATCGCAATACGCACAGTATCGTGGTCATTGTGATAGAGCGCATAGTTGATAAATGCGGGATCCAAGGCGATATCGCGGTGATTGCTAATAAATAGATACGGCTTCTGCGGATCTAAGCCACTCAAGCCTGAAACCGTGAATCCACTGACAGTACGGTCGACAAGCTCATCCATATACTGCTTTATAATCCCTTGAAAATCGCGAATCGTCGTTACAGTATTTAGCTGCCGCCTTAAAACCTCTCTAACCAGTGGCACGGCTATTAACGAGAACACTTTATACCAACGCCCAAGTTTTAAGCGGGCAACCGCCTGTAGAAACTCCTTATCTGCTAAAAGACTCTGGATAACAGACGGGACTTCGCTGTCATCGTACGGACGGATATCGGCAAATTGCCCCATAGCTATAAACTCTTCAAGAACAAAAAAAGCTGGCAAAGATACCGCAAAAACACGGTTTAGTCATTATTGGCAGCTAACTAGTGCCCCTCCAGAAAGGGTATTCTTCAATGATGTCATTGCGAGCGTTAGCGCGGCAATCTCTTACAGGCCGCGTCAATGCTGGATGAGATTGCCGCGTCGAGGCGTCGAACCGTAACGCTCGCAATGACGGTGTTTATTAGTTTCTGGATGGGCACTAGTTAGTTCATATTGATTTTTTGAAAATGGGCGGCCAATTAGCTTTGAATCTGTGTTTGATATCGCTAATTGATATCGCTGTTTTGGTGGAGTGACGTATATGCAGTCTGATGAAGTTAAAGAAATATTAGAAGCTCAAATGCCCGGTTGTGAAATTGAAGTTGCCGGTGATGGTCGCCATTTTGATGTCACTGTGGTAGGTGACGTTTTTGAGGGGCTCAATGCGGTCAAGAAACAGCAGTTAGTTTATGCGGGACTTAATCAGTATATAGCTGACGGTTCAGTCCACGCTGTGAATATGAAGACCTATACTCGTTCAGAGTGGGCCGAATTAAAATAAGTCTCGTTGACTGATTTAGTCGGAGCTCGTGTTTTAGCTTGTACATTTACTAGTTTTATTTGAATTAAACAGCATAGGTATTGTCAGTGGACAAATTATTAATTTGCGGTGGTACAAAATTGGACGGGGAGATTCGAATCTCCGGTTCAAAAAACTCTGCGCTGCCAATTTTGGCTGCCGCGCTACTGTCTGTAGAGCCCGTTACTATCCGCAATCTACCGCATCTACATGATGTGACAACCATGATTGCCTTATTGCGGTGCATGGGCGTTGATATGATTATCGACGAGACTTTAAGTGTTGAAATTAATGCAAGTACGATACAGAAGCTGACAGCTCCTTATGAGTTGGTAAAAACAATGAGGGCGTCAATATTGGTGCTGGGTCCTTTGTTGGCGCGATTCGGAGAGGCGAACGTGTCGTTTCCGGGAGGGTGCGCGATAGGTAGTCGGCCGGTCGATATCCATCTAAAAGGGTTCGAGGCTTTAGGTGCGACCGTGGACGTTGATGATGGTTACATTCGAGCTAAGGTCGACGGTCGCCTGAAAGGTGCTCATATTCTAATGGATATGGTTACGGTCGGTGGTACCGAAAATATTATGATGGCAGCGGTGCTAGCCGAGGGCCGGACAATTCTTGAAAATTGTGCACGAGAGCCCGAGGTTGTGGACTTGGCCAACTGTTTGAATGAAATGGGCGCAAAGATTACTGGCCATGGCAGTGCCACCATCACGATCGATGGGGTGGAAGAGCTGCATGGTTGTGATTATACGGTCATGCCTGACCGCATTGAGACTGGCACTTATTTAGTTGCCGCTGCGGCGACGAGCGGTCGTATCAAGGTAAAGGATACGCGTAGCGATATTCTCGAAGCTGTTATCGTGAAACTGGAAGAAGCTGGCGCTAAAATCACCTGCGGAGAAGACTGGATAGAGCTGGATATGGAGGGGCGTAGACCGAAGGGTGTCAGTATTCGTACAGCGCCATATCCTGGGTTTCCGACCGATATGCAAGCACAGTTTACAGCGATGAATGCAATCGCGGACGGTACTAGCAGAGTGACTGAAACCATTTTCGAAAATCGCTTGAATCAAACCCAGGAAATGAATCGTATGGGTGCAAGTATTGTGATTGAAGGTAACACGGCGATTGTCAGTGGAGAAAAAACACTGCAGGCTGCTCCGGTCATGGCTTCAGATTTACGGGCGTCGGCCAGTTTAGTGATCGCGGGTTTGGTCGCTAGCGGTGATACGATTGTCGATCGAATTTACCATATCGATCGCGGTTATGAATGTATCGAAGAAAAACTGCAGTTGTTAGGCGCCAATATTCGCCGAATTCCAGACTAGTGTTATCTACCACAACGGGTTACCAGTCACGCTGAAAGGTTTCTATTCATCTTATCTTTGGTCAATTGACCAACCTCCAGACTGTAAAAATTATGGATCAAGAAATAATTATCGCCTTAACAAAAGGTCGAATATTAAAAGAGACGTTGCCGCTGTTTGCGGAGGCTGGCATCGAGCCTATTGAAGATATCAGTAAGAGCCGGAAGCTGATTTTCGAAACAAATCAGGCAGATGTTCGCCTGCTGGTGATTAGAGGTTCAGACGTGCCCACCTATGTAAAGCATGGGGCGGCGGATATCGGTGTGTCAGGTAAAGATATGCTGCTCGAGGTGGGTGGTGCGGATCTATACGAGCCGTTAGATCTTAATATTTCAAAATGTCGCTTAATGACGGCGGGCTTAGTCGGTAAAGAATTACCGCAGGGCCGGATTCGGATAGCCTCAAAATTTGTCAATATCGCGAAACAATATTGCGCCGAACGTGGCATGCAGGCCGATGTTATTAAGCTCTATGGCGCGATGGAGTTGGCGCCGTTAATGGATTTGGCTGACTTAATCGTCGACATCGTCGACACAGGGAATACCTTAAAAGCCAATGGTATGGAGCCGATAGATTTAATCGCGAATGTCAGTTCGCGTTTGGTGGTTAATCGTGCGGCCATGAAGCGCAAACACCAGCGGATTCAAGGAATAATCAATTCTTTGTCTGAAGCTGTTAAAAAGAGTGCTGAATAAATGAGCACAATTACCATGAAGTATTTGAATGCAAGTGATACGGACTTCGAAGAAAAGTTAGAGCGTTTATTGGCTTGGGAGATGGTTTCGGATACAGAGGTCGTAGCCACCGTCGATGAAATAATTGCCGCAGTGAAAAATGACGGTGATACTGCGCTTCTTGAATATACCAATCGCTTTGATCGCATGCAGGTAGAAAAAGCATCCTCGCTAGAGATGACGCCTGAACAAATTGTGCAGTCTCTCGATGCTATCAGTGCGGAACAGCGACAAGCGCTAGAGAAGGCTGCAGCGCGAATTAGTCGCTTTCACGAACATCAAAAACAAGAGTCGTGGTCTTATACGGAAGCTGACGGTACAGTTCTCGGACAACAGGTCACTCCATTAGAGAAGGTTGGCGTTTACGTGCCTGGAGGAAAGGCTGCTTATCCTTCGACGGTATTAATGGATGTGATACCTGCTAAAATTGCCGGCGTCGACGAAATTGTTATGACCAGTCCAACGCCAGATGGCAAGATTAACCCTCTTGTATTAGCCGCCGCTGCCATAGCAGGGGTTGATCGTGTATTTACAGTCGGCGGTGCTCAGGCTATTGCGGCCTTGGCATATGGCACAGAGTCTGTGCCGAAAGTAGATAAGATTGTCGGGCCTGGGAATATTTTTGTCGCGACAGCCAAGCGTAGTGTTTTTGGTCTGGTCGGATTGGATATGATAGCGGGGCCCTCGGAGATTTTGGTGGTCTGTGACGGTTTAACCAATCCCGACTGGGTAGCAATGGATTTATTTTCTCAGGCAGAGCACGATGAGCATGCTCAATCGATTTTAGTTTGCCCAGATGATGAATATATTCAGCAGGTACTGCAAAGTATTGATAAGCTGCTTCCTACTCTTGAGAGACGAGAAATTGTTACGGCATCACTCAATGCTCGTGCAGCGATAATCAAGGTCAAAGATTTGGCTCAGGCTGTCGATGTGTGCAATAGAATTGCTCCAGAGCATTTGGAGTTGTCGGTAGAAAACCCCGATGCACTTCTGCCCTCTATTCGTCATGCTGGAGCCATATTTATGGGGCGGTATACCTCTGAAGCATTGGGTGATTATTGTGCGGGCCCGAATCACGTGTTGCCGACTTCGGGTACGGTGAAGTTCTCATCGCCGTTGGGAGTCTATGATTTCCAAAAACGCAGCTCCGTTATTCACTGCACTGCGGAAAGCGCATCCGAGCTGGGTAAGGTGGCATCTGTATTGGCGAGAGGGGAGTCTTTGACCGCCCACGCGCGCGCTGCAGAATATCGCATAAAAGAACGCGGCTAACAGGTAAAATGATTCAGAATTTTGGGATGGTCGTTTGCGTGTTAGCTTTGCTCGTCAAGCCACTCGCTGGTCTGTGGTTCAGACCCTAGGACAGCATTGATCTTCAGCTCTTGTCCGTTGCGAAAAACGTCGATGGCTACCTTTTCACCCGGTCTGGAGTTCATGATGAAATTCATTGCGGCACGCCCATCACCTACGGGGCGGTCATTTATCTTAGTAATGATGTCGCCTTCTCTTAGTCCGCTTTGATCGGCGGGGCCCTCGGGAACAGTGCCGGTTATTATCATTCCATTGTTTGGTGGTAGGTTATTTTCTATGGCTAGTTGTGGTGATAGCGAGCTAACGTCTACACCGAGCCAGCCGTGAATGACTTTCCCGAACATGACAAGGTCTGACAATATCCCCAGGGCGAGGTCAGAGGGTATAGCGAGGCCAATTCCCTGTGAGCCGCCGTCTTTGGTGATGTTGAGGGTATTTATTCCGAGAAGGTTGCCTCTGGCGTCGATTAAAGCGCCTCCGGAATTGCCCGGGTTAATGGCGGCGTCGGTCTGGATGTAGTTTTCGTATTCATTGAGCTGCAGGCCATAACGTCCGGTTGCACTAATGATGCCTTGCGTGACGGTGTGACCAAAACCGTAGGCATTGCCGATGGCGAGTACAACATCGCCAATCATCGCTTCAGATGGATTGCCTATCGGTATGGTATTGAGGTTATCTAAGTTAATCTTTAGAACGGCCAAGTCCGATTCCGGGTGTGTGCCGATAACTACAGCGAGGGCTTCGCGCTCATCCTGAAGCCGGACCAGAATCTCGTCTTTATCTTCGATGACATGAAAGTTGGTGAGAATATAACCTTCGTGACTGATTATTACTCCTGAGCCCAGGCTGCGTTGAATGCGGTCTTTTACTTTGAGTCGAATATTGTTCTTTTGTAAATAGCGAAGAAAGTTATTGAGCCTCGCTGGTACTTGTTGCCGTTCAATTTTACTCGTATAAATGTTTACGACCGCTGGGGCGGCTTTAACGATAGCGTCTGCGTAAGAATAAGGGCTACGTCTCTGGTCTTCTGTGGTCGTTTCGCTTTCTTTGTGTTCGAAAAAAGCGATGGGCAGGTCGGAAAATAGTCGAGGGAAGTGGTCGAGAATTATGATGGCGGCTAAAAAACCACATAATACCGGCCAGCGCAGAAATTGAAAAAGTGATCTCATGAGTTTTCTATTGGGTTAATGAGCTTGTAGAAAGTATTTTATGGTGTAGCCTACCATTTATTTCAGCCAAGGGGCAGGCAATATGTCCTCCTCATTCTTTACAGAGACTCGCTATGTCCGTTGATAGAAAACTATTGCTCGACCATTTGAATGCTTTGTTAAAGCCGGCGGATTTTGCTGATTATTGCCCTAACGGACTGCAGGTCGAAGGAAATAATCGAATTAGCAAAATCATCTGTGGTGTCACAGCGAGTCAATTCCTTATTGATCAGGCGGTTGCGCAAAAGGCGGACACTCTATTGGTTCACCATGGTTTTTTCTGGAAAGGCGAGGATCCGCGCGTCGTTGGAATGAAATACCGAAGGCTCCGCGCTCTAATAGAGAACGGTATTAACTTGATTGCGTATCACTTGCCATTGGATGCTCATCCACAATACGGCAATAATGCTCAATTGGCAGATCTACTGGGGATTGTAGTGACAGGTAGTCTAGACCCCGAAAGTACTGGGTCTGTTGGTAATGTCGGGCGATTGCCACAGCCACTAAAAGTCGATGATTTCTGTTCGCACGTTAGTCGATTGCTGGGGAGAGAGCCGCTACTCATCGAGGCCGGCAGCCATTTAATCGAAACAATTGGTTGGTGTACTGGCGCCGCTCAAAACTATATAGAGCAGGCAGCGAGTTTAAATGTAGATGCGTATTTGTCTGGCGAAATATCGGAGCCAACGGTGCATGCTGCAAGAGAATTGGGTGTTCATTATATCGCTGCGGGGCATCATGCCACTGAGCGTTACGGGGTCTGCTCTTTGGGCGAATATTTGGCACAGACATTTGATATCAGCTGCACTTTTATAGACGAAGAAAACCCGGTTTAATGCAATCGTAGCGGCGGTCATCGATTTCTAGTGAGGCGTGGTTAGTTTGCTGTGCTACTGCTGGGCTTGGCCTCTGCATTTTCATCGTTTGCTTCGCCGTTATGCTCAGGGTTTGCGGGCGATGTATCTTCAGTGGCCGCTGACTTAGTTTCTGCGTCATCTCCTGCAATCGTGTCGTTGTCAGTTGTAGCTTTCTCTTCGAGGTGATCTGGGTCTGTTTCCTTCGGGCTTTGTTCCTCGGGGGTGATTGCAACACCTTCAATAACAGACTCTGCTTCGTCTATTTTATTCAAGCTAATAAGTACGGGATTTTCCAGGTCGCCGGTTAATAGCTGAGCTCCTTTTGCCAGGTGTTGATGGACATCCTGATAGCTGGAGGTGAGTTGGTTGAGTAATTGTGCCGTTTCAGAAAAATGTTCGGTGACTTCTTTTTGATAGTCTTGTTGCTGCTGTTCCTGTTTTTGCAATTGCTCTTCTAGCTGGCGTTTCGCCGTATTTCCAGACGTTTGTAATTTTGATAGCAGGTAGCCAATGATTATACCTGCCACAGCGGAGGTTACGCCCACGATTAGTAGCATGTCGAGTGAGTACATGATCATTCCTTGTCATTAGTTTGGTCGGCAATTAATTATAACGTTTTAGTTCGTCCTACTGTAGCAGTAACTTAATCCTGTTGCGAAATTTAACGACTGTCTAAGGAATTGCCAATCTGGGTTTATGTCGGTAAAGTTACCGGCTCCAAAAATCACAACGATAAGACCTTTTTATCCAGCTCACTTTATGACTCCTTCGGAACGGTATCAGGCTGACCTACAGCGTGAAGATTTTTCATTTGATCCGGCGCAGAAACAGGCAGTGGATCTATTGCAGGATCTGTATGAGCGGCTGATTGCGTCGGAGAGAAATTCACTTAAGGTCGGCCTGTTCTCGAGGCTGGCGGCTTTGCTGGTAGCGAAAGATCCGGATCCTCCGGTAAAAGGCCTTTATTTTTGGGGCGGAGTAGGTCGAGGGAAAACCTACTTGATGGACGCGTTTTTTGACTCGTTGCCTCTTGATCGTAAAATACGTACACATTTTCACCGGTTTATGCAGCGGGTTCACGCAGAGTTAAAACTCATTGAAGGTGAGAAGAATCCTTTAGATATCATTGCTGATACCTTGGCGGGAGAGGCAAGGGTGATTTGCTTCGATGAGTTTTTTGTTTCCGATATTACCGATGCCATGATCCTGGGTGGTCTGTTTGAGAAATTGTTTAATCGGGGCGTCACCTTAGTTGCGACTTCCAATATCATCCCGGATAATCTTTATAAAAATGGCTTACAGCGCAGCCGCTTTCTGCCGGCTATAGTTTTGGTAAAAAAACACACGGAGGTCGTTAACATCGATGGCGGCATTGATTACCGCCTCCGGGCGTTGGAGCAGGCCGAATTATATCACTTCCCGCTGGATGCAGAGGCGGATATCAGTTTGAGGAGATCATTCGACAATTTAAACCCCGATATCGAACATATTCTCGAAAATGAGGCCCTCGATGTTGTAGGGCGACCCGTTATTGCACGTTTAGTATCTGATGACGTTGTTTGGTTCGATTTTAAAGAACTCTGTGATGGTCCCAGAAGCCAAAATGATTATATTGAGTTGGCGCGAGAGTTTCATGCAGTGCTGGTTAGCGATGTGCTGCAAATGTCGGTAGAAAATGACGATATTGCTCGCCGATTTATTAATTTAGTGGATGAGTTCTACGATCGGAATGTTAAGTTGGTTTTATCTGCTGAGGTCTCTTTGGACCGGCTTTATGTCGGAGGGAGGTTGGACTTTGAGTTCGAGCGAACCCAAAGTCGCTTACTCGAGATGCAGTCTCACGCCTATTTGGCGCGAGCGCATCGTCCTTAATAGTGGCGAGTTAATGGTCCAGTTTGATAGGGGGGCATACAGGTCTAATAAATTACTGAAGAAAACCCTGTTTTTTGTTTTGAATGCGCTTGAAAAAGCCTAGTTAATTCTGTAGTATTCGCGCTCTTCGAACAAAGGGCATAAATTGCTCTCATATAGCTAATAGTTTAGAGGTTTACGATAAATGAAGACCTTCAGTGCAAAACCTGCCGAAGTTAAGCGGGATTGGTTCGTGGTTGATGCCGATGGTAAGACATTGGGTCGTTTAGCCACCGAAATAGCTCTGCGATTGCGCGGTAAGCATAAGGCAGAATATACGCCACACGTTGATACTGGCGATTACATTGTTGTCGTCAATGCCGATAAAGTACAGGTGACCGGTAACAAAGCGAAAAACAAAATGTATTACAACTATACAGGCTATATAGGTAACTTGAAGTCTATTAGTTTTGAAAAGTTGTTAGATAAAGCACCTGAGCGTGTTTTGCAAAACGCTGTTCAGGGCATGTTGCCTCACAATCCGTTGGGTCGTGAAATGTTCAGAAAACTTAAAGTATATGCGGGAAGCGAGCATCCTCATGCTTCTCAGCAACCTCAGCCACTAAGTATTTAACGGAAGGCTTAGAATATGTCAGCCACTCAATATTATGGTACCGGTCGTCGTAAGACTTCCTCTGCGCGTGTTTTTTTGAAATCAGGTGCGGGTACAATAACAGTTAATAAACGTCCTTTAGACCAGTATTTTGGTCGCGAGGTCGCTCGTATGATCGTTCGCCAGCCTCTACAATTAGTGGAAATGGCAGAGAAATTTGATGTCAACATTACAGTAGCAGGCGGTGGAAGTTTTGGTCAAGCCGGTGCTATTCGTCACGGTATTACCCGTGCGTTAATGGAATACGATGAAACTTTACGACCAGCACTGCGCGCTGAGGGTTATGTAACTCGAGATTCTCGTGAAGTGGAACGTAAGAAGGTCGGGCTTAGAAAAGCACGTAAGAAGCCTCAGTTCTCAAAGCGTTAAGTTTAGGTTTAGTCGGGGTTTCGGGGTTAATATTCCGCTCCAATTCAAAACGTCCACGATTGTTTCAGTCTGGGCGTTTTTTTATGACTTTTCTATCTTGTCGTAACCGTTTGATTTTCAGACTTATAAAGGTTAATCCTTGTAAGCTGATGCCAACTTCTTTACTATTTGCACGTTTGAAATTGCATACTAAAAAGATAGCAAAAATAGGGTGGTTGGGGCGCGTTATCAGTCTACAACCGAGATATCTCGACACTTTTGCTAATAATTAAATCTTTAGTTTTTAATAGGGGATACGTCATGAGTGATGACGGTGTTAATGCAACGCGGCGACGCTTTCTGACAGCTGCTACATCTGTAGTTGGTGCAGCTGGAGTCGTAGGAGTTGCAGTGCCATTTGTTGGATCCTGGAATCCGAGCGCAAAGGCAAAAGCTGCCGGTGCACCCGTAAAGTTTGATGTAAGTAAGTTAGAGCCCGGTGAAATGAAGGTTGTAGAATGGCGAGGAAAGCCGGTCTATGTCGTTCGTCGCACGGAAGAATCTCTAAAGAGTCTCGAGGGTCGCGACGACGAATTAAAGGATCCTGGGTCTGTTGACGCAGAACAACCCGAGTATGTAACGGGGCTATCTCGCTCTATTAAAGACGAGTTTTTGGTGTTGATTGGCCTGTGTACACATCTGGGTTGCGCACCCAAATATCGCCCGGAAGTCGGTGCTTCCGACCTCGGCGGAAGTGAGTGGTTAGGTGGTTTTTTCTGCCCTTGTCACGGTTCGAAATTTGATTTATCGGGACGTGTTTATAAAGGCGTACCGGCATCGGCGAATTTAGTTGTGCCTCCCTATTCCTATGAAAGCGAATTTGTTTTGGTTATCGGCGTAGCTCAGGAGACAGTCTAATGATCAATATGTTAGTAGGGTTGAGAGATTGGGTTGATGACCGTCTGCCCATTGTGCGCGCTTGGGATACCCATATGGGTAAGTACTACGCGCCAAAAAACTTCAATTTTTGGTATATTTTCGGCGTATTGTCACTTGTCGTACTGGTGAACCAGTTATTGACTGGTGTATGGCTGACCATGAGCTATACCGCTAGTTCTGAAGAAGCTTTCAAATCGGTCGAGTACATCATGCGTGATGTTGATTTCGGCTGGATTATTCGATATATGCACTCTACCGGTGCTTCGGCTTTCTTTATCGTTGTTTATCTACACATGTTTCGTGCCTTGATCTATGGATCCTACCAAAAGCCTCGCGAGCTGATCTGGTTATTCGGTATGGTGATTTTTGTGGCATTGATGGCAGAGGCATTCGTTGGTTACGTATTGCCATGGGGCCAAATGTCTTACTGGGGTGCCCAGGTTATTATTTCTTTGTTTGGCGCAATTCCGGTCGTTGGAGCTGATATTGTTGAGTGGATTCGGGGAGATTTTCTTATCTCCGGAATTACCTTAAACCGTTTCTTTGCGTTGCATGTCGTTGCCCTGCCTATTGTATTGCTGGCGTTAGTCGTTCTGCACTTGCTGGCATTGCACGAGGTAGGGTCGAATAACCCTGACGGTGTCGACATTAAAAAGCATAAGGATGCTAACGGGGTTCCATTAGACGGCGTTGCTTTTCATCCTTACTACACGGTCCATGATTTACAGGCTATTGCGGTATTTTTGTTTGCCTTTTGCTCGGTGTTGTTTTTTGCTCCGGAGATGGGTGGCTATTTTATTGAGTACGCGAACTTCGAAATTGCCAATAACCTAAAGACCCCTGAACATATTGCGCCGGTTTGGTACTTCACGCCGTTCTATTCTGTGTTGCGAGCCGTGCCCGATAAACTATTAGGTTTTATCGCCTTCGCGGCATCGGTCGCCATCCTGTTCATCTTACCGTGGGTTGACCGTAGTCCAGTAAAATCGATGCGTTATAAGGGGACCTTCAGTAAAGTTGCGCTGGTCGTCTTTGCTGCGTCTTTTATAATCCTTGGTGTTCTTGGCGTTAAAGCACCCACTCCGGCTCGGACCTTTTTGGCTCAAGTCTGTTCAATACTTTACTTCGGTTATTTTATCTTCATGCCCATCTGGACATCCCTGGAAAAGACCAAGCCTGTTCCTGAGCGTGTGACCGATGGCGGTTTAGGTTTCTGGAAATCTATTGGCGTAGTGATCATCGTAGCCTTGCTCACGATATTGCCTTTGAAAGCGGTTGGGGCCGAGTCCGCCTTCGATTGCGGTTCGATGGCCTGTGACAATATCGATGTTGATGCCAATAACAAGGCATCATTACAAAGTGGTGCCAAAGTTTATATGAACTATTGCATGGGCTGCCACTCACTGAAATATGCGCGATATGAGCGTACGGCGAATGATCTGGAAATCCCCCTCGATTTATTTGAAAGTTCTCTGAAGTTTGATGGTATGTCGGGCCAGATCGACGGTGCTGCGAGAATCGGGCATTTGATGGAAAATGCCATGACAGAACCAATGGCAAAAAAGTGGTTTGGTGCGGCGCCACCTGATTTGACATTAGTTTCACGCGCGCGCGGTACTGACTGGCTGTATACTTATTTGCGAAATTTTTATGCTGATCCCAGTCGTCCTTATGGCGTTAACAACAAGGTTTTTAAAGATGTGGGAATGCCCCATGTTTTGCTTGAGCTTCAGGGTATGACAGAATGTGCTCCCGGGTCAGTACACGCTGAAAATGGCGGAATAAAACGTGATCAATTGAGCGGCGAAGAAGTCCTGTTTGGTGATGATGGCAAGGCGTTAAACCCCTGTGGGCGCTTGGCGATAACCGAGGCCGGCAGTATGGACGAAGCAGAGTTCGATAAAGCCATGTATGACTTAGTGAACTTTCTCGCGTATGTTGCCGAGCCGATGGCTGAAGACCGCAAACGTATTGGCGGTTTTGTGTTACTGTTTATCTCTTTGTTTTTCGTTGTTACCTATTTGCTTAACCGTGAATATTGGAAAGATGTTCACTAAATTTGTAAATATTGGGTAGTTTTTTATCTGGATTGAGAGCAAGTTGCTGAAAAGTATCTTGCTTCTTTTGTCTTAGGTTCATTGTTTTAAAAGTAAAGCTGATAACGGCTGAGGAAAAACAAATGGGTGTTGTCGCCAAACGTTCTTCAATGACATTTTATTCTGACGGTAATAGTCATTACAGTCACCGGGTACGCATTGTACTAGCGGAAAAAGGTGTCACTGTAGATATTATCGATGTGGATGTCGAAAACAAACCAGAGGATCTTGCAGACCTAAATCCTTACAATAGCTTGCCGACGCTGGTGGATAGAGATTTAGTCCTGTATGAAGCCAATGTAATGATGGAATATTTGGACGAGCGATTTCCACATCCTCCACTATTGCCTGTTTATCCGGTTGCGCGCGGGTCCAGTAGACAGTTGATTTGCCGTATCGAGCGCGACTGGTGTGTGCTAGTCGATGGGATTTTGGCAGGTACGAACGCAAAAACTGTTGAAAAGCAGCGCAAAGAATTGCGGGAAGGTTTACTTTCGATTGCGCCGATTTTTACTGAAAAACCGTATTTTATGAACGACGAATTCACCATTGTCGATTGTTGTATGGCTCCTATATTGTGGCGTTTGCCGCAGCTAGGGATCGAGTTACCCAATAATAAACAAACCAAGCCCCTTCTTGATTACATGGAAGCTTTGTTTGAGCGCGAGTCTTTTCAAGAGAGTTTGTCGGAAATGGAGCAGGAAATTCGTATTCTGGGTGCTCAGTCAGATCGCCTGAAATAAATAGAGAAGAGGAATGAGCCTTTCTCATTCCTCTTTAGCAATTATTTATAGATTAGCAGTTATCTCCAGAAAATACGGTCCAATAGTCATGTTGAAGGGTTAATTTTTATGTCAATGACATCAAGCCGGCCTTATATGCTTCGAGCATTACATGAATGGATTCTGGATAACGAATGCACGCCTTATATCTTGGTTAATGCAATGGCTGATGACGTTGCCGTGCCTCAACAATTTGTCAAGAACGGTCAAATTGTACTCAATGTGTCTCCTATAGCCGTCGCTGGATTTTCCCTCAGTAATCGAGCGATGGAATTTAGTGGGCGTTTTGGCGGTATTTCAATGGACGTGTACGTGCCAATGGCTGCGGTGATGGGTATTTACTCTCGAGAGAACGGTCAGGGTATGATGTTTGATCCCGATGATGATCCAAAGCCAGAACCTCCTACGGATAAAGGACCAAAAGAAGTGCCGGGCACCGTCTCGTCACTGAAGCCCGATACATCTTCCAAAAATAAGCCCACGCTGAAAGTCGTTAAGTAAACAGGCAGCGCTAAGAGACTTCTTAGTTTGTTGGGTATTTTGAGGCTTGGCTCGATGGGGAAAGGGTTAGTTAAAGCCCGTCGATTTCTCGAGGCAATTTCAACACCAGCAGATTTTTAGTGTTATATAATGGTGTTATTTATCAGCCGTGACTCGGCAGAGAGTTGATAGGCGAGAGTCTCTTAGCCAGGAACCTTTTCCGGGCGCAATTTCTAAATATATTCAAAGATCCGGACGACTTTTTGTACTCCCGAAGTCTTACGAGCGAGTTCGGCTGCTCTGTCTCCTTCTTCTTGGGTCAATAAACCCATTAGGTACACAATTCCGTTTTCCGTAACGACTTTTATTCTGGTGGCGGGAACAGTGGAGGTCGATAGCATTTTGCTTTTTATCTTTGCCGTAATCCAGCCGTCATTTGAGCGAGCAATTCCAGAGGTTGCGCCCGAAATCGTTAACTCATTATAAACGCGTTGGACTTTTGGTATTTTCGCGGTGGTCGAGGCTGCCAATAGCCGTAAACGATCAGAGTTCACTTGCCCTGCGAGCAAAACGACACCGTTATAACTGGTGATTACAATATGCGCACGCGCCAGTTCAGGATCTGTCTTTTTAATATTGACTATCGCTTTTGTCTCAATAATTTCATCGTCAATAAAACTTCCCGTACTGCGCTTTCCCGGGTTTTCCACAATGGGGTCTGCCGTTCCTAACGACAAAATGGAGCTGCAGCCTTGCACTAAAAACAGGCAAAGAAGTAAAGAGGTGAAGGTTGTTTTTTGCTTTATCAGCGCTCTTTTCATAAATATCTCGTCGACGGAATTTTCATCATAATTAAGGTGTTTAGTCATCACTGCCAAACAGCTGTTTATCAATAAGCTCACACAGGTAGTTGACGGTATTTAATTGCCCCTCTACGACCCTTGCCCGATTTGTACTTGGGATGTTTATTTCCATATCTTCCGGGAAAATAATGGCCGAGATATCGCGGCTGGACTCGTCGCCGATCGATATGACTATCATCTCCCGATCGTGTGCTGCTTGAATCGCCTGACGTGTTGTAGTTGAGCTAGAGCCACTTGAAATAACGAGTAGCACATCACCCGATTGGCCCAGCGCACGAATCTGTTTGGCGTAAATTTCATTAAATGTGCCATCAGCGGCTACCGCAGTAATCGTTGTCGCGTCCACGCTGAGTGCGATTGCGGGCAAGCTAGGTCGTTCGTAATCGAATCGATTGAGGAGATTGGATGCGAATATTTGGGCCAAAGCGCCTTGCTGCCCATCTCCGCAGCACAATATCTTATTTTCGCTGAGCAGGCATTGAGCCATTAGCGCCCCACAGTCACTGATGGCCGGAGCTAAGGAGTCTAGAGATTGCATAGTGACGTCAATACTGCTGTGAAAGAGTTCTACAACATGTTGATCCAGTTCTGATTGCATGAATATCTTTTAATCCGCAAAACGTTTTCTGAGTGCGACCTATGGCATTTTTTACGGCAGTCGTGTGATGCCGTTTAAAATCTTAGGGGCTGAGGAAATTCTCACGATAATGGCTTTCATTATGCCTTGCGGCCGGTACTTTCACGATATAAAGGCGTCTTTTATCCAAGTCCAATCGATTTTAACATTGTTAGAGTTGGCTTGTGCAGCGATAACATCAAAACGACAAGAAAGATTTGCGTGCTGACTATTCATCATCAAATAGTGTGCCGCTGTTTTTTGTATCTTTTTCTGTTTTCGCCAGTCGACGCTAGCGACCGCTCCTCCGAAGCTACTGTGCCGACGATAGCGGACTTCGACAAAAACAAGCTGTTGTTTGTCGAGCATGATGATATCTATTTCACCATAACGACATAGATAGTTTAATGTTAATTGCTTCAGTCCCTGTTCTTTGAGCCAAGTACAGGCTATTCGTTCAATTTCGCTACCGGTATTTCCGTCTATTTCATTTTGAGGAGTACTTTTTTTTTGCGCTTTAGTCTTTTTCCATCGGTCAAACATTGCATTTCCCATCCTTGGTTAGTGGCAAGTAGTCTGTCTAATACTTTAATACTTTAATACTTTAATACTTTAATACTTTAATACTTTAATACTTCAATCGCTGACGGATTGCTCAAGGGTTGGAATAATTTCTGCTTTGCTGTTCTTTATCATCGCAAAATACATTTGGCGTTCTATTTGCTGGTTGGTATTGAGTTTTAATGTGCCGGTTTGTCCAAATACCCGGCTGCTGGGAATTTCTTTCAGTTGTCGCAGTCTCGGATGTAATTGATAGCTATCAATGCCTAAAGCATACATTCGTTGGTATTGCTTACTGCCAGGATTCTCTGTGTTAATCGTATTATGCAGAGCCGAAGGTTGTTCCAGTATCCAGGGCATGTCGGTAAACTTTATGCCATTGATGTCACGATCTCTCTTTTTATCGTCGTAGCCGGTATAGAGGCGAGACGTTCCGTAAACGGGTATGTTTCCAGCATAGTGATAGTCGAGCAGGGGGGTAATGGAACGCGCGTGTTGTGGGCGCGCCAATAAAAAGAACATATCGATATCTTCTCGACGGCGAGGTAAAAACTCAAGGCGTTCTCCAACGAGTTTTGCAATACGTTTAGCTCGGTTCTCGCTCTTATCTAACAGTAGTGACCCCTTAATTGATTTTGAATAGTCGGACTGCCCTGTGTAAACACTGGTCGCGACAATTTCAGCGCCAAGATCGTTCCAGCGTTTTGAAAAGGCGTCGCTGACTCGTTCTCCCCACTCCCCTTCCGGAGCAATGAGTAATGCCTTTTTGTGATTTTCCAGAAACGCGATGTCGGCCACTTGTTGAGCTTCATCTTTTGGGTCCAGTCCAAATTGATAGAGTTGTGCGGGGGGATTCCCGTAGTCTTCGACTCGATTTAAGGCCAGGGTTGGTAGCGTTAAATTCACATCGAACAATTGCTTTACACGGTGTTTTTCCAGTGGCCCAACAACTAATTCGGCGCCGTCATCCGCTGCTTGCCGATAAACAGAAATGATATTGTCGCTCTCTTCGGTGTTATAGATTTTAATTATTGGAACCGAACCGCCTGCATTTCTGGCCTCATACATTGCGGCAATAAAGCCATCACGGATCGCTTTACCAAAAGGAGCCAGCGTGCCTGTTAGCGGCAACATTAAAGCGATTTGTTCAGGACGATTCTCCGCCAACTCCTTTATCAGCTCCAAACCTCCAGGCAATGTTTTGTTAGCGGGATGACTGGCCCACTGTTTTTGCCAATTTTCCAGTTGCAGCAATTGTTTGTCTAAATCACTCTGCTGATTTTTAGCGACTAGTGCAAGCTCTAGCCATCCTTGGTATTCGCGGCTGAACGCTTTATCACGATATGAGTTCAAGTCTGAATTTGAAACGTACATTAGGGAGCGCCAAATCAACTTTTGGCTCTGGGCTTGCTGATCTTGGTCCAATAAAGGAGCTAGAAAAATACGTTGCTGAGCACTCGCCATGTGATTGCCAAGTAAGGCATAGACCTCAGCTCGCAGTAAGCTTATATTAACTTGTTTCCGTTTCGACAGAGATTCGACTCCATCCAATAGCCGTCTGTTATCCAATATGTGCAACGCTTGTTCAAAATTTCCTCGGCGGATTTGAATGCGGCTAACAATATCTGTATAGCTGCCGAGATCGGAAATCAAGAGTTGGTCGGGGCGGACGCCGTCGACGATTTGTGACGATAGCTCGATTTGTTGTTCGTTTAGAAGTAGTTTTGCCGCTTTAAGTCGATTTTGTTCTCGTTTAGGAGAGTTTATCGTTTTTGCTTCGCTTAATAACTGTTGCACTTGTTCAGTGATTGATAGCCTTTTCTTTTCCGGCTTTTCGACGGTTTGCGTCGGGCCAGCACAGGCGGCTATCAAGAACATAATTAGCACGCAATAGACCCGCATCGAGATACGGAGAGATGTAGTAGAAATTTTTGCGAATAATGGGTTGAGCGTTGCTTTTTGAGTCATAGCGTTGTTAGGCTTAATTATACGATAAATGTACACCACGGGGAGTAGATCTTGGTCGAACCATCATGTCTTTATGTTGTAGCAACGCCCATTGGTAATTTGGGTGATATGGTACCGCGAGCAATAGAGGTACTTCAATCAGTAGATTTAATTGCAGCGGAAGATACACGACATTCCAAGCGATTAATGCAATATTTTAACATAACGACCCATATGGTTGCTTATCATGACCATAGCGAAAGCGCGCAGGTAGAGTCTCTCATAGAAAAAATGACCGGCGGTCAGTCCATTGCATTGATATCGGATGCCGGAACTCCGTTAATTTCCGACCCAGGTTATCGGATTGTCGATGCCGTATTGTCAGCCGGGTTAAAAGTGGTACCTATTCCAGGCGCCAGTGCTGCGATTGCGGCACTCAGTGTCGCTGGCCTGCCTTCCGATAGGTTTGTGTTTGAAGGTTTTCTAAACGCTAAGCAACAAGCACGGTTAAAACAATTAGAGGGTTTGCGTGAAGAGACACGTACGGTGATATTTTACGAGGCGCCCCACCGTCTATTGGTGTGTTTGCAGGATATTGCAAACATTTTTGGGCCGGAGCGTTTGGTCGTAATGGCACGTGAGTTGACCAAAACTTACGAAACCGTTAAGCGGGCGCCGGCGGCAGAATTGGCTGTTTGGGTCGCGGATGATTCGAATCAGCAGCGCGGAGAGTGTGTGCTCGTCGTTCACGGGGCAGAAAAAACAAACGACGATAGCAGTGATGGCAAACGTGTATTTGATCTGCTTTCTGAAGAATTGCCGCTTAAGCAGGCAGCTGCACTCGCAGCGAAAATCAGTGGCGTGAAAAAGAATCTTTTGTATCAATACGGATTGGATAAGAAGGGTGACTCATGATGGCGCAAGTTTTAGGTTGGTTTTATTGAGTGTCGAAACGGATTGTCCCGTAGGATACATGACTTTCCAAGTAGCTCGAAAAAGCGAAAAATTGTACCTCTGTTTACTTGCTGACGTACTCGCTTGAAGAAAATCACGGTGAGCGCGTCCTTAAAGTTTAATTTCCGGTCATCGGCACAACTTTTCCCGTTTATCCTTGCGTGAAAACCGACAAATCTGTAACCTGCGCGGCGAGCCAGCTAGGCAGTCGCTGCCATCGATTGATGGGAGAGGAAAGTCCGGGCTCCATAGGGTAGAACGCCAGGTAACGCCTGGGGGGTGCGAGCCTACGGAAAGTGCAGCAGAGAGTAGACCGCCGATGGCTTTCTTGGACCTCTAGGGGGAAAAGAAAGCACAGGTAAGGGTGAAAGGGTGCGGTAAGAGCGCACCGCGCAGCTGGCAACAGTTTGTGGCATGGTAAACCCCGTTCGGAGCAAGACCAAATAGGCCCACTATAGGCGTGTACCCGCGCTGTGGGCGGGTAGGTTGCTAAAGTGTTGCGGTGACGTAATGCGTAGATGAATGACTGTCCACGACAGAACCCGGCTTATCGGCTGGCTCACTTTCTTCTATAAACGAGTAATGACTTGTTGTTATTGCTCGTTTATTTCCTGTTTTTTCGCCTCTAAGTCTAAGAGGTGTTACATAAAGTGTTACACAATCGTTATCTTTTTCAGCGAGGATCAATCTTTTATTTACGCGGGTGAGAGCCCAGCGTACTGCGCACTTTTCTAGATCGTGCCGAAATCACGTTATCTCTTTCTACTGATAGTAAGCGAACCGTTTATCAGCTAAGTAATGCTGTGTCTCTTTGCATTGAAGAGCTGAGATAGGCTTATTCTGCTTACCAGGGGCCGGAAATTACTGAAGACTATTTCCGGCTGCGAATAGAAGCCTTTTTAGGTATTTTGAGGCTAAAGAAGGGTGACATGGGGTGATTAACGCGGCCAACCAGACGCGAGCAGATAATAGGCCCTCCAGATAACTGTTTCAAGCGGAAGCTCGTCACGCAGCTACCCTGAATCGATTGTGTATGACTTCTTCATTTGATACTGATTGCTCATCACCGCATAACTACAAATATCGATGGCAAGTAATGATGACAGCAGGCGAATGCGGTCGGCCAGACATTTTCGCCGTTGTATATGGAATTTTTCACCCTCATTGCCGAAAAAAAGCCGCGCCGCACGCAACGGGATCCAATTGAGTAATAGGGGGTATTTTCGATAGCGCCAGTTGTTTTCAGGGTTTTGTCATGACTCTATCCTTGAGTGCATTTACTTGCTGTGAATAGATTCTTTCTTACAGGCAGTATGGCAGATATAGGCGGTTTGACTTTATTTGAGGGCTAGGCGTGTACCCGTTTTTTGGCGTGTATTGAGTGCCTGTCTCGTTATGACGTTCGTTACCCTGAACTTCGCGCCACGATGCACCAGAGATGGTAATGGTTATTGTACCAATGCACTTTGTCTTTTTTTTTGCTTTTTTAAAGTAAGGTATTAGTGCGATTATCCGACTCTGTAACCCCGAGTGACTAACAATTTTGTGTTGGTGTATGACTTTGGCTGAAATATTCGAAATACAAGTCAGCACTGTTTTCAATCTAGGCGCGAGCTGTCGTTGTGTTTGGAAAGGAGAGCGGCTCCGTAAGCGAAGCCTAATCTTGGAAGATGAGAAAATATTAATTTAGCTTCAAGCTGTTAGCCTTTGGCATTACGACGGGATAAGCCGAGACCTATAAGTCCGAAACCTAGCAAAGCAATCGTTGCGGGTTCGGGTACTGTCACGCCATCGCCGCGAACATAAATACTTAAGTGCGATATGTTTTTGGGGTTACCTGCCCCACCGCCGGTTGCATTAAAGAAGGGTGTGTCATACTCACCGGTAACATCACCATTAACGAGCAAATAGGCCAAATAATTGCCGTTAGTATTGTTACCACCTCCGCCTTTTATCACTATCATTACAGAATCATACGTAGCCCATATATTATTAATATCCCAATCACCTGACTGGAGGCCACCGGTTATGGAAAAACCAATATCTATTGACGTTTCGTCTGTTCCGTCTAAATCATTGTCTTTTTGCGCAAAAAGCCAGTCCGAAAAAGTAAACATTTCGTCACTGTTAACCTGAAACAGGGAGTCGTTATTAGTCGTTCCAACTTGGCAGCCTGCGTTCGCTGTTATTTTTCCTTCGGCATCGCTATTGCAGTCAATGGGAACTGCACTTGCAAATCCGGAAAAGACAAATAAAGCAACAATTGCCAGATATTTAGTTAGTGTTAACATTTTACTTTTTTCCCTAATTAGTTATTTACATCCTATTAGAATATACTTTCCAAACTCCATTACATACATGCAAAAGCAGTGCCATAATTATAATAACTATAATTATCAACTGGTTGTCCTTTTACACTCGTAAGAAAATGGACGAGTTTTCAAAAAGTGTAAATTTATTCGACAGTTGATATCTCCCGGGCGTAAAAATCTGATTTAAAATTTCGAAAACAGGTTTTTTAATTGGGGATAATTTCGTACTTGTTAATGTTTTGCGAGCAGGGTTTGTGTGACTTAAGTTTCAGCGTTCAATATGCAAAGTGGTGTACTCTATTTAGATAAAAAATGTAGATCAGTGATCTGTCGGAAAATTTCACCGTGAGTTTTCTGGGTAGAGAGATTTTTTATCGAAAATTAATACGGCAGCCTTATAGCTGGAATCAGCGGGTTCATTATAGCGTGCTGGCGTCATAATAGTGTGCGTGAGTATCTTATGACATCTCGAAAACGACGACTTGCATGTCCTGTTTAAGGTGTCAGAGTTATTTTACCGGACGACAGTCTGCCACAGGAACATTGCTTCCCGTAGGCAGTAGATGAGATTTGCAGACTTTTCGAGGCTTTCCTGGGTGAAGGATTGGAAGGTGGCTCGATTGCGTTCACCGGAGATTCAGCAGGCGGAGTGTTGGTAGCAGCAGTATTGATCAGGTTAAAGGGCCAAGCAATTACCCTCTTGTGCGACAAATATAGTCCGCTGGTTTGATTTGGACGCAGGAGGGAAGCCGTTTATTCAAAATGGGGATTTGAATCTCTGGGGTTCAAAGACGAAATGGTGCTGACGGCAGGCCTCTACTTGGGGGGGGGGCAA
>CAJVZD010000076.1 GCA_913019905.1 uncultured Cellvibrionales bacterium
GTCGTTGTAGTCCAGGAAGCGTTCTTTATCGCCGTGTATGAGGGCACCGGTGGTGACCATCTCTGTGTAGAGGAGGGCATTTTGAGAGATCAAGCGCCAGAGGTAACGGCAGTGCTTGTCGCTCCAATCCATCATCGGAGCGACACAAAATGCTCTTTTCGATGTAGGCCGCGTGTTTATTGGCTTTGAGCTATTTTTCAAGGGTTTTAAACTCTTCGTTTCTTTACTGTTTTTACCTATTTTAGCCCGTTTTTGCTATAGTCGTACCCCCAGGATGTCCCCAAAATCTTGGGGTTACTTAAAGGGAGGTTGCGTTATGGCCACGATAGAGGCTAGAAAACGGAAAAGCGGCATCAGATACACTGCCAGAATCATCATCCGCCGAGCGGGCAAGATTGTACACCGAGAGTCGGAAACTTTCTCCAAAAAAAGTTTGGCCAAGGTGTGGGCTGATAGGCGTGAGGCTGAGTTGGCTGTCCCGGGATCGCTGGAAAAACTTCGCCATGCTGGAATCCCTATCAAGCAGGTTTTAGAGTGGTACGTCGAGGACTACGAAGGCCGTACCAAATTTGGCCGATCCAAGCTTAGCCACATCAACCAAATGATCAATGACCCGGACCTGTCTGAGCTTGACGCTCTGTCCCTTACCTCTGGCCAACTGGTCACTCACGTCCGCAGGCGATCCAACGCCGGTGCTGGACCTTCCACTATTAACAATGACTTCATATGGCTTAGAGGTGCATTCAGAGCTATTCGTATTGGCCGTGACATGCCACTAGAATTGCAGGCCATTGATGACGCTGCGTTCATCTGTCGAAAGGAGGGGATGATTGCCAAATCCCGGCAACGAGATCGCAGACCGACGATTGGAGAGTTGGATCAGTTGCTGGAGTTCTACGGCGCGATGAGGCTGGCTAAAATTCCAATGGCTGAGGTTGTGTTGTTTGCTCTGTTCAGCAGTCGGCGGCAAGACGAAATCTGCCGAATACGTTGGGAGGATGTTGATGAGTGCAAACAGCGGGTGCTGGTTAGAGATATGAAACATCCAAGAGAGAGGGTTGATACTTGGGTGGATATTCCAGATAGGGCCTGGGAGGTCCTGCAGCGACAGCCAAAGGGTGACGACCGTATATTCCCGCATATGGGGAAGTCGGTATCAGGTTCATTTACACGAGGCTGCAAGATGCTAGGCATCCATGATTTACGCTTTCACGATTTGCGCCATGAAGCGACGAGTTGGCTGTTTGAGCAGGGATTGGATATACCGCGAGTGGCAATGGTAACAGGGCATAAATCTTGGCCGAGTTTGCAGAGGTACACCCACATTGATCAGATCGGCGATAAGTACGCCAGTTGGCCTACGCGGCGTTAATTCGGTTCCAGTCCGTTCGGGCTTCTTCCTTCATCTTCTCAAGCCATTCAGCCAGATCCTCAATGGAAATGAGCCATTCGGATTTCTGGCTGCCGCCTCGAAAGCAGGGGACTGGTAGCTGTTGGGTTCTTGCTCTGCTGCCGGCCTTTTGAATGGAAAGTCCGAAGTATTTTTCACAGCAGACTTTGAGTGGAATATCCCCGGTATTAAATTCCGCCATCAGTGCAAAATATGTCGATTTCATATTTCACCTCTTATGATTTGGCTGGGAGTGTTTTGGGGGTGTTCGGGTTCGTTTAATGGGGTGCTGGTTAGCTCTTCAGTGTAGCTCCCGTATGTCTCGCTGCCGTAAAAATGACGATTCAAGTCAGAAAGTTTTTCGAAGTCATCGCAGTATTCACTCCTCCTCGCTAAAGATTGAGGGGAATAAAAGTCGTCATATAAGGGAAGGCAATGCAGGGTGGGTTTGCGCCATTCAGTGCCTGGCTCATTTTGAACGAGAGAGTGTATAAGCATGATAGGACCATTCGTATTATTTTTATTGTTATGAGGCTATCGTAAAGCAGGCCAGCATAAAAAGCAATAACAAGGCGAGCTATCTATAACTTTTGGGAATATGCGATTAATCTGAAAGATGTCAAGTTTTCGCTTCCCGTTGAAGTCAGGTGTCTAACGGAAAGCCTTGATTGGGTGAAGTGCAGTTGAGATTAAAATGCGACGCTTTCGGTGTGACCGCTTTTACAATTTCACGATCTAGAGTGCCTATTAGACCTTCCTATTGCCCACGTTGTCTTTGTGGTGGGGGTGATTTTTCGTTCTCGGAGTCTGCGACATAATTACGAGGTCACTCTACTTCCTTGTGGCATATTGAGCACCCGCACCACTGTCGTGCGAATTATTTTTCACCATTTCGATGCCGCAAGGTGGCTTTGCGGCAGTCAAAACTTTTGATATATAAAACCAATTCTTGTCGCGCTCATTCACGTTAACTTCGTGATTTTTTACTTTAAATATCACTTAGACCTAGGCGAAAAATTTAACTTTAAAATCAACTGGATTGCCTCAGACGACAATGCTATTGCCAAATATGGCACTGGTATTGTCATGTGTGACACTAGTGTTGCCATCTGAGGCAATGACTTTGCCAATTTATCCGCACTCAATATTCCCATCGTTATTTTGACAAAAAAATAACTTTCAATATACTTAAAAAATTAATTTAAAACTTCTTGCAAACCCACCAAAATTAAAGGAGGGTAATACATAACCCAAGTAAAAATAATATTGTTTTTTGACATTTTTATTTTTTCTAATAGAGATGGTAAGCAAGCTATATTTCGATGCACTCAAAATTGATATACAGCTGCGCGGTATATCAAATTTGATATGTCGAAAACTTTAGTCCTCGGAGCCACTCTGTGTCTCCTGCGATTTTGAATCATACCCTAAGGGATTTATACGCAAAAATAAAAGCACTATAACAACAATAAAAATGAGGTGTGACATGGGATATCTAGGAAGGCCCCAAAAAGAAACATCGCTTAAGCAGTCTCGAGCGATAAAAATTAGCGTAACGCCAGATCAGGGGGAAATGATTGACTGGCTCGCTACCAACCTATCTGCCAAGCCAAAACCGACTGCTACTTTTTTGAATGAAGTGCTTCAGAATGTTTTAACGGAAGGGAAGTTTACGGTTAACGTCCCAGGCAAGGCAGCACTGGAAATGCGCCAGCATTACAAGAATGTCGCAAACAACTTGAATCAGCTGACACGAGATTACAATGTTAAGCGCGAATTTATGAGGGATGCTGATAAGGAAGCCTATTTGATAGGGGAGGAAATTAAAGAAATCATCCGCATGACCCGCGAACTTTACAGCGCGACGATGCATCATAGGGTCGTTCATATCGTAAATAGTGATTTTTGGGCTCAAATAAAGGCTCGTATGAACGCGGATGGCTAGAAGTGTAGGGTGCTGCCTCAATAATAGGAAGAGGGCGTTATGATTTACAAACACCTAAAATGCCGTTCGACGATTCGGCTGACTCTTGAGTACATTCTTCGAGAAAATAAAGAACATGGCCACAAAATGCAACATCTTATCTTCTTGCATGGCAGCAGTATCTCTCCATCTCCACTGAGTCATGACAAAGATGGAAGGGTTATCTGTGTAGATGTCGACGATCTAGTTAATGAATTTGAGTTCCAGTCGTGCCTTTATAATGGTGCATCAAAATGTGGCCAAGTCTACGACCATAGTATTCTGTCCTTGGCCCCGGAAGACAAGCCTCTTTCCCCTCAGCAGTGGGGACGGGCTGCTCGTATATTACAGCGTGCTCTTGGTTTCGAGTTTAAAGATACCCTTTGGGCCGGCGGAATTCATCTAGAGAATCAGGCGGTACACCTGCATCTGGCAAGTTGTAGGGTGACCAATGATGGAAAGTTAGTATCAATGCATGATAACTACGTGAGGGCCCAGAAAGCTTGCCGTGCTATCGAGAAGGAGTTCGGCCTTAAGGTTGTGCCGAGTAGTGATGAGGAGCTGGGTGAAGAGGATATGAATCGCCACGTTCACGCCAAGGAAATATTGCGAGATAAAAGTCGCGAAATTAACGACATGGGTGTTCGCAAGAAAATACGCCGAATAATTGGCCAGACATTTAAATGTGACGAGCCAAAGAATATTAAGCAATTCGTCGAGGCTCTGGGAAGGAAGGGTGTGGATGTACGGGCTCGTGAAGGCTCGGTGGGCGAAGTGATGGGCGTATCGTATCGAATCAAGTCACTAAAGGACCGGTGGTATAGCGGATCAAATGTCTCGTCATTGCATGCAACTTGGGGGTCGTTGCTGCGTAAGGATAGAAAAGATTTGGACTATAGTGCCGAGCGCGACAATCCCTCAATCGGTCTTGCACCAGTGTTCAAAATCCGCGTGAAAGTCACTAAATCGAAACTCGCAAGAATAAGAAGGCTAAGGATAAATGCTATTGTTCGTGAAATAAACAGAGAGCCTTGGATCGACTTTACATTTTGCAGGTCCGCGCACGATGCAAATATCGCCAAAATTATTGCCGCAATTATGGATATACTGTCGATGCTATTTGGTAAAAAAAGAGCGCTATATGAAGAAGCCGTGCAACAAATGCAATATGCCGAACAAGTAAAGGTGATTGATGCTGACTACCTGGCAAAATCTAAAACGATCCATGAGTCAGAGATTACCGCTGTATATAATGTTGACGATATTCAGAAGTGTGCACAGGCTATTGATAGAGACACTCAGGTGTGGAGGCGGGAGATAGGCCCAGATGGAATGGAAGGCTTGCATCCAAATCATGAGTATTCATATGAATCTCGAGGAATTATCTGATGATTTTAAATACTTCGATCCTGCGCGGTGCGAATTTTAATACTCACTGGCCAATAGTGGATAAAATGAGTCGCAATGGCTGGATATCTAGCAGTCACTCAAAACACTGTGTGGGAGGTTTATAGGAGTTGTATGGGGTTTTATAGGCGCTTATGGAAAAGTAACCAGGCATGGCCGTTGGTAACTGATTGATTTATAGGGTTTGTGTGAATATTTTTGGCTACGAACCGAACCGAACCGAACCGAACCGAACCGAACCGAACCGAACCGAACGGTCGAGGGCGGTAGGCCGCCCGGTTCGAATCCCTCCCTCTCCGCCATTATTAAACCATAACTAATTGATTTAATTGTATTTATTGTAAGTCAATTATAATAAAGACCGACAGATAGACCGTCAATTGAATTTGTCACTCCTCCTAACTAAACATCATCATTACTCCAACCTGTACCCGTCTTAAACTATTCCTCCAATACGGACAGCCAGGCTCACTAAGTAGATGCGGATTCTGGTCTGTAAGAGCAGGTTCGACATTTATTTAAGGAGGGCAATGGCAAGACCCTGATTTTGTAGAGGCTAGACAGTATCTCCGTTCAGGATACCGCGTTTTAGACTCACAATCTGATCAAAAACCCGAGCAATTCCTTTTCCTCGTGTCCCCAATCCACCCCGATTGTTCGTGAATTGCGAACTCACCGGCCTACCTTTGCTATATTGCCGGTAAAATTCGAGTCAATTACAATCGCCTTAATATAAATGAATTACCTCAAGCGATTCGAGACAGATTGAGCCACGCACATTCAAATAATTCGGGTGTGATCAAGATGGACGATTATGGCTCTGGACAAAAAGTGATTAGAATTGAGTATGGCTGACTGGACTAAAAGCTTGCATAGAACCCGCTATGTCATGGATTTTTTTCTACTGGTGTTTTTTGTATTGGCCAATGTACCGCAAATAAACTTGCCATTCCATGAATGGATTAGCTTTGTTTTTATCGTCCCACTTGTCGTCCATTTTCTGCTCCATTTCGACTGGATACTGAAAACGCCAGAACATTTCTTTAAAAAAATTGGAGGTGAAAATAGATTTAATTTTGTCTTTGATTGTTTGCTTTATCTACTGATGATCTTTGTCATCATCTCGGGGATTCTAGCGTCTGAAATTGTATTGCCTCTGTTTATGAATTTTGAGGCGCAGCCCTTCTGGAACGAAGTACACCACCAGTACAGTAATTTTTTAATCATCTTGATTGGCGTTCATCTTGGAATGCATTGGCGATGGATAGTGGATCTGACAAAATCGACATTTAAAAATATCCCAAAAAGAGGGATAGAAACCACCGAAGTTGAGCCAGGCTAGTGAGATTTATAAAGCGCAATTGGAAGACCCGTACACTGGTGATATTAACCTTGAGTGCGTTAGTTTCGTTAATATTCTACAGCCTTGAATTCACCCAGTGGGCGGGAGGCATAAATGAAGTTTTGCCAGTTGTTGAGGAATGCATCGGCATTGACTGCGAAGGAGTGCGACCTCCATCCAGTTTCTTGATGAAGATATTGCCCTTCGCAAAAGTGCTCATGCTGACATTGGTGCCCGCTTCAATCGTTGTTGGCATTCGCGCGGCCTACAAATTGACATCCAGAGTGATGCCAAGTTTATGATAAATTTTGGATATGAATTTTCGGTTAAGCCTAAGGTGCACACCCATGAGAAATGATCGCGACTACAGTGATATTCCAGGAACCTATGTATTTGATCCCCACCATTCCCGGTTGGGTTACCAGCTGAATATGTTTTGCATGTCGCTAAACCATTCAGACAATAGAGATCAGTTTCGCTCTAACCCTAGTGCCTATTTGGATCGCTTTCCGATGACCACTGAACAGCGATCGGCGGTAGAGAATAGAAACTGGGTGGGAATGCTTCGTCTTGGCGGAAATATTTATTACACCTTCAAAATCGCAATTTTTGACGGCCTTACAATGCAGGGTGTAGGCGGCAAGATGTCGGGTGTCAGCGAAGCGCAATTTAAGCAAATGATGGTTGATGGAGGCCGGCCTGCTGAGGGAAATCGATATGACTATGAGTGGGGCAAAGAGCCCTCTAATAATAGTAAAGACAGTAAGGGAGCGTAGTTGATGGCGAAGTTATTTGCAGGTGTAGGCACCTCACATGTCCCCGCTATTGGCGCGGCGATAGATCATGGAAAAACTCAAGAACCTTATTGGAAACCCTTGTTTGACGGCTATAGCCCCGCGCGTGAGTGGATGGAAAAAGAGAAGCCCGATGTTGTCATCGTGGTGTACAATGATCACGCATCTGCATTTTCACTCGATTTGATCCCCACTTTCGTTATGGGTGTGGCTGATGAGTTTCAGCCGGCTGATGAAGGGTATGGCCCACGCAAGGTGCCTGTGGTTAAGGGTCACCCTGAATTGGCCTGGCATATCTGTGAATCTTTAATTTTTGATGAGTTTGATATCACCATCGCCAACAAAATGCCTGTAGACCACGGTCTGACTGTGCCTCTTTCAATTATGTGCGATCAGCCTGGGGTGTGGCCGTGTAAGGTTATTCCTCTGTGTGTAAACGTCATCCAATATCCCGCGCCATTGGGGGCTCGTTGTTACGCCTTGGGCAAAGCTATTCGCAAAGCCGTCGACCAATATCCAGAAGATCTAAAGGTAGCGATATTTGGCACGGGCGGCATGTCTCACCAGTTACAAGGTGAACGCGCAGGATTAATTAATAGAGAATTCGATACCCAGTTTCTCGATGACCTCACTCAAGATCCACAGCGTTTGGTTGACATTCCTCAGGTTGAATATTTGCGGGAATCAGGGTCTGAGGGCGCTGAACTTGTGATGTGGATGGTTATGCGCGGCGCACTGGACGATAAGGTTACAGAGGTGCATCGTCACTTCCACGTTCCGGCATCGAATTCCGCAGCCGGACTCATCATATTGGAAAACACGGTATGACGAGCTTTACCATGGATGCAAAATGGTTGCCCTTTCATCCCTCTCCAGCCAAACCCAGTTATATTGTTCCGCACGGTTCAGTCGACGCGCACTGTCATGTATTTGGTCCCGGGACCCAATTTCCCTTTGCACCCGAGCGTAAATATACGCCATGTGATGCCTCAAAGAACCAGCTTTTTGCGCTTCGCGATCACCTGGGTTTTAGTCGTAACGTTGTCGTTCAGGCAAGCTGCCACGGCGCTGATAACAGTGCTCTAGTTGATGCATTGCAATCGTCAGAAGGTCTCGCCAGGGGTGTGGCGACGATCAAAAATGACGTTTCGGACGGCGAGCTGACGGCCCTACATGAAGCGGGTGTAAGAGGCGTGCGATTTAATTTCGTTAAACGTTTGGTTGATAGCTTGCCCTTTGCCGACTTGCAAAGCATTGCTGATCGGATTGCCCCGATGGGGTGGCACATTGTGATCTATTTTGAAGCGGACGACTTGGCGGAGTACTACGATTTTTTTACCGCCTTACCCACCACTGTGGTGGTAGATCACATGGGGCGCCCTGATGTTAATGCGCCTCTTGAAGGCGGTCGCTTTGATTTATTTATGAAACTTATGGCGGAAAACAATAATTTCTGGACTAAAGTGAGCTGCCCCGATCGCATTTCTAAACTTGGACCGCCAGACTATGCCGATGTTATTCCTTTTGCTCGGCGAGTGGTTGAGGCTTTTCCAGATCGCGTGTTATGGGGCACCGATTGGCCTCATCCCAACATGAAGTCTCACATGCCTGACGATGGAAACTTGTTGGAATTTATACCGAATATCGCCGGCACCGAAGAATTGCAGCGCAAGTTACTTGTGGACAACCCCATGCGTCTGTACTGGCCGGAAGAGTCGGTAGACTCATGACTGAGCCGTCTGTCACTTGGCTCGGTGTCGCCTTACGCAAGGATATCTTTCTCCGTTGCGTAAAGGTGGGATTGTGTGTTGGCACCGTGTTGATGCTTATCAATCACGGAGACCGTTTGATTGCCGGTGAGATTGACGACATTGTTCTAGCAAAAAATTATGATTTTTTATTTAGTGCCATTTAGTGTATCGCAGTGGTCTTCAATTCAAACCGTGCTAGCCGCACAGTGATAAGGTTCTTTCTCGGGCCAAATTTCGCCCTTTGTCATACGCCTTAAATTTATACGCTCTTAAGAGAATCACCTTCAGAGATCTCAGTGGCGACTTGGCGCAGCTCTTCCAGGAAGAGTTGCGCTGCAGGGGAGGGTTGAGTATGTGTTCGCATGGTAATGCCGATAGGTCGATAGGTATCACCGAGTTTGACGGGTAGGGTCACGAGGAGGCCGTTGATTTTGTCGTAGTGAATTTGGTGTTCGGATAACAATGCCAAGCGGTCACTGTCGAGCAATAATCCTCTCACCATTGACAGCGAGCTGGTCAACACAGCCTGTTCCGGCGGGTGCATATCATGCCTTTGTAAGGTTTCTTCAAAAATCTGCCAGGTGGGTGTTGCGTGGCTAGGCAAAACCCAGAGAGCGTTTTGCAGTTCTTTAAAATTTATGTTTGTTTTTGAACTCAGTGGGTGGCCTTTGCGCGCAATAACGGAAAGACGGTCGGCAAAAAGTGTCTCAGTTTTTACTTCTGAACCTTCGCTTACTGGGCGCACAGCCCCAACGATAAAATCGATGTCGCCACTACGTAGGGCCGCCTCCATAACGCCATAGGGGCCTTCTTGAGTGGACACGTCTAATTGTGGAAACCGTTCGAGTAGGCGATTAATGGCTCTTGGGGTGAGATAGGTTCGGGTGTAAGGCAAGGTGCCGATCACTACTCTGCCCTGGGTCACGCCGTCAATACTCTCTATGTCTTCGACACCGTGGCGGATTTCTGAAAAAGCCAATTTCACATGGCGCGCCAAAACATGACAAAACGGTGTTGGCGCCACCCCGTTAGGCTCTCGATCAAAAAGAGTGAGGTCCAGCAATTCTTCTAGTTGACGCAGTGAGTTGTAAACGGCTGCTTTTGTGACATCAAGAGATTTCGCAACACTTGCAATGTCTCTCATCTCAAACAGCGCGATAAAGGCCGCCAGGCGCTTGTAGCTGATGTCCAGAGAGAAGACGGGAATGGAATGGTAACTGCGGCCCCCCGGCTTGTACGCTTGGTAGGCTTCACCTGCTCGTCGGAATTCTTCGACGGCGAGCTTAATTCGAAAGACGAGGGCCTCTCCGTAGACCGTAGGCATCATTCCGGTTGAGGAGCGGTCAAAGAGTTTCTTGCCAAGGCTTGCTTCCAAGTCGCCGATGGCTTTCGTAATCGCAGT
Source organism: uncultured Cellvibrionales bacterium (assembly GCA_913019905.1). Taxonomy (GTDB): domain Bacteria; phylum Pseudomonadota; class Gammaproteobacteria; order Pseudomonadales; family Dasaniaceae; genus Oceanicoccus. The sequence goes on from CAJVZD010000076.1 coordinate 10,050, forward strand.
TTGCGAACGGTTCAGCTTATTGGCGGCCTTAGTGACATTGCGGTTCTCTGCGACGAATAGGGCAGACTTTAGTTGGCGCAGGCTGAGTACGGGAATCATGTGGGCTTTTATTGTCATCAACTCTTTCCCATGAATAATAATTACTAAATTATTTTATATGAGTGTAATTCATTGCACTGTGAGAGTAGTGGCGACACCTTTCACAGTCAATAGAAAGTGACGTTATCGTCTCTATGAAAGACTTTTTACATGGCTGGGAAAATAAATTGCATTGGTGACAGTGGCGCGTCCTGCTTAGACTGAATTAAATCTAGGGCAACAGAAGTGATTAACGTGCGATCTATACCTTACATGCAAATCCGTGGAGGCAGCTCAAAAGGGCTCTATTTTCTCGCCAGTGATTTGCCATTGGATGCGGACGAGCGCGATCAAATATTGTTATCGGCCATGGGCCGAGATGTTCGACAAATCGATGGCCTGGGTGGAGCAGACCCACTCACAAGTAAGGTGGCCATCGTGGGCCCGAGCTCTCGCCCCAATGCCGATGTCGATTTTCTATTCGTTCAGGTAGTGGTTGGTGAGAATCGTGTCGACACAACACCTAACTGCGGCAATATCCTTGCCGGTGTCGGTGCTTTTGCCTTGGAGGCGGGCTTATTAACAGCATTACCTACCTGTACGGCTATTACCGTCAACATGCTGAACTCAGACAAGCTGTGTGAACTCATAGTCCAAACGCCTGATGAGAAAGTTACCTATGAGGGCGATACTCGCATAGATGGTGTGCCGGGAACCTCAGCACCGGTTGTCTGCAATTATCTCGAACTAGCGGGTTCGGTGTGCGGCGCTCTTTTCCCCAGCAATAATTTCACGGACACTGTGCTTGGAACTCAAGTTACCTGTATCGACAATGGCATGCCGCTGGTGCTAATGAGGGCCAGTGATTTTGGCTTGTCAGGCCGCGAGTCTCCCGCTGAACTCAATGCAAATGACGAGCTGATCCAAAGGCTCGAAGCGCTCCGCTTGACGCTTGGGCCTATTATGAATCTCGGTGATGTTAAGGCTAAATCAGTACCAAAGATGTGTTTAATCTCCGCACCAACCCACGGTGGTTTGATCAATACCCGCACTTTTATTCCTCATGTCTGTCATGCCGCTGTCGGTGTCTTGGGGGCGGTGTCGGTGGCAACGGCCTGTCTATTCAAAGACACCGTTGCATCAGCGATTGTTGACGTGCCAGAGGGCGATTTAGTTTCTCTGCGTGTTGAGCACCCCTGTGGTGAATTTTCAGTGCAGTTACATCTCGACCGAAGTCAAAACTCATTGCTTGTGCGAAAAGCGGGAGTTGTTCGCACGGCTAGATTGCTCAGTCGTGGCACCCTTTATATTTAAGAAATAAAATTTCAAATGGACTTAGGAGTATTTAATGAAAACCGTGGCTGTTAAACATATTGAGCGAGCCGACAGAGATAGTGTCGTCGCTCTGGGGAAATTAGGGGTTGCCACGGTTCACGAGGCTATGGGTCGTGTGGGTTTGCTGAAACCCTATATCCGCCCAATTTACTCCGGTGCACGCATTGCTGGGAGCGTGGTGACAGTCTTGGCCCAGCCCGGCGATAACTGGATGCTGCATGTGGCCATCGAACTGTGTCAGCCGGGTGATCTCTTGCTCGTCGCGTGCACAACCGATAATACTGATGGCATGTTTGGTGATCTATTGGCTAGCTCTGCACAGGCTCGAGGCGTTCTGGGCTTAGTCATCGATGCCGGTGTTAGGGACGTGGTGGATTTAGAAGAAATGAATTTCCCCGTGTGGTCTCGAGCGATCTCCGCAAAAGGGACGGTTAAAAATACCTTAGGAGCGGTGAACGTCCCGGTTATTTGTGCCGGCGCACTGGTTACACCAGGAGACGCCGTTGTGGCCGATGATGACGGTGTGGTTATTGTGCCACGCAACAGAGTGGAAGACGTTCTGGCCACGGCAACTGCACGTGAGGCACACGAAGCAGAGAAGCGCGTAAAACTTAGCTCAGGCATACTGGGTTTAGACATGTACAACATGCGCCCTAAGTTAGAAGCGTCCGGCTTTACCTACGTTGATACGCTGGCAGATCTGGAGCAATTAACGTGATTATTGATTGCCACGGACACTACACCACCGCGCCTTCTGAACTCGGCGACTATCGCGATCAACAAAAAGCCGATCTGGCTCAAGATCCCGCCTTTTGTCATCAGAAGGGGCACGTGAATATCAGTGATGATCAGTTGCGTGAGAGTGTTGAAGGTGCACAGCTAAAGCTGCAACGTGAGCGAGGCTCCGATCTTACTATATTTTCGCCGCGCGCTAGTTGGATGGGGCATGATGTTGGCAATGAGAGCACCAGTCGATTCTGGACGGAGCATTGCAATGAATTAATTCATCGCATCACAGAGCTTTATCCTGAAAATTTTATCGGTGGCTGCCAGTTACCGCAAACGCCAGGGGCGGGTTTAGAAAACAGCATTAAAGAACTGGAGCGCTGTGTTAATGAATTTGGTTTTGTGGGTTGCAACCTCAACCTAGACCCCAGTGGAGGACATTGGACGTCTCCGCCACTGGGCGATCGTTACTGGTACCCTTTGTACGAAAAAATGTGTGAGCTGGATGTGCCAGCTATGATTCATGTCAGTGGTTGTTGTAATCCGGCTTTTCATACTACCGGTTCCTACTATCTCAGTGCAGACACCGTGGCGTTTATGCAGCTAATGACGTCTTCAGTGTGTCAGGATTTCCCTGAGATTAAATTCATTATCCCTCACGGCGGCGGCGCAGTGCCTTATCATTGGGGCCGATTCCGCGGTTTAGCGGACATGATGAATTTACCTAACTTGAATGAGTTATTGATGGGCAATGTCTATTTCGATACCTGCGTTTACCACCAGCCGGGGATTGATCTTCTATTGGATGTGATTCCCGTTAAGAATATTCTCTTTGCCTCAGAAATGGTTGGAGCAGTGCGGGGAATTGATTCAGAAACAGGGTTTCATTTTGATGATACAAAGCGATATATCGATGGTAATACAGCGCTGAGTCAAGCGGATAGACAAGCCATTTTTTCTGGAAACACTTTGCGCGTCTTTAGCCGTATTAATCTCAATAAATAAAATTAGAAATAAGGGGAATGTAGATGAACGTATCAGGTAAAATCATCGTTATAACCGGTGTCGCCTCAGGTATTGGCGCAGAAGTCTCAAAACAATTCAAGGCAGCCGGCGCGCACGTGATCGGAATGGACCGCAATGAGCCTAGCGAGTCGGTGGATCAGTTTATAAAGATCGATTTATCAAACCCTGCCAGCATAGAGGCGGCGGTGAATAGTGTACCAGAGGATATAGACGGTCTTTGTAATGTCGCAGGACTTCCACCCACTGCGCCAGCTGAAATTGTTATGGCCGTGAACTTTTTGGGTTTGCAGGCTTTGACAGAAGCGCTTGTGCCAAAAATGAATCAGGGTGGGTCAATCGTCAACGTTGCTTCACTAGCGGGTGTGGGTTGGCCTGCCGCGACTGAACAGATAAATACATTTTTGAGTGACGCAAGTTTGGACAATGTAGGTGGAATTTGTGAACAGCTTGATATCGTTGGTCCACGGGGCTACTTTTTTTCAAAGGAAGTTCTCATCTGTTGGACAATGAAGAACCGTTGGACATGGCGAGATCGCGGCATACGAATGAACTGCGTTAGCCCAGGCCCTGTTGAAACTCCGATATTAGCGGATTTCATCGCCACCCTAGGAGAGCGGGCAGAAGAAGACATGCGAATTATGGACCGACCCGGCAGGCCAACGGATATAGCGCCAGTGGTCCAGTTTTTGTGTAGTGACGAAAGCGCTTGGGTTCGAGGTGCTAATATCCCATGTGACGGCGGCATGTACGCGCACGTGCAATGCCAAATGAATAACTTAGCTTGAGGTCAGCCATGAAAGAGTACCCACTTTACATTAACGGCGCTTATGTTGCCGCTCGCTCCGGCAATATAGAAGATTCAATCAACCCTGCAAACGGCGAGGTGTATGCGAGGGTTCATCAAGCGGATAGCCGTGATGCCCAAGTGGTGCTCGATTCTTCATGGGACGCATTTCAACAGTGGAAAGAGTTCAGCCCTAGCGCTCGAGAAGCCATTTTCCTAAAAGCGGCCGACATAACCGAAGCTCGCGCCGATGAGCTGCGTGATGTTTTGATTGACGAGGCGGGCTCGACCTTGTTTAAGGCCAATTATGAAATCACTCACACTCCAAGTTTTATGCGCAGCATGGCGGGTGAGTGTCGTCGGGTGAAAGGTGAAACGTATCTTTCGGATTACCCCGGCGTGAAATCTTATTGCATCCGCCGTCCTCTAGGTATTGTTTTAGCGATATCGCCTTTCAATTTCCCTCTTTTGCTGGCTAATCGGAAAATTGGCTGGGCACTAGCCGCGGGCAATAGCGTGGTGCTTAAACCCTCCGAAGTAACCCCCGTTGTGGCTCTAAAGCTGGCAGAGATCTATAGCGAAGCCGGCCTGCCAGATGGTGTGCTTAATGTGGTGCCGGGGCTGGGCGCTGATTTGGGTGACAGCTTAATTGCGGACTCAAGAGTTAAGAGAGTAACGTTTACTGGATCTACACAAGTGGGAAAATCGATTGCGGTGCGCTGTGCAGAATTCAATACCGGCTGCACTTTAGAGATGGGTGGTAAGAATCCTCTGTTGGTGCTCAATGATGCCGATTTGGATTACGCCGCGAAAGCCGCCAGTTTCAGTAATTTCATGAATCAAGGGCAGGTGTGCATGACGGGCTCCCGAGTGATTGTGGAGGAGGGTGTTTACGACGCTTTTGTCGAAAAATTTGTTGAGCGAGTCCGCAAGATTAAATGTGGTGATCCAAGAGAGCCCGGTGTATTAGTTGGACCGCTCATTCGCGATACACAAGCGGTCTTTATTCAAACGCAAGTTGACGCAGCACGTGCCGATGGCGCAAGGGTGTTAACGGGTGGCAGTTACGAGGGCAACTATTATCAACCGACGGTAGTGGCCGACGTCGACCAGAGCATGAGTTTGTTTCGCACCGAATGTTTCGGCCCCGTAGCGGCCGTTGTTAAAGCGCGCGATTACAAACACGCGATGGAAATTGCCAATGACTGCGAATACGGTTTGAGCGCCGCGGTGATTACTAACGACTTACAAAAGTCTCTGATTTTGATTGAAGGTCTAGAGGCCGGTATGGTTCATATCAATGGACCGACGATCAGAGATGAGCCGATTGTGCCATTTGGCGGGGTTAAAAACAGTGGTTCTGGCCGCGAAGGAGGTCATTTTTCTATGGATGAATTTACAGAGTTAAAATGGGTCACGATGCAAGTTGGACAGCAACAATTTCCACCTTTTGTCTAGTTCCCTTGAGGCTCGTTAGGGCCTAAGTGGCGATAATCTGAAGGGTTAATTATGAGAGTTTATTCGTGTCTTTGATTAAAATATGCATGGTTGGCGAAGGGGCATTCGCACAAAAACACCTAGACGCGCTTGAAAAAATTGATGATGTGGAAGTTGTTTCTATCGCGGGCGGCGGTGCACTTGCCACAGAGTCTCTCGCGAGCACTCGCGGAATACCGCATTGGTCATTGTCGCTTGACGAATGTTTGTCTCAAGAGGGTGTTGATGCCGCAATTTTCACTAGCCCCACCGGGTATCATGCCGCTCAGGCAATGACCGCTATGAATGCCGGTAAACATGTCTTAATTGAAATTCCAATGGCTGACAATCTAGCCGACTCGGAAGCCCTGGTGGCCTTGCAGGCAAAGACTGGGCAGTTGGCGATGGTGGGGCATACACGTCGATTCAACCCGCCGCACCAATGGTTACATCAACAATTGGCCACGGGTCAATTGAAGCTTCAGCACCTGCAAGTACAAACCTATTTTTTCCGTCGTACGAATACTAATGCCAAAGGCGAGCCACGAACCTGGACCGACAGTTTATTGTGGCACCATGCTTGTCACAGTGTGGATCTCTTTCAGTACCAAACCGGTGAGATTGCCACCGATCTTTTTGCTCTGCAGGGGCCTAATCACCCTGAATTAGGTATCGCCATGGATATGAGTATTGGCATGAAGGTAGCCAGCGGTGCCCTGTGTTCACTATCTCTGTCTTTCAATAACGAAGGACCGTTTGGCACGAGTTTTCGTTATATCTGTGACCAAGGTACTTTTTTAGTTCACTATGACGATCTTGTTAGTGGAGAGGGCGAATCATTGGGCTTTGGCGATTTTAACAGTGAGATGGATGGGGTTGAGCTGTGTGATCGAGAATTTATCAGTGCTATAAAAGAGGGAAGGGAACCTAAGGCGAGTCTAAGGCAATGCTTGCCCGCAATGCAAACTTTAGACAAATTAGAACGTTTGCTGAAGTAACAATAATAAAAATAGCCCGCGAGCGGCTGCATCGTTCGAAATCTGCGGTCGATGAGTACGCTTACCAAGGTATTATCGTTTGCCTAACAATCCATTATATTTTGCTCAACATCTCTGGAATCAGTGATTCTAGAATTCTTGCAAATATATTTGGAGCAACCGTATGGGCGTTATCACACCTGAAAATAAAGACGTTTTAAGTTTTGAGGGTCTTCATCTTTATCACTCGGGTATCTCCAACTGTGCTATGCGCGTGCGAATCGCCCTTGAAGAAAAGAACCTACCCTGGACAAGCCATCATCTAGACATCCTCAAGAAAGAGCACTTGAATCCAGACTATTTCGGCATAAACCCTAAAGGATTAGTCCCTACACTGATCGATGATGGCGTCGTGATCGTCGAGTCAGATGACATTATTGATCACATTGATAAAAAATTTCCAGATTCGCCTTTGAGACCGACGTCTGCCTCTGGGTTGGAACAGATGTACGAGTGGATGAGGCTTGCGGTTAGTATTCATATGACGGCGGTAAAACCTTTTGTCTACTACCACAAAGTGCAGAAATTCATGCGCAAAAACCAAGCAGATCAAGGTAAGTATCTCAGCTTGCAAACCGATAAAGAGCTTCTGAGTTTTCACAGTAAGGCCAGTAGTGAGCAGGGCTTTACCCCTGAGGACGTGGCGCAGGCCAAAAGTATTTTAACGGACTGTTTCGCAAAGGCTGAGCGCATTCTTTCAGAAAATGATTGGCTAGTGGAGAATCAATTTTCTCTCGCGGATATTGCGTGGTTACCTCTACACTTCACCCTGGTTCGTTCGGAGTTTTCGTTTGAGGAGTATCCGGCCATTGAAGCTTGGGCACTTCGATTCACCGAGCGCAAAAGTTTCAAAAAATCGGTGCTGGACTGGTGGCCTGGTTTTGGAGACTGAGAACAGCGCCTGTTCTTGCTTAATTTAGTTAAGAAAACCACACCGTTATATTTTTCCGAGGAACGTAATGCCAAGTTCAAATGAGACAGAGCAACCACTGGGTCGCGTCCTGGCGACGGGGGTAATGAGCACTATGGTGGTGTTGGCGATTGCCGCTGCCTGCATAGCGCCTTTCGAGATCCATTTTTTTGTCGACTGGGTGGGCATCGCTTTTATGGCGGCGACACCCGCGCAGATTGTGCTCGGTTTACTCTGGCATAACAGCAAGCCGGATGCGGTCGCTCGCTTGACGCAACCACTAAAGGGCCTGGCGCTCACCTTGATCACTATTCTCGCCACGGCTCTAGTATTAAGCCTTGTGCTGGTGACGGTGGGCAAGGGGCATGGGTCCACACCGATGTTGGCGCATTACTTCATCATGACCATCGTCGTCGCCATGTGGATGATCCCTATCTGGCAGTGCTGGCCGCTGACAATGACAAGCAAGAATCCCGTGATTTTTGGTATTTTGACTCTGGTGTTCACCTATCTGCTCGCCTACGTTCTTTGGTTTATGTTTTTTGACTACGGCATGCTCAGGGAAATTGGGCATCCGCATTACTATGAAGATCTTGACCCCAAAGGACTTTTTGGGATGTGGGCGGCGTTGATCTTTTTCACCACGACCGCGGGTGTCATCGTTGTGCATTTTCTCTTTGACCTCTGGCCTATCGAGAAGTTGTCCATGGGCAAGCCGCAACCTGTTCGGGGTTTGATCGCGACGCTTTATTTACTGGCGCTAGCGTGGGCACTCATGGCGCTGTTTATCAATGTGCTGGGAATGCCACCGGTGGAATACATGGTGCGGGTTCCTGTGAGCATGATTTTCGGTACCTTCCTAGTGAATAACATGATGCAGTTTGCACTCTTTAGAGGCTGGCAACAACCGGTGAGAGGCCTCCTGCTAATGGCTTGTGCCGCGGTGGTGGGCGTGCTGATGTATGAGTTGTATCGCTGGGCTTCTGGCCTACATGTCGGGGAGCAGCTCGGTGTAGGACCACAGGGTGGTTTTGCTCAAGAGATTTGGATTGCTTCAGCGATGCTGGGTGTCACTTTTCCCGTGATCTTTGTGGCCTCAGGCTTCTTTGGGTTCTGGCCTATTGTGCGAAATAGTCCGCCAAGCTAAATCGACTTGATTATTAAGGCGCCTATTTATACGAGATAGAGATGAAATCATCTCTGACAGTAACTGTTCGAGCCGTCTAAGGCTCTGGAGACACACATGACCGATGAAAATGAACGAATAGACGCGATAGTTCACAAATATGAGGACATTCCCGTGAAAAAGTTCGGCGAAGGAATCGACCTTCGCCGTGTAGAAATGAAAACGCTTGCGCAAACCTGGGTTGAAATGAAAGAGGGTTTTGAGTCTCCGCTACATCGCCATGAGGATGAGCAAACTGTTGTTTTGATCAGCGGAAGAATACGCGCTCGAAGCGGGGCTAAAGGAGAAGAGATTTTCACCGAGATGAAACCGGGGGATGTCCTTGCCGTACCCTCGAATGTTATTCATCAAGTGGTAGCGTTAGAAGATTCTGTGTTTTGTGAAGGATTTGGTCCTGGACCCAATCTAGAGGGCGGTATTCAAACCGTTTTTATGCGCAAACAAAGAAGAGCGGAAGCGGCGGCAAAGGAATCGAAAATGCATAAAGGCGATTGAGAAATACTAAAAATTTAGGGCGCGGCGCCTCACGGGGTTCCGTACCGTTCTGCTTATAGACAAAAGAAATTTACTGTGGAGTTAACGAATGGCGGCCATTACCTATATAGAGCATTCTGGTAAAGAGTACGAAGTAAACGTTGAGAACGGCAAGACCGTAATGCAGGGTGCTGTAGACGACTTGGTTGAAGGCATTATCGGAGAGTGCGGTGGCTGCTGCAGTTGCGCTACCTGCCATGTCATTGTTGACGAGGCTTGGTTTGAAAAAACTGGGGGCCCGAATGAGGATGAGATCGAAATGCTTGAAGCGGTACCTATGCCATCAAAGACGAGCCGGCTGGGTTGTCAAATCACGGTATCTGACGAACTGGATGGTTTGGTTGTTCGACTACCGGAGGAACAATATTAGAGAGGAAAGAGCGACTCAGGTAAACGGAAGTGCCGACCGTAAAATGAGAACGACATGTTGAGTTTTGTGCATATTATCAATCAAATAGAATTCGATTATGGTTTGCAGTTCAAGTCACTAATTACGCGAACAATCTGGAACCAGATTGCCTTATAAATTTAATAATAGCAGCGGAGACGAGATATGAGAAAATGCATAATGAATGGGGCGCTACTTGCAATAGGCAGTGCATCCACTGTACTTCCAGCGACGTTACACGCTTTTGAATTGGAAGAGGTGATTGTCACCGCTACGAAGCGCGCTGAAAGTATTCAAGACGTACCTGTATCCGTAGCTGTGGTGAGTGCTGATACGATGTACAAGCTGGGCATCTCCGATATGGAAGATCTTTCCATGGTCATTCCCAACTTTGAAATTAACAGTGCTGCGATTCTGCCGAATCTTTACGTTCGCGGATTGGGCGGAGGAACTTCGCACTCTATTGAACAGTCGGTCGGCCGTTTTGTCGACGATGTCTATATCAGTCGAGGTGCTATTAACTTACATCCGTTTATGGATGTAGCCGCGGTAGAAGTTCTACGAGGTCCCCAAGGCACCCTTTTTGGAAAGAACACATTGGCCGGTGCAATGATTATCCGAACGGGCAATCCCAGTGAGATATTCGAAGCCGGTGTAGACGTATCCGTCAGCGAATATAGCACCACGGGCGGAAAACTGGACACCTCAGGATTTGTATCAGGTGCACTGTCTGACACAGTGAATGCGCGGCTGGCATTCCAATGGAAAGAAAAGGACGGATTTTACAAAAATACAATGGACGGGCCGGATGGCGCAGACCGAGAAGACCGGGGCATTCGTGCAAAGTTCGAGTGGGCTGCATCCGACAACACCACTGTGAATTTAAAGTTGGAGCATATGGAATATGAAGAAGATGGCTCTGATACCGCTGAAGTAAACGCATTTGCCGGTGGCGATGCAAACTGGCAGGGACTGGCGGCCCATGCGGGATCGGCGAATCCGAGCTCGGTTTCTGCAGGCTTGGACTGGGTAATTCATGTCAATTGTGCTGATTCGAATTCAGCTCCAGGTCCTCAGGCGGGTCAGAGTATTGGTTCTTTCTGTCCTTCACGAGATCAAGAGTCTGACAATATTACAGTGGACATTGATCACGAACTAGAAGGTGGAACGCTGAAGTCGATCACCGCCTACCAGGGCTATGACTATCGCCACCTGTTTCACGGGGCTGATATGGGAGCGGTGAACTTGTTTCGGGCCGTTCGCGAGGAAGAATATTCCGGGTTTAGTCAGGAGGTTCGTTTCACATCGGAGACTAGCGATACGTTTGACTACATCGTAGGGCTTTACTATGAAGACAGCAGTATAGAACGTGGCCAAACCTCGCACAAAAATTTGCCGGGTGGTCCGTTTTTAACAGAAGAAGAGCCTTGGGAGCAGGATACAGAAACCTTGGCGATTTTCGGTCAGGCCCGCTGGAGTATTGCCGACTCATGGACAGCTATTGTAGGTGGGCGTTGGGCTACTGAGGAAAAAGATTTCACATTTAATCGCTGGATTAACGAATATCAAACAGATAACTTCGTGGCCGCCGAAATTATTGATAAGAGCGAGAGCCGGTCTGAAAGTAGGTTTACACCTTCATTTACCCTGCAGTGGGAAGCAAATGACGACGTTAATGTGTTTGCTACCTTGGCGCAAGGTCATAAAACAGGAGGCTTTAGCGACCGGGTAGATCATCAGGATTCGGATATGGAGTTTGATGCCGAACTTGTCGATTCGTTTGAACTGGGATTAAAGAGTTACTGGTTGGATGGGGCGCTTTCTCTCAACATGACCTATTTCTACATGGAAATTGAAGGTCTGCAATTAGCTACTCAGGTGGAGGGCACCGTGGCCGACTTTAAGGTCGATAACGCGGCCGACTCTACCAGTACGGGTTTGGAAGTGGAAGTTAACTGGGCCATCAATGAGAACTGGCTGGCGGGCGGAAACTATTCTTATACCGATGCAAGCTATGACGAATTTGTGGGTGCGGGCGGCTGTGCGCCAGAATTGAAGAATGCTGGCGGCGTCTGTGATCTGGGAGGTCAGCCTTTGCAGTTTGCACCTGAAAATAAAGCGTCGCTCTTCATGGAGTACTCTGCAGATGCAGTCTTCAAGGGTTGGGACTTCAGTGCCAGGGCGGATCTGTCCTACAGTGATGATTATTACACTGATATATCCTATTTCGATACGGTGTTGCAGGAGACATACGAATCGCTTAGCGCCAGTGTTCGATTGGTTTCCCCCGATGAGAGATACACGGTGTCGCTCATCGGCAAGAATCTAACCGAGGAGGAAGTCATGGTGTGGGGGATACCTTCTGGTCCGAATATCCTGGCGGCGATGAAGCCGCCTCGTGAATTGACTTTGAAGGTGGGTTTTCGTTTCTAAGTGACTTTTTGAAATGGCCAGGCTGGTGACGATTGATCATTGTTGGCCTGGTCATTTTTGCTATGAATATTGGAGAAAAATGTTGAACAGATTGGCGGGAAAAGTAGCGGTTGTTACCGGCGGAGCTCAGGGGATAGGGGCCGCCTTTGCAAAGGGAATGGCAGCCGAGGGCGCGAAAGTTGTGATTGCGGCTCGCTCAGATAGCTCACAGATTGTTAGCGAAATAATTGCACAGGGTGGGGAAGCGATTGGCTTCCGTGTAGACGTAACCGATAATGAATCTTTGCTTGCGATGGTGGAACAAACAGAGTCGAAATTTGGGCCAATTGAAATTTTAGTCAACAATGCCGCGCTCTTTTCTACATTATCGTTAAAACCTTTTTCAGACATTGATGAAGATGAATGGGATAAGGTGATGCGAGTGAATGTTCGTGGGCCGTTCCA
>CAJVZD010000077.1 GCA_913019905.1 uncultured Cellvibrionales bacterium
TAATTTTGGAGACAATACAGATTATAAATAAATGGTTGGTTTGGATAGATTATATTATAAATTACTTTAAATTTTATTTTAAATTAAAAATTCAAAAATAAAAAATGATATTCATACAACTTCAACGATCTGGATGGGACAAAAGTGTTTGGAAAAAACGCGAAATCGTGAAAATGACCCGTCAAAAAGCACACGTTAACACTCAATTTAGCCGCTTGCGGAAAGATGGCAGCGAAATCGGAACCTACGATTCACTTTACATCCTGATAAAGAAAGACGGCCGCTGGGCAATTAAAATGCGTTCGAGCTTTCTTTAAGGACCAGATCAGAACTCTTCAAGCTCTTCGCAGGCGACTCTGCGGAGTGACTTCTGGGCACAATTTGTTGTTCCGTTACTTATCACAATTTAATGCGCTGCTAATGAACCGGTTTTTTTCCTCCAACTCAAATACTCTGGCCTTAAGCTTCTCGATCTCTGAAGCCGAATACCGAAGGATGGTATTAGCTTCTTCCGTAGAGTCATAGTCAATCGCGTGCATTAAGGACACGACCCAATGCTTACACTGTGCCCAGCGAGAAGATATTTGGTTTTTCGTTAGATCACTCGTTATTGCCATATTCATAATCTTTCCTATCAATAATTAGAATCCGAATTCAACACCGAAAGATATACTATCTTCCTCTTTGAACTGGCCATACAAACCATCGGACGATCCGAAAAAAAGATCGAGACCAATATTAACTTGCACGTCAGTTGTCAATTCATATGCCAGTGAAGCTTGTACCAAGCCATCGTTGTCAGCCATATGTTGAATGACCAGCGTCTCGGCTTTTAGCGCTTCATTCATAAAATACCGCTGTAACAAAACAGTGGCAGTAACATCTACTCTGTCTCGGACTGCGGCATCACTCGTATCTGTCAGGTAAGACTGGAAGATTTGAGCGCTAATGAACCAGTCACGCCAGCCTTGAAAATCAACGCCTAATACATAGGAAAGCTCTCCAGAGCGGACAATGCCGTCTGTATCTCTGTGGTCTGCTAAGAAGTAACGGTCAGAGGAGTAGCCTATTTCAGCCCTCACAGTGGTGTCGCCAAAGGCATTGGAAAAGCTACCGCCTATTAAATGACTACGTTCATATTTGGGTTCAATGCTTACGGCACCACCATCATAATGTCGGTACAAAATGGCCTGATCCTGAAAGTGATAAAAGTAGTTCAAAGAAACATCCCAACCGCCTAGAAAAGCAGAAAAACGAACGCCCGCGTCCGAATCCATGATCTTGCGCTGTGGCTTTTTGGCCTGCATTAATCTAACAGGAACGTCAACGGGAGCTTGGGGAACGACCAAGGAAGAGGTCATTGCATAGGTATTGTCTCTTTCGGGAAGTTCATCGTAGGTTTGATCTGGAATCCATAATATCTGCGCCGTCCAGACGTCATTTACGGGAACTTCGATGTTGGCAGTCCATAAAGGTATTCGTCTATCCTCGAAATCAGGAAGAATGAATTCTCGCAAATCCAGGGGGTTAACAACATCCAGAACGCGCAAACCGTCGGCCTGCCCCCAGACGATTTGTTGTTTGCCTAATCGCAAATATGCGCTGCGCCATTGTGTGTCAACGTACAATTCGCGAACCTCCAGATCGACATGTTCATTGCTACCGGAAAAACCCAGTTTTGACTCATTGTCCACACGAATTCTACCGATACCCACTAAACGGGTATTATTTGTCAAATCGATATCCCAGCGGGGTTCGATAGTCGTCTGAAATTTTTGAGTACTTCCATCACTTTTCTTAACCGTTAAGTCTTGGTCAATAGTTGCGCTAAAATCGGCGTCTCTAATAGTGCCCCAGTCCAAAACAGCAAATGAAGATTCGACGCCGCACATCAGCACAAAAGCTAAGCACAATTTGGGCATTTTCACTTTACCTCCCCCTTGCCAATGCGCGCTGAGTGAACACTCCGTCGTCCACGGGCGTATCATAATCAACATCACTAAAGACGAACCGAGACAAATGACCCGTTTTATGATTTTTAATCGCCAGCTGGTGGCGCGTCCAGATACCATTAATCTTACGAATATCGCTCACTTCCAAGGTTTTAAGAAACTCGTTTTTTGGGTTCCAGAAATCGGCTTTCACCACCAACCAGTTAGAGCTGTTTACCCAGAACTCAGTTCGTCCATACCCAAGTTCTTTGGCAATCTCTTTAGTCCTGGGCAAAGAACCCATCTTGTATAACAGAACACCATCGACCACTTCTTCGTCAATGAGCGTGTATTCGTAGTCGGACATTGACAACTTCCCTTCAAGCTTGATGTCTTCGTAGGTAAAGTCTGTACCGAGAAAATAGTCCCCTCTATCAGACGCTGAAATCCGACGGACTTTACGTATTGCCGGCATATACAACCATTGATCATCATCGACATCTACATCGGGATAATCCCAGGTAAGAAACGCGGTACCTTTTACGTTGGCGGGGCTTCGATAAAAAAGGACCGAGTGCTTTTCATTATCGTAGTACTTTCGAAACCCAAAGGTTTCTCTAACGCGCTCCCTACCACGTCTGTCCATTAAATGCATGGTCAACTTTCGAGTCACAAAATCCCCATCTCTTACACTGTTGACTTGTTGGACAATTTCGCTCGCGGTCATTTTTTCGTCAGCATAAACATTGGTCGAAAGTAACCAGTAACCTCCAAAAGCGATCACTAGTACTGTAGATGCCACTCGAGCAAATGATCTAGCGGGCGTAGATACCGCAAGATGGGAGGAGTCAATGAATGCAGGCTTAAACACTTTCATCATCGCCGGCAGTAACGTCATACTGGCGAAAAAACTCGTCGTTACTGACAGCGCAACAATGGTGCCGAAGTTGTTTAAAGGTACGACTTTACTCGAGATCAACACACCAAAGCCGCAGGAAATTGCCATAAAATTAAACAGCAATGCTCGTCCCGTGGTGGGATAAAAACGTTCCAAAACCCGGTCAATATTCCCATCGACACTTCGATACAAGGAGCGCATTCTGTCAACAGTATGTATTGAAAAATCAACACCGAGACCGATAGCAACGGAGGCAAACATGGAGGTACCAATGCCCAGATTAATGTTCAGAGCAACCATAGCCGAATAGACTAGCAATATAGAGCCCACGACCGGAATTAAAGTAAACAAACCCGCCAGACTAGATCTAAACAAAAGCGAAGCCACCGCCCATACGAGGAAAAGCGCAATACCTAATCCCAAAAAATGACTCTGCCCAAGATCCTTAATCCAGTGGTAATTCACATTGACTCGGCCAGACAAAGTAGCTCGAATATTTTCGCCATCAAACTCTTTAGCTATATATTCTTCCAGCTTTACGACAGTTTCTTTGGTATCCTGAAAACTTCCTGAATTAATATTTAGGCGTACATTTGCCGTTTTGTAGTCGTAGTCGACTTCCTCTTCAAAATCGGTCGGATCTGATGACGCAGAATATAACAAGAAATATTGCGCGACTAAGTTTGCGTTATCGGGCAACTTATATTCATTCACTGAGCCGCCGTTAAGAGCGCGATTCATTTGCTTCAGATAATCGACGATCGACGTCGACCCCTGAACATAGGGCAACGTTTGGGCGAATGTCTGTAGACTCTGTATTTTTTGCAAATTTTCCGGCAAAAATAGGTCTTCGACATTAGACGTTTCGATGACGACGTCGAGAGTACCTGTTCCATCCAGATGTTCATTGATGATTTTATCGGCAACATAAATTCGTTCGCTGGGATGGAACGTTCCGATGCGGTCTTCGTCGATGGTCAAATAACGACTGGAATAAATACCGCTAACGGCAAGAACTGCGAATAACGCAATAACGACGCGCGGATACGTACAGGTAATTCGTCCCAATAGAATCATCACAGTCGCAAAAAAATCGGATTTTTTACTTTGATGCTTTATAACAAAATGATTGCTCACTTTTGCCTTAGTCAAGACCATGGCTGCGGGCAAAAATATCAACGAATAAGTACCTGCAATCATGACACCAAGCGCCGTAAACAAACCGAAATATTTGAATGGAGGCATATACGATGCGAAGTACAATCCTAGAAATCCGGCTACTGTCGTTAAGCTAGTCAAAGTGACCGGACGCCACATTTCCAACATCGTTCTAACAACTAACTCCTTGACTTCCCCTTCAGGATTCTCAGCCTGCAATTCGAAGTAATGGCTATAAATGTGAATCGCGTCTGCAACGGCAATACCGATAAGAATAACCGGTAAAGCATTAGTTATTACAAAAAATGGCACCTGGTTGGCGGCCATAACGCTGAGCGTCATCAATACCGAAGCTGCGATAATAACGTTACCTGTTAGTGCTGGACTAAAGCGCCGGAAAGCGATGATGATGATCAAAGTAATAATTAACCCGGCGAGAGGATTCAAACGACCGGCATCAGCGTCAATATAACTCCCCAAATATCCTGCGATCGCTCCTTCGCCGGCAACATGAATTTGATCCCCATCGGCAACCGTGGCGCGATCGACGATAGCCATTATCTGTTGGTAGGTCACTTCGGCTTTCAGCTCGTCGACCATTTCGGCGACAATCAGAGTGGCTTTGCCATCTTTCGCGACAATACTGCCTTTATAGAGTGGAAAATCATCGATCGCTTCTCTCAGGGATTCAGAATTCGCCTGGGTGGACGGCACCGGATCAAAAAACTCCCGCACATCCATTCCATATTCGGACCCGACGATGTTCTTTTCCGTAGCAAGACTCACTAAGCGATCGCTATCAACATTGTCAAGTTGTTCAATCTCATCATTTAACCATCTGACCAACTCGAGCGTTGTTGGATTAAAGATACCCTGCTGTCCCTCATTGACCACGGCAATGATCAGCGGGTCACTCAGACCGAACTGTTCTTTTACCTTATCACGATAGACTAGCGCTGGATTATCGGGTGCAAGAAATGCGTCTGACCGAGTGTCTTTTACTAATTGAGGAAGAAAACTCAGTGTGAACCCCATGATCAGCAAACATAGAATTACTACTGTTTTCGGCCTGTTTACGATAAAGCTGAAAAAATCCTCCAGCCATCCGCCTGCATGTTTCTTGTTCATATTCAGCTCCTTTGGGACATTTAATGTATATGCATGTTTATAGTGGAAATTTCCTATATCTATAACTATGCGACGATTCTAAATCAGGCGTTCGTTTTCCCTTCCATCAGCCAAGCTCTTAATATCAGCCTCGTTGATTTCGTACATGGACAATTTCTCATTTAGAACCCCTCTGCTAAACTATTCGATTAATAATGCCTATAGCTTATAAATGTATATGCATGCTTTATCTAAAAAAATTTAGCTTTTTAAGTTCGAAACTATGTCGGTTATGGCTAGTAATTGCTCTGTTGATTTTTCACCCAACCGAACCTTGACTTCTTCTTGCGATGCTGCCCAGCACTTCGATGCTTCATTGAACAACAGCACTCCCTCTACCGATAGCGACAACAATTTTATACGCCGATCTTCACCTTTTGAAACGTCCACGTATCCATTCCGAATCAACGGTTTTAATCCGCGACTTAATGTGGTTTGGTCAGTTAAAAGGATATTTTGAAGTTCTCTATTTGTTGTTTGTTTCCTTAGGCTTATTACTCTTAATAAAGTGAACTGCCCACCGGTAAGACCGCATTCTTGCAAATGCCTATCGTAGATCTTATTCAGTACTCGGTTAGCTCGCCGCAAACTAAAATTTAAACAGTGCTCCATTACCTTCAGCCTGGTTGTGGAAATAAAAAACCAATTATACATGCATATGCATTTAAGTAAAGCCATTTTCTTGCAACGGAAATCTACATTTCGCAAAATGTCATGGATTTAGATAAGCCCACTAATTCACTGCGTTCGCCAAGCACCTAAACTTATCGCTAAAGCCGTTACCCCACCGTACAACACCATACCAAACCCCGCGAGGTAGAATACAGTTTCGGGACCACCATTAAACCAATAGACGCCCACATAAGCGCCGCTTACTGTTAATACAAACCTGAAAATCGTAGCAAGGACAGGCCAATTTACTTTACCTGCTCCCTGAGAGGCAAAGTACAAGGACAAACCCAAACCCTGAAATGCAAAACACGGCCCCACTATCTGCAAAAATCGGTAACCAATGTCATAGGCTTCTTGGTCCGTTGTAAATAGTCCTATCCATAAGTGGGGGAACAAAGCCATCACGCAGCCAATAATGCCCGTTACGGAACCCGCGAGAAGCCCGCCAGTCCAAGCGATTTTTTCTGCTCGCTGAATATTCTTCGCCCCTACATTTACTCCAACCATAGAAGTCATGGCCGCGCCGATTCCAAAAACCATCGGTACTAACAAGAATTCCAACCTCGATCCGATACCATAACCCGCCAGTGCAGCATTTCCGAACCGGCCCACCAAACCAGTCAGCATCAAAATGGTAATAACAGTCAACAAAGGAGACAGTGATGCTGGAAGCGCTACTTTCGTTATGTCGAAAAAGTGGTTTTTGCGTAAACGAAAGTGGGACGTTTTAAGGGTAATTGTTTCTTTTCCGAAAATAAGACCGACCACTAGGAGAATAGTCGACACTGAGGCGACCGATAAAGCAGAGATTGCCGCACCTACGATACCCAGTTGCGGTAGTCCAAACCATCCCAGGATCAACGCTCCGGACAGAGGAACTTGGAGGAAAGCTCCGAAAATCATTAATGTCGCGGGAAATTTCATATTTCCCATGCCACGATAAACTGCGCTAATAGAATTGCTTATCCATAAAACCACAGCACCGCTGAACAACAGATCAGCATAGACCAACGCCTGCTGTAATACTTCATCCTGGCCGCCGAGAATGGTCAGTAATTGAGACCCACATATAAAATATAGAACAAAGAACATTCCTGCACCGAGCAAGGCCATTACAATTGCATGCCAGACCAACACCTCCGCTTTCTGTATATCTCCAGCTCCTATGGCCCGCGCTATAGCGGAAGTAATCGCGCCTCCGAGCGCACCTCCAGACATCATTTGCATTAACATCAACATTGGAAAAACCAGTGCTATTGCCGCTAAAGAAGTCGTTCCTAGCCGACCCACATACCACACCTCTGCCATACTTACGGCGGCCTGCAACAAAAATGCGATCGCATTAGGGGTGGCCATTTTCAACAGTAATGGAAGAGGATTATGGTGAAGCAATTGATATGTTCTGTCATCAACTGCTGTCTGCACTTGTGTCATATTCTCGCCTGCACGTCGAGGGATTAGAGGTCAGTTCAGGTGAGAGAACAGATAAGGTCGGTTTAAGGTGATAGAGCAATATGTCATTCGCCTATTTACCCACACTAAATAGTCGCGAACATCAGCTAATCTGCGCTTCTGAAAATGTGAAAACCGCGCAATCAACCACTTTCGCTACGGCAAGATACTAACTGATTAATTTCATCGATTCAAGCATGTATATGCATGCACTTAACTAAAAAAACTAAACGCTTAGACTGGCGACTTTATCGGTTAGCGAAAGAAGTTCATCCGGGAAATCTGATCCCAATCGCTTTGCCACCTCTTTCTGGGCCTTTTTCCAATGTTTCTTCGCTTCCTTGTATAAGGCGACGCCCTCAGGTGATAGGGACAATAATTTAACGCGTAAATCTTGTCCCTGAGTCACTGTGATAAATCCATCTCTGATTAAAGGTTTTAAACCGCGAGACAGAGTCGTTTGATCTATTAGCATAAACTCCTGCAGGTCTCTGTTAGTTGTCGGTTTGTGCATATCGATCACCCGCAACATAGTGAACTGGCCGGTCTTAATGCCACAAACATGAAGGTGCCCATCGTAAATTTTATTTAGTACCCTATTAGCCTTGCGCATATTGAAATTCAGGCATTGTTCAGTCATCGTTGTTCTTCTTTTTAGAGGATCAGGACGTACTATACAGCCACGGGCAGATACGTCAATTCTTCTAACCTTCCTGAGCAAAAGATTGCATCTGTTTACGCGATAAAGAAAACTATTATGATCTAAATCAGTGTGAGTACGCGGCGATAGAAAACTTGCTGTCTAACGTCATAATGCGGGTCTCTTACTCGTGCATACTGGGCGTGTCGGGTTCCTGCTCAACCTGGAGCGAATTATTGAGGAACGCGATACTATGATAAAAACCCACTAACAGAATTAATTCCATAATCTGACCGCTTGTATATATTTCGTTGAGGCACAACCAAACTGAGTCAGAGATTTTTTTCCGATCTACCAACTCATCAACCATCTGAATTAAAGTGGAATGCTCTGTGCCCCAGACTTCCGATGTAGAACTACCGTGCACGGTTGCACTGATTTGTTCCTGACTGAGACCCACGTAAGAAGAGAAGGCTTTTACATGAACTCCCCACTCATAATCGCAATCACAACGGGCACTGGTGCGCAGGATGACTATCTCGCGATCTATCATTTTTATCGGGCTATCTCTATCGAGTAATCCCGACTGACCTACCTTTTTTAATATCCGTTCGCTGTGAGCCAACGTTCTGAACAGAGCGATAGGGCCTTCGGGACCTTGTGGATATTTGGCCAATATCCCAGCAACCGATTCTGGAAACGGGCTAGTTAACGGTCTAATTCGTGCTGTACTCATAATCATTCTCACTTTTCGCTACTAATAATGTAGCAACAGCTTAATACAGATTGCTACTAATTGCTACCATTTGTGTAGCGATTTTCGTACAATTGATTTCGCTGTTATTACTTAGTTCAAAAAGGACGTCATGGAAAAAATACTACAACCAGGTACACCGAGTCAGTCCTCAAAAACGGGCCGGCCAATTATGGTCCTTCTGGAGCTCTTAGGACGTAAACAGGCCCTGCGAATTCTATGGGAGCTAAGAGACGAAGCCGCAACCTTTAGGGTCTTGCAAGACCGATGTGGGGCGATTTCACCGACCATACTAAACCGTCGACTAACGGAAATGAGATCCGCTGGAATAGTTCAGCATGAAACGAAAATCGGCTACACCTTGACTCCGGAAGGTACTGATTTGCTTCTAACGCTTCGACCGTTACGGACCTGGGCCGAAAAATGGGATAAACGAACTCAAGGGAAGTCGTTCAATAGCGATATTTAGTAGCTTAATGCGGTTTAGACATGTGATCGACAACTGAATAGTGAGATAAAAATCTGAATGTATTGAAATACTTCAACGCGCCGAATTTGGGCTAGTTGTTTCAATCGTGCCTATAAGTATAAGCTAGACCTTTTTACCCCAACTTCTTTTTTAACCCCATTTCTGAAAATGGATTCTTTCATATACGATTTCTTCGCGACTGCCTCTATCACATTGAATAAGAAGTGCTGAACACCAGCCTTAAACTATTTATCTATCGTTTGGAAATTTTCTACGGTCCTCTTCCGTCGCCTCATCACGGCATTCGCCACGAATAGAAATATCACTTAATGTCCGATGGCGGTCAAGTTCGTAGTAACCGTCCCGACAATATGTATTGTCCGTTAATATTTTTTCTAATCCACCTTCCAACTTTGAATCCATTTTATTGTTTGATTGCTCAGATCTTGCCATCGGTTTTTCTCGGTCGCTGCTTCTGCCTGATCCCCTGCCACCTTTTGTTCCATCACCGCGCCCACCTCTTTTTCCATTTCCCCGGGAACCTTTGTTCAGCGTTTCGGATTTTTTTGGCATTTCTAATCGATAAACGAAAACCTTAGTACCGTCGTCGGAAATCTGAGTATCAAACACCTCGATGGGCTCTGGCTTTTTCCTTGTATTTGAACACCCGGCCGATAGGAGAACGATCGCTAGCAAAGCAAACACATAGAACAATTTTCTGTTAATCACTACCGTAGGAAACTCCCTGCAAGGCTTATAATGAAATATCGCCAAACACCCATGTGTCCAGCTCCAACTTAGTTCATCGTTTCTCGAAAAAGTTTCTTTGCTCGTGAATGTTATTTCTACAATGTTCAGAGCCATTCGTATAGCGAGTATGCGTTAACACGCTTAGCAATGACGAAATGAATCAATTCAATGTTAAAAACAAAAGGAAAAAGAGAGGATTAATAATACAATGAAAGAAGTGTTAGCTAAGGCACGTTCAAGCTTAAATATAGTAGCGCGGATATAGTAGCGCGGATATAGTAGCCCAGAAGTAGCAGCTTAGATTACCAATACACAATCCCGGCCGCTTTCTTTAGCTTTGTAGAGAGCCTGATCAGCCCTGTTTAAAGTATCTTCAAGAGTAACATCCGCAGATATACACTCAGCGACACCTATACTTGCGGTTAACCTTACTTCATTTACACCACCATAAACAACTATTTCAGCAATCGACAAGCGCAGCCGCTCTGCTAATTGTGCTGCAGCTTCTACAGAAGTTCGGGGTAGTATGATGGCAAATTCCTCGCCGCCTATTCTACCGGCAATGTCGGCCTCTCGCATATTCAACAGTATTGTTTTTGCGACTTTTTGCAATGTTTCATCACCAACGCGGTGACCGTAGCTATCATTGATTGCTTTAAAATGGTCAAGATCAATCATCGCAACCGCATATTGTGCAACAGACGCTCTCCGTTGGCGACCGATGACCTCGCCATAGTCAAAAAATGCCCGACGGTTATTGAGTCCCGTCAATGGATCTGTGCGCGCCAGCATTTCGGCTTTTTCGGTAGCTGTTTCCAGTTCAACCGTTCGCTCAACCACTTTCTTTTCGAGATCCAATCGAGAACGATCAAGGTTTTTCGCTAAGTCAATTTGGGCCTGATTTTTTTCTAGCTGAAGAACTTGAATCCGCCCCGCTAAGGCAATAGACAGGAGCGCCATTTCCATCAAGGCTCCAATACCCAGAGCGTAGTGATTGTAACTCGAGTATTCGAATACCCCTTGAGCCATCAATGCAATAAGTGCCATTCCACTAATAGAGGCAGTCCAGGCAATGAGAAAATACCCAGCCGCCGCGACCCGTCGCCTCCAAGCATACACACCGAGAATCACGATATAGACAAGGGCTGCTGAAGCCAGTGCAGTAACTACGGTAATAACCACAGAATAGTAATAGCTGCTAAAGGAAAGTAGGAGCCCCAACCATCCAATCGCGAGCAACCAAACCAAACCCTTATCGGCAGCAGGTGCCAGTTCGGGGATGGCTAAAAAACGCCGGGAAAAAACCAAGATAGTAATGGTAGAAAACGCTACCGTCGCGGAATTCATCTTGAAATTAAATTCAACCAGTTCTGGCCACAAATACTGATAGGTATATCCGTAAATCGTGCCGCACAACAACAGCATAGACAGATTAAACAATACATAATTAAAGTAGTTTCGATCTTTCAGAAGAATAAAGATAAAGAAGCTGAACAATGCCAGCAAAGATATTCCGCCGACAAGAAATCCTACAAAAAGGGTATTCATGAGATTTATTTGCGTAGCGTCCGATTCCGACAAAACCTGCCCGCCAATTGTGAGCGCACCCCGACTGGAAATTCGAACGTAAAACCTGCTCTCTTCGTTGGGCGATAAATGTAAGGGAATGAAAAAACCCCCTGCTTGAACACCTCGTTCCTTAAATGGTCGCTCAGCGCCGTATAGCCGTTCTTCAAAGTCATTCTGGGTAGCCCGCGAATAGACTCTAATGTCGGACAACCAAGGTGCGGGTAGATGAAGGTAGATAGTCCGAAGATCGCGATCCACATTGTTTAAGGAAAACTTCAGCCATACAGTTTCCTTTGAATAACCTCGCGAAAGAGATTGATCCCGACAAGACGCCCAATCCTGCCTGGATGCCGTGCTAACTATTTGCGAAATAGGTTTGACACTGTTGGTATCCAACAACATTTCACAGATTTCTTTCAGGTCCCATGCAGGGAAGTCACCTGATTTTACCGTTACGCCAGCATGCGATTCGAGCGAGGTCAACGCAATCAGCAATAACGATAAGCGACGCAACTGAAGCACAAGGCCCGGAAATGCGCCAAAGTCTTTTGCACCAAATTGAAATCGCATTAGCGATGGGAGCATACGACGAGCTCCATTTTTGAAATCATATAGACAATACTGCTAGCCCGATATGCGTCCTGCATTGTTAGTCAGAGCATGAATAGTAACACTGCGAATAGGAAAGGGGAATTTCAAGCCCTATCACGAATCACTGACAGTCGATTCGCGAAAAAGCTTGGCCAATACGCTCTCGAATATCAGCCCGGTGTGAATAACTTATAACCTCTGACCTAAACAGAAGTACTACCGTAGAATTTCGCAATCAGTTCGATTAAGTTATCCATAATAATCGTATAGTAGTCGCTATTAAAATGTTGTTGATAGCGCTTTAATGCGTCCTGCATCCAGGTTTTCGAATAAACTCGGCCGTTACTGACAATACTATGCCACTGCTCAATTTGCTGAAGATCATGCAAAGGATTATTTTTGCTGATAATCATGTCTGCACGAAATCCTACTTGCAGTTGACCTATATTACTGACGTCCAAATGTTTTGCATTTGTTAATGTGGCTGCGATAAGCGCCTGCTCAGTGCTGTTCATGGCAACGCTAAGTTCCTGTAATTCCTGCAATAAACTCGCACCCGGAATTACCCAGGGCATTAGGGTGTCGGTCCCTGCGAGTATGTCGATGCCTCTTATATGACTTTGCATGACCAGGTTTTGCAATGCAACTATGCCCCTTAACTGTAGTTGAATATCCTGTTCAGTTTCCGGATGGCCCGCAACAAAGTCCCATCCTTTTTTCCAAAATTTTGGCATGAAATGTTCTGCGGACGGCGGCTGAAAACGACTCGGATCCGATGCACTCAAGCGCAATCGGAAATTCGCTAAGGTTGGCGTAAAACTAATATTGTTAGATTTTGCGATGGCCAGACTGACATTAATATCCTGCTCTGTCATCGCCAGGATATCTTCATTTCGAATATCCCATCCTACCGGCGGTCTCGGGCGAGATACATAGGGGACTCCCGTCATGTGCTGTACTTCGAAATCAGTCACATCGACTAACTTAACCTTGTGCGGGACATGACCGATCAAAGGCACATTTGCATTTTTTGCGGCCTTTGCAATCGCATGGAAGGACTCTTTATCAAGTTCGTTATACACCTTGATACAATTAACGCCCGCGTTCGCAAGCTCTTCAACCTTTCGTTTGCCATCAATCTCATTTTCTATTTTGCTGGCGACGGGCCAACCCGGAGGATTGCCATCTAATACGGGGCCACACCGATACATATGCGGGCCGGGAACAACGCCATCATTCAGCTGCTGCGCAAATTGAGCAACCCCTTCTTCTGATTGACCAACATCTCTCACCGATGTAACACCATGAGCCAAATAGAGGAGTGCAAAAAGCGCTTGATTACCGATTACCACTGCGGGTGGCGTGTGTACATGGGCGTCGATCAAGCCTGGCATGGCAAAACAATTATCGCACAAGGGTTTAGGGTCATCCGGTCGAAAGGCCCGGATGTCTTTGATACGCCCAGCATTTATAACGATACTTTGATTTTTTAGCAGCTGTTGTCCCGGATTTACAATAGTCACATTGCTGAAGATAATGTCTTGCTGCGGAGGCACATCTAATTCGGGGGGTTCTAGTAATCTCAGAGCTACCCCAAGAACTAGGCTAACAAGAACTAAGCTCACC
The DNA here is from genome assembly GCA_913019905.1 of uncultured Cellvibrionales bacterium. Classification (GTDB taxonomy): domain Bacteria; phylum Pseudomonadota; class Gammaproteobacteria; order Pseudomonadales; family Dasaniaceae; genus Oceanicoccus. The sequence goes on from CAJVZD010000077.1 coordinate 13,678, forward strand.
AGAACAGGGACAGCAATGACTCTGATCACTCTGAGCTGTAATGTATTTTTGGAAAATGTCGGCATAACAACCTCTGTTTTAAATTGAGGCCTTAATGCTGCGGTTTCTGTCTGAACATATCTCCGCTTTATTGAATAAAAACGATCGATTTTCAAAAAAACAGTCTTTTTTGAGCAAAGTCACAATTCCAAAGGCGATGGATCGAATATGTGTTAATTCCTCAGTGTGATTTTCGAAACTCGCGGGGAGTACATTGTTCCTGTGCCTGAAATGCACGATTGAACGGCGCAAGGGAGGCGTACCCTACTTCCATGGCGATAGACAATATCGAGGACTGCACACGGGCCGGATCTGCGAGAAGTCGCTTCGCGGAATTAATCCGATAGTGGTTTAGAAAGGCGTTAAAATTTCGGTAGCCCATCGTCTGATTAATAAGCACTCGAAGTTGATGCTGCGGCAAACCTAATCGCTCAGCGAGATCTACAATAGTGAGACCTTGTTTTTGAAAAAGATTGTCTCCCTCCATTAAGGCCAGTATTTGCTGATGATAGTTTTCCCTCAGCAAGTCAATATTCTTCGGCATCGTGGGTTTTGCGACAAACAACAGAGCATCTTCTGACACGGAGGCGAGCCACCAGACCGCCCATAGCATTAAAACGAGTATCCCTAATGCCTCGACAAAATTGAGAATTTCATTAAAGAATGGATCAACTAAAGATGATTCTGAAATTATAATAAACAGCAGCCATAGATTGGCCAAAAGCACAAAACCTCCGCGGATTTTTCTGCGCGGCTCCACCAAATCCTGGGTTCGGCCTCGCCAAATAACCCACGAAACATGAAGGACAATTGAACTACCGCCTATATTCCTAAAAACATCGGCATAACCCATCAGTGCGTGATTTCTCTGCTCTTCAGTAAAAAAGCTGTGATGATCAATCAGATAAGAAAATATCAGCGGTATCCCACTTATAAACCACAAAAAAGTTGCTGCACCATCCCACCCGCCAAATTTCAAGCCATCCTCAAAAAGAGACCGGCAAAAAAACCAGAATATGATATTCAAATTAATAACGATCAGAAGTGTTAGCAAACCTAGAACAAAGGGTATTGATAAGATTGATTGAGACTGCCAGACCATTGAGGCGGCTACCGCAATGCACAGCGCGACAGCAGAGCGGGTCTGAGTAGACGATCGGGAATCACGTAATAACAGCAGCACCAAAACCAATGCTACGCCACAGGAAGAAAAGCGAATTAGGCTGTCGAAAAACAACATGGACGATATCTATGGTTTAGTCACGAAGGAACATTAGAAAATCAATAATAACGATGGCACCGAGTTTACAGTAAATAAGGGAGAAATTGTTATAGAACCCAACAAAGCTGCGAGGGAGAAAACGGTGAGATATCACACTCAGGGTCATTTGCGTTCAAACTAATTAGTCACGTGCCTGGTCGAGATGTACACGCAGCTTAGCGAGGAAAGGAATCGCCTGTGCAAACTCCTCCTCTGAGAATCCATGCATTAGATCGTTGAGAAGAGGCGCCTGCGCACGCAGCGCTTGTGCGCGAGCCTTCGCGCCTATCGGGGTCAGAAATACTTTCTTGGCTCGTCGGTCATTTTGGTCGGCACACACTTCAATCATGCCACTATTTTCCAGCCTTGCCAGCGTATTAGTCATGGCACCTTTCGTAACTTGAAACGCGGCGGCCAACGACGAGGGGCTTTTCCCGTCGCCGAGCCTGGATAGATTATTTAGCACCGAAAATTGAGGAACGGTTAAGCCCAAAGGCATTACTTCTTCAAAAGCTTTATACGAAAGCTGGGAAATTATCCCAATTTCGGTAAAAAACGTAGACAGTACTGGATCATCCTGAGGCGCGGTCATTAAAGTATTTATATCCATCGAATGCTGCTTTAAGAGATATCATAACACTCTCGTCTCGATCTTCCACCTGGGAGTCTTATCCAATGTTGGCCCATACCCCACCCGCGCAAACATTTGTACTCTCGGCCCGAAGTTTCCGTTTAGGCTGATGTCCAACTTAGAATGAAGTTCCTCATATAACGCTGACATCTCCGGGTATTCCTGTAGTGCCTGACTTATTGGATGGATACCCAGGCCTTTCGACGTTGCCTTCAGATTAACTCGCAGCCAATTCGCTCCCGACCTTAGCTGGTCTACTCGTGTATTCGTTTCGGTACCTAGCCAGACGTAACCCATCGCGCTCAACATCATCGCCTTATACATATCGATACCTTGCTGGAATGCGACAGACTTTTGGTCGGCGAGTTGTTTTCGATCAAGCTGCCCCAACAGGGACAATCCTTCCAGAAAAGCGCCCCCAAGATCTATCCCGTCAGGGTTCGCGTTTATCTCACTTTTTCCAATACGCATTAAATCGACGCTTTCCTGCATTGTCCGCGGAGTCATTGTCTCAATTAACCATGCTCGCCAGCTTAGATCTCGAAAATCCTCAAGATTTTTGGCTGTATTTGTTGTACCCACTTGAACAGTGTCATCAACGGACAACGCAATTTCTTCAAGTAGCGAGGCGGAAACAGGACGCTGCATATCGAAGGGTTCTTTCAAAGACCGACGCTGCATAACATGCCTGAACAGAGGATCGGGTGTTGCTTCGCCAGCCAAAAATCGTATGCGCGCTACCGGTCTGGCATCGAGAAAGTCTTCTCCAGCTCCGTCGGGAAAAGGCGTTACCACAGCTTTGATACCCTCATGTGCTGCAGCCATTCTTAAAAGCTCTAAAAAGCAACCGAGTCCGATTGTAATTTGTCGATTCGGTGGATCTGTTTCTGGTAGCAACCGCTCGAGATCGCAATAGAGTATAACCTCGTCAGATGGTCTTAAATCAACTTTCCACGGCTGTCTATTGTGTGGATTGGGCGCCAGTATTGCGTAAGAGAGTGCCCGCATACGAGGATCTGAATAGATCTTACTCCCTGCTAGATCCCAGGGCGCCAATGCTTTTTCCGGCGTCCTGGTTGTAGCGAATCCGTAGGCTGATGCTCCCACAATCACACTGCCAGTCCCAATTACCTTGATAAAACCCCGTCGCGTAAAAGCCATCTGCACTCTCCATTTAGTTTAATGCTAAATCATATTAGTTTAACGCTAAACTAAAAGTCAAGCCGTTTATGTTGATTATCTCGGGAAATGTTCATAGCCATACCATTAAGTGTCACCGCCTCCATGCATTAAGAAAGGCCCGGAATACTGACGTTTCCATTTACGAAGGGAAAAGGAGAACAGAACGTTCTATCGATCAAGATAATTCCGCATAATATACGCCGCCTTCAAAGTCCAAAATAGTGGACAAGTAGTATGATAACTGGCGATATTTATATTGCCGTTGCTATACTTATTTGAATGAATAGTGGACTGCACGGCCCAAGCTGAGCCGGATAGATCAAGGGGATACTGAACATGCAAGAACACAAAATCGTTTCAAAAGAAGAGTGGCTCCAATCCCGTAAAGAACATCTCGCTAAAGAAAAAGAATTCACTCGGATGCGCGATGAATTAAGCAAAAACCGACGCGAGCTTCCATGGGTAAAAGTTGAACAAGACTACGTTTTCGAAGGTCCTACGGGCAAAGAAAACCTATCAATTTTGTTTGGTGAATGCAGTCAACTCATTGTGTTCCATTTCATGTTCGGAACCGATTGGAAGGAAGGTTGCCCGAGCTGTTCTTTTTGGGCAGACAATGTGGATGGTATCGATGTTCATCTTAATCACAGAGACATTAAACTGGTGGCTGTTTCCAAAGCACCGTTGCCATCCCTCGAGTCCTACCAAAGGCGGATGGGCTGGCAGTTCAAATGGGTATCATCATTTGAAAACTGCTTTAATCACGATTTTCAGGTTTCATTTACACCGGAAGAAATTGAAAAAGGTGAAGTGATCTATAACTACGGTGTTAACAAATTCCCTCGGGAAGAGTTACCTGGCTTTAGCGTATTTTATAAGGATGGGAACGGCGACATATTCCATACTTATTCATGTTATTCCCGAGGTTTGGACATGCTCAACGGCGCGTATCATTTCATGGATATCGCACCAAAAGGGCGTGACGAAGCGGAATTAGACTATGGCATGGCATGGTTACGACGTCACGATCAATACGATGATGAATAACGCTTAGCTCAATTACTCTAGCCAGGCTCTAACAATTTTGGCAGGAATATCTGATTGGGTTTTAAAGCATAAACCAACTGACGGAGTTTCATTATGTTGACAACCTCGTACCCAAAAAAACTCTCTAACAACCATACTTTGTGGAAAATAGATCCGATCTCCGTTCAGTATTTGACTCTTTTTCCTGTGTTAGGAATGAATACCCACTGAGGTAATACCTGTCTTTGAACTATTGAAATTAGTCGGAGTTAAGTAAAGAAAATTAAGAAGGAAGAATCAACATGCACATTTTTGTCACCGGAGCATCGGGATTTGTCGGCGGAGCTATCACCGCAGCGCTCTCAAGCACGCACGAAGTCCATTGCATGTCGCGCAGGAAAAGCAGCGACGAGGCTATATCGGCAATCGGTGGCAAACCGTTCCGATGCAATTTAGGCTCGGTACCAAGAGAAGCTCTCGACAATTGCGATGTCGTCATTCACGCTGCCGCTTTTGTGGGTGACTGGGGAAGTCGCGATGATTACTGGAATGCCAATGTAGTAGGTACGCAACAACTACTTGAGGTTGCGCAATTAGCCGGTGTTAAACGCTTTATTCACATTGGCACGGAGGCCGCCCTATGGCACGGCCAGGATATGATCGATGTCGACGAAACCTCTGATTACGCCCGTGACAGTCCCTATTTATATTCGCAAACAAAAGCGGAGGCGGAAATCCTGGTACTGGAAGCCAACAGCCAGAAACGAGATTTTACGGCATTGGCACTACGACCAAGAATGATATGGGGCCCGGGAGATCAAACCATTTTGCCTGCGGTCAAGAACATGGTGGAATCCGGAAAATTTGTATGGATCGACCATGGCAAGGCAATAACATCAACCACTCACATTCAAAACTTGGTCAATGCGGTAGAACTGTCTCTCACCCGCGGACGCGGCGGCGAAGCCTACTTCATTACTGACCGCGAATCGTCGACATTAAAGTTCTTCCTCACGGAATTGTTAGCCACAGCAGAATTAACCCCTCCAAAAAAATCACTACCCAGGACGGTTGTTTATCCCATTGCATATGTTCTTGAGGGACTGTGGAGACTATTGGGAAGCCGAAAAGCACCTCCGCTGACCCGACATGCGGTAGGTTTGATGGCATGTCACTGCACACTAAGGGACGATAAGGCCGTGGAAGAACTTGGATACCGGCCGCTCATGAGCGTTGCCCAGGGATTGCGAGAATTGAAACAGCCAACGTCTTTGTAAGCTCGCATCAATTGCTGCTATTCACGCGAATACCGCAACAGAGAGAAGCACCAAATGAAAGGAAAATCCTTTCCAAAGTACCGGATTTCAGTAGCCGGCATTTTGACGTCAATTCAATTATACAAAGAGCATTGACTACTGTTAAAAAAAGCCTATCTTTAGTTATATAGTCGAAGAAGATGCACACTCTTCTGCCGTCGAGTCTTCAGGATCTTTATCGTGACGGATCCCATTCTATTGATCGCTGGTATATTCATAGCCTCCGGGTTAGTGCTAATCATTAATCCTGACCGTTTTTTAGGCGTTTTTCGAAAGCACTTGGAATCACCGCGCCTGCAAATCCTTACCGTAATGCTAAACGCCGTATTTGGCGCGATCTTTCTTTTTCTCGCTACCGGCTCCGAGGCAGAGGATATACTAACGGTGTTTGGTATCATCTCCCTATCAAAGGCTGTGCTGAGTGCTTTACTCAGTCCCGAAGACTTCAAAAGCCTCACGAGATCAATACTCAAAACCATTTCTCCAATCGCGAAAATTGTAGGGCTCATTGAAGCAGTTATCGGTTGCATTCTGGTCAGTATTTTTATCTAAAGAGCACCTCCAAGCCACATCTTTTTGTTAGACAAGAGTAATAGAATTTTCGCTTCACAGGTCGTGAAATCCTTTCCGAGCCGGTAGACTAATTATCGGATAAATAACGCATAAGCAAAGGTTGGATCGACCGGTAACGTTCCGCGAGATACTCCAGACGTTTGCTATCAAATAGGGTTGGCTCAACGTAGATTGGTGAAGCGAGATGATGATAAGTCTTTTCGGTTTTTCCAAAAGATATCAAGGCCTGTTGAATTTCGCTAAGCAATTCAGTTTCTGTACTCCCCTTCGCGAGGATACTTAAACCGCCCCAGTTTTCCCCATCGAGGGGGATTTCAATCGTATCGAACTTATCGTTAATCGTCCGCGGCAATTTTTTTGCCAAGCCAGAAGTTATGATTCCCGCATCACATTTTCTGGAAAATAGTTTCATTATCACATCTTCAAATGAATCCAAATACATGACTTGGTAATCAACCATTGGGTTGAGTCCTTTCTCGGCCAGCCAATCCTTTGCGGCAATCGATGTCAACGCAATTTCCTGTACCATGGCGATGCATCGACTTTGCAAATCTTGAATTTCTTTTACATCGACATCGTTTCGTACAATTAACACGGGACTCGTCTGTAAATTTAGCCCCACCACAGGTATTGCATAATGTTCTCTTATCATCAAGGAGATAAAATGGTCGGGGACGATGTACAAGTCGAACTGCTTCTCAGCACTATCAGACAATAAGTCTGAATAATCAGCTGACGTTGAAATGCGGGCTATCACTCCCGTTTTCGCATAGATATGTTCGCGGAGCGGCTCCCACCAACTGCGGATCAGTTTCTGATTAAAAAAGGGGAAACTTCTGACGCTAATCTCTTTGGAACCATCGAACAGCACGCTCTCTGGTACGGAGGCGTTTGTCAGACCGACGTTAATGAGTAATATGAACAGCAGCGAAACAAACAAACCACAGGTTCTAATGACCGTCCGTATGTGGTGATGACCTAATATTTTTGGAGTTCTTTTCATTCGCATTCTAACAAACTATATCGAATAGAGGACCGTGTACAATTCTTTATAGAACATTTACTGATAACAGGAAAAGTTAATATGCTGCCGAAATAAAATAGCCCCATACCTGTAGTAAATTGAATCGTTAGCTAAACAGCATCCTATAGAAATGATCAGAAAACTGTTTCAATGGCTGATTAGGACCCGAGCCAGCAGCGTAGATTAACTACAATCACATAATACCCAAACATTCGCCCAGAGTTAGGCGTAACTACACACAGCCAACGCGCACATTGAGAACAATTCTGATAAGCTTGCCGCCACATCGATACCACCGATGTTTTACCTTACATTTTTTACGATTAATCCAATTTTGACGCATTAATTAAAAGCACAATGACTAAAGAAAACACGACCGCTACCGCTACACTGGAAAACCTCTATCGGATATTTACTGTCTCCGAAGCGCCCGAATCAACTCTCGGCGTTATAGATCAAGAGATCTCTGATAACCTTGCCGACTTCCTCCGTACGCGCATTGTTGCCCAAGAGAAAAATCTCAACGATATCGAACAGGATTTTCGTGATCCGGTAATCCCGGAACATCCGCAGTTTGTATCCGACTACACTGAATTTGTACTCGATAAACTAGTTGCCCAATCAGTACACACTGCAGCACCGGGCTTTATAGGCCACATGGCCGCACCTCTACCCTACTTTATGTTGCCGCTGTCAAAAATCATGATCGCGCTGAATCAAAACCTAGTAAAGACAGAAACCTCAAAGGCATTTACGCCACTAGAGCGGCAGGTCTTGGGTATGTTGCACCGTCTGGTGTATGCGCAAGACGAAGAGTTTTATAGTGAGTGGATGCATGACGCAGAGCATGCATTGGGTTCAATGTGCTCTGGCGGCACGATTGCCAATATTACCGCGCTATGGGCAGCTCGCAATTTGGCCTTTCCGCCGGAAGGTAATTTCAAAGGCGTAGCACACGAAGGTTTTTTTAGGGCTCTCAAGTATTACGGATACGACGGCGCGGCTGTTATCGTATCTAAGAGAGGTCACTACTCATTTAGGAAAGCAGCTGACATCCTTGGCATCGGCCGGGATTACTTAATTTCCGTTGATACCGATGATGATAACCGTATTGACCTAGACGCTCTGAGAGATACCTGTACCGCACTTCGCAATGACAATATAT
>CAJVZD010000078.1 GCA_913019905.1 uncultured Cellvibrionales bacterium
GCGCTAACGCTCGCAATGACTGAGCTTGTTAGTTTATGGATAGGCACTAGTTAGAATCATCTTCAATAATTTGGCAGGTGCCTTAGGCGCCGAAAAGTTTGATCAGTAGTTCATAGCTAAAAAAAACAGTGCAGCGTAGGAGTTAACAGTGCCAAAGGCTAGTGAGTTAAAAAAAGGTGATGTCGTTGAATACAAAGGTTCACCTCATATTATTAAGAAAATTGAATCTAAGTCACCCTCGTCACGAGGTGCCAATACTTTGTATAAAATTCGTATGAACCATGCGAAAACAGGTCAAAAAGTCGACGAAAGCTTAAAGGGCGATGATATTTTATCCAACATCGATTTCGAGCGTCGGAAAATGCAATACTCCTATATGGATGGCGACAATTACGTCTTTATGGATGACGAAAATTACGATCAACTTATGTTAAGTCGCGATGATTTAGGTGATGACTCACTCTACATATTTGAGGGAATGGAGAGTATTCTAGGTTTAATCGTCGATGAAAAAATCATTGGAATTGAACTACCGAAATCGATAATAATGACAGTTGAAGATACCTCTCCCGGTATTAAAGGTGTCAGTGCTTCCGCACGAACCAAACCGGCTATTATGTCAACCGGGCTCGTTATTCAGGTTCCCGAATACCTTGAACAGGGAGAACAGATAAAAATCAACACGGATACCAATATATTTATGTCCAGGGCGTAGCCTGTGCTGAGGTTGTTATTGCCCATTGTTTTACTTTTTGTCACTGGCTGCGAGAGCCTTGGTTATTATTCTCAATTGGCTGAAGGTCAATGGTCTATCTGGTGGCAGAGACAAGCGATCGATAAGTTACTAAACGATAGTTCCGTTGAGCCTGCCTTGCGGGCACGCTTGCAGAAGGTACAACTCATTCGACAGTATGCCGTCGACGCTTTATCTCTTCCCGACAATAACAGCTACAAATATTTCGCCGATGTAAAAAGACCTTTTGTTGTTTGGAACGTATTTGCGGCCGAAGAATTTTCCGTTGAGGCCAAGCGATGGTGTTTTCCTGTGGCAGGTTGTGTCAGCTATCGCGGTTATTTTACCCACAAAGCAGCTCGGGATTATGCGGATTCTTTAGCCGCGCAGGGATACGATACCTACGTAGCGGGGATTCGAGCCTACTCAACGTTGGGGTGGTTTGGTGACCCTGTGCTGAACACTTTTGTCTATCAGGATGAAGCACGCTTGGCAGGTCTTATTTTCCATGAATTGGCCCACCAAATCCTTTATTTACCGGGCGATACCGAATTCAACGAAAGTTTCGCGACTGCCGTTGAATTAGCGGGTCTTAAGCGTTGGTTACAGCACAATGAAGTTTTCCGAGTTGACGCTGATGACATAAATAGCTCATCTGATAGTAGAAAGATAACAGACACGGGACGGATAACAGAAAAGTACTTACGCAAACAGGCCATTCATCGTGACTTTGTAAAAATGATTTTGGTTGCTCGTAAGCAGCTAGATACTCTCTATAGGCAGAAAACCTCTGGAGATTTTGATATGACGGTTGTTCGTGAAGAAAAACACAATATCATACAGCAGCTCGTTGGCGACGAGTATGTTGATTTTAAGGCTAAATGGGGAAACTATGAAGGATATGACCGATGGTTTTATGACAGTCGAACTACCCCAGCAGCGATCAATAATGCCAAATTAAGTACCGTCTATAGCTATCAAAAATGGGTGCCGTCCTTTCAGTCCATATTGACTTCGTGCGATGGGGATCTACCCTGTTTTTATGCCGAGGCAAAAAAATTGTCTCTCTTGAACGATGCTCAACGGTTACAGCGCTTACAGGATTTTTCGCCCTCGCTGTAAGTATGCTTGGCAATACTCTTCGATGGGTCACTTGTCGTTCCATTGATCAGTTCCCCACCTTTTTTTGGGGCACCAATTTAGTGGTTTTGTCTGTAATTTAGCATATTGCATTTGATAGCTATACGCATCGGTGCTACAAGTGATATATTTTGACTTAATATTCATTCTATTCGGGTTGTAAAATAAAAAATGCGCTTTGAAGAACTCTCACTACCCATTGGCAAAACATTCACTTTGGCACTTGTCGGTCTCGATTACAAAAATCATCAGTTTGAAGCTCAGCTAGTGGGTTACCAAAAAGGTAAAAATTTGGTTTTGTCGATACCGTCAAAACCAGGACAAATTCTTTTACAAGCCGGTACCGCAGTCTCCGTTTCGACCAGAGTGGCCGAAGGTTTGGTTGAATTTGACGCTGAAATTGAACACATACATCAGTCCCCGTTTTTATATCTGCTGCTAGATTATCCGGTTAAGGTTGGATTTGAACAGCATCGGAAAGAGCCTAGGTTCCCTGTCGACACCGCTTTGGAAATATATGGTCACACCGGCCTGGGTATGAAAACAAGCGTTGTTCACGGGTATATGTTGGACGTCAGTAAAAGTGGCGCTCGAATTGTGCTGGAGAAAGAACTAACTACATTGATAACCAAAATAGACATTGGCGTATTGTTAGACGAACAGGAATTAAAACGCGATATGACGCTACTGGGAGAAGTGCGAAATAAGGCCGCACTTTCAGAAGAATACCCAGACTGTTCCTTTGCCTACGGAATTGAATTTGTCGAGAAGACGGAAATTGATGCCTTGTTTTTACAAGCTTATTGTTTGCAGGAAATACTCAGCGAAAAGGCGTTAATGTATTAACGCCAGCAGTCGCTGGTAGCCCTTTCTTGAGAAGTGAGAAATGGGAAATGAGAAACACAATGGTTTGGCAAGTAAGCCGATTAACTGGTTGCCAAGTCCCTCTCCTGAATCGCCGGCACTGAATCTTTCTCTCCCAGGAAATCTTCCAGTGCCATATATAAACAGGGTATTAGCATTAATGTGATTAAGGTAGCGAAAACTATTCCAAACCCTAGCGAAACCGCCATTGGCAAGACCATTTGAGCTTGTAAGCTAGTTTCCATTAACATAGGCAATAATCCGCAAAATGTTGTTAGAGAGGTCAGCAAAATTGGCCTAAAGCGCGACGACCCTGAATGAATAATTGCCTCTGTTCTGCTCATTCCCTTCGCAACAGATTTGTTAACAAAATCGACCATAATTAGGCTGTCGTTTACGACCACACCCGATAGAGCGATAACACCAAAAAACGACCACATCCCCAACGGAATTCCTACGATAACGTGCCCTATAATGGCTCCAATAATTCCGAAGGGGATAACGCCCATGATAATTATGGGCTGTGAATAAGATTTTAATGGAATTGCTAAGAGCGTGTAGATACAAAACAATGCCAGTGAGAACCCAAGCCCTAAACTTGTGAGCAATGTTTGAGATTCCTCGCTTTGACCGTCGAGTTTAAACGATAAACCAGGATGTCGCTGTTTCAATTCCGGAATAAAATTCTTGAAAATATCGGCAACAATGTCCGATGGTTGAGCCGTGGCTTTGTCGACCTGTGAGGTTACCGTAATCGCTCTTTTTCCATCAATTCGGGTGGTTTTGGTGTTACTTGGATTTACCGCAATATCGGCAACCGCATCAAAAGGAATTTCATCACCACTGCTACTCCGAATGAACATATCTTCCAGATTGGATTGGTTTTTACGTTCACTTTCCGGATAACGAACCATAACCTTTACCTCGTTAAGGCCACGTTGAATACGTTGTGCTTCAGCGCCGTAAAACGCTTGTCGAACTTGATTGCCCATGTCAGAAAGCGATAGTCCCAATGCTTCAGCACCGGGTTTCATCGAGAGTGTGATCTCGCTTCTGTCTGTGCTATTGCTATTTCGTATGTCGTAAATCCCATCGTAAGAAGCGAGCTTTTTCTCAAGTTCAATGCTGGCGAGTTTCAAAGTTTCAAAGTCATTGGCAATTAATTTAAATCCAATGGCCGGTCCGCCCATACCCATTTCATCACTAATGGACATGACTTTCGCTCCGGGTATGTCGCCAACTTTCTGTCTCCAGCCAGCCACAATTTCAGGGCTGCTCATACTGCGATTTTCAGACTTGGTCAGCTCCAGCATGAAACTGGCGAAGCGTCCGTTATTTCCAAAGGAAAAAATATGCCCGATGAATCCCGTGTCTGTCGCCGAGTTTAGTTTTACTTCTTCATTAAGATCGTTAACGGCTTTAATAATGCGGTCGTGAGCTTCTCGCGTTTGTTGTTCCGATGTACCTTCAATCATTTCCAGTTCTGCTTGTACAAAATCACCTGGGACATCCGGAAAAAGTACGAAACGAATAGCGCCGCCACCAACCATTCCTCCGATCACGATTAGAAGTGCAATAAATGATGCGATCGTTGTATAGCGGTTTTTAATGCAGGTCAGAATGGTTGGTTGGTAAAAACTCCTGATAAAGCTATTTAGTTGTCTATTACAGAATTCCTGCACGCGGTTAATTTTTTTCCAAATACCGTGGTCTGATGGGGTACTATAAGCAAGGTGTGCCGGTAAAATCCACTTCGATTCGATTAGCGAAAAAATCAAACACAGAATCACCACGGAACCAAGAGCTTTGGGTAATGCTGAGAATGCGCCTTCAGTAAATAGGGTGGGCGCAAATGCGGCTATCGTTGTTAAAACACCGAAGGTAGCCGGTGTAGCAACGCGGACTGCGCCTTCGACGATGCTGTCGATGCTGTGCCCTTTTTCTTCTGTAACGGTGTGGGCACTTTCTCCGATGATAATCGCATCGTCAACGACAATGCCTAACACCAAAATGAACCCATATAGACTAATCATATTGATGGTCGCGTCTATACCCTCTAACGGCATCAAGATGAACGCGCCAAGAAAACAAACTGGCAAACCAGCCATGACCCAAAATGCCAATTTTATATCGAGAAATAAACTCAATACGATAAAAACCAGAAAGCCCCCCATCATTAGATTCCCGAGCATCATATCTAAACGACCTTCGAGGTAATAAGTTGAATCTGCCCAGGCGTCTATGGATATTCCTGGCGGGAGTGATTCGCGCTTCTGAGCGATGTATTGTCTCGTTGCTTTGGCTACTTCAATAAGGTCTTGGTCGCCAATTGCAGAAATGTTAATCGCCATACTGGTTTTCTGGTCAAATATTGAAAAGAACTTTGTTTCTACAAAACCGTCGTTGACGGTTGCTATATCACCCAATGTGAGGCGCGTGCCGTCGGGATAAGTCATCAATACTATTTTCTCGAAGTCATACTGTGTGTAAGCTTGGCCCTTTGCGCGCAGCATTATTTCGCCATTGTCGGTTTTAATTGAACCGCCCGGCAGGTCTAATGACGATCTACGTATTGCTTGAGATATTTGGTCCATCGACAGCTGGTACTTACGAAGCTGGGCTTCTGTTACTTCTATGGATATTTCGTAATCGCGTGCGCCCTGGATCTCGGCAGCGCCAATTTTCGGGTTCTGCAGTAGTTCTGTCTTTATTTCTTCGACCAGCGTTTTCATCGCTTTTTCGTCGAGGCTATTGCCATAGACTTGGATGTTCATAGCCTGATTGAGAAACTGAGTACGCTTTATTACAGGTTTTTCAGCTTCCTCGGGAAAACTGACGACGGCGTCTACCGCACTTTTTACTTCGTCGAGTACCGCTAACACGTCGTAATTGTCTAATATTTTTAATCTAACAGTTGCCATCGATTCGTTGGCAGTAGAATTGATGCGTTGAATTGCTTCGATGTCTTTGACCGCTTCTTCTATTTTTAGAATAACGCCCTGCTCAACTTCCTCAGGTGCCGCACCGGGATAAGGCATAAGGATCTGGATCTGATTGACTTCAAAGTTGGGCATGATTGTGCGTTGCATAGTAAACGCTGCGTACCCACCCACGACAAGAATAACCAGCATTAGTAGGTTGCCTGCCACATGGTTGTTGGCAAACCAGGCAATGATACCGGTACGCTGTGGACTAGGTAGAAGAGAGGCTGCTTTATCCTTCATATTTTTTGGTCCTGGTTTCTAGCGGCCGCGCTCACATTTGATGCAGAAACTTCAGGGCTTAGAGGTGAGGGCAATTGTTGGACCATTGTCGGTTCAACCGTTTTCGAAGGTTTGGCACCTGGTGAGGCTTCCGGTGTCGCCGGCTGATTTTGTTGGTCGGTTCTAATCGTTGAAGCAACTCTAACTCCCTTGCCCGCAAGCGTACCACTAATATTTGACAAGCAGATTAATTCGCCTTCAGACAAGCCGCTGGTCACATACATGTGTTCTCCACCCGTTCGTAAGATACTGACCTGACGATTTTGCAAACGCTTTTCGTCATCCAGTACCCAGACTCGGTTACCGGTGCGCAAAATGTGTCGCGGCAATACAATTAAGTCTTTGAATAACTTGCCCTGAATTTGTGCATCAACAAAGGTCCCCATTCTTAATGGCTCTCTGTCGTCGAGTAACGCGTACGGATCTTGAATTTCCGCGACGGTAAATAACACACGGCTCCGTTCATCAAAAACAGCTTCAGTTCTAACTAATTTGGCGTGCCAATCCTGCAGTTGACCCCCGATTTGTGCCAGTAATCGTACTGAGGGTTGTGATTTTAGTTCGCTGTTCGCCAGGGTGGGTAGGTTCAAATAATTCAGTTTCCCCTCAGGAATGGATAGTCTTAATTCAGCCACAGCAATACTAAATGTGTCTGCTAGTGCGGTTCCTGTATTCACATACTGGCCAATGTCCACGAGTTTACTCTTGATGATTCCGTCATACGGGGCGCGTATAAGCGTGCGATCTAATTGATTTTTTGCATGATCTAAGTTTGCCAGTGCGGAATTTACTTTTGCTTTTGCGTCTGCCAGTTGAGGCTTGTGTAATGCTAAATCCTCGGCGGCCTTAGAGCGTTTTACCGACTTGTTGTACTTCAGCCAGTCTTTGTAGGCTACTTCAGCACGTCCCTGTTCGGTTGCTAAAGAGCTCCGTGCGCTCGTCACAGCGGCTTGTGCACGTTCGACTTCTACCAAATAATTGCGTTGGTCGATCCGGATCAATATGTCGCCTTTGTTAACAAATGCACCTACTAGAAAATTCTCTGAAACCTCAATGATGCGACCGGAAACTTCGGAGGTTAATTTTGTCGCAGTTTTTGGTTTTACCGTACCTTGAGAACGGACTGAAATTTGTAAGTCTTGTCTTATCGCTTGTGCAACGTTAATCAAAGGCAACGTTTTGATCACTGCGGTCTGTTTGGGTTGCGGTTTATTGAGAAATAAACCCACTGCAATAACAATAGCTATAACTACAATTAGTAGTGGCTTGATTTTACTAAAGAAGGATGACGTCACGTGATGTTCCATTCGCTGGTGATAGTGAGGGTATATAATGAATCTATATGAGTGGGTGTTAAGGTCAATTCTTAGAAATTGGGAATGAAGGTTACAAATATAGAATGAAGTGAGACAATTGGTTACTATTTATACCATATCTTAAGCGATACCACATTAACGTATGATTACAACTGGTTTATAAGCAACCGATAGCTTTGTATTGTTACGAACGGTGTCGATTGTTGGTAGTCGACTAGCAACTGTTCTAACATTCTGTGCACAATGAACCTCGTAAATACGATGTTGGTAATTTATCTGTTGTTGAAAGGTCAAAATACTAATGTGCGAAGTCCCGTATTGTTAGCTCATTTAACTCTACGAAGCTACTTCAGGTGTTAGGATAAAGCCTGATACTTTGAAACCCACAAGGTCTTGTTTAACATCATTGATGTTCGGTGAACTCGATGGAAAGAACTAAAACGTCTCAAGTGATTTAGCAGAGTATATTACCTATGTTACAACGAACTTTTTTTTACAGCTTGCTTATTGGAGGTATGCTGTTCCCTCTATGGTCTTGGGCAGTGGATCCCGGGGTGCTTTGGTTGCCAAAAAAATATAGCGACGCTCGACCAAAATTAATGCGTGCCGCTCGAGATGCTGAGAACATGGAACGATGTAAGGTCGTTATTGCGGGCGAAATGATAGTTAGCAAAAATACCTCCGATGAATACTATTTCGTCATAACTTGCAGAGATGCGGGTCGTCGGTCTTACAATTTAAGTTATCAATATCCACGAACTTCAGACGGTTTTGAACTATTGGCCGAACAGCGCTCGTCCTTGTCTACAGACAAAGAAAGTACTACTCTGCCGGGAAAAGATGGAGTGACGAGAGAGCATGCTATAACAATGTGCACTGAAGCTTTGGCGGAGGAAACTGTACTGACCGATTGGACAGAAGTACTAGAGGACTCCATACAGGAGCTCGAGCACGACAATCAATGGGTGTTTCATTTACAATTTCCCTTTCAGGGAAAAAATAGATTTGATGAGCTAGTGGAGTTTAATTCCGATTGTTATGTGGACAAAAAAGGTGTGGCGCAATTAGAGCTAGGTAAATTACATAAGGAGCAGGCCTTAGAAAATTGTTACGAAGGGTTAGAAGACGAATCCATCTTGATCGGAAGAATTGAGGTTCTGTTTGATCAGGTGTCGGAGGTAAGTCATGAGTCGCAGTGGGCTTATCGGTATAACTTACCCTTCACTAGTAAGAACAAAAAGGCAGAGCTTGTTCGCTATAACGCAGACTGTCTTGTGAGTGAAGACGGAGATGCGGAGGTAGAGACTAGAGTCGACGTTGAGAGTATTCAAAATATGTGTATTGACGCGGTCAAAAAAGAAGCTCGGATGATGATGAGTGTTCAAATACTCCAAGACAAAATTCAGCCGGTTGAAGAACAAGAATACAATTTTTACGTTCAGATTCCCTTTGATGCCACCGATCCGGTCGGCCGCAGTTTACATTATGTTGGTGAATGCAATGTCAATGATGCTGGCCGCAGCCAAGTTGATATCAAACCGTTTTTGAAATGAAATTATAATTGAGTGTTTTCAAATAGAATCTTTAATTTGTCTGAAAATTATTTTATATCTCCGAATGCTTAATGATTTCGTGGTAGGTGGTTGTTTTACTCTCGCCGAAAGATAAAAAGGATATTTCTACGTGTGAGGGTCAATTTATCGTAGGTACTACTACCTACAAATGATGATGTGCCATCGAGATCTTTGAGTGTATGAATTCATGGTTTGCAATTTTTAGCCATCGATTGAAGTCAAAGAAGTTTGACTCGATGTTTATGCTCCAGTTTTCGTGAGGCTTTTTGGTTCGACTGCTTCAATTTGACTATGCGGCAACAGGATTTATGTGCGCGTGGAATCGTTCGCTAATTGACTTTTTGCATATAGCGCTGAATTTAAGACAAAAAAAGGCCGCTTAGTACTAGCGGCCTTTTTTTGTTGCTTTTCTAACTTACTTAGCTTTTGCAGGCGCAGAAGTTTTCTTTACTGACTTTTTCTTTACTGATTTTTTCTTAGCAGATGATTTTGCTTTCGATGCAGCTTTTTTAGCTTTTGCATTTTCTGCAGCCGCTTTTGCTCTGGCTCTCGCATTTTCTGCAGTCTTTTTGGCTTTCAGCTTTTCGTTCGCTGCAGCTTTAGCAGATTTAGCTCGAGCCGCTGCTGCGGCATTTTTTGCTTTTAGGCTGGCTTTAGCAGCCGCTTTTTTGGCGGCGAGCTTGGCGTTAGCAGCCGCTTTTTTAGCTGCAACTTTAGCTGCTGCCGCTGATTTTTTGGCAGCGACGGCAGCACTAGCTGCTGCCTTTTTCTGTGCTTCAGCCGCTTTTTTATCGAGAGCTTTCTGTGCAGCTGCAACAGCGTTAGCTATTACCGCTTTTTGCGCAGCAGCTTCTTTGGCTTTGGCACTGGCAGCCGCCGCATTGCTTTTAGCTGTAACAGCTGCGGCATTAGCAGCTCTAGCAGTTGCGACTGCAGTTTGGGCCTTAGCAACTTGTTGTTTTCCTGCCGCATTGTTCTTTGCTTTAGAACGTACACCACCCAGTTTCTTTAAAGCAGAGGCAAGTGCCAGTTTAGTTTTGTTTGCAGCTTTGCCAGTTGTGTTAGCAGCTTTCGCCAAGTCAGCAGTTTCTTTTGCTACTGCTTTTGCTAATTTTACATTAAGTTGGGCAACTTCTTTTTCTAGTTGCGCAACTGAGTCTGCTACTTTTTTTGCTACGGCCATTAGTTTATGTCCTTTGGTTGGTTCAAAAATTTTGGATTTAAGTCGCTATAAAAAAATCGAGCGAATTATAACCACTTTTAAAGTTAATGATAGAACTAAGTTAAAAAAATGTTGAAAAATCAATAAATAAGGCGATTATTTTGCTATTCAATGATTAGCTTAAATCAAATTTGAATTTTTGCGAGGATATATTAGGTTTTTGTTAAATTTCTTGGCTAAAAAAAAATCAAATGGTCCGTGAACGACCTAGCAAAAATGTTAAAGTCTGAATTCATTAATACATAATTCCCAAATTTTTTTTGGGATAACTTTTTATTCGGAGCGCAAAATGACAGAGCAGAAATTTTCAAAAAAAAATATCTCAGCAGAAGCAAAACAAGGTCAGGGTTCGGATAATACGACGACTGAAATCGAAGCAGCAGTATTTAGGCGGCTGTTGGCACATTTAGATGCAAATAAAGATGCACAAAATATTGACTTGATGATTCTCGCGGGTTTTTGTCGCAACTGTTTATCAAAATGGTATGTAAGCGCTGCGGCTGACCGAGGTCTTGAAGTGGAATACGACAAGGCGCGTGAATTGGTTTACGGTATGCCTTATAGCGATTGGAAAGAAAAACATCAATTGGAGGCGACGCCGGAGCAGCAACAAAAATTCGATCGCCGCCATAGCTAAATCAATTTAGTAAGGTGCGATGTTTTACAATAAAGCACCATGAGGTAGGTAATGATTGGTGCTGTGCCTTTTTATCCACACCAGCAGTTCCCGGTTAATGCCTACGCCTCTTATTTTTAATATTTTACCAAGCCAAATGACAGGAGATTTTTCTCCGGCTTCCCAGCCAGGTAAATTTTCAGCGACGGTAAAGAAACGCATTAAATCTTCAATCTGCTCATTGCTCAACGGTGAGGCTGCTTCAAACCAATCGTCCTTGTTCACTTGCATGTACGCTACATAGTTTTGTTGTTCAGCCGGGTTGAGCAGTTCTGCCAGCTTGTCTAGTTGTTCGTTTCGCGCAAATTCTATGAAACGACTTAATAATTTCCGGTCGACAATAAATTCGCTCTTGTTTCGTGCAATGTTTGGGTCCCAAGTACCGAGCGTCATGGTTTTCTCCTGTGCCCGGTCAAGGGGCCAATGGCTTAGCATAAAAATTGTGAATCATTATACCTCGTCAATTTGGGAATGCTTATGTTTCGTTGGGTTACCGCGGGGGGAATAAGTGGCATTTATTACTAAAAAGACTGTTTAAGATTGAAGGAATTCGATCGAGGATCTATTATACTGTTGTTATATACAGTAATTGTGGGGCTGGTGCGTACTGATGTCTAAATCTACTATTGAGTTTCCCTTAATTGAAGACAGAAAGATTATTCATTGTGATGCTGATTGCTTCTTTGCGGCAATTGAAATGCGTGATGATCCTTCTTTAAAGGGGCGGCCTGTCGCAGTGGGTGGCTCAGCAGATAGGCGTGGAGTTATTTCTACTTGTAATTACGAAGCGCGGGCCTTTGGAGTGCATTCGGCAATGGCAACTGCCTATGCCAGGAAACTTTGTCCCAATCTCATTGTATTGCCCCATCGGTTTGACGCATATAGGAAAGCTGCGCAGCAGATCCGCGATATCTTTTACGACTATTCCGAAATAGTAGAGCCTCTTTCTCTAGATGAAGCATTCATCGATGTAACCGGCTCTAGTCATTGTAATGGTAGCGCAACGCTGATTGCTGAAGAAATTAAGGAAAAGATTTTTGATTCCGTTGGTATCACAGTTTCTGCAGGAGTTGCTCCCAATAAGTTTCTAGCAAAAATTGGCAGTGACTGGAATAAACCGAACGGCATCTGTGTTATCCCCCCGGCTAGAGTTGAGTCCTTTGTAACGCAGTTGCCTGTCGATCGCATCTTTGGTGTAGGCCGAGTCACCGCTGACAAAATGCATCGGTTGGGAATAAGGACTTGCGGAGATTTACGAGCCTATGATGTCTATCAGCTAATGGCGATGTTTGGCAGCTTTGGCCCTAGGCTTCATCAACTGAGCTATGGTATTGACAAAAGACCGGTGTCGACAAGTCGCCAACGTAAATCGCTCAGTGTTGAGCACACCTATGAAACGGATTTGTTATCCGTCGATCGTTGTCTTCGACAAATACCTGAATTATTCCAGAAATTAACCGAACGGCTGGAAAAGCTAGAAGGCTATCGAGTTTCGAAACAATTTGTCAAAGTGAAGTTCAATAATTTCGAATCGACCACTATCGAATGTGCCAATCAAGGAGTGCCACGGATGGCGATTTTCCGCGATCTATGCAGTCAGTCCTATGATCGAGGAAACGGCATGCCAGTTCGACTGTTGGGCCTCGGTGTTCGTTTTAAGGAAATAGTAAACAACGCGGTACAATTGTCCCTATTTAGTGATTTGGAGCTTAGTGATTTGGAGCTTAGTGATTGACCGCTTAATCATCAAGCGACTGGTGATTAGTCGCTTGATGATCCAAGGCCAAGTCAGAAGTCTTGATTGGATATAATGTCTTGACTCAGATCGCAGTACTTGTCGCTAGCTCATAGGTGCACAATCAAAGGTCGCCCGCAACAGGTGAGTGGCTCCAGGCTGTAGTTGCACCGAGTCGCTTCTGATATTCGCTGTTTCAATGCACAGCATTTTCCGGTAGTCCTGGTCATCAAAATTCGAAAGCCTTTTGGATTTTTCAATCCATGGGTTCCATAAAACAGTGCTGTTACTGCCTTCGCTGGTAATGCTGACTACGCGTTTCCAACCTTGGTCTACAATGGTTATTTCTTTATTGCTATCTTGATAAATATGGTCAATTTCTTTGTCGACTACCACGGCGCTGTTCTGGAGCTGCTCTGACCAGTTGTCTACGCAGTCAATATATTCTACGTTTTCCAAACCATTCACCGCTACACTGTCGATGTCGCTGATAGAAAAATAACTGTGTAATGCGCTGGCAAAACAAACGGTTTTATTACCGCGGTTTTTCACCGTAAACTCCAGGCTTAAAGTTGCCCCCACCGAAATGACTAACTGTAATTCACAATTGTAGCCTGCCGCTGTTTGTTTATCTTCGTTGACTTCCAGATTCAGTGTTATGTCTGTGCGTTGCTCATCAATCAATTGAATCTTAGTAAGATTCCACGGACGGTTGCGGACAAAGCCGTGAGCTGCCGGAGTATCGTCCAAAATCATAGTTTGAACGTCCGTCGGGTTGTGCTGCAGATCGCCAAACCAAGGCCAGCAGATCGGAATACCCCCGCGCAATGGCTTTCCATCGGTATAGTCACAACTTTCGCTACACCAGATTAAAGGTTCTTGTCCTTTTACGGTATACTCGCTTAACTGCGCTCCCTGGAGAAATATCGTTGCAACAGCGACTTGGTTTTCGATTCTTACCGCTAGCAATTCTGTGTGTAGTTCTATGTGCACACCTGGTATTGCGCCAAATCGGCTATAGAGTTGTTGCATTTGTTCTGCAATGTTACCGGGCATGGGATGTCCTTATTAAATGTCGATTTTCTATTATAGCGTCCCAGCAGAAAATATTTTAATAACATTTCTATAAATTCGCCATTGAGGCAAATTACTCCCTTGTTACGTCCGCCGTAACGTTTTATTATCCGCGCCTCCAGAATCGTTGTTCTTTTGAAGTCTTACAGACTCTATCTAATGGCATCTAAAGTTTGAATCCATCTATGATTTTTGCAATGAGTTGATTTTTAGAAATTATTAACAGAGAGTTATTTGTGTCAGAAAATTCGTTTGTACCAGGCCAGCGTTGGGTAAGCAATACAGAATCAGAGTTGGGCCTTGGCATTGTGCTAGAGGTTGCGAACCGCCGAGTTGAAATTAGCTTTCCCGCTTCAGGAGAGCGACGTACTTACGCTATGGAAAATGCTCCCATCAGTCGAGTTCGTTATGAAATCGGTCAGCAGATAAGCAACGAAGAAGATGTCTTTATTGAAATTACCGACGTATTGGACAATGGCGGATGTTTAATTTACAGCGGAAATACCGAATCAGGAAACAATCTTATTTTTGCTGAACTGGAATTAAATAGCTTTGTGCAATTCAGTAAACCTCAAGATCGATTGTTCGCCGGACAAATTGATAAAAACCGCGCTTTTCAATTACGTTGCGAAACGCTCGAACATATTCGGCACCAACAACAGTCACCCGTGCGCGGATTATTGGGGCCGAGAGTACAACTGCTACCGCATCAGCTCTACATTGCGAGCGAAGCAGCAAGTCGGTATGCTCCTCGCGTTTTGTTGGCGGATGAGGTCGGGCTGGGGAAAACGATAGAAGCGGGTTTGATCTTGCACCAACAATTAATAACAGGCCGGGCAAAGCGCGTGCTGATAGTTCTTCCCGAGAGTTTGTTGCATCAATGGCTGGTTGAGATGTTGCGACGTTTCAATTTGTTTTTTACTATTCTCGATGAAGACCGATGTCAGGGATTGGAGGAAGCTGGAGATGTCGACGACTCTCTTTACGACGAGGATTCCTTAGAATCATCGTTCGGCTCTACTGTTGGTGACTATAATCCCTTTGATAGTGCGCAGCTGGTTTTGTGCACTTTACCTTTTTTAGCTAACAATCCTCGTCGCCATCAACAGGCTTTGGCTGCACAATGGGATATGTTAATCGTCGACGAAGCGCATCATTTACTGTGGAGCGAATCTGACGTCAGCTTAGAGTATCAGTGCATTGAATCACTCGCCAAACAGGCTAAAGGTTTATTGTTATTGACAGCGACGCCGGAACAGCTGGGCGTCGAAAGTCATTTTGCCCGCTTGCGATTGTTAGATCCAGATAGATACTACGACCTCGAGAAATTTATCAGCGAAGAGACCAAACATCAGCCGGTAAACTCACTTGTACAACGATTGTTGGCTGATGATGCTAGCGAACGACTTGTGCACGACAAATCGCTGGCGGATCAGTTAATTGCCTATTTAGGCGAGGACGCGGTTGCTACTGCTATTTCCAGCATGACAGTTGATGAGAGCGAAGAGGGTGAGTCGGTTGAAATACACGCGGGTTCATCGTCTGGCATAAAGCAGCTAGTTCGAGACTTATTAGATCGTCACGGTACCGGTCGCGTATTATTTCGAAATACTCGTTCGTCAGTTACTGGTTTTCCCGAACGTAAATTAAATGGCTACCCACTTACTCCAGCTGAGCGATTCAACGAGCTTCATCGACAGCCAAATGTTTCGTTAAACAACGCACTGACGCCTGAAAAACTGCTGGGAAATAGCTGGATCGTTGAAGATCCACGGGTAGCGTGGTTAAGTGGGTGGCTTAAACAGCATCGGTCAGAGAAGATTCTCGTTATTTGCGCGCACGCAAATACGGCTTTAGATTTGGAGGAACATTTACGGTTGCGCGGAGGGGTACAGTCGTCAGTTTTTCACGAGGGTTTATCGTTAATTGCTCGAGATAGAGCCGCTGCTTATTTTTCTGACGATGAAGACGGTGCACAGGTACTGATTTGTTCGGAAATAGGAAGCGAAGGTAGAAATTTTCAATTTTCCCACCATCTTGTGTTATTTGATTTACCATTAAATCCAGATTTATTGGAGCAGCGTATTGGTCGACTCGACCGTATCGGGCAGCGCCACACTGTCGACATTCACGTTCCCTATTACGAAAATAGCCCGCAAGAAATTCTATTGCGCTGGTATCACGAAGGTATAAATGCTTTTGAAAAGACCTGCCCAGCTGGTCTTAATCTTTATCAACAGTTTAAAGCAGAACTACATGACTGCCTGCGGCGGCCGGCAGACGAGTTAGCGTTAGATCAGCTGCTAACGCAGACCAAATCTCAGGCATTGAAAACGTTGGAGTCCCTGCAACTAGGCAGAGATCGTCTGTTAGAGTTAAATTCATGTAACCACGAACAAGCTGACGAAATAGTTAGCCATATGGTTGAAGAAGAGCGGCGCCAGGAATTATCCAGTTACATGGAACAAGTTTTTGATCAGTTTGGCATAGACCAGGAACACCACAGCGCCGCTAGTGTTGTATTGCGGCCGGGTGATCATATGTTAACCCACTCTTTTCCAGCGCTAACTGAAGATGGTATAACAGCGACATTTTCTAGAGAGGTCGCGTTATCCAGAGAAGATTTACATTATTTAACCTGGGAACATCCAATGGTCAGTGGCGCTATGGATTTGGTTCTTAGCGGGGAGTTTGGAAACACTGCCTTTTGTACCTTGAAGTTACCGCCGTTAAAGGCGGGGACTGTATTGCTGGAGGCAATTTACATATTGCATTGTACCGCTCCCAGTGAATTGGAGATACATCGCCATTTACCGCTAACGACTGTGCGAGTTGTTGTCGACAGTAATAATAATGATCTCAGTAAAGTGTTAACGGCCGGTCATCTCAATAGATTGGGTCAGAAAGTGCGTAAGCGAAATGCGCAGGATTTGGTGCGACACGCGCGAATACAAATTACAAAGATGATTGAAAGGGCAGGGTTAATCGCCGACGGGAATAAAGCAGACATCTTGGCCTCAGCCGAAGTTAGTATGCAAACTGAGCAGCTGGCAGAACTACAGCGGATTCAGGCTTTATCGAAGGTAAATACCAACATTCGAAAAGAAGAAATAGACTTTTTGCAGAATATAGGGATGAATGCTAATCGGTATTTGCACGGCGCTCAGTTAAAACTTGACGCTGTTCGAGTCGCTTTAGTCACTTAAGTCGTCGGTTTAGCCACTTAATAATGGAGGCGTGGCCGCTTCTTATGTCGGGGTAGTTATGTCGGGATAGTGATGTCGGGGTAATTAGGTACGCACAGCCAGTCGATTAGATGTTTTCAGATTTTCCCTAGAGTATCTGTCCCATTATTTGCGATAGAAAATACCTACGGCATTTCTCATTACAAGTACCGACGGCTAACGCTAACAGCTCTTTAGTTAGCTAAACATTTGTTGCAATTCAGTAATTTGCTCTTGGGCTTCTTCGATAATAGTATCGACTTGTTCGGGGCTGATCTGGCGTTTTTTTAACTTATTAAAAGCCGGAACAGAGTCCATTTGAGGTAAGGTTGAAGAAAACTCGGCATCGTCTTTACATCCGTATAACATCGCTACTTGGACAAGATCACAGTAGTCAAATTTCAGGCTTTCATCGTCAGTGGTATCGGCCTCTCTGTGCCAATTCCCCGATTCTTTGCCAACGGTTATCAATTCCTGGCCAAACCCCCATTCCTTTAACACCATTTCACCAAGGCGTCCTCGCAGGTTGTTAATAACCATGTTCAGCTGGTCTTCATCGTTCGCTAAATCTGAGAATCTTTCAGCATAAGTGAGTAGTACAACTTCTCCGATGTTATGAATCAGGCCTGCTAGTAGGGCCTCCTCTTCATTAAAGCCAGGTAAATGTTTGGCCAAAATATAGCTGTACGACGAAGTGATCATGGACACGCGCCAGGCTCTTTCCATCCGGTTCTTGAATACTGATGATTTCGTTTTGAAAAGCGCGAGAACGGCAAAGCTTGTGACCAGTTGTTTGGTCGTTATCAGCCCTAATCTCGCAATTGCTGCCAGCGTATCATCGCAGTGATTAACGCCTCTATACATCACGCTATTACCTGCCTTGATCAATTTAGCGGCTATTGCAGCGTCCGTGTTGACGAGTTTCGCTAGGTCCATCATATGAAAGTCGGGTTTGTCTATTAGTTCGCGAATCCGGAAAGCGACTTCTGGCAAACTTGGCAGTACAAAACGCCCCGAATTAAGCTCTTGTTCAAATTCATATAGCAGAGAACCACCATCAATTCCCGCGTTTTGTTTGGTTTCGGTCATGACCAAATCGTTCTCCGACCCGCGAGAACTGCGTTGTAGTTCATCCAATACGGAGGCACCGATCACGAAGTAATGGATCGCTGTTGCCGCTTTTGCGGTATACATTCGCGGACGCAAGCGCGCAATAGGAAAACGTGCACTGGAATTGCTCATGCTAATGGTGTTTTCTCGACCGTCCCGAGCGATTAAGCTTACAGAACCACTGACCAAATAATATTCAGTAGAATCGAAGTCGCCACTCTCAAACAAGGTGAAACCCGTTTCAGCAGTTTTAATTTCAATATCGTCTGCTAAAGTCTCAAGCAGGCTACTATCGATATTATCGAACGGAGAATATTTCGGTAGCAATACTTTTAATAGGGACGCTTCTGCTTTTGGCATTGATTGACCATTTTTTATGTTTTGTAAATTTTATGGCTTATTTATATCGCAATAGTATATAACAAATACGGTAACGTTTTGAATTTAACTGATTATTTAACAAATACCCGCAAATTCCTAGTACTTTTGACCACTACTCAGTCACTTTACCTCTCAATGATTTTGTTCTTCCTCGTTGATTTTTTTTGTCCATACGCTTTCTTTGAGACGACTTTGATGGTTTGGTGGGTCGGCGTGTTTTAACGATTGTCGTGGCGTTTTTAATAAGCTGTTTCAAGCGGTCGAGTGCATCTTCCCGGTTTTTATCCTGGGTGCGGTATTGTTGAGCTTTTATTACGATCACGCCGTCCTTGTTAATTCGCTGGTCTTTCAGATTAAGTAATCTTGATTTATAGAATTCAGGTAGTGATGACTCAGAAATATCGAAACGCAGGTGGATTGCTGTAGACACTTTGTTGACGTTTTGACCACCTGCTCCTTGAGAGCGAATAGCGCTAATTTGCAGCTCATCGGAAGGAATAGTAACGGCATCGCTTAACTTTAACATGACGGTTTGGGCAGTAACTGGCTTTCTTGGGGTGAAGGGGCAATAGCAATCACTGCAGCGCCGCTGTAAAATGATAGATTACGAAAGTTTAAGTGACATGATTTAATGAATCAATCTAAATGTGGGCTTGAAACAGCATAAACCGCGTTCATTATTCAACAAGAGGTAGCCATCTAATGGCAGGATCATTGCAAGATCAGTTATTACAAGCCGGTTTGGCCGACAAGAAAAAAGCAAGTAAAGTCAAAAAAGACAAACAAAAACAGGCGAAAGTGCAAAGGCGATCAAAAACGGAATTTGTCGATGATACTAAACTGCAGGTACAGGTAGCGCGCAAGGAGAAAATTGAATCGGATCGTTTACTAAATGAGAAAAAAAATGCTGAATCGCAGGTCAAAGCAATCGCTGCGCAGGTGCAACAACTTATTAAGGTGAATCGACTTTCCAGAGATAGGGCTGATATTGATTACAATTTTACCGATAACAAGAAAATTAAAAAGATACTGGTTGATAAAACCATGCAGGAGCAACTCAGTAAGGGGCGGTTGGCTATAGTAATGCTCGAAAACAAGTACGAAATTGTGCCGTCCGTGATTGCCGAAAAAATCAAAATGCGCGAACCAGAAAAAATAATAATGTGTCAAGAGAGAGTTGAGCCGGCAGCTGGCATTGACGAGGAAGACCCTTACGCGGATTATCAAATCCCGGATGACTTGATGTGGTGAGTTTTTTTCGCAACCGGTTTTGTCGCCACAAAGATGACGGTACTGCTCATGTTTGACTTGTCAGATGTATTGATTATGGCCTTATTTACGCTATTTTGCATGTTGTGGTGGAATGCACAGGGCGTAAAACAAATCGCACGGGTAGCAACTAAAGCCTATTGTAAAAAAATGGACGTGCAGCTGCTGGATGACGGAGTTTTTTTACGAGGGTTTTGGTTTAAGAGAAATTCTCGTAATGTGCTTCAATTGTGGCGTTCGTATAATTTCGAATTCACCTCAACCGGCGAAGAGCGCTATGGAGGCCGTATTATCTTGCTGGGTCGATATGTGGAAGACATTCAATTAGATCCACATCGGTTGAATTAGTCGAATACCCCACATCGACTTTTGTCTTTTTCGGTGGTCGTAGTCTGTTGTAACAGCGGATATGAGGGCCACAACAAAAAGCAGCAATTTTAGTTACTATTTTGTCTGGTACGAGTCCAATAATTCTACTAGTTCTATCAATTTATCGCTCATATTTTCCAGAGACTAAAATTACGCGCAAAATCTTACTGCAGAGGATTGTCGGCTTTGCCGGGCTTGGATTTATAGGCTTTTACTGATGGGTGGATTTTTTCAACGGTTCGATTATTCCTTCAAGACCGTTGATTTTTATCTCAAGCGTTAACTGCATTAACATGCCCAGCTGTCCTTTCGGGAATTCCTTTCTGGAAAACCATAGAAGGTAATCTTCAGGAAGATCAATAAGTAACATGCCTTTAAATTTTCCAAAAGGCATCTTCATAGCAGCCAATTGCAGTAAATTTTTCTCGTCAAACACATGAATTACCTTTTAGGAAACATCTTAACCGAATGAACCGTTATCAGTGTCAGAGGGCTTAATAGTGCTTTGTAATTGTTGTTTCAAAGATTTTGGTATTTTTTTGATCGTCAGTGTCCCAGATTGCGGATCATATAAAATATCTTCGCCAAACATTTCAGAGGAAAAGCTAATACTCATGGTGTTATCTCGGCCGAAATAACGCACGTAACGCTTCAGGCTGCTGCGGTCCGTATAGATTTCTGTCTTAGGCGATTGTTGATTATTGCTAACAAAAGTCGAGAATTTTTCAGGTTCGCTTTCATCCAGTTGACTGGAAATTTCTTCAAAAACGACGGGATTGCCTTGTTTATCCTGTTCAATGCAATAATCGAGTATCTTTCCCTTATGCTCGCTGACTTTCTCCTCAGGTATCGATTTTGTGTATTCGTCAAGAATGCCGAGAAATTCACCCGTATCCTCCGCCAAATTCAGTCCTGCGGAGAAACCGATGGCGGCGGAGAATGCATCACTTAGGTTTTTGTTTCCCCGGCTGGTCAGCATTGATAAATACTTTAGCGTATTTTCTTCCAGCCATTCGTGCAGGTATATTTTCGCGGCGTACTGTAGCTTTGTTGCGTCGATGAAACGTGAGCTCGCGACTTCCAAATCACTGTTTATATGGTTCGCATCAATGTGAGAAACCCAGAAAATATTGAGTAAATCCTGGTCGAGTACCGTTTCAAATGCGATGAGCAGGTGAAAGGAGAATACTTCATCCGTTGCACTGAGTTTTTCTTGGAAATGTTCGACAATTCGTAAACTGATACTGGAAAAGGTCGATTTACCTTGTTGGTGTTCTTTTAACCACTGCGGCATCGGATTATCGGAGATCGTCTGATCAAAGTGCCCATATTGCTTTTGACTACTCCGTTGGTAGCTTTGTTTTAACTGCTCGATTAAGGAATAAATAGGCCCCGAGCTATTATTTTCTTGCGGCTTTATTTCGGTAGTGATTTCATTACCTGGCGCTTTACGTTCAATTTTGTGAATAATGCAGTGCTTTAAGGTCATGATAAGAGGCCGAAGATAATGGTTTACTATGTTTTACTATGGTTTTTTCGAGCGGGTATATTACAAAGCTAAAACGGTAGGA
>CAJVZD010000079.1 GCA_913019905.1 uncultured Cellvibrionales bacterium
TGACTTCGGAGGGAGATGAATACTATCAGCGATGCCGCGAACTTCTGCTTACGGTCGAAGACGCACGGGCCGTTGTCAGTGGAAACGCGGTCGGGAGTCCCGGGCATTTGCGGGTTGCCTTGCCGATATCCTTTGGTCAGCAGATTGTCGCTCCTCAGCTGCCCGCCTGGCAAAAAGAGAACGCGAATACGAGCTTAGAGATAATCTTGTCCGACCGACATGTCGATGTTGTACGGGAGAGGTTTGACCTCGCAGTACGCTTTGACAAAGTGCCCGACTCACGTCTGATTGCAAAAAAGCTACCGACCCAAACCTTCGTCACCGCCGCGTCGCCAGAATACCTGCGTGAATCGGGAACGCCTCGAGTTGTGAGCGATCTCAGTGAGCATAATTGTCTTGGGTATATTGACAGGCAGACCAACGAACCACGGTTGTGGTCTTTTCAAGAGAAAAGCGACATAGAGGAATCTCCAGTAACATTCATGCCGCAGGGCAATCTTGTTAGTGATCAGGGCAGTTTTTTGTTGAACGTCGCCTTGGCGAATGGTGGCATTATTCAGGCACCGGATTATTTGATCAAAAGCAGTGTTGTGAGTGGGCAGTTGGTGCCGTTGCTTGAAAACTATATGAGTAATGGACCGAAGTGGTGGGCGGTCTATCCTTATAGCCGATATCCCTCTTTGCGTTTGAGGCGTTTTGTGGCATTTCTGGTCGCTTTATAGGGCTCGAATGTTCACGGATAGGCTAAGCGCGTTTTCAGATGCTTATGCTTTTCTGAGCAAAAAATTCTATCTGAGAAAAATTAGTGCCCTTTTTCCTCAAGCTGTTTAGCCGCTCGTTTTTGTATACCCGCACTGTAAAGTGAAAATATTTTGCGATCACTTTTCCACGTTTTATCCTGCGAGAAATCAAATAGTTTTTCGTAGCTTAGAAACGAGGTTTGAAGTTCTTTGTCCATAATGGCCAGTTCAGTAATGGTTAAACTGGCGTTCTCACAGGCCGTTGCCAGCTTTATAATGAGTGCTCGCAGCTTAATTTGCAATTCTGGGATTGTGTCGACCGTCGGTCCTTCCTGCTTTAGCACTGCCGGTAAATCCGGTTTCAAATCAGTGCAGTGTGTCAGGTTCGCAAACATTGACGCAGCGCAAGATAACATAACGAACTTCGATTCGTTTTTCATAAATTCTTTGGTACGAGGTGTCGTCAACAGGTCTTTTTCGTCGATAGATACTGATTCTAGTCTTGCGAAACCCTGGCTTAGAGCCGGTAGAAATCCGGGCTGGTCTCGGTGTGTTAGCACAACGCCATCTCGATGACGATTAACGATCACGGAGGCGAGCGTATCGGATTGAGTCAACGCCGTCACCACCAAATGATCAACATGGCGAGATTGCGCAACCCATGACTTTGTGCCCTGGAGTGCTTGCGCATGGTCAGTATTAACGATCCGCATGGGAGGGTTGGCCGTTATATCTGTCTGGTCTTCGGAAGCGGCGAAGGCCGCCCAGCCACCTTTGGGTATCTCTGGAAAGACTTGTCTAATTGCGCCCTGATATCCGGAAATGAATATCCACGGTGGTGCCGTCGCATGTAGTCCACCTGTTAGAGCGATAAGAGAAGGGGATAAGTCGTCGGGAATTAACGCCTTCCACGTAGAATACCAGGCGGCTTCGTCAACAATAATTTGGTCGCCGTCATGGTTTACGTTTTTTCGCGACTCAAAGTCGTCGAGCATAGAAGAAACTGACATAGTTAATTTTCCAGAAGAAGTCGAATATTGATTGTATCGCGTAAAGGCAGTTGGTAGAAGGAGAGCTACATGAAGTGGCTGTATGGAGTAGCAATATAAAGTCGCTAGAAGGCAGTCGACTTGTGTTGCAATTAGTTAGCAAACCTTATGGCTGAAGCGCGTATTTTACCGGTTGCACGCGGACATGCTTAACCGTCTTCTAAGCTAAAGAGTTCTCCGACCGGCACCTTAAATAGCCGTTCTAAGCGTAGCGCCGATTCTAGAGACGGGCAAAACTTTCCTTGTTCAATAGCAATGATTGTCTGCCGGGTGACTCCAATGCTGTTTGCCAGATCCTGTTGTGTCATCTCGCCATGCGTAAAACGAAACGCTCTTACTTTGTTGCTTACCCGGCTTTTCGTTTTGGCCATTACGATTCTCCAAGCCGATAATACAGGGAAATCGATCCGTATTTTACGAGATCTGATAGGATGAAAATGGCAAACCAACAATTGAGTGCGAAAGCTGTTGTGACAGGCGCTATAATTAATATCGGAACAGACCAAAAACCGACGGCCAATACGTAATAAGCATTTCTAGTACTCGAGAGCGCTACTGCTTTGTCGCGCTCATCGATAGCGTCATCAAGCTCTTCCAGTGGTGAATGTAATAAAGCGATGGCGATATGGCCGGCGATCATGATAACAACAAGCAGTGCCGCGGAAGCAATGAATGAAGGAATTATCGCCTCAAAATTACTATTCCATGTCTTGAAAAAATACCCAGAAAAAATGAGAATTTCAGCGACAAATATGAGATGGGCACTCTTTTCTCTAAAGCTGGAACTCGATTCCTTTTCCGTCGGGTTGAGCCGGTATTTTTTCGATCGATAAGCTGCAGCGAACAACAGTACAGCGATAACAACCTGTACCGTTCCCCCCCACAGATTTAGTGTATGGTTAAAAGCGAATACGGCTAAAGACATTAAGGGTGCTACAACGAGTAAAATCATTGCGCTGACAAAAAACGCGTGTTCTGAAAAAAACTGCCGTTGCTTTTTTTTCTTTATGGTTTTTAGAATGATGTACGAACCGAGTACCGTCCATACCACTGTTCCAATGATTGATATTAGAGGTATTGACTGCATATATTGCTCCAGGTAAATGTATGACTAATTAGACATAATGTATAGTTTATCGTACACTTCTTACATGTTAAGTTTATTAGACAACGCATGTCAAGTTTATTTGACACGGCGTGCCAAGTTGATTGGACAAAACGTGATGCCCGTGTCCGGTCGGGACAGGAAAAAAAGTAGGAACCGGGATAATTTTTGTCGGGCGGAACAGATTACAATTTTCGTTAGAATCGAGCATAAAAAGAAGAGTTCTTCTTATGCTCGTGAATGACGAGTTATAAGCAAGAAGCCGCCGTTATTAAGCAAAGATGGGCTTCGGGCGGGTTTATCTCATGAACACTAAGCTAGTTGAACATGACTGTCGGCTCTAACTTCCAACTCTTGTTCCACTTCGTTAACGGTTGTTCTATCGAGTTTATAAAAGAAGATAAAACAGGCGCCGGTCGTCGCCAGTAAAGCCGGAAAGACCGAAAACATGAGGCGAATTCCAGATATGGCGGATTCACTTTGAATTTCGTTGGCGACAAACCCAAACGCAGCCAATATGTATCCTGACAGGCCTGCGCCAACGGCCAACCCCATTTTTTGAGCAAATTGAGACCCGGAAAATAGCAGAGCGGTAGTGCGTCGTCCGTTTTTCCATTCTCCATAGTCCGCACAGTCTGCATACATGGACCACACTAGAGCAGGAGTTGGTCCAATAATAAAGGAACCAATACAATTCACGATGACCATCAACCAAAATTGTTCAGCGGGAATAAAGTAAAACGCGCTTACAGTCGCTGCATTCAACAGCGATAAAACGATCATTAAATGGCGTTTTTCAAAGCGATCGCTTAGTGCTTTTGTAAAAAATATTCCCACCAGCATTGCTAGGGTACCTAACGACATGAAAATGGCTGTCTTGTCGAAAATAAGAAAGACTGGCAGTCCGTCGTCGACGACGTAATACTTAAAGAAAAACAGAGTCGCTCCCGCGCGCACGGCAATGTTCATCATGGTAAATATCGCTGAAAAGAATAAGGCGATCCATGGCCCGTTGTCTAACAGCGCCTGGAGATCAAGTTTGATATCTGACTTTTCTTGTTTTGGATGGACCCGTTCTTTTGTGGTTGCGAATGTCATCCAGAAAAGAGCAACGGATAATACCGCGAACAACATCATGGTTAATCTAAAGCCATCAGCTTCGTTGCCATCCCCTAAGATGGTCTTTAGCGGCGTTACAAATGTTGCAATAAGCCAGCCCGCGCCAAATGCACAAATGAATCGGTACGTTGCGACTTTCGTACGCTCCACTGAAGAAGGGGATATCACACCCATAAGAGCAGAGTAAGGCACGTTAATAGCAGTATATGCCAGCATCATCATGGTATAAGTGGCGTAGGCATAGACCAGCTTCCCCTCGGGAGAAAAGTCTGGATTGGCGAACATGGCGTAACCACACAACCCATAGGGTATTGCGGCCCATAAGAGATAGGGCCTGAATTTCCCCCAGCGGGAATTAGTTCGGTCTGCAATGAGACCCATCACGGGGTCACTGACTGCATCGATAATCTTGGTCACGAGGAACATTGTACCGACAGCGGCAGGCGACAGACCAAATATATCCGTGTAGTAGTACAGCAGAAAGATATTAAAAGTCTGGAAGAAAAAATTTGAGGCGCCGTCTCCCAGTCCGTATCCTAGCTTTTCGCGAAATTTTAATACTTGGGCGCCACCGGCCATGTCGATTACCTATTTCATTATTAATGAGACTTATTATTAGTGAGTGCCCGTCCAGAAACCGTTCAATTTCTGTAGGTCGGATTTTAACCCGACAACAAAAAGGAACCAAAAAACCCGATTATCGGGTTAATACCCGACGTCGGCCAGAAAGACAAATCGTATATCGATTTTTCTGTACGCAGATTAATTAGACGAAAAAGACGTACGCTAATGACATTCTCACCCAGCGACAAACTGAATGAAGGGAAATGTTTCTGCAACTGAAATGCGTTCAGCCGGACTAACGATGCGACAAAGAGAGTGGGGCGGGCTACCATTAGTTTGTTAACACGATGGTACGATCAGTTTGTAAATACGACAGCTGGCCGTATTTGTGTGTGGTATCGCTTTGGTCGGACCATCGCGGTTGAAATTAACAGATTTTCACTTCAAATTTATTGACTGCGAAGCGGTGCACCGTCAATTTTCACGTCACTCAGTTGCAGGCTATAGGTTGCGGTTTTATCTTTAATTCTCTCTATTCGCAACAAGAAATAGTCTTTGTTTTTGGCCAGCCAAATATGGGAGTAATCTTTTTTTCCTTTTCTACGTTGCTCGAGCTTTACTGCTAAAAAACGGCCGGCCGGTGTGGCTAATGTTTCTTCTCCAATGTGGCGTACGCTGTATTCTTTAAAGCGTTTTTTATCAAATAGCGTGTAGTTTTTCTCCGTGAAATTGTCTCCGTGTTTTAATAAATCGAGGCGTAATTGTAGTTGGAAACTCAGTACGTCTTGAGTGCCCGGCGATATGGTGCGTGTCAATTTTCGCTTTGCATCAGTAACGGTTGAATTACTCCAATTGAAGCTTAAGCTACTATCTTTACTGGTGTTCAGGCCATGATCGAAATCGTAGAGTAAAGGTATGATTCGGTCATTTTTGGCTTTAAAGATAGCCTGTTCCGTAAAGCCAAATAGAAGTAAGCTCAGCGAATTATTCAATTCCCAATAAGCGGAATTGGTTTTTTTTAAGCTGCGCTCAAGAACGTTATGAGTCCCGTTGTAATTAATGTCATAGGTCGCTTGGTACGGGCGAATCTTAGAAAAGAGAGGCGGGTGATTGTTCGGAACCCTAGCTTCTTCGTGAGACACGCCAAAACATAAAGACACCGAAGAGCAAAGAAGCAGGGCTAGGGCCGACGGTAAGGTACGAGGTGTAGAAATAAATGCAAAAACTTTCATTTTAATGCGGAAAAAACGCGCGAAGCTATCCTGAAAATTGATAGCCTTTATTAGGTAGTTTTTCGTTATCGAGTACCGCAAATTCACCTTCCAAATGCAACCTGCCCTCTGCAAACCACTGGGCGGCGAGAGGATAGATAAGATGTTCTTTTGTTAAAATACGATTGGCGAGCGTTTCCGCGTCATCGTCTTTCTCAATGTTTATCGCCGCCTGGACAATCGGCGGTCCTCCATCTAACTGTTCGGTCACAAAATGCACCGTAGCACCTGCTTCATGATCACCCGCATCAATGGCTCGCTGGTGTGTTTGCAGCCCTGGGTATTTGGGCAACAACGAGGGGTGTATGTTCAATAATCGGCCATTGAAATGTTTTACAAACCCCGGCGTGAGTATCCTCATAAACCCAGCGAGTATGACCAAATCAGGTGTATATTGATCAATGCGTTGCATTAGTTGCGCATCAAAATCGTCCCGGGATTTATGCAGGGTATGATCGACAATTTCGGTAGGGATATGAGCTTCCGAGGCGCGATCAAGGCCTGTGGCATTTGGTCTATTACTGAACACCGCGGAAATTTCAGCGTTTAGCTGGCCTGTTTCCGTGTTGTCGATAAAGGACTGCAGGTTCGAGCCACTACCGGATATCAATACCACCAATTTACATCGATTCCGAGGGTCGAACCGGGTTGCGGCGTCTGAGTTCGTTGTCATTCTTACAGGCCTTGCAGCTCTACCTGTTCTTCGTCTGCACCAGAATCGGTAATAGTTCCTATTTGCCAGGCATGCTCACCGTGGCTGTTAAGTATTTCGATTGCGGCCAGTGCGTGTTCTTTCGGAACGCATATAACCATACCAACACCACAGTTGAATGTTCTATTCATTTCGATGGGATCGACATTGCCATGCTCTTGCAGCCATTGAAATACTTCGGGTTGTTGCCAGCTGCGATAATCAATGACCGCTTTTGTATTGTCGGGTAGAACGCGTGGAATGTTTTCGAGCAGACCGCCGCCGGTAATGTGAGACAGTGCGTGAACCGGCACTTGTTTCATCAGAGCCAGTACCGACTTAACGTATATTTTAGTTGGCTCCATTAAGGCTTTGCCTAATGTTGAATCGGCTAGCGGTGAGTTTAGGTCCGCTCCGCTCACCTCTATGATTTTACGAATGAGAGAGAAGCCATTTGAGTGAGGGCCAGATGACGCAATTCCGATCAGGCTATTGCCGGCCTCAACTTTGGAGCCATCAATTATTTCAGATTTTTCTACGACACCGACACAAAACCCCGCCAAGTCGTAATCATCCCCTTCATACATACCTGGCATTTCTGCTGTCTCGCCACCGACAAGAGAACAGCCGGAAAGCTCGCACCCTTTGCCGATGCCTTCGACCACTGCGACCGCTGTGTCGACCTTGAGTTTTCCCGTTGCATAGTAATCGAGGAAAAAGAGCGGTTCAGCACCCGCTACCACTAGATCGTTGACACACATGGCAACCAAGTCGATACCAATGGTGTCGTGGATACCTAACTCCATTGCGAGTCGCAGTTTAGTGCCAACACCGTCTGTGCCGGAAACCAGCACCGGCTGCCGGTAACCTGTGGGCAATTCGCACAGCGCGCCGAAACCACCGAGGCCGGCCATGACTTCAGGGCGGCGTGTTCGTTTGGCTACATGTTTAATTCGGTCGACTAGAGCGTTGCCGGCATCAATGTCGACACCGGCATCTTTGTAACTAAGAGGGGTACTTTTGCTGCTATGATCAGGCATGGATAGATAGGCTCAAGACAGGTTACTCGGGTAAATAAGATAGCCGCTCGCCGCAACTTATCGGTGCTTTGAACAGCTGCTTAAGTATTCGCTATTGTGCTATTGTAAAGCGGCGCTATTCTAGCTTGAATATGACATGAGTTCGACTATAAATTGTGCCAATTTGCAGCTTTCGCCTCGATTTTTTTCCGAGAACTTCGTTTTTAGCAGTCGCGGGTAATTAGCCTGCCGCCTAAAAGCATTGCTTAGAAATCACACACGCTGAATAA
Source organism: uncultured Cellvibrionales bacterium (assembly GCA_913019905.1). Lineage (GTDB taxonomy): Bacteria > Pseudomonadota > Gammaproteobacteria > Pseudomonadales > Dasaniaceae > Oceanicoccus. The sequence goes on from CAJVZD010000079.1 coordinate 7,849, forward strand.
GCACCCGTTGCAGCCGGTTTAGGCCGAATATAGATGTGTAAGAGCGGCGATGACAGCGCATCGCGGCAATGCGCATTATCGGTCCTTTGCTGTTAGAGCGGACGGACCGGGTTACTGAGTTACAGATAAGTGATTGTATACCCAGACTATTTGCTACAATATCCTCTTTACGTTGACGAATTTTTCAGGAAAACAAGAATTGAAAGAACGATCTGCTTTTCAAACCCGATGCCATAACTACTTTTTCGTGTTCGCACTGTGTTTTTCGTCTGTTGGATTGAACGCTGAAGAGCTGGTGTCTCTCTACGATGTTGAGTACGAAGTCGCTTCCCAGTCTGGCAGAGATCTCACCAAGGCCAGTAGAGAGGGCTTAAAAACGATATTCGTGCGGGTTTCCGGCAGTTCAAAGGTTATTGAACATCCAAAAATAAAAGCTGCGGTCGTCAATGCAAGACGTTTTATGAAGCAATTCCAGTACGAGAGCCGCCGAGACGCTGAAGATGGCAGTGAACAGCTGTTTGCCTTGATGGAATTTGAATCGGAGTTGATTGACCGTGAGTTACGGGACGCGGGTTTGCCACTGTGGTCAAGTAATCGACCGACCATTTTGTTGTGGTTAACTGTTGAAGATAGCAATGGGCGCCGTTTTGCCACCGAAGACAGCGACCCGGATATTGTTGATGCAATGGTTAGGAACGCTGGATTACGTGGCTTAGCGGTGAAGTTTCCTCTTTTTGATTTGCAAGACACGCTAGCTGTGACTCCCGACGAAGCATGGAGTTTGTCAAATTGGAGGGTGAGAGCCGCAGCGGAACGCTACCGGGCCGATACTGTGCTACTGGGGCGGGTTTCGCGTCTTAGTAATGGGCAGTTATTTGGGAAATGGGTATATTCCATTGATCCACAGCGACTGATTTTTGATGCTGAGGCCAAAACCCCAAAAGACTATATCGCGGCGAGTTTTGATCCTGTCGCAGAAATGCTAGCGACACAATACGCCGTCGCACCCATAGAAATAGCTGAGAACGGCGTATTATTGCGCCTTACAGGTATCCTTGACTATGTTGATTATTCGAGAGCTATTAATTATTTGGAAGGCGTTTCCGCTATCCGCCACGCCAATGTCATTGATGTGCAAGGAAATGAAATCATCGTCAGGTTAATCGCTGATGGCGTATTGTCACAATTGCAACGAGCTTTTTTACTCGACAAAAAACTGGTTCAGGCTAGAAAGTCTTCCTATTCGGGCGCTTATAAGATATCACTGGATTACCTGTGGCCTGGGTCGGACGAAAAATAGGCAGATACGAATAACGAGAAGCCTAGCGTATCATTACGACCCTGGCAGGAGCGAATCATTCCCGCTAATAGATCGCATCGATAAAGTCGAAATCGGCATGGGTTGACCGACAGTCGAGATAAAAATTATGAAAAAGAATCATTAAAAAGTGCAATGAAAAAGACCAATGATAAAGAGTAATAATTATGAGTATCGAAACGACTGACGATTTTCAAAAAGTGTGGATTGTTCTCGGCCTCGGACTGGTTTGTTTTTTGCTCTATAGCCTGCAACCCATTCTTATGCCGTTTCTTATCGGTAGCTTATTGGCGTATCTAGGTGACCCTCTTGCCGACAAATTAGAAGCTAAAAAGCTGAGTCGGACACAGTCCATATGTATCGTTTTCTTTTTGTTAACATTGGTTCTAGTTATCGTGGTTCTTTTGACCTTTCCGATGATCGGTCATCAAATTAATGTCCTCGCATCAAAAATACCCTTATGGATAGATTTGGCGCAAAAAGAGCTAATCCCATTTGTGCAGAAAAACCTGGGGCTGCCTGAAAATAGCTTACCACTGGGAAATATAAAATCAGCTGTTACCGAGAATTGGGAGGGTGCTGGGGAAGTTCTTCGCGGAATATTGGGGCAAGTGGCCGGCTCAAGTATGGCGTTGTTAGCGCTAGTTGCCAATTTGCTATTAATACCCGTGGTGACTTTTTATCTGTTGCGTGATTGGGATGTTTTGGTAGGGCATATCCGCGACCTTTTACCCCGCTCAATGGAAGATAGGGTTGTTTCACTAGTTACAGAATGCGATGAAATAATCGGCGCTTTTATCCGCGGTCAATTGTTGGTTATGTTGGCACTAACTATTATCTATAGTATCGGATTGTGGATTGTTGGGCTCGACCTGGCACTGTTACTGGGCGTGGTTGCTGGTTTAGCGAGTATTGTTCCCTACATGGGGTTTATCGTGGGCATTACCGCCGCGTGTATTGCAGCGTTTTTCCAGTTCCATGAGTTAGTGCCTTTGATTGCGGTCGCCGCCGTATTTGGTGTTGGGCAATTGTTGGAGGGCATGGTACTGACTCCCATTTTGGTTGGGGATCGTATCGGTTTACATCCCGTTGCCGTTATTTTTTCTATCATGGCTGGTGGTCAATTGGCAGGTTTTACTGGGATTTTGTTAGCGTTGCCGGTTGCGGCGGTCATTATGGTGTTCCTGAGGCATATGCATAGAAACTATAAAGAAAGCGAATTGTACAAGTCGGTTAGCGATGAGGGTTGAGTGTGTTCGTTTCTTCGACAGGACTGGAGTGAATAGATGCAGCTTTTTCTAGCCCTAAAACAGCTCGGTAATGATCAATGAGTTTTGCGTTTGAACAGCTATCCCTTGCTGTACAACTTCGGGATGATGCTACTTTTGATAATTTCTATCCCGCAGATAATGACTTGTTGGTCGACCAGCTTCGCAATCAGCTATCAGCGGGGGAGCGCTATATCTACCTGTATGGTGCGGCGGGAACGGGGTGTAGCCATTTGCTTCAAGCCGCGTGTCACGAGGCTGGCAAAACAGGTTTGGCCGCAGCTTACTTACCATTGGCAGAATTACATCAATATCACCCAGAGGAATTGTTTGAGGGATTAGAACAATTATCCCTGGTTTGCATCGATGGCATTCACCATGTCATTGGTGACAGTGCATGGGAGTCGAATCTATTTCATCTATTTAACCGCTTGAAAGAAAGAGATATAAAACTTCTAATCTCGTCGAGTTGCGCCGTACGGGAGCTACCTATCGAGTTAGCTGATTTGGCCTCCAGACTCAGTTGGGGTGTGGTTTATCAGATAAAGCCTTTCTCTGATATTCAGCGCAATGAAATGCTACAGTTTCGCGCGGCTCAACGTGGTATGGAATTAAGTGAAGAAGTCGCTCAGTACATTTGTTATCGCTGTCAACGCGATACCGGTTCCTTGTTAGCGGTGCTCGATACTCTTGATTTAGCGTCGCTAAAAGAACAACGCAGACTGACAATTCCGTTTGTGAAAGCGACTATGTCTTGGTGAGTGGTAGTGGTGGATGGTTGTCCTGGGATGTTTTGATGAAATGTTTGGGTAGATATTTGGGTAAACGTTGCGGTGAAATATTTTGGTACCTCTTTTCAGTACCCGCATTCTAAAAACGTACGTCAGCATATGATCACTATCCAGATAAGGTGCCCATCGTTTTCAAGTTAACAATATTGTAAACAGACTTTGGAGCGAGTTTTTTGGATGAATTAACCGAGCTACAGTTGGAAGAGTTAAGAGATGATTTACATCTATTGTTGGGCAAACTAAAACAACAGTTGCAAGAGTCTCTGGATCTGACACAACCAGTCGACCTAGACCAACAAGCTGTTGGCCGGGTGTCTCGAGTTGATGCAATACAGCAACAGGAAATGGCAAAAGCCAGTCGGCAGCAGGACCGACAGCAATTGGCTAGAGTACAGTTGGCGATGAAGGCCTTGGAACAGGGTGAGTTCGGTTATTGTGAAAACTGTGGCGAGTCGATCGGCTTCGCAAGGTTAAAAGTCAGGCCCGATACACCGCTGTGTATCAGCTGCCAGACAGCTTCTGAGTGACAGATTTTCGCAAGCGCGGTAGCGGGGGATGCTGACGTTGATGTTCAGGTTTACCGTCGGGTCTGTTTCCGGATCGTTGTAAAGATATGTTGCTGTAGATATGTCAATCGGGATTCAGCATTCTCTTACTAAAAGTGGTTTCAGGAGCATTTACTTATGCACATCGATGTTATCTCTGATGTTATTTGTCCTTGGTGTTATATCGGAAAACGAAAACTCGATCGGGCATTAAAAGAAGTCGATGGTGAATTCGTCGTGACGGTTCAATGGCGCACCTATCAACTAAACCCTTCCATACCGAAAGACGGACTCGATCGCCAGGAATCACTGCGAAAGAAATTTGGTAGCACTAGTAAGGCAGCAGCGATTTACGAAAACATACGCGCAGCCGGAGAAGTAGAAGGGATTAATTTTCGATTCGATGGTATTGAGCGCACGCCCAATACCATCGATGCCCATCGCGTGATTAACTGGGCAAGGAATCAAAAATTAGGGATAGAATTGGAACAAGAGATAAGGCAAGAAGAATGCGAGGAGGAAAACCGGAAAGACGAATCCCCAGAAGGGAAAATACAGGAGAGCATACAGCATTTATTAGTCGAAGAACTTTTTAAGCTGTACTTTGAGCAGGGAAAAGATCTGGGTGATAAGCAAGTCTTGTCAGATGCTTGCCGGAAGGTCGGTATGGATTATCGCCGAGTAACTGAACTGTTGGATGGTCCGGATGATATAGATCTAATTGACAAAGAATATCAACTAGCAAGAAACATGGGCGTTAGCGGTGTTCCTTGTTTTATTATCAATAATCAATACATGTTAATGGGAGCGCAAGATCCAGAGCGGTTGGCTCGGGCCTTTCGAAAAATCGCTGCGGAGGAACAGCGTGCCGAACGAGATGGTGCAGCGGTGGTTCAGCGAGAATATGGGTGTTTGTAATGGCATACCAAAAATATACGACCGATTAGCTGTTGCTCAACCTAGTCGGAATTGTTGTTCACGTTTCTCAAGTCGAGCGGTATTACTGGTTTTTTTCGAGCACAAACTTGTCTACTAAGGACTTTTCTCGCTATAGTTATATAGGAAAAATTACTCGATACGTATAACGTTGCGGCATTAACCGAATAGTATCTTTAGGGGAAAAGTGTGAATCAAACTGAACGGGACGATCTCCCTACATTTCGTCGAGATGTACGGCGTTTCATTGGAGAGAATCTGCCTGAAGATATTCGCTGTACGGTACGGGAAAACCGTTTAGTCTCTCATGAGGAAGTTGTTCGGTGGCAAAAAATTCTCCACAAGCAAGGATGGGTCGCGCCCAATTGGCCCGTCGAGTGGGGCGGAGTTGACTGGAATCCGATGCAAAGAGCCGTATTTGACGAAGAATGCGCGCTTGGCGGATGTCCCCCGATAAATCCGATGGGCTTAAGCATGTTGGGCCCGCTACTCATCGCGCATGGAAGCGAAGAACAAAAAGCGCGTTATCTGCCCAACATTCTCAGTTCAGATGAAACCTGGTGCCAGGGCTACTCAGAGCCGGGGTCGGGTTCTGACCTGGCATCTTTGCAAACTCGCGCTGTGAGAGACGGCGATGAGTACGTAGTCAACGGCTCCAAAATATGGACTTCGGGTGCGCAGTCGGCCGATAACATTTTTTGTCTGGTGCGTACAGATGTTGAGGTGAAGCAGCAGTTGGGTATTTCCTTGTTACTGATCGACATGAAAAGCCCTGGTATTACTATTCGTCCGATTATAGGACTTAACGAAATGCATTTTTTTAATCAAGTGTTTTTCGATGACGTACGAGTTCCTGTCGAAAATCTCGTGGGAAAGGAAAATGCGGGATGGACTTTGGCAAAGGCAATTCTCGGTAGTGAAAGATTGCACCTGTCTCGCACAGGAGAAAATCGCGCGTTACTGGACGATCTTGTTGCCATTGCCAGGCAGGAAGAAAGCGACGGTCGAAAACTGATTGACGAGGATTGGTTCAAGCGAAAAATAGGGCGGGCAGAGGTGCGGCTAAAAGCGCTTGATTATACGAAGCAAAGATTTTTGCAAATGGCAGCAGCGGGTCAGACTGTAGGACCCGAAGTTTCGATGTTGAAACTTCAGGGTAGCGAACTTATTCAGTGTTTCGATGAATTACTGTTAGAAGCAGTTGGACACTATGGATTGCCCTATGATGCAGCCTGGATGCTCGGTTCTCGCGCAGAAGAACCGATCGGAGCTGCCTATGCCGGTACGATTTCAGCGAATCGTTTTAGGCATAAAGGCTATACGATTGCTGGTGGATCGAGTGAAGTGCAGCACGGCATCATTGCCAAGAATGTACTGGGGCTATAGGCGTTTTTTTCGGTCTTAGGTACACACAGTTGTTAACTTAGAGACAATTTAGACGTTGAAAAAAGTCTAAAAGATGAAAACAGTAAGTCTAGATGTAAAAAAAGGACGCCTAGACGTTGAAAAATAATAAAGCGTTTTAATGGACACGTTGCTATGAAGTTTTACCTGAACGATGACGAAATTATGCTACGCGATAGTGTCGATCGTTTTTTACAAGATTCTTATCCCTTTGAGTTTCGGCAAAAAAACATTGCGGATGAAGAAGGTTGTTCTGCGAGTGTCTGGCAGCAGTTTGCGGATTTAGGGTGGCTCGGCGCATCCGTTCCCGATCTCTATGGTGGCGCAAATTTGGGTCCGGGTGCAACGATGACAATTATGCAGAGTTTGGGTAAAACCCTCGTCACTGAACCGTATTTAACATCGAGCATTTTTGGAGGTGAGCTAATTCACCGGTTCGGAAATGAAGCGCAAAAGTCAGAGATATTACCCGCGCTTATTGCCGGTCAACAGAAGATAACATTGGCCTATGCAGAGCAGGGGTCGCGATATAGCCTGAATAATATTTCTGTTACCGCCACATCAGCCGCGAATGGAAACAAATCGGACGATTTATCTGCCTACACTATTAATGGCGCGAAAGGTCTGGTGATTAACGCGAACACAGCAGACAAGATCGTTGTGAGCACCCGTACCAGCGGTGACCGAATCGATGACAATGGCATTAGCCTGTTTATGATTGATCGCGATGCCATTGGTTTATCATTTAAAGATTATCTTACCTACGATGGTCTTCGTGCCAGCGAAATGTTTCTCGATAATGTCGTCGTCAATAGCGATCAACTGATTGGTTCAATCGATCAAGGTCACGGGGTTTTGGAAGAAATAATGGACCGGGCGATTGCGGCTCTTTGCGCGGAGGCCGTCGGGTGTATGTCGTCGCTATTCGATGTGACTCTAGAATACCTTAAAACGAGAGAACAGTTCGGTAGAAAAATCGGCAGTTTCCAGGCTTTACAGCACCGTATGGTCGATCTCTATATGGCTTTGGAAAACGCTCGTTCACTGGTGTTTTCAGCCACACAGTCGCTGGATAGCGAGCCCGAGATACGGCAACAAGAAGTAGCGGCGGCAAAAATTCAAATTAATGAAGCCTGTCATCTGATTGGCGCGCAAGGAGTTCAAATGCACGGCGCAATTGCTATTACGGACGAATTGCCGGCGGGACATTATTACAAGCGCCTGGCGGCCATTGCTGCGACGTACGGGAATACTGATTATCACCTTGGGCGGTTTTCTAAAAAATATTGAAAAGGTACTGCTGACGCTGCTTTTGGTTCGATTGTCGCCAGCCGGGAATACGGTTTTCTCTTTTTTTGGACAAAATAGGTCTAGTAGCGGTATCTTGTACCGGTGAGCTGGTCAGCGCAGTGGTGTTAGACAATGACCTGATTCGGCTCGACTGAAATGAACGAGAGTTCGTGTCAATTGTTGGATTAAGAAGGGAAGACTCAATTTTATGCAATATCAGTATTTTATTTGTGACGTATTTACAACTAAACGGTTTGGCGGCAATCAGTTGGCAGTGCTGCCTCATGCGGAGGGTTTGACAGCGGAACAAATGCAACAGATTTCGAGAGAATTCAATTTTTCAGAAAGTACCTTTGTTTTTCCTCCAAAATTGGATAATACGCGGATGGTAAGAATTTTTACGCCTGCTGCGGAAGTGCCCTTTGCTGGACATCCCAATATTGGTACCGCGTTTGTACTCGCGTCTATCGATGAAATAGAAGAGTTCGACGGAAACGCCGATATTGTATTCGAAGAAAAAGCCGGTTTAGTGCCGATAAGTGTGAGTACTAATAACAACGATATTCGATGCGAACTCAAAGCACCGGAGAATCTCAGCATTGGCGTCAACGTGTCGACTGAAATCATTGCTGCGGCGTTGTCAATCGACGAACTCGACATCGTAACGAGCATTCATCCTCCGCAGGTAGCGTCGGTCGGTTTACCATTTTTGATGGTTGAGCTTAGAGATATTTCGGTGCTGGAAAAAGTGAAGGTTAACCTAGCCTGTTTTGAAGCGATCTCTGCTCAAGGTATTACACCGTTTCTCCACGTCTATGTGCGTAGTGATGACGAATACGATATTCATGCGCGCATGTTTGCACCGACAGACGGTGTTCCCGAGGACCCTGCAACGGGCAGTGCAAATTGTGCGTTGGCAGCGCTGCTTGCTTTTTATGATCCTAGGTCAGACGGTGATTTTGAGTGGGCGATTGCGCAGGGATTTGAAATGGGACGGCCGAGTATATTGCAAGCGAGAGTCCAAAAATCAGCAGGAAAGGTCATAGACGCATTTATCGGTGGGAGTTGTGTGATGGTGAGCGAAGGTGTCATCTACTTATAGCTCGTTTAGTGATCCGGCCTGGAATAGTCTTGTTTTGCGAGACCATATCTAGCATACCGTGCGAGGCGCATTCTGATGTTGTCAAAGGGCGTACTGGAGATTAACTCTGCTTGGAGTCAACTTCACAGGTAACAAATGATGAAATTGCGACTTATACCCTTGGTTTTTCTATGGCTTGTCAGCAGTTACTGCATTGCAGAGACTTTAGTCATTCGTACCGGGCTCGAGGAGGCATCCAAAGGGTTTCAAATTGCGCGGTCGCTCGCCGATGAGATACAGCGCCGAACTGACTTAACGATAGACTTTATCCATCTTCCCTCTAAACGAAGCCTAAATTACCTGGAAAGTGGCATTATCGATGGTGAGTGGTCTAGAGTAGCGAACTTCGGAACCGAACTCCCGGGCTTAATTCGTATTAGCGAACCCGTAGCGACGCACTACTATATTGCCTATACCATAAACAAAGATATTGTGATCGATAGTTGGGAGAGCTTAAAGCCATATTCTGTTGCCTATTTGCGCGGTTGGACTGTGATAGATAATAAGCTCGGATCGGTTCATAACAATCTCATTCCTGTAAACAGTGTCGAAGCCGGACTTAATTTCATTACCGCGGGACGGGCAGATGTTTTCGTTTCTATCCCCTTCTTTGTCGACGAGGTCCTTAATCATAGAGAATGGAAAGGAAGTACTATTAGAGCGCTTCAAGCTCCTGTTGATTCACTTAATGTGTACATTTATCTGCTGCCAAAACACGCTGTGGCGGGAATAAAGATAGTGGATGCATTAAAGTCAATGAAGGCCGACCAGTCCTACGATGAGATAATCAATGGTTCGCCAGAATAGATCTGGATCTAAACTTACCAATCATTTTGAGTAGGTCGTTTTGAATAGGTCGTTTTGAGTAAATCATTTTTTCGGATACACCTAGAAATCCTCTAAGGGATATTGGGAGCATTTTGCGGACAAAATGACTAAACCTCGATTAGTGAGGAACTCAACGTGGTAACTAACGTTAATAGACTATGATTATTTACAGAAGAGTATTTTCTTGGACAAAAGAGAAATTTTGTATTGATGAAAATCGTGGCGACTAATCGCGAAGGACAGCGAAGTGTTCGGAAAAAGAATAAGCTGATTTTACTCACAGTTTTTCTTATTGCGAATTCTTACTCTGTTGCTTGCTCGGACGTTTTGAAATTTGGCTTGGTGGGAGTGGAGGACCAGACAAAAAGTTTCGAAGTGGCACAATCAATCGCCGATGAGCTAGGTGTCCGAATCGGCCACCAGATAAGCTTAATCTCGCTTCCTGCAGAACGTGCGTTTTATTACTTGAGCGTGGGGAAAATCGATGGTGACTGGTCGCGAATTGATGGGTTCGGACAGGAGATTCCAGGGCTCGTACAGGTGCCTGAACCAATAGCGGTACATCCTTACACTGCCTATGCCGTCAGGCAGGATATTCAGATCAACGGATGGCAAAGCTTGAAGCCTTACAAAGTGGCGCATCTTGCGGGCTGGGCAGTCATCGCCAATAATCTAGCTCCATTTCATCGTGATCTGGTCCCTACGAGTGATGTTGCATCAGGGCTTAATTTTGTACGCGCTGGACGAGCAGATATATTCGTATGTATTCCATTTATAATGGATCCGTTGCTAGAACTCGGTGGCGCATTACCTAAAGAAATCCACGCGCTTCAACCACCGATTGATTTTCTGAATATGTATATTTATCTACTTCCGAAACACGCTCAGTTAGAAGCTGTTATCGCACGTGAATTGAAAGCAATGAAAAGTGGAGGTTCCTTTAATAGCTTGATAAGTACAGTGAAATAATTTGTGTGCTTCTTTCTTTCCTTCTTTGTTTGGCTTATGGGCGGTTGAGAGTTTGGCAACAATAGCTTTAAGTCGCATTGTCGGTCTGTAGCTGGCTACAAAATCAAACCTAAATTTATCTACAAACACCTTGAAGAAGTATGATCAAATATGAATGTCCTGGAAGCTACCGAATTCTGCTTATCACTATCGAGCGTTATTGAAAGAGACAGCGGCCATCCAGCCAATGTGTTTTCTTTTTCGGTCGGAGGAAAAAAGTTTGCCTATTACAAAACCAGTGAACCTGAAAAAGGGCGTTTTAGTATGCGCGTTACTCCAGAGAGATTTCTTGAGTTAACGGACCAAACTGGCATAAAACCCGCAAAGTACATGGGTCGATTTCACTGGATTACTATCGTGAATATTGATTTTTTCGATGAGGAATATTTGAAAGACCTTGTTCGTTGGTCATATAATAGAGCTGTCAGTAGCTTGTCTAAGAAGGCCCAGGCAGAAATAGTTTCGAAAGTAAACTAGCATCGGCTCTAACTGATCCCATTTTTGCAAATTTGTATTTGGCTGACGAAGAACATTCCTCAGGATTGAAAAACCCCTGAGTCGCTGGATGCTGTTTAATCTAATACGCATCTTTACGGTGGAAACGGTTTTTGCAGAACACCGGATATAGTGGATCAGTTAGGAGGGGTGGATCGGGCGGGAGATGCTATTCACTCAGTGTTCATTGTACATCCCAAAAGCGGACGCAAGGCGCCTTTTTGTCAATCCAAACCATACTGTTCGCTTCAAGGACTGGAGTGTAGACTTGAATCCACGATGGTTTGGATGGATGAGTGCAAGCGGTATGATTTGAGCCTGTTATATAGTTATTTAGAGCGTTGTTTAGATTGACTCCAATTTACAATTGATCGATGGCCCACCTATTGTTCTGACATTGAGTGAAGTGATATTCGGTAAGGCGGTAAATGTGGATGCTTTATTGACCTTTGTCTACATCCAGCACCGATTCTCGTTAAACTCCTCCAAACGATCGGTAACGCTCAAGAGCATCGGTGTCCAGAATGACAATTTTGCCATATTCCTGCCGTACCAGTCCCCGGCGACTAAGCGCTTTTATCGATGAATAAAGTGTTTGTCGTGAACACTGTGCCGCTTTAGCCAATTTTTCTGACGTTAAAGTGACTACGGGCTGTGCCCGTGTGTCTCCGCTGACATCGATGAATATCAATAACAGTGCGGCTATTCGTTTGTTTCGATCCTTCACTTGAGCTAACTGCTCCCTGTCCAATGCAACCCTGAAACGTTCGGCTTCCATCTTCAACAGCAGGGGGTACATATAAGAGTTACGTTCCAGCATAGCTCTCATGGCAGTAGCAGGAAATGCTAGAACGCGGGTATCTGGGTTCGCCACCAACTCACGCACGGCGGGTGTTTCGTGAAACAAAGCCATCCAGCTGGTGACGCCGCGCGGACCAAAAACGGCAATAATCATTTCGTTGCCGTCTTCTTCGATCGCACACATATCCAGTTGCCCGGTAACCACCACATACAAGTGGTGATGATCTGTGCCGCTGGCCTGAATGACACTGCGCCGCTCGAAGGAATGAAGCTGAGCCTGAGAAAGTAGTTTCTCTCTCTCCTCGTTAGGTAGACTTTGCAGAACTGGCACTTGGTCCAGAAAGCGCACAAGGTCTTTGGTGTTAAAACGGTTATCCATGTCTCAGCTTATCATAAGATTGTCTAATTTTGGACAATTGGATGCGTCCAACGTTGTTAGACTGCGCCTGCTTCAGAATGATTCGATACCACGCTTGAGGAAATTTCCCATGGCTTCGGCCTCCGACTTAGATTTACGCAATAGAAAGAAGATCTATCAACAGCTTTCAGAGCGGGTATACGACCTGGTTGTGATTGGCGGCGGTATTACCGGCGCCGGTGTCGCCCGTGATGCGGCAATGCGAGGTTTGTCAGTTGCTCTTATCGAAGCAAAAGACTTTGCTAGCGGTACCAGCAGTCGTAGTTCGAAAATGATCCATGGCGGGCTTCGCTATCTTGCTCAAGGCGATATACCGGTTGTAAAGGAGTCTGCTACCGAGCGTGCGACGCTGCATCGCATAGCCCCACACCTGGCCAAGAAAACACAGTACATATTGCCCGCATCTTCCAAAGCAGAAGAAATCGCGCTTCGTACGGCGCTGTGGACCTATGAAAAACTTGGGAAGGTGCAAACTACCGACCGACATCAAGTCTGGAAACCCGCTGAGCTCGCTATACGCGAACCTTTGTTGAACACTGCTAGTATGCACAGCGGCGTCGTCTACCCAGAATATTTGACCGATGATGCTCGTTTAACGGTAGCGACGCTGCGCTCAGCGTTCGCTTATGGGGCTATTGTTGCAAACTATGTGAAGGCCGTTGGCATTAAGAAAGACAAAGAGTTCTCGGTTATCTGCCGATCACAACTGGAAGACGACGGCGAAGAATTTGAAATACGGGCACTTACCGCGGTTAATGCAGCGGGACCCTGGGTGGACGCAGTGTGCGAAATTGAGAATCCTAAACAAGCTCCACGGCTTGCCCTTAGCCGAGGAATACATGTGGTCGTCGATCGGGAAGCTCTGCCGATTAATCACACAGTGGTCATGTCGACGTCTGACAAACGACGCACGTTTAGCGTTCCACTGGGCGCTTACACCTATGTTGGCACCACGGATGAATTCTACCCCGATACCGACTATTGGCCGCCTATCCACCAGCGTGACGTTGACTATCTTTTCGCATCCGTCCACAGTTCCATAAACAACGTATCTTTGACTAACGACGATATTGTGTCGGTTTGGTCGGGCATAAGACCATTGGTTGGCGGCGAGGGGAAGTCGGCCAAAGAAATTTCGCGTAAAGACGAAGTTTGGGAAGGCCCGACAGGAATGTTGTCTATTGGTGGTGGCAAACTGTCT
>CAJVZD010000080.1 GCA_913019905.1 uncultured Cellvibrionales bacterium
TTACTGGTTGAAATGAAGGACCGTTTAAAAGACTGGCACGCGGAAGGTGCTCGGCCAACCGTCGGTGTGGTTCAGAAGTCTGTAGGGAATTCAGTGATCGCCGAGGCCGAAAGTGCGCTGGTGTCGCTCGGATATAAACCTCAAGAAGCGAGTAAGGCGATATCAGCGATCAAAACACCTGACATCGAAAACAGCGAACAGCTTATTCGTTTGGCATTGCGAAATATGGTTAACTAATAAACGCTGAGTTTTAGTTTGTCGCATTAAACACGAAACGGCGCTATAGAAAATATGATTGAAACCGACCGCTTAATCGCTCCCGCTGCAGAACCTCGCGAAGATTCTCAAGATCGTGCGATTCGACCAAAAACATTAGTTGAGTATGTTGGTCAGCCTATAGTACGTGAACAAATGGATATATTTGTGAGCGCGGCAAAACAACGCAATGAACCTTTAGACCACACCCTTATTTTTGGTCCGCCGGGGCTGGGGAAAACAACCTTAGCTTATATCCTAGCGCATGAAATGGGGGTGTCGCTCAAAACTACCTCGGGGCCCGTATTGGAGAAAGCTGGTGACTTAGCGGCTTTAATGACAAATCTAGATCCGGGTGATGTACTATTTATCGACGAAATTCATCGCCTTAGTCCTAATGTTGAAGAGGTTCTCTATCCGGCAATGGAGGATTATCAGTTGGACATAATGATTGGTGAGGGGCCGGCGGCACGGTCGATAAAATTGGAATTACCTCCCTTTACGCTGGTTGGAGCGACCACCCGCGCTGGATTGTTAACATCACCGCTACGTGATCGATTTGGCATTGTGCAACGTCTTGAATTCTACAGTACTGAAGATTTGACAACGATTGTTAGTCGATCGGCTACTATTCTCGGGCTTGAAATTGAACAGGGCGGTGCGCTCGAAATTGCCCGTCGGTCGCGAGGAACCCCGCGAATCGCCAACCGCTTGTTGAGGCGCGTTCGAGATTACTCAGAAGTAAAGGGGGATGGCGTTGTTTCCCGAGATATCGCCGATAAAGCTCTGGATATGCTCAGTGTAGATAGCCACGGATTTGATCATTTGGATCGGCGGCTCTTGCTCGCTTTATTGGAAATGTTTGATGGCGGTCCTGTTGGTGTCGATAGTCTGGCAGCGGCCATCAGCGAAGAACGCGGCACCATCGAAGATGTTATTGAGCCTTTTCTCATCCAGCAGGGATTCATCATGCGTACACCTCGTGGCCGGATGGCAACGAAAAATGCTTATCTGCATTTTGGTATGAAGGTGCCCGATTTTGATGGTGGCAATTTCAGCAATAAAAAGATGCCATTGGCCCCAGGGTCGGATGTCTAGGTTTGAGTGGCCGGTACGGGTATACATCGAGGATACCGACGCGGGTGGCATTGTCTATTATGTTAACTACTTGAAATACATGGAGCGTGCCCGAACTGAATTTTTCCGCAAATTCGATAGTGGGGGAAACTACATTGCCGACGACAAATCAATGTTTGTTGTTCATTCCTTAAATAGTCAATATCTTAAACCGGCAAAATTAGATGATACATTGATAGCAACGGTAAAGGTTATTAAGTATGGTAAGGCTAATATTTCGATGGAGCAAAATATTTATCGTCAAAGAGATGTCGACGAACAAAGTACTGGTAGCGAAATTGAAGCTGTTGGGGAATTACTTTGCCGCGGTGAAGTCAAAATTGCCTGTGTTGACAGGCGCATGATTAAGCCGAGGCGTATGCCTTTGGAACTATTAGCAGGGCTTAAAGACTTATAAGCTTACTGGGCTTATAAATTAAGGTCTGAGTAAAGTGCTGAAGAAATTTAATAACGAAAATTGTTTTAGAGGGAGATATCGCTAGTGACTCAAGAATTATCTGTCTGGCATCTAATCGTAAATGCCAGTTTGACGGTACAGATGGTTATGGCCCTATTATTTGTATTTTCAATAATATCTTGGTTTATTATTATTCAGCGCGGATTTTACTTTCGTGCTACTAAACAGGCCATGTATATTTTCGAAGATCAGTTTTGGTCGGGGATAGATCTGAGTCAGTTATTTCGACAGGGGTCCCAGCAGGCTGAGAGTGGTAGTAATTTTGTCGGGATGGAAAGCATTTTCCGCGCGGGCTTTAAAGAGTTCTCTCGTCTTAGGCAGCAAGTCGGTGTTGATCCCGATGCTGTAATGGAGGGGGCACAGAGAGCTATGAGAGTGGCGAACTCCAGAGAAGAAGAGCAGATGGACCTGCATCTGACTTTTTTGGCATCCGTTGGTTCGATTAGTCCCTATATCGGTCTGTTTGGGACCGTGTGGGGTATTATGACTTCATTTCAGGGGCTGGCGACCATGCATCAAGCTACACTAGCGTCGGTTGCTCCCGGTATATCGGAGGCCCTGGTCGCGACCGCGATGGGTTTGTTTGCAGCTATTCCTGCTGTGCTATTTTACAACCGTTATTCTGCTCGTGTTGATATCATGCTGAATAAATACGAAACATTTGCCGACGAGTTCTATAGCATCCTTCATCGCCAGGCCCACACCGTTCCGACCACAAAAGAGTCGCACGCTACGTCGGTTCCTCCAGCAGTCAAGTCGGCACAGACCCACGCATCGACAGGGCCATTGCAAGATGATGACAGAACGGTGGTAATGGATAACTCAACAACAAAGCCAAAGGGCTAGTAATCGATGTCGAGACGAGGAAAGCGCCGTAAGCCAATGTCTGATATAAATGTCGTTCCCTACATCGACGTTATGTTGGTCTTGCTGATCGTATTTATGGTAACTGCGCCTATGTTGATGCAAGGTGTGAAGGTAGAATTACCTCAAGCGGCGTCGCTTCCAGTCGGTAAGCAAAGCGATGAGCCATTAATCGTTTCAGTAAAAGAAGACGGGAATTATTTTTTAAATCTGGGCAGTGATCAGGAAAAATCTCAGTCTCTGGGTGTTGTGCAGGATAAAGTGGGTAAAATTATTCGCAGAAAACCCACGACAACAGTATTGGTTTGGGGTGATAAGAATGTACCCTATGGAAAAGTGGTTGAGTTGATGACTGCGCTGCAGGCGGCAGGGGCGCCGGCTGTTGGTCTGGTGACAGAAAATCCCTAGTTATGTATAGAGCGCTTACCTTACCTCTGTTGGTTACAATTTTCTTCCACGGAATTATTTTGGCGGCAATATTAATCGATGCGCCCAAAGAAGAGCCAAAAGTAAGGCGTGCTGCTACGGAATATATTCGAGCAGAATTGGTAACAATAGAAAAGCTACAACCGAAGAAAAAGCCAGCAAAACCACGGAAGAAAACGCCCAAAAAACCCTCCAAAAAGTCTGTTGACGAAAGTAAGGCTAAGCGGCTCGCTGAAGAAAAAGCGGCACGAGAAAAGGCCAATCAAAAACAGGCACAAGAAACGAAGTCGAAGCAAGAAAAAGAACGGAAAGAAGCTCAAGAAAAAAAACGCCAGCGTGAGAAACAGCAGCGGATACAAGAACAGAATGAACGGGAATTATCTGATTCCATCGATCAGGAAAGTGCGCTAAAACAAGTAACCAGTGCCGCAGAATTAGCAAACAGTTATATTGCATTAATTACCGAGTCTATTCAAAACAGTTGGAGTAGGCCCCCTAGTGCGAGAAACAATATGGAGGCAGAATTGGCTTTGCAACTTATGCCGACAGGCGAAGTTGTTAGCGTTAACGTGGTAAAAAGTAGCGGCAATCCCGCTTTCGATCGTTCTGCCGAAGTGGCTGTGTTGAGAGCAGGGCGGTTTCCTGAGTTACAGCAATTACCGATTAAAGTCTTTGAAGATTACTTTCGACGCCTACATTTAAAATTTAGACCAGAGGATTTACGCCAGTGATTCGCACTCTTGTTGCACTATGTTTTGTTAACTTCGTAAATATTGCATTTATTAATTATGCGCAAGCTCAATTAGTCATCGAAATTACTCAAGGTAGGGATGATCCTACGTCGATCGCGGTTGTCCCGTTCGATTGGAAAGCGGGCGGCGGTGAACCTGTAGATGTTACGGCCATTATTGAAGCGGACCTCGAAAGAACGGGGCAATTTTCCCCTGTTTCCAGGGATGATATGTTGGGCAGCCCTCACGAAAGTAGCGAGGTATTTTATCGAGATTGGCGGGCATTGAAGGTGGACTATCTTCTCGTTGGAAAAATGCTGCCGACAGCAAATGGGGTAGTGGCAGAATACGAGCTGTTTGATGTTTATACTCAGAAAATGGTCGTAAAAGATAGGCAGGTCGGGACTCTTAGTACCCTGCGCGATATCGCTCATGGCGTCAGTGATCGGGTATACGAAAAATTGACCGGCATTCGTGGCGCCTTTAGTACTCGACTTCTATATGTGTCAGCTCTGGAGTCTGGTCCGGGACAATTCACCTATCGGCTCTTGATTTCAGATGTAGACGGTGCACGGGAGAGGGTTGTTCTCGAAAGTCCAGATCCAATTCTTACCCCATCCTGGTCTCCGGACGGCGATACGATCGCGTACGTCTCGTTTGAAACGAGTCGCCCAGCGATATTTATGCACAAACTTAGCACTAATCAACGTACGCAATTGACGGACTTTAAAGGCCTAAATGGCGCACCGTCCTGGTCTCCCGATGGAAAAAGCCTGGCTTTGGTGCTATCCAAAGACGGTAGTCCGGATATCTATGTTATGAACATCGAAACGCGGGAATTAAAGAGGGTGACTCGTCATTATGCAATAGATACGGAACCATCCTGGATGCCAGACGGTAAATCAATTATCTATACATCGGATCGGGGCGGGAAACCGCAGATATATCAGGTGACACTGGCAAACGGTTATGAAGAAAGGGTGACCTTCGACGGAAGTTATAATGCCAGAGCAAGAGTGGTTCCCGGCGGACGTAGCATAATAATGGTTCATAGGTCCGAACAGGGCGATTATCAAATCGCATTACAAGATATTCAACGCGGTACAATCCAGGTTTTGACAGAAACATCGCTAGACGAGTCGCCCAGTATCTCACCTAATGGGGCAATGTTATTGTATGCAACTAAGCATCGGGGTAAGGGGATTTTGGCGGAAGTTTCTCTCGATGGAGGCGTTAAAAATCTATTGCCTTCACAGTACGGAGATGTTCGAGAACCCGCCTGGTCGCCCTATTTACAATAAATTCAGCGGTGCAGGTGGAAATTACAGCTATTTTCGTCCGTCAGATTAAAACTAAGTGCAAATTTATGCTTGACAGCGTAGCCGATATCGAAATTTACGGTTAGAATGTATGTTGCACCCGATTCTATAATTTTGTTTAAAAACATAGTCTTGAATAACAAATTAATTAACATGCACTCAATAGGAATGACCATGAAAATCAGAAAAATACATCTTCTTTGCGCTCTTCTCGCTAGCTCCCTGATGGTAGGTTGTGCTTCGACTTCCACAACAGATGATTCGGACGGTTCTCAACAGTCTATGTCCGACGATAAGGCAATGGCCGATGCAAAAGCGCGCGCCGATGCCAAGGCTCGTGCCGAAGCGATGGCTAAAGCTGCTAGCGATGCGGAAATGGATGCGAAAGCAAACCTTGAAACTGTATTTTATTTCGAATTTGATCAAGCGACTTTGTCGTCATCTACACGCGCGGCATTAGATGCACAGGTGATTGTGCTGAAAAGAAGCAGCAAAAATATAAGACTGGAAGGTCATGCTGATGAGCGCGGTACTAGAGAATATAATATGGCGTTGGGCGAACGTCGCGCAAACGCGATCGCTAATTATCTCGTGGTAAATGGTGTAGAGCGCTATCGGGTCGAGTCTATTAGTTATGGCGAAGAACGTCCTCTCGCTAATGGCAGCAATGAAATGTCCTACAGCAAAAATCGTCGAGTAGAGTTAAATTAATCGTACTATTTGACGGTACATATTTACCGCTAGGTTGGTCTCCTAACTTAGCGTGATCTTGTGTTAACAGGTTGAAATTTCCTATGCCGATTCGGGTTAGTCGTTGTACCGCGTTGATTCACAGCGCGGTTTTAGTTTTTGTAATGATGTCACTGTCTCCTGTTCTTTATGCTCAGGCGCCAATTGTCGATGCGAGTGTCAATAAATATCCCTCTGCTAATCAGCAGGCGGTCTCTCCGAACAATAATCAACCCAATGCCGGTAGTTCGAATCAGGGAGAATTGTTTTATCAGCTACAACTTCTTCAGCAAGAAGTTATGCAATTGCGTGGCATCGTTGAAGAGCAATCTCATCAAGTAAAGCAACTAAACGAACAGAATATAAAACGTTATGTCGATATAGATAAGCGGTTATCGGAATTAGCTACGGCTCGACCTTCTATACCTTCTACGACTGGAAGTATTAATAAACCTAGCAATAGTTTTGCTACGGTTAACAATCAGCCTCAACTGGTGGCACAGGAAGGCGAAAAAGCTGCCTATGATGCCGCTTACTCACTGGTTGTTAGCAAGCGTTTTTTCGAGGCACTCGGGGCGTTTAAAAGCTTTCTGAACGATTTTCCGGTGGGTAAATATGCGCCAAATAGCTATTACTGGATGGGTGAATTATATCAGGTTGTAAAACCTCAGGATTTGGAAGCAGCTCGGCAGGCGTTCGTTCAATTATTAGATCAATACCCTGAACACAACAAAGTGCCGGACGCTATGTATAAATTAGGGAAAGTTTATTATCTTAAAGATAACAAGCAAAAGTCGCGCGAATGGCTCGAAAAAGTCATTGCGGAATTTGGCTATGACAAGAATTCCTCAGCGGCCGACAAGGCAAGACAATTTGTAAACGCGAATTTCTAGGTATTGAATTTTGTTCCTGACCCTGTCACCATTTTCCGGTGTTCTTTTTGTAGGACTTGTCAGTGATAACTATGAAACCAGTGGAGTGTCACGCTAAATTCTAGAAAATGCAATTCGCTGCCAATCACTGCACATTGTTCCCGCGTATCATCATCAATTATTTTTCCGTCGGTTCAATTTTCACTAAATTGAAATGATTAGGCGGCTTGCTTTTCATTTGCGTGATGTGGGTTTTAGCACCGTGATTGCCGTTTGGCTTGGCGGATTACCTATTTTGCCGTCCTTGAGATATCTTGAGGGTTTTGCCTAAACTGTTTCGTTAAATCACCGATTTTTTTCTGTCGGGCCTAAACAACGCCTATTCACTCAATTAGAATGCAAAGATCATGAGTAGTTTGAGAATTACAGAAATATTCTATTCCCTCCAAGGCGAAACCCGAACAATGGGGTTGCCAACAGTCTTTGTACGACTCACAGGTTGCCCGCTACGCTGTGGTTACTGCGACACCGAGTACGCGTTTCACGGCGGTAACAAACGGTCTCTGCAGTCAATTACTGACGAGGTCGCGTCATACAAGCCACGGTATGTAACCGTCACAGGAGGCGAGCCCCTTGCTCAGCCTAATTGCTGGCCGCTCCTGGCCGATTTATGCGATCAAGGCTACGAGGTGTCACTGGAAACAAGCGGGGCGATTTCCCTGCAAGGCGTGGATCCTCGAGTCGTAAAAGTTATGGACCTGAAGACGCCGGCGTCGAATGAAATGTCTCGCAATCTCTACGAAAATATTCCGCTGTTAAATCGCCAGGATCAGGTAAAGTTTGTTATCTGTAATCGAGAAGATTACGAATGGGCGCGGTTTAAGCTAGATGAATATCGCCTATCTGAAAGAGTCGATGACGTGTTATTTTCCCCCAGCAACGACGAGCTAAAAGGGGCGGATTTAGCCGATTGGATCATTGCCGACAATTTGCCCGTTCGTTTTCAGATGCAACTGCATAAAATACTTTGGAATGACGCAGCGGGTCATTGAGCGATTAGCCCTAAATACCGGCTTTGCCAGTATATAAAATAGTGCTGTATTGGAGCTCTCTTGTCTTTGGCTTTTCCCAAGCAACATTGATTGGCTACGAGTACTTATTTGACTGTGTTGCCTCGCAGTAAGTGGTGGCGCGCAAATTGTACGTTCCTTCGGAGAATACCTTAAATATTCGCTTGCAATGCAGTTTATAACTCCTCGATATCCCTAGTGTCGTATTCTTTCAAAAAGTCGCTTTTTCTTAATCAAAAATGTAAAAAGGACTTGTGTTTTTTTATGAAATCATTAATATGTGCGCCTTCTTCTGAGGGCCGTTAGCTCAGTCGGTAGAGCAGTTGGCTTTTAACCAATTGGTCGTGCGTTCGAGTCGCACACGGCCCACCATTTTTCCTTACAAAACAAGGAATTAGGGAGGAGAAATCAGAAAATCGTTAGGTTTATCACGTAAATACCCCTTTTCCTTGCAAATCTTGCTTGTTCTCTTATATTTTGAAGTTTTTTGCAATAGGCATTAGAGTTCCTTTCCGTCCATCGACTGACTTTGTGGTTTGAGCGTTTTAGAGTGATCTAGCTGCATTTGCGCTTTCTCGTCGGTATCTGATCCAACTTTTTCCTACCCATTGTACTCGGTAAACATCCCCGCGAACCTGGTTGTCGTCACCGCATTTTCATTGCTCTTTGCCTAATCGAATTGGTCCTGGATGTGGTGTTATCTTCATTTATGTACGGCTTTCCTAGATCCTTGCCTTTCGTTATAGAGTATCAGTAAGTTGATATGTCTGACGTGCCAGGGGACGGTGAAATCAGCTCGACTGATTCTTTGATACAGGTGCTTCGTCCGTTAGCATGAACGTAAGGGAGGGATCGTTGTTGTTGTTTTTCTTTTTCGTTTAGTTTTTTCCTTTTCTTTTCTTGCCTAAACATTAAGGGCGTCTTCTCGCGGTATTTTGCACCCATAGCGCCCCGCTACTGGTAAATATACTGGCTCTGTATTGTCTTGTAAGGTTTGGGTCAGCGGCTGTTCTTATGCGCTTCATGCAGCGTGACCGACTAGTTATTATCGTTTTTGTTTTGGTTGGTGGTAACTCCAATGTATAGCCCTTTCAGTTTTGGCTCATCACATGCGGCTCACTGGAAAGATAAATACACGTGCGGAACTCGGCGTGGGCAATTGTCAGTGATTGATCAGGCCTAAACCGCGAATTGTTTTCGAATTGCGGCATAAGTCCTAACGGGAGTGCGTTGTGAAGACAGAGCGAGCAGTCCCGAAGAGAAGCCCCCTAAAAGGAGATCAGCAAAGCGCAGTTATGCGAATGGGTTCGGTGATGCCGTCAACAGATCTATAGTCTGGGTTATGCTTACCCTAACAACACGTACGACTCTTCGGCTAACAATCGCACGGAGCCTGAAGAAAGATACAGTTCAAGGATGGAGAAGATAAGTGCTCAGCGGATTGTTAAATCCTCATGAGCAATTGAAGCGTTAGCATCGTGTGGGTATTAATTGTTTTTGTTAGAAATTGGTATTTCTAACAAGAGGCGGCGGACATAATTGCGCCGGCATAGTACTCGGTGTAAGGTACGTGAAAAAGGAGCGTTAATTCGCTTTAAACTCTAAAGGAGCATCTCCGTGTCCAATTCGTTTCAAGTTATTATTTTTCTATTCTTGTCCGTATTTTCGTGTGTTGGTTTCGCTGGAAATAACGAATCTCAAAAAACCAAGCAAAAAACTGTACTTGTTACCGGCGCCAGTTCTGGTATTGGTCTGAAGATTACACAAGTATTGTCGAAAAATGGTTATTTGGTCTACGCCGGCGCCCGTAGAGATTCCGATCTAAAACGTCTGGATGCGATGGATAACGTCGAGTCTGTCCGTTTAGATGTGACCGATCAGGCACAGATTGATGCAGCCGTGAAGAAAATTGCAGGTAAGGGCCGCGGTTTAGATGCACTGGTTAACAATGCAGGTATCGCTGTGATAGGGCCATTGATTGAGGTTCCGGTTGAAGAACTTGATTGGCAGCTTAACGTAAATGTTTTAGGTCCATATAGAGTGACGCAAGCCTTTGCACCGATGATCATTGAAAGCAAAGGACGAATTACCACGACAGGTTCAATTTCCGGTATTCTGTCGGGCAGCATGTTTGGGCAATACAGTATGAGCAAACACGCCATAGAAGCGTTTACGGACTCCTTGGCAACCGAGATGGAACGCTTCGATGTTCAAGTTAGCGTTATCGAACCTGGGAATTATGCCTCCAAGATTGGCGAGAGCTTTGTAAAGCGTTTAGAAAAGAAGGGCTATTGGGGTGAGGACTCTGCTTACGCCAACGAGCTAGCTGGAATGAAGGCAGGTATGGGAAACGCTTCGCAATCTAAAGATCCACAAGAAGTGGCTGAAGCAGTAATGCACGCCTTATTTTCGGACAAACCAAAACGCCGTTACCTCGTGGTGCCAAATGCAAGTCAAGCCTACTTCACACTGGGACAGGCTATGACTGAGCTATTGCAATTGAATCAAGATCAACCTTATAGTTTTACGCGGGATCAATTGATTGAAATGATGGACGCGCAAATGAAATCCTTATGATTGTTTTGCTTGCCTATCGACTAATAACTGGTATTGAAACCACTGCGGGATAAGAACCGTTTGACCCGTGGCGGAGATTAATAAACGACCAGGTATAACGAAACTATTCTCCGAGATAGTTTAACTTTCTTCGTGTGTAAAACTGAGGAGCTGCGTGAAGACAAAGTCAATAAGTCTTAAGCTTGGCGCGACTTTGGGAATATCGATGTATATACGCCATTGTGTACTCACAGTTTACATGACATTTAAATGGCTCTACTAGTGCGATCATCACCCACATTGTCGATTCCTTCGGCGCAATTATAATCGCTATTTTGGGATTATTACGGTAGTTGCCGGGTTGGGGGTTGCTTGGCAATTTTAAAGACGGCTACATACCCATGGCACCACGCACAGCCGACTGAAAACAGGAAGTTACACAAAAGTCGGTTAATCCGGAACAATCTTAAAGTGTGTTTAACAGACCGCCGACTGTCCAGTAAACTAACAGGGCATAGCAAGAGGTCGAGACATGAAAATTCTATTTATCACACTCATAATGTTAATGGCCGTTCCATGTTATGCGGACGAATGTGTGATTTTGCTTCATGGGCTTGCAAGAAGTGCTGCTTCTATGGAAAAACTCGCTGATCGCCTCACTGCTGAAGGATATGTTGTCGCAAATGTTGATTATCCTTCGCGAAAACATGATGTAGAGAAGCTCGCCTTTATGGCCGTGGACAAAGGTTTAGCCATGTGCAATAAATCTAAACCAGCTAAAATTCATTTCATTACTCACTCATTAGGCGGGATTCTCGTCAGACAGTATCTCCAACACAATAGCATCGAAAGTATGGGGCGTACCGTCATGCTCGGGCCGCCAAACGGAGGGAGCGAGGTTGTTGATAAGCTTAACAACGTTCCCGGTTTCAAAATCATTAATGGCCCAGCCGGTTTACAATTGGGCACTGGAGTAAACAGTATCCCGAACTCGCTCGGTCCTGCGAATTTCGAGGTCGGGATAATCTCTGGGACGAAGTCAATTAACCTTTTCCTGTCGATACTTATTCCAGAAACAGACGATGGCAAGGTTTCGGTGGAGAGTACCCACCTCGAAAACGAGAAAGACTTTATAGAGGTGCCCGTTTCTCATCCTTTTATCATGAAAAACGATCAAGTTATCGAAGAAGTAGTCTTTTTTTTGAGAAATGGTGTTTTTGAAAAAGCACAGCCGAAATAAGAGTAAGTGATCACGGTTTTTGCGCCGACTAGATGCGTGTTATTCTCGGGCAACGAATTTCTCATGACAAGATCAGGACGGTGAGTCGCTTGTACGAATAACAGATTTCGGTTTGTGCATGAATCGCAACGGAGTAGAGACATCCGAAAGTTCGGGCCTTATAGTTTTTGTCATTCTGAAGAAGCAGGTCTACAGCGGAAGTTTTTTGTTCAGTTAGGTAAGTGTTAATCTTGGGAAACACAAATAATTTGTACCGATGTCGGTACAATGAAAGCAGCACTTGCAGAACGAAAAGAATTGAACTATCTTGCGCCAATGCGCTCTATGTACACGCAAGTTAATCGAATCCCACAGTAGTAAACTGAATAATGCGGATAGCTAAATACAGACATATAATTGTGCTGCTATTAATGATGACTTTCATCGGTCAAGCGGTAGCATCGACAGTCGTATCGTGTCAAAGCCAGTCAGCTCCATTGCAGTCACATGAGCAAGTGATGGTTTCCGGTGAGATGGATCATTCGCAACATATGATGAGCCTAACGACCTCATCGACCGAAGAGGCTACCGAGTTTAGCTGTTGTGCCGATTGTGACTGCAGTTTAGGCGGTTGCTCTACATTAGCAGCCTTGCTTTCCGGGCAACAGCTGTTCCTGTCTGACGTAAGCTCACTGGCAAGGCATTACAGTGAACTACTTGATGGACAGGTTACGGTTTCTCTTTTTCGCCCTCCCATTTCCCAATAATACGGGTAAGTACGCCTGAATTTAGGCGTTCCGTACCTATATGCTGAATTAGCGGGAGTCTCAAAAACTCCCAGTCAAAAAGCCTGAAAGGCCTCAGTTCTCTGTGGGAGTTATCATGAAACCGGTTGTTAAAAAATTGCGGTGGCTAATGGCCATCACCCTGTTCGTCAGTGCCATCGCTTGTTCTGATAGTAATAATTTAGCTAATACGTCAGCCATAAAAGACCCTTCGGTTGGAAAAATATCGTTGGATGTCTATAAAAGCAAAACCTGTGGATGTTGTAAGAAATGGGTTGATCATGCAGAAGCTTTTGGTTTTGAGACTGCTATGCATCACCCGGAAAATTTGAATAAAGTAAAATCTGACAAGGGAATTTCTCCCCGTTACCAATCCTGCCACACGGCAGTGTCAAAAGCTGGTTATGTATTTGAGGGCCATATTCCCGCTGAGATTATTCAGCGATTCCTCGCTAATCCTCCCGCAAACGCTATTGGTTTAGCCGTTCCCGGCATGCCTGTGGGCAGCCCTGGAATGGAAGTGGGCAATCGCCACGATGATTACGATGTCTTTTTGCTAAATAAAGACGGTAGTGACCGAGTTTATGAACACATAGGTTCATAAACGTATGTGTATATGGAATTATTGTCACGAACAGCATCGGTAGGAGTTAACGTTAGGACGCGAACCTAGGTGTACAGCACTTGATGTAGGTCAAAACTCGCTGGAAGCACTGGTTATATGTTAACGTTATGCGGTACAAGGGGAAGTTCATGATCCGTTCGATAGGCATAGTATTAATTATTTGGGGGTTGATCGCTCAGCCACTGATGGCAGTCGTGCCTGCGTCAATGGTGGATGATAACTCTCAATCCTCGACGGCGCCAGACGCTAATGCTGTAGCTAATACAGTCCCGAATGTTATCGGGCATCATGATGGCCACGATGTTGAAGAACGATCGAAAGCTCCCTGTCACGGAAATGACACTGATGATGCCTCCACAGAGACTTGTGACAATTGCGACAAGGATTGTATGAATGGAGCCTGCGTCTCTTCCTGCGTAATTAATGGAGCACCAGCATTTCATCATTCATCAATTGATCTCGACCTTCTAAGCAGTCCCCCCATAACTGCACCCTTTGGAGCACGTGCCTACGGTCTCCCTTCACGTATTTTTCATCCTCCCAAACTCAGCTGATTTTTCCATAGGCGTCACTACGCCTGCTTTTCTTGGAATTCCTAGATATTAACCTCTTGACATGGGTGTTACACCTAGCTTGCAAGATTAGTTCTGTGGTTAGGCGCAATTAATTAAGCGCCCCAAAAGTGATTAGAAAATTATCTAGAAAAGTCATCGCGATACCCAATGTTGGGTTCGCACAAACATCAGGATGAACGCTGTTATGAGAACGGTAACTGAAATTGCCCGGCGGTTTAACGTCAGTGCTGACACCATCCGGCATTACACAAAACTTGGTTTACTCTGTCCAGAAAGGGATACAGCTAACGGTTATCGACGCTACGGAATGGCGCAAGAGAGGCGTTTGCGTTTTCTTTTGTCGGCCAAACGGTTGGGTTTTGTCTTGAAGGATATTCGAGAAATTCTGGATATGTCAGTTTCTGGGGATATGCCTTGCCCGTTGGTTAGAAAACTGATTGACCGGCGATTGGAGGCGATCCGAGAGGAAGTGCGGGATGCGCAGCAGCTGATGTCGCGTATGGAGTCGGCCTCGAATGGTTGGCATAAACTACCTGATCGTGCTCCTTCCGGGGAGGGTGTTTGTCACCTTATAGAAACCTGGGATACCTCCAATATTATGGGCGATCAGACTATCTACGTAGCGGACTAGAACGATGCAATCAACGAACACGCAATCAACAGGTATACAAGTGTTAGATAAGGTTAAGACGAACGAGCCACGTGGAGCTAATTTTTTTCGTATTCACGGTGCGTCCGGTGCTAGCTGCGTTGCCAAAATAGAAGGTGCGGTACAAAGGGTTGGCGATGTGGTGGAGGCAGAGTTGAATTTGGTGCAGAGCACGGTTTCCGTCGCCAGGCGATCGCCCTTTGAAGTGATGACCTTAATTAAGTGCAAAATTGTTTTGGCGATAATCTGTGTTCTTGTTACGCCGGCTAGCACTGTACATGCAAATGAAGATAATGGCGGTTCGGTATTGACCGAAAGTTCGGCGGTAGGCGTTGCAATTCGCGACAATCCCAACCTTGCCGAAATGCAAGCGCGCTATGAAGCGCTGGCCGAAGTCCCGGCTCAGGTCGGCTCGTTACCCGACCCAATGGTTAGCTTCAGCGCGATGAATTTCCCTACCGATACCTTTGATCGAAATCAGGAAGCGATGACACAGCTGCAGCTCGGTTTCACTCAATCTTTCCCTTTTCCAGGCAAGTTAGGCTTAAAGGAATCAGCCGCTGAGTACGATGCCCAAGCGGTGGGATATTCAGTCGACGAGCTGCGTTTGCAACTTATTAAGAATGTTAAAAGCAAATGGTGGCAGCTTTATTACATGGACCGTGCCCTCGATACAGTGGATATTAATCGAGCTTTGTTACGTCAATTTATTTCTGTTGCCCAAACCAAATACGAAACAGGGAAAGGTTTACAACAGGATGTCTTACTGTCCCAACTGGAATTATCTCGGTTGATGGATCGGGATATTCAGTTGCAAGCCATACGACGTAATCAGGCGATACAGCTTAATATCTTGATGGATAGACCCGCTAACGGTCTTGTCGATCTACCGGATAAAGTATCAAAAATGATGCCGGATCTTGCAAGTGAGAATGAACTTTACCGGAGAGCGGAAATCGTACGCCCACGCTTGAAACGAATGGAGACGCAGATTGATGCTGCACAATCTCGGCTCGATCTGGCCAGGCGCGATTATTATCCTGATTTCAAACTGGGCGTGACCTACGGTGACCGCACCGGGGATAATCCTCTACCGCGAGGTGGCGCTCGCTCAGACTTTGTCTCTGTCATGGTAGGGGTGAAAATTCCACTCTACGCAGGCCGGAAGCAATCCAAAGCCGTTTCGCAGAAAAATCTGGAGCTACAAAAAAATCGTTACGCACTGCTCGACGAAAAAGGTCTGGTGACAGCGGCAATTTCCACGGCCGTTACGGATTATCGCCGGGCAAAGCAGCAGTTTTCACTTTATGGTGGCGGCATCGTTCCACAAGCGCAACAAACGGTGCAGTCAATGCTGGCGGGTTATCAAGTCAGTGAAGTTGATTTTCTGAACCTGGTCCGCAGTCAAATGACTTTATTTAATTACGAATTGCAATATTGGAAGGCGTTAAGCGACGCCAAGCAAGCATTAGCCCGTCTGGAAGCCGCCGTAGGCGAGGAAACTATCTATGAATAAATCGACACTTTTAATCGCCGTAATGATGTTGGCCGTTGGTCTGGGCGCAGGTTATTGGCTGGCTGACAATGGCGCTCCAAACGCAACGGTTTTGACGGGGAATGAGGAACCTTTGTTTTACCGTAATCCTATGAATCCGACTGTTACGTCTCCGGTACCGGCACAAGACTCAATGGGCATGGATTACATTCCGGTCTATGCCGATAAAAAGAAACCATCGTCGGAACGGGAAGTTCTTTTTTATCGAAACCCGATGAATCCGTCGGTGACTTCACCGGTTCCGGCTAAGGGTTCGATGGGAATGGACTATGTGCCAGTTTACGCGGATAACGAGAAGAGCGACGTCGTTGGTACGGTAAAAATTGACCCAGTCGTGGTTCACAATATTGGTGTTCGCACGGCTACAGCTAGAAAAGAGTCAATTAGTCGGACGATTCGTGCTGTGGGTCGGGTGGATTTTGATGAGGAGCGTATGGCGCGATTGCATCCTAAGGTTGAAGGCTGGATCGAAGAAATTAGGGTTGATAAGACCGGTCAGAAAGTGGCTAAGGACGATATTTTATTGGATATATATTCTCCCAAATTAGTCTCGACGCAGCAGGAATACTTGTTGGCGCTGAATAACTTGGCTGCGTTGAGTAAGAGCCAGTTTGATGAAATCAGGCAGGGTGCCGAGGGCTTGGTAAAAAGCTCTCGTGAACGGTTAGAGTTACTGGACGTACCAGAGCATCAGATTCTAGAACTGGAAAAGACCCGAAAAATTAAGAAAAATCTGCATATACATTCACCCGTGTCCGGCACAGTTATTCGCATCGGTTCACGTAAAGGTCAATTTGTAACACCAAAAACCGAGTTGTATATGATGGTTGACCTTAGCCAAGTGTGGGTTTATGCCGACGTCTACGAATATGAATTGCCCTGGGTCAACGTTGGTGATGAGGTTGAAATGACGCTGGCATCAGTACCCGGAAAAATCTTCAAAGGGTCTCTGGCTTATATCTATCCTTACGCTGAAGCTAAGACACGAACCACTAAAGTACGTTTGGTGTTTGATAACCGCGAGTTGTTATTGCGCCCAGACATGTTTGCTGAGGTGAGCATCCAATCGGCTACGGTGGATAACGCTATCGTTGTACCGTCTGAATCGATTATACGCTCCGGCGACCGAACGCAAATTTTTGTCGTGAGAGCGCCTGGTAAATTCGAACCACGAACCGTTCGATTAGGTATTGAATCCCGCGGGCAAGTGGTTGTACAGGAAGGTATTGACGAGGGGGATGATGTTGTGACCTCAGCTCAGTTCCTGGTGGACTCTGAGTCTAAGCTGCGTGAAGCCACGGCCAAGATGATGGGCGCGTTAAATGGTTCTAAAACGGTTCCAAAAAATAGCACCATGAGCCCGGACAACCATCGACGCATGGCAGGAGGCGAAGCTGGAAGTAGGAGTGAGGCGCAGATGAAGGACCACGCCCAAATGCAGAGGGAAGGGCTCCCAGGCATGGAAATGAACGGGCAAGTGGGTGACTCAGCACCTGGAGCGCATGACCATGATTAATGCCATCATTAGTGCCTCCCTGCGAGATCGCTTTATGGTGCTGATAGTGACTGTTATTATCGCGCTAGTCGGGTTGTTTGCGTACAAAAACGCACCATTGGATGCAATCCCTGATCTGTCAGACGTGCAGGTTATTATCTTTACCAAGTATCCGGGGCAATCACCCCAAGTTGTTGAAGATCAAGTCACGTACCCGCTCACCACCTCGATGCTCGCTGTGCCACGCACAAAAGTTGTTAGGGGGTACTCTTTTTTTGGTCTATCGTTTGTCTATATTATTTTTGAAGACGGCACCGATATGTACTGGGCGCGTTCACGGGTGCTGGAATCCATCAACTATGTCAGTGGCCGTCTGCCTCAGGGTATTACACCGACCTTAGGGCCAGACGCAACGGGAGTCGGTTGGATCTACGAATATGCCTTGGTCGATAGAACCGGTAAGCACGATCTCGCGCAATTACGTTCCCTACAAGATTGGTATCTTCGCTACCCCTTGCAAACAGTGAAAGGCGTCTCCGAGGTTGCATCGGTGGGTGGTTACGTCAAGCAGTATCAAGTTGAAGTCGACCCCAATGCCTTAATACGCTACAACGTTACGCTGAACAAAATCAAGATGGCCATCAAAATGTCTAATAAGGATGTGGGTGGCCGGCTGGTTGAAATGGCAGAAACCGAATATATGGTACGCGGGCTGGGTTACATTCAGTCGATTGATGACCTCAACACCATACCGGTGGGCGTTGATGCCGACGGTACACCGATACGCTTACGAGACATCGCCCATGTACAGATTGGCCCGGAATTGCGCCGCGGCGTGGTTGACCTTAATGGCGAAGGTGAGGTCGCCGGTGGTGTTGTGATTATGCGTTTTGGTGAAAATGCCTTGGCAACGATTCAGGCCGTGAGAGAAAAGCTGGAGGAATTAGAAGCGGGTTTGCCAGAAGGGGTGGAGATTGTCCCTGTTTATGACCGCGGTGATTTGATCGAGCGTGCGGTTAAGAGCCTCAATACATCATTATTGCAGGAATTGGTGATCGTTAGTTTGGTCGTCATTTTATTTTTGTTACATGCTCGCTCAGCCTTCGTGGCGATTATCACTTTACCCCTGGGTATTTTAATGGCTTTTATCGTCATGCGATTCCAAGGGCTGAACGCCAATATTATGTCCTTGGGTGGTATTGCGATAACAATTGGTACAATGGTCGATGGCGCTATTGTTATGGTGGAAAATGCGCACAGTCGATTGGCCATCGCCGTTGAGGAAAAAGGGCGTGCATTGACCAATGATGAACGTTGGAAGACGATTGGCGAATCCTGCCAAGAGGTCGGCCCTGCATTATTTTTTTCATTGTTAGTGATTACCGTCTCGTTTCTGCCGATTTTTACAATGCAGGCACAGGAGGGACGTTTATTCAGTCCGCTCGCCTTTACGGCAACCTATGCGATGGCCGCTTCTGCCATTCTGGCGATTACGCTTGTGCCAGTGATGATGGGTTATTTTTTGCGGGGCAAAATTATCGCCGAACACAAGAACCCGCTCAATCGGGCGTTACATGCATTACATGGTCCTGCGTTAAACATAGCGATGCAGTGGAGGGGTATCACGATCTTTTTGGCGTTGGGTTTATTAGCCTTGACCTATTACCCCTATTCAAAATTGGGTAGCGAATTTATGCCGCCGCTGGACGAGGGGGATATTTTGTATATGCCAACGACTTTTCCCGGCATTTCGATTACCAAGGCGAAGGAGTTATTGCAGCAGACGGACAAAATATTAGCGACCTTTCCCGAAGTGCATCATGTCTTCGGTAAAGTGGGCCGAGCCGAATCGGCAACGGATTCTGCTCCGCTGTCGATGATCGAAACCACTGTGCGATTAAAGCCAAAGGAAGAATGGCCAGACCCCAAAAAAACTACCAAGCAATTGATGAAGGAAATGGATCAGGCAATACAGTTTCCTGGGCTCGCTAACGCCTGGACTATGCCGATAAAAACCCGTATCGATATGCTGTCAACAGGTATAAAAACGCCTGTTGGTATCAAGGTCTCTGGTCCCGATCTCAATGTCCTGCAACAAGTTGCACAGGACATTGAGCAGGCGATGAAAGCGTTAGCTGAAACGACGTCGGCGTTTGGTGATCGAGCCGTCGGTGGCTATTACCTCGATTTTGACATTAATCGTGAGAGTGCCGCTCGCTATGGTCTTACAGTGGGAGCGGTACAGGATGTTATTCAGAGTGCCATCGGCGGGATGAATATTACTGAAACCGTAGAAGGCCTCGAGCGTTATCCCGTGAACCTTCGCTATCCCCGAGAATTACGCGACGATTTGGAGACGCTTAAACGCGTATTAATTCCGACGCCTACGGGTGCGCAAATCCCTCTGGCTATGGTGGTAGAGATAAATTATCAGCGTGGTCCTCCGGTCATTAAGAGCGAAGATTCCCGGCCTAATGCCTGGATCTATGTTGATATATCAACCTCTGACATCGGTGGTTTTGTTGCCAAGGCGAAAAAAGTTTTGCATGACCAAGTCGAGGTGCCAGTGGGATATACCGTTACCTGGTCTGGCCAGTTTGAATATATGGAACGTGCAGCGGCGCGTTTACAAATTGTGGCACCGGCGACTTTGTTGATTATTTTCCTACTCTTGTATTTTAATTTTCGCAATACTATCGAACCGGTCGTGGTGATGATGTCTATCCCCTTTGGTTTAGTGGGTGGAATCTGGCTTATCTATATCAATGATTACAACATGTCGGTGGCGGTCGCCGTCGGTTTCATTGCGTTGGCGGGTATGGCGGCGGAAATCGGGGTATTGGTACTCAGTTTTATCGACACAGAAATTGCCAAACGACGATCCCTTTCCACACATAGATTATCGCTTGAGGAGGTCAAGGATGCGGTATTGTCTGCCACATCAAAACGTGTGCGTCCTATTGCCATGACGGCTATTTCTACGATGGCAGGTTTGATTCCCATTATGTTGAGCAGTGGAACCGGCTCCGATGTCACACATCGCATTGCTGCACCCATGTTAGGAGGAATGCTAACGGTTACCCTGCTTAATCTGTTGGTATTACCCGTAATCTATAGCTTTATATTGCAGTATCAGGAAAAACGTAGAGTTGTTACCGATCAGTTGGATTTATCCGTAGGATCCACTAATGAGTAGATAAATCAATCAATTGGGTTGCGATGACTGTCGAGAAGGGCGCGTCGATCAGTCACGGAACTCTTACAGCTATTACCGCCCTTGCAGTTCTTACAGTCGGGCGAGCACTTGATCTCACAAGTGATCTTGGAAGGCAAAAATGGCTAATTGCCAAAGTCATCAAATCGAATTCGTTCTTCGGCCACTCCGAGTTGTTGTAACATTGCACGAGTCGCGCTCAACATCAACGGCGGACCGCAAATATAAAACTCACAGGCTTGCAGATTTGGATGATGTTGCAATACCTTGTGTTGCACAACCTGGTGGATAAATCCCCGCTCCCCCTCCCAGCTTTCGTCGCCATCAGCATCCGATAAAGCGACTCCCCATTCAAAATTAGGATATTGCTGGGCCAGCGCTTCAAATTCATCCCGGTACAAAATTTCGTCCTGATTCCGAGCGCCAAACCAGAATCGGAGTTTGCCTTGCCAGCCCAGATTTTTCAGTAAATACAGCGTCATCGACTTCAGAGGCGCGATCCCGGCGCCTCCTCCAATCAATATTTTTTCTCGGTCACTATTGATTAATTTGAAATCTCCGGCGGGTCCGCGAAATGCAATACGGTCGCCCTTTCCAAAACTGCAGAGATAGCTGGAACCCAATCCGGGTGGAAGGTCTGTCCCACTCGGCGGAGGAAAAAATCGGACCGTAAAGGTCAATTCCTGTTGC
>CAJVZD010000081.1 GCA_913019905.1 uncultured Cellvibrionales bacterium
AACTGGTTATTCCAACGAAGATTTAGGTAGTAAACGCCACCTCTAACAATAGTATAAGGAACTGATCGCTTTCTCATTGTGTGACACCTTGTGTGACAAAATGTATCAAATTGAAAGCTAGAAGAAGTAAAACCCCTGTAAAAACAGGGGGTTACCTAGGTTTGGTGGAGGCGGCGGGAATTGATATTAGACTGTAAGCTACTGATTAATATAGGTTTAATCAGTTTGGGTATTGGCTTTTGTTACATCATTTGTTACTTTAAAATCATAGTGTTTTGATAGATCTCGGCCTTGATAGGGCCAAATCCTGATGTTTGCGATTTAGTCAATAGTCACAACTGAGACTGAAAGCTTTTATCGAGCCTTTTCTCTCATTGTCACAAACTCCTCTGCAGCGAGAGGATAGATAATCATGGTAGTGTCAAAATGCGCTAAGGTGGCCGCTGCTTTTATAGGAATAACCATTCCCTGAATAATCTCAGCCGCATGTTCGCCGACCATATCACAACCGAGAACAAGATCTGGCTCATTCTCTACTACTAACTTGATAGTGATACGGTCGGCCACGCCACCCAGAGTCCGCAACATAGGTTTAAAACGTCCTCCTTGCCACGGCGTTGTCAAAAACAACTAAATTAAGCCAAAATACCTGGGTAAGATTTCACTTATCGAAGGAAAAGTTGTTATCAGAAATAACGCCACCAGCATTGCGGCGTACAAGGGTAAGATTGGCCTAACTATTTCGGTAATGTTGACTTTTCCTATACTGCAACCCACAAATAGAACACTACCAACCGGTGGCGTACACAGACCAATTGACAGGTTCAAAATCATTATGATCCCAAAATGTAAGGGCGAAATACCGAGCAACTCAGCGACCGGTAAAAAGATTGGCGTGAATATGAGCACGGCGGGGGTCATATCCATAAACGTGCCAACCAATAATAGCGTCAAGTTTATGAGCAGTAGGATAATCAATGGATTTTCAGACAGACCTAACAGCACCTGACTAATAGCCTGCGGCATACCTTCGTAAGACATTAACCAGGACATCGCTGATGAGGCTCCGATCAACAACATAACAATGGATGTGGTGACGACCGATTTAACCAAAATAGCATGCAAATCATCCGTTTTTATCTCTTTATAGACCAATAGAGAAAGGGCTAATGCATACAAAACCGCGATAACGCCTGCCTCTGTGGGCGTAAAATATCCTCCGATTATACCGCCAATAATTAATATGATCAGGAACAAACTCGGCACCGCCCCAAACAGCGAAGACCAAAATGGCTCAACGATCTCCATAGAAGTGGGCGCTATCCGATAGCGCCTAAAGCATAAAGCACTGGCCAAAATCAGCAGCAAGGTAACCAATAGGCCGGGCAGATACCCAGCAACGAACAGGGCCGCGATAGACACACCACCACTGGCCAAAGAATAAACAATCAAGACATTGCTGGGTGGTATTAGCAGTCCAGTTGTTGCCGAGGTTACCGTAACGGCGGTGCTAAAAGACCGACTATAGCCCTCTTTTTCCATAGCCGGCACCATAAAGCCACCGATCGCTGATGTTGCAGCAACTGCAGAGCCTGAAATGGAACCAAAGAGTGCACATGAGATAACATTTACCAATGCAAGCCCCCCAGGAAGCCTACCCACTAAAACTTTGGCAAAATTAATCAGTCTGACAGCTATTCCCCCTTGCCCCATCAAATAACCAGCCAAGATAAAAAAAGGAATAGCGAGTAGGGAAAAGCTATCGATTCCTACTGCCAGTCTTTGTGCAATTGTTATTAACGCTGGCAATGTATCGATGGTGAGCAGCATTGTTATCAAGGTTGCAAAAATGATCGCAAACGCAATCGGCAAATTGATCAGCAGCAGGCAGGCAAACACACCAAACAAAATTAAACTGGTCATTACTTCGATCCCGGAAAGTTTGAGCTGCTTGGCACGTTAAAGAAAAACCAGACGCTATAGAACAAGAACAATAATCCACTGATAGGGATAGCACTATAAATATACGCCATGGGAATATTTAGCACCGGGGAGCGCTGCTCTAACATCCAGGTCATATTCACCAAGTTAATGCCGCCAACCATCATAACTAGAACAGCAAATGTGAAAACCAATACACAACAGAGTTTAAAAAGAGCATTTGCATTTTTTCTGGAAAGATTTTTAACAATCAGGTCGAACCCTAGATGGCTATTTAATCGATAGGCATAGGCGCCGCCGAACAAACTGATCCAGATAAGTAAGAATCTCGCGACTTCTTCCGTAAACGAGCTTGGTCTGGACATAAGAAAGCGCGCAATAACTTGCCAGAATACATCTAATATCAGCAATGACATCAGAAAAGCCAGTGCAAAGCGAATAATCTTATCAGTACAACGCAATATGTTTTCAAAGGTCCTCATTAGTTTTTTCCATCAATGAAATATTTTTAACAAGCGCATCTAGTGGAGTACCTTTGAGCTGTTCGTAAACAAGCTTGATGTTTTCTTTAAACTGAGATTTGTCAGGCTTGATTATTTCAACGCCAGCCTTTGCAACTTCCTCTAAAGACATTCTTACTGAATCCTCCCATAATCGCCGTTGAAATGCTGTCGCCTCCTGCATTGCCTGCGTCAGCCATACCTGTTCCTGCTCTTTCAGATTCTCCCATACGTGCGTGCCTATAATAATGACATCAGGGATAGAGGTATGCTCATCCAGCAAATAATACTTACTCACTTCATAATGCTTGGAGTAATAAAAACTCGGTGGATTATTTTCTGCCCCCTCAACTATACCTTGCTGCAAGGATGTATATAGCTCGCCCCAGCTCACTGGCGTAGCCGAACCACCCATTAGATTGACCATATCAACCGCACTTTGGCTATTCATCACTCTGATTTTTAAGCCTTTGAGATCCGATGGCTGGGTGACTTTTTTATTCGTTGTATAAAAACTGCGACTGCCCGCATCAAAATATCCAAGCCCTTTTATTCGCACATTAAGGCCTGCATTTAAAACTCCTCTACCAATATCGCTATTGAGAACATCCCAATAGTGTGTTTTGTTACTAAACAGATAGGGAATGCCAAATAGCTTCATCTCAGGAATAAACGCCTCTAGGGAACTGGCAGATACCTTGGTCATGCCTAGGGTGCCAATTTGTATCAGCTCGATAATTTCTCTTTCCGAGCCTAATTGCCCTGACGGATAGATGACAATTTGCATTTTTCCCTTCGATAAATCATTTAATACATCATTCATGTACACAAGTGATTTGTGAACCGGGTGTTGATTGTCCAAATTGTGCGCTAGCCGAATTGAAGTTTTTTCTGATTCAGAGGTATCGCAAGCAGAAAACAGCAGAACTATCGCGAGGCTAGCAAGTGCTCTGCTTAAAAAAGTTAAACATCTCATGCAGGAATTTCCGTTAACAATACCGACTGATCGACAATCGCACCTTTGTGTAAAATAACATTTGCCGCACATATTTGGCCGGAGGCGATGGATGAAAGAACATCTTTTCCCGCTAACCGATTAGCCAAATAGGCACCATTGAATGAGTCACCGGCAGCCGTAGTATCAACCGGGGAGACGACAACATCTAGCGGGATATGCTTACTGATACCCTTTTCAATCAGGTAACATCCATGCTCACCATTTTTAATGACAATTTCGGAAGCTGGCGTAGTTTGCCATCTTTTAAAGCATTCCTGAATTGAATGCTTGCCATACAGCAACACTTCGTCTTCATAGCTAATAAGGGCAATATCGGTCTGCTGCATTATCTTAGAATAGGTAGCCCTGGCATAGGCGATACTTCTCCAGCAGCGCGGCCTGAAATTATTATCAAAGACTACTTTTCCACCTAAAACACGATATTCCGTCAGAAACTTCATCAACGCTATCAAGTCCACTTCGCTGTATATCGATAACGTAATGCCACTTAAAAAAATAAATGGGTAATTTACAAGGTCATTAAATACCTCGGGGTAGTCGCCAATCAGTTTACGAGCAGGCGAGTTGTCTCGCCAGTAATAAAATAAGCGTTCGCCAGCGTCATCATTATCAATGACATAAAGGCCTGGCAAACCTTCTTCGACGTATCTGATCTGCTCTACGCCAACACCTTCATTTTGCCAACTCCTAACCATATTCTGGCTAAAAGGATCTCCGCCGAGCACGGTAAAATAATCGCAACAACCACCGCAGCGGGCCAAATAAATCGCCGTATTCAAGGTATCACCACCAAAAGCCATTAGATACTGAGAATTGGATTGCCGGCTCAACTCAAGCATGCATTCCCCTATAATCGCTATTTTCAAGTAACACCTTTTTGCTAAGAATTTTCTTCAATTAAATCGCATCTTGAATTATTGGTCAAACCACCTTACCATTATGCCAATGGGGATGACAGAGATAATTACCCTTGCCCGTTGGCTAATTGGCGACTTGATAGAATTTTTGTGTTGCAGAAATTGATTTCTGATAGAATTCTCGGTGTGCTGAGCTGCTGTTTTTGACGGACTATGCGATTTACCGTTTAAATTAGGGAACCAAATGAAACTACAAGCGATTAAGACCGATCGGCTTTACGTTAAAGTTGCTGCGCAACTGTCAAAACTGGTGAGTGATGGTGTTATTTTGCCTGGCTCTCGCCTTCCTTCTGAGCGCGAATTAGCTCAAAAGTTAAACGTAAGCAGGCCTTCAGTTCGCGAAGCTATGATCGCTCTGGAGCTATCGGGCATCGTGGAAATCAGAACGGGTTCTGGCGTTTATGTTACAGAAAAGAAAGCCTTTCTCGTAAACGAAGATAAAGGCATGGGGCCGTTCGAGATCCTTGAAATTCGCTCAATCCTGGAATCCGAAGCATGCGCTCTAGCTGCTAAAAATATAACTGATGAGCAAATCCAACAGTTGAAAGATGCCATTATTGAAATGGAAGAAGAGGAAAAACGGCCTGACAGTTCAGAGAAAGCTGACTGGAAATTCCATAGTATTATTGCCGCAGCTAGCCAAAACAGTGCTATATCTTCTGTCATCAATTGGTTATGGGAGCTTAGAGATCAGTCTGATTTAAGCTCTGTATTTGCAGCCCGGTTGCGGGAGGAAGGTGTCCACCCTTCCATTCAGGACCATAAAGACATCGTCGCGGCGCTAGAGAGTCGAGATGGCCAGAAGGCAAAACAGGCCATGCTTAAACATATAGAAAACGCATCTGTTGCCGCTTCGACTTATTTTGACAGTGACCCATTTTCAAAAATAAAGTTGTAGCGCCTGCCCCTACGAATTGCCGTATCGCAAACTCTTTCTCTAACCGAACTCATGCGTTTTAGCCAATTTGCGTCAGTCCGTCTAACCTATCCTGAACCAAAAGAAGCCAACTCCGCTTTTATACCCCTCTTTTCAATCATTTCCAAATACCTCGCAACCGTATTGACAAAGGCTTGATCAGCTAAAAGTTCGCTATTGCAAATTCCCGAGAAAGTTAAGATATCAGCGACGTGCTCCGGGTAATTGTCGAACTTATGACTTGCCCTGGCAACCAATTGCTGAGCCATAGGGTCGACAACAGCATACGCCTCACCACTTTCCTTAACTGCCTTTAAGTAACGGCACCAACTGGCTATCACAAATGCAATAGGATGAGATACTCGATTCTGGCGGGATAGGATTATTGATAGAGGTTTGATAAGCCGTTGCGGTAACTTTTGAGAACCGTCGCTCGCGACTTGAGTAGTTTTGTAAGGAACCTTATTATTTGAAAATCTTTGAATGATTATCTTTGAATACCTTGATAAGTCAATATCGGGCACATTATCAAGCGTGATTAGAAGATCCTGATGAAGCAATTTGATTAACTTTAAACAGTCGTCATCACCAACGGCCTGATGAATATAATCGTATCCCATCAAAAAACCTACATAGGCCAAGGCCGAGTGCGCACCATTTAATAACCGCAACTTCATGTTCTCGAACGGCTCTACATCTGCAGTAAATAGTGCTCCAACCTTGTTCCAAGCGGGCTTTTCAGCGGCAAAGTTATCTTCGATCACCCACTGCCGGAATGGCTCAGTAATAACGATACAACTATCTTCCAAGCCCAGTGCATTAACGGATTCGTCAATATCCAGCTGGGTGCTTGCCGGTACGATTCTATCAACCATGGAATTACAAAAATTGACATTGGTCTCTATCCATCTCCCCAACCCTGAATCCACAAGTTGCGCATATTCTTGCACAATATTGCGCATGATTCTGCCGTTAGACGGAAGATTATCGCAGCTGATTATCGTTAGTTTTTCACCGGATTGCTTTCTTTTCCTACAGGCCTCAACAATAAAGCCAGCAAACGTTTGAGGCTTCTGCGGATGGGCTAGATCATGCTGTATAGCTGCGTTATTGATATCTAGGTGTTCACCGCTTGAATCCCTGCAATAGCCTTTTTCGGTAATTGTTATAGTGACGACCTTGGTATTAGGGCTGGCAAGCGCTTCGATCACATCCTGAGGGCATTCAGGCGCAACAATGACTCGATCAATGGCACCCACCACTCGAACTCTGTCTTCATGACTCGAGCGTTCCAAAACTGAATATAGGTAGTCCTGTGGCTGCAGTTTATTACGGATATCAGGGGAACGTAGGCTAACGGCAGTAATTTTCCAGCGGGGATCAAGAGCCAGTAAATCGTCGGTAAAAACGGCTTGATGGGCCCGGTGAAAGGCACCAATGCCGATATGCACTATGCCTGATGTTAACTTACCAAGGTCGTATTGGAATGTTTTTACATCGGGTCTCAGATCCGACAATGTGTGAGATGAAAGCAGACGAGTCATTATAGTAGATAAGCCTTTTTTACCAGGTTATAGCTTAGCTCGAACAAAATAGACTCAGCCTGCACTTCCGTAATCCGGTGATCAGCCACCAGTTCAGCCAGATAGGCACAGTCTACGCGTCGAGCAACATCGTGTCTGGCTGGTATTGACAGAAACGCACGAGTATCATCATTAAAGCCAACAGAATTATAAAAGCCGGCTGTTTCAGTCGTTTGTTTCCGAAAGCGCGCCATACCCTCGGGGCTATCGTTAAACCACCAGGCAGGCCCAAGCTTTAATGCAGGATAGTGGCCCGCTAACGGCGCCAGTTCCCTCGCGTAGCATGTCTCATCTAGCGTGAAGATAATTAAAGAAAAATCAGGATGACAGCCATATCTATTGAGCAGAGGCCTCAGGTTCTCAACATATTCGCTTACAAGGGGTATGTCTGCACCTTTGTCTCTCCCGTATCGTTGAAATAGCAACTCGTTATGGTTTCGATAGACTCCTGGGTGAATTTGCATTACCAAGCCATCTTCAATACTCATCGACGCCATCTCCGTGAGCATTTGTGCACGAAAGTCATCGGCATCGGCACTTGAAAACTTTTGCGAGCGAATTTTCTGGTACAAAGCCTCCTTACTTTGAGAGTCTAAGTCCAGCGTCCTAGCTGTTAAATGCCCATGATCCGTCGATGTGGCCCCCATTTTCTTAAAAAACAACCGACGAGACTTTAGGCTATCCAGGTAGCCGGAAAAACTATCGATATTTACTTTGGTGATATTAGATAATGTTGTCAGATTCTGCTCAAATCCCTCATACTCAGGGTCGACTACGTTGTCTGGTCGAAATGCAGTAATCACTTTTCCTTTCCAGCCACTCTCGGCAATTTTGGCGTGGTGGCGCAAGTCGTCCAGAGGAGACTCTGTGGTAGCAATCACCTCAATATTGAATTTTTCAAATAGCTCCCTTGGCCTGAATTCATCCGTTTGCAGGCAACGGGTAATATGCCAAAAGTAAGCATCTGCATTTTCGCAACACAGCTCTTCTTCTAAATCAAATACAATTTTAAAAACGTAATCGAGCCATAAGCGGGTTGGTGTTCCCTGAAACTGATAGTAGTGTTTTGCAAAAACTCGCCAGATCTTTAAAGGGTCCTGCTCAGCATTGTTACAGCCATCATCAAAGCCTAACTCAGCCATCGTTATTCCCTGACTGAACAGCATTCGTAGCAAATAGTGATCCGGCTTAATCAACAAATCGCTTGCGTTTGAAAAACAGCGATTTTCAGCAAACCATTCAGGATCCGTATGGCCATGTGGACTGACGATGGGTAGGTCTTTAACTGTTTTGTATAATCTCTTGGCGATAGCACGTTGTGTAACATCGGAACTAAAAAGTCGATCTTCGTGTAGGTTAATAGACTGAATCAAAATACAATACCAACTATTTATTTTCTAGTATAAGATAAAGCGTGAATAACACCCCGTAACTCCGCAAGCCCTTTAAGCCGCCCCAGATATGAGTATCCGGGTTTTGCATTTTCCGTTTTTACTTCATCTTCAAGTAAGTGCCCATGATCAGGCCTCATGGGAATAGGCAAATCAAGCCCTCGTGCCTTGCGTTTTTCTTCTTCCTTGAGCAATGCGTCAATCAGGGCCACCATGTCATTGTCGCCACTGAGGTGTTCAGCCTCATAAAATGAACCGTTTGCTTCCCTGACGACATTCCTTAAATGCGCAAAGTATATTTTTGAGCCGAATTCCTCAACTATTGCAACGAGATTGTTGTCTCCGCGAGCACCGAAGGAACCTGCACACAGTGTCAGACCATTTGCGGGGCTATCAACCGCATTCAAAATCTTTCTAACGTCTTCTTGCGTTGATACGACACGTGGCAACCCAAACAAGGAAAATGGCGGATCATCTGGGTGTATACACAAATTAACGCCTGCTTCTTCGGCTACCGGTATAATCTCTGCTAAAAATGCAACTAGGTTTTCCCTGAGTCCGTCTTCACCTAGGCATATAAACTCGGCAATCGTTTGTTTTAGTGACTCGCGACAGTATGAGACTTCTCCGCCTGGAAGACCACTAATGATATTGCTTTCCAAAAGCTTGAGCTGCTCCTGACTCATGACGTCAAAGTGCTGCCTTGCCAGCTTACCCATTTCCTCAGTGTAGCTTCTATCGGCATTTTCCCGCGCTAAAACAAACATGTCGTAGGCCACAAAATCAATCATATCAAAGCGAAGTGTGGACCCTGTGTTCTCGAGGTAATAATCCAGATTTGTCCTTGTCCAATCAACCACAGGCATAAAGTTATAACAGACAATCCCTATTCCCGCTCTGCCAATATTTTTGATTGACTGCTTATAGTTATCAATTAACTCTTGGTAATTTCCTGTTCGAGTCTTTATATCACTGTGAACATGCAAGCTCTCTACTACGCTCCATCTCAACCCAGCACTTTCAATAAAATCCTTTTTAGAGAGTATCTCCTCAAATGGCCAAACCTCTCCGACTGCGAACTCATTCAATGAGCTTACAATGCCAGTGGCTCCCGCCTGTGCTACTTTCTTCAATGAAACAGAATCATTTCGATCAAACCATCGCCACGTTTCTAACATCTAATATACTCATTATCCAATAGTTGGTTTGGCCAACTGCCTATACGGTCAGAGGCGTTAATGACTGTAACTTGTCAAGGTTATTGACGAGTTTGCTCCTGTTGTTTTTGCAAATAGAAATCGCGTAAGACATACCACGCTTGCTTCTTCTCGCCGGTTTCAGAAAGCAGCCCCTTGCGATTCCAATAATCTTGAATATTGGCCAAAGGCCTCTTAGGTGAGCGAAAATCTTTCAGAATCCAGGGTGTAACGCCTCTCAGTAGTGAAAAGTTCTCGATCATTTGAAGGTTATGCTCATAGACTGCGGCCTGATACTCTTCAGTCCAGCGTTCATTCGATT
This sequence comes from uncultured Cellvibrionales bacterium, assembly GCA_913019905.1. Lineage (GTDB taxonomy): Bacteria > Pseudomonadota > Gammaproteobacteria > Pseudomonadales > Dasaniaceae > Oceanicoccus. The sequence continues at coordinate 9,785 of CAJVZD010000081.1, forward strand.
TACCATGCAGGCCTTGCAAAGCGCCGCCACCAAATTCGCTCATAATAACCGGCTTTAGGTATTTTGATTCCCAGGAAAGACTCGAACACTCTTCCGGCTTCTTTCCATACCAACCACAATATGCATTGATGCCAATAACATCGACAACGTTGGCCAGTGGGTCATCAATGAGTTTTCCATTTTTGGAGCTTGTCTGCGTGTCTAAAGCTGCAGTGATTAGTCGAGTGTCGTCCAAGCCGCGTGCTTTTTCCACAAGGTCTGTGAGGAAATTCAAGCGTTGTTCATGATTAGGGGTTTCATTGGCAACAGACCACATAATCACGGAAGCCCTGTTTTTATCGCGGGATATCATTTCTGTGAGCTGTTGCTCTGCGTTAACATAGACCTCTTCATTTTCAAAGACAAGGGTCCAATAAACGGGTATTTCCGACCAAACCATCAGGCCTAGTTCATCGGCAACCTTTACCATGAATTCGTTATGGGGATAGTGCGCCAAGCGAACAAAATTACAGCCTAGCTCCTTTGCCCAACCAAGCAGCAATCGGGCATCTTCTTCACTCCAGGCTCGCCCATTTGTTAGGGGTGACTCTTCATGGATACTAATACCCCTAAGATACAGGGACTGACCATTTAATTTGATCTCCGATCCATCCACTTCAATGGTTCGAAAGCCAATGCGATCTTGGATTGTCTCGCCGTTATATTCCAGCTCTACCTGATAGAGCTTGGGTATTTCTGGGCTCCATAACTCAGCTTGTTTTTCCAGATTAAAGCTGGCAGTACCGGACCTACCTACTTCTATCTGTTTATAAACGTCTAACTCTGGAATACGCAAGGTGATTTTCTCTCCGGTTTTAGGCTTTCCGGAAATCTTGAATGAACCCGTAATAACAGATTGATCTTTCTTTGATAGCTGAATCTTGTAGTCAGCCAGATAGGACCCTGGAAGCTCCAAAAGGCTCACGCTTCGAGTAATGCCTCCATAGTTCCACCAATCCGTATTCACGGTAGGCACCTGATTGCGCTCTCTTCTGTTATCAACCTTTACGACAATAAAGTTACTGCCATCTTTAAGCTTCTCGGTAATATCAAATTGAAAACCGGTAAAGCCTCCTTGATGGGACCCAACTTTCTCTCCATTAACGTAAACAATAGCCTGATAATTTACGGCGCCAAAGTTCACGACGTAGCGTTTATCCGCCTTCTTGTTAACCGAAAAATCTTTGTGGTACCAAACAGTGCCTTCATAAAACATCATATGTTGTTTCTGACTGTTCCAATCGCCAGGCACGTTAATTTTATCCGCGGTACTAAAGTCATATTCGATCAGATCCCATGAGTTAACCATTTTCCGGTTCTTAAACCATCCGCTCTTGGACACCTCGTATCGGTGGTTATAATAACCCGTCTCATATTGATCGATAATGTAGCTCCACTGCCCATCCAGGCTAGTAGTATTTCGTCCTTCTGGGTTTTGAATCAGGCCTGTAGCTACCGAGGTAGGTAGCTGTCCAGCATAAGCATTCATCGCGATTGACAACCAAAGAAGAAGAAAACAATACATTCTATTTTTCATATATAATTTTCCTAAGATATTCTAAAACTAAAAATCTGTTACGGTATCGTTCATCACCGAATTACATTGGGTACTATTGGTCTTTTCCGTTTGATAAAGTTGAATATTACTAATCGACAGATCCAACTCCCCTGCAGCGTGCAACTCAAATAACGACACCCCACTGCCCTTCACCCTGCTATTACTATATTTACTAAAGCAAGAGAGATTTATCGATATCTGCTGCCATATACCTGGAGGCAATGATCTTAGCTCATCGGCAATGTCATAAGCCGTATAACAGCTATTCGAGTCAGTTATCGTTGCAGGGCACTTCACAACCACCCATACAGGGTCACTGATAGCGCTACCTGTTTTTACTGTTAACGAAATACTGGAAGAATTGGACGCTAGGGTGGCCATCTCTTTTTCCCTGCCCGCTATGCTGACAAACTTTACCCCTGAACTTTCTTGGCCGAAGAACTTGACGCGAAAAGCATCTTCTTGAACCATCTTATCGATCGTTCGATAGTGGATTCCATTCGATACCTGCGTATTGGCACGAATAGCCACATCCTTTTTCCCCGATGTCAAAAACATCTTGAGAAATTTGTGCGGCTTGCCCTCGAATATTGAAATACCTTTTTTATCGACAGAACCAAGCCCAAATTCTTCAGGCAAATCGGACGGTAAATGAACCAGTTCGCCATATCTCAAGCCGAACCCGTAGGGGAACAGAGGCCTATAGTCCCTATCAGTTATATTAACAAGCTGCAGAGGCGAGGATGGCCAAGAAAACGAAAGCTTGCCGCTAAAGTTATGTTGGACCTTATCATCCTTATCCCTCAGCAAAACATCGGCTACTGCCTGGCCCTCTGACCCAGGCAACCAAGCCGCAACAAAAGCATCGCTGGCATTGAGCTCAGCATTTACCCAAAGTGGTCGGCCACTGAGGAATATAGACACGACGGGTATACCCTGCTCGTTCAAACTTTTTAGTAAAGCCAGGTCTGTTTGTTCATCCTTCCTATATGCTAAGTCGGATAAGTCCCCATGTCCTTCAGCATAGGGGTCTTCGCCAAAGACGACGATGGCCACGTCTGGCTTTCGGGAAAATTTGCCTTCAGTATTGAGCTCAATATGCCCCCCCGCCGCCTTAACCTGCTGCGCAAAGCCCTCATAGATTGAACTGCCACCAGGAAAGTCGCTGTTTTTGTTATCGGTTCCTTGCCAGCTAATACTCCAGCCACCGGATTGTTTTCCAATATTGTCAGCGCCGTCGCCCGCGACCAGGATATTAAAATTAGGAGACAGCGGTAACAAATTTCCGTTATTTTTTAACAGTACCAACGATTCTCGGACTGCCTGCCGGGCAACTTGACGGTGATTTTCACTGCCGAAGCGATCGACACTCCCAGCCAATACTCGATTTGCAGGGCTAGCTTTATCAAACAGGCCAGCACGAAGTTTTACCCGCAATATACGACTCACCGCATCATCTATTCGCTCGAGAGGAATGATACCCAGCTCAACTTGATTGATCGTGTTTTCAAGCAAGGGTTTCCACGCCTTTGTTGGCACCATTATGATGTCGAGACCCGCGATCACCGCTTCTGGGCAGTCTTCGTTACTGCAACCATTTATCTGCCCGTGTCCATTCCAGTCTCCCACAACCAGACCATCAAATCCCATTCGTTCTTTTAGCACATTCGTTATCAGGTATTTGCTGCCATGTATTTTTTCGCCGTGCCAACTACTAAAGGATGCCATCACAGACTGAGCGCCGGCAGTAATCCCACCTACATAGCCTTGAGCGTGTATATTGAACAGTTCCTGCTCATTTGATTTGTTATTTCCTTGGTCATCGCCGTCGATGGTGCCTCCGTCACCAATAAAGTGTTTTAGCGTGGAAATAACGTGCTGACCCGCGAAGAAATCTCCGCCGGCCTGCCCCTGTAGTCCTTTGACAAAAGCGGCAGCATATAGGCGAACTAGATCCGGGTCTTCTGAATACCCTTCATAGGTCCTTCCCCATCGATCATCACGTACCACTGCAACCGTCGGCGAAAAAACCCAATCGATACCTGTTATTAAAACCTCTGCGGCAGTGACCTCTGCAATTTTTTCGATTAATGGAATATTTCTTGTCGCACCAAGCCCTATATTGTGGGGAAATAGCGTAGCCCCGACCACGTTGTTGTGTCCGTGAACAGCGTCTGTTCCCCACATCGTTGGAATATCAATACCATCTAGACTGCTATCCACCGATGCTTGATGCATTTTTTCAGCAACGTCTAACCAGTCTTGAACCGTCGCATACTTATCGTTGTTTGGAAATCCACTGGCGCCATTCAAAAATGAGCCAAAACCATATTTGCGCATATCCTCAACTGTGAAATCGCGCAGCTCAGGTTGAATCATCTGCGCGACCTTTTGCTCCAATGTCATGGTTGATAATATTTCGTCTATGCGTGCTTCAATATGAGAGTCAGCCTTGACTTCAACATCCAGTTTAGGCCATATGTTTCCGCCACCCACTAACTGATCGTTAACTCGCGTTTGGCACCCACCTATAAGGGCCAATAAAAGCGCTGGAATTAGCAGTTTTTTCGTTTTTTTATCCATTAAATTTAATAATCCCACTCGAGGAAACAAAGGTCTATGTCCATCTAACCTGCAACAATCAACATCTACTCGAAGCCGTCAGAATAAATGCTTGCCATTCTCCATCTGAAACTGGAAGCATCGTTTATACTTAATTAATCAAGGACCTGACTCGTTACAGGTAAAGACAATGTTCTTTAGACGAAGCCCTTAGAAACCGCAGGACGACCCAGAAAAAATAAACGGATATTTTATCGCGACCCAAAAAAACAAGGTCGAGTGATCAGCCAACCACTGATCACTCGACTCTTGGCCGCTATCTAAAAGTTAAAACGAGCACCCAGAGCAAAACGGCGCCCATACTGATTGGCATTCAAAAACTGCCTCTCGTACCGACCGAATGTCTGCTCTGTTTCATTGTTTAGATTTATGCCTTCAAAAAATACCGTCATATTCTCAGCAACACTGTAGTTAACACTCATATCCCACTGGCCAAACTCTTTGGCAAATTGTGGCGGTCTGTCCGAGGAAGCACCAGCTTGTCCGACCCCTTTGAGGTAACTATCGCGCCATGCATAAACCACATTGAAAGACAACGAGTCATCTTCATAAAACGCTCTAAAATTGGCTGAATCGCCTAACCCAGTTAAAGGCCTTTGATGCTCCAAACTGGTCACGTCAAACTCAACATCACCATTAACTATAGTCGCATTGGCACTGACGCCAAATCCTGTTTCACCAAATAGGTGCTGTACGGCTATTTCAATACCATCTACAACCTTGCTGTCTGGCCCGTTGAATGGAAAGGTAACATCCCACTCCATCAACGGATCAGAAGCCTCTGGCTCCAGATAGCCTTGTTCATTCAAGACCGCACCATTGGACAACATCTGAGCAAAAATTGCGTCGTGGGTATTTTGCTCACCCCTTGCAAGTACATCGGCTTCTGCTTGCTGCCATCGGGGGCCCAAATATATATCGTGGATCCCGTCAACTGTTGTAGTCTCTGTTGTATTACCCAAGAAGTTTTCAACATCCTTTCTAAAGTAACCTATGGAAGCATAGCTCCCTTCCGCATAATAGTACTCTATGCTTAAGTCGAAGTTTGTCGACTCATAAGGTAGCAGGCTTGTATTTCCTGAACTGCCATTACGAGAATTAATTTTAGGAACCGTTGATAAAGAAAGTCCGCCGGCCAAGCTACCCAGCGGAGCCCTGGCTATCGATTTGCCCCAAGAAGCTCGAGCAATAATATCATCACTAAGGTCTGCTTTAAGATCAACCATCGGGATGAAAACATCGTGACTACCGTATTGCTCCAAGAAGTTAATGTCACTTTGAGCAAACTGCGTATGCCACTCACTACCTCCCTGCCACCAAACAGCGATAGGCACTGGCTGCAATTTAGAACTTGTTACATCAGTCTTCTCGTAACGCGCTCCAATATTGAGGTAAATTGGAATATTTCGGACATCAAACTCCCAGGCAGATTGTATATAAATGCTGGTCGTCTCTTCTTGCACTGCGCTTTCTTTATAATTTGCCTTCGGCCCGAACGCACCGTTAAGGGAAAAATGGTCGTCCCCGAATGAAGCTTCATTAAAGAAGGCGGCCGTCCGGGCCGCGAGCTCATCAAAATCAGCCATATAGTAATAGCTAGTGAGAAGATCGCTGCCACCACCGCCAAACTCATCTAAAAAGTCGTTTGTGGCTACTCGAGAAAACATACCATCAGGCAGCACGTGTGTGTAGTCGGGATCATACCCGGAACTTACGCCGTTTGTGGTGGATGAAGTAAATCCTCCCATATTTTGTTCTGTTCTAGCTAAACCAAACTCAACGTTTACCAAGGGATTATCAAAGGTATTTTCCCAATTACCATGAAGTTGCAGTTGCTTTATCTCTGACTCGCCATCATAGGCAGAATATTTACTATAGTGCGAATCAATATCGCCGGGGGCCAGTTCATAAGTTCCATTGTCCCACAAGACTTGAAACTGAGGAACATCGCCGGAACGATAGTCATAAAACTTAGTTTCCAGCTGATCCGAACCAACTGTCATATTAACCATACTACGTGAACTGGGATCACCTGCATTATCCGACTTGTTACTTGAGTCATGATAATCAAGCACAAGGGATAATGTATCGGTAACCTGCCAATCTACATTAAATCCCAATGAACCAGCACTGACTCTTCTAGTCTCTCGGGTATAGGTAGTAGCTGCATCATTGCCCGCAATTTCTGCCGCAATGGCAGTGCCGTTCTCATCCAGCTCGTAGGCGCTAATGTTTCCGCCAAACTCATTCCACATACCCCAGCTTACGTGGTTAGAACCGGTTGTCGCCTCTGTAGCCGTATAATCCATGGAGAGTGTTAGATTATCCACAGGTGCATATTGAAAGGTCACATTAGCGTTTTTTCTTTCCCGCTGAAGGTCTGTAATTCCGTATTTCAAGTTTCGCGGAAAGAATGTATGGCCGATTGGATTGCCATCAACATCCAGAGGCCTGCCATCGATAATATTTGATGCATCCAGGCTGTCTGGCTCCACATTGACGTGCCATCCACGTATGTTGGCCTGCTGCTGTTGGAAATCCCGACGTTGGTGATTCAGGGATACAGCAACACCGAATCTATCATCGGCAAAGGTATTTGAATAAATCGCTGATAGCTCTGGTGTAATATCTTCTCCAACTACATTTGAACTATCATGTATGGCCTTGCCAGAAAAAACAAACTTCTCACCCGGGTTCTCCAAGGGTTTGAGCGTGACGATATTTACCGTAGCCCCAAGGCCGCCACTAGGGTTATCAGCTCTAGCAGTTTTGTGAACCTCCAGAACGGATACTGCATCGGACGACAGGTTTTCCAGACTATATGAACGTGTATTACCTGTCCCAGGCATCTGCCGACCATTCAAGGTAATCAGATTAAAGCTTGGCCCAAAACCGCGCACCGTTATTTGACTTCCTTCACCGTTAGACCGGCTAACCGATACACCCGTAATTCTCTGCAATGATTCCGCCAAGTTAGTGTCCGGGAATTTGCCGATGTCTTCTGCAGAAATAGCATCAACCACACCCGTCGCGTCCCGCTTGAAGTCCATTGAGCGAATCAAGCTACCGCGAATACCCATCACCACAATTTCTTCCAAGGTTTCAGTATATTCGGGATCCGCGTCTGTGATGTCCTGCTGTGCCATTGCTGGCGTCATGAAAGCCGCGCCCAGCACGAGTGAAATACTTGCGGCTGGCAATGTTTTCTTAAACTGAGTATTTTTCATAATTACCTACTTTTTTTATGTCTTTCAAACGGGAGGCATCGATATGCCACCCGTTCAATTATCAGGAACTTATTGAGTTGTAATAGCTACGTTATCAATTCGGAATACCGACCCTGCGCTCGTACCATATCCTGGGTAGACCATCACTATGTCGATCTCACTTACGTCAAGACCTGCATCAAACAGCTGTGTAAGCGGATAGGTGTAGGTTTGCCATTCACCAACAGTCGGAGCTACACCCTCATAGCTTTCAGTCAAGTTAAACTTAACAGCGGAAGCCGCATCACCCGATTCGACCTTGATCCCAAAGACAGCACTGCTGTCATTGGGAGCTGCTACCATCTTGAAATCAAATCGTAAAACTCCGTCAGACGCCATGAGATCACTCGCATCGAAGTAGATCCCATCCTGAGCTCTAAATCCGAACACGGTGCCTTGTGATGTACCTACAAACTCAGCAACTGTTCCATGCTCTGCATCATCTTCGTCTGTCGGGGTTGAGCAAGCGCAAGAGTCCCAGCTAGGCCAATCGCTATTCTGACCATCTTCATAAATAGTCAGAACTTCAGCCTTAGGCATACTGCCTGCATCATAGATCCGCACATTGTCCAATCTGTATTTGGCACCAGCACCGCCACTCCAGTTAGGAGAAATCGCAAGGATATCGATTTCGCTAACGTCAATACCGGCGTCAAAGAAAGACTGTAGCGTAAATGTGAAGGTTTGCCATTGGCCTGTTACAGGCTCTAAACCTTCCAAGCTATCAGTCAATTTAAAAGTATGATCAGCAGCTTGGTCGCCAGACTCCATCTTGATCTGCCAATAACCGTCAGGGTTGGTTATGGGATCAATCACCTTCAAATCAAATTGAACAACGCCATTGGCCAATGCGCTGGAAGCATCCATGTAAACACCATCTTCGGCGATTTTAAAACCCGCCAAGGTGTTACTGCCGCCAATGACAAACTCCGCTACCATCCCTTGATTAGTATCATCCATTTCAACGGTAGGGGTTGAGCCGCCACAGCAGTCCCAGATACTCCACGGGTCTTCAGCCTTTTCACCAAACATCAGGAAACCATCCAAATGTTCAGATGCAGTGAGATCGTAGATCTTGGCATTATCAATGCGATAGGTAGCTCCAGCCCCTTCGCCCCAGTTCGGGTAAATCAGAAAGATATCAATGGAGCTTAGATCCAGGCCATTAGCTTCCAAGTCAGAAAGCTTAAACGTATAGGTTTGCCATTCACCAGAACTAGGTGCAGCACCTTCGATACTATCCGTTAAAGCAACTTTTGCAAAGGTTGCCGCGCCGACACTTTCAGCTTTAAAGTACCACGTCACGCTTGGATCGAAAGGCATAGTGACAACTTTCAGGTCAAACTGCATAACACCATTGGCAACGAGACTTGTGGCATCGAAAGGGGCTGGCAGCACATCTGGTGCTGTGATCACGTTTTCCCTTGACGCAAACCCTGTAACGGCATCGCCGACAATGGAGAACTCAGCTACAGCACCGTGAGCATCATCTTCATCAACAACAACAACCGGAGTTGTATCACCAAGGGAATTCCACATCGGCCAGACATTATTTTCGGCATCTTCAAACAGCACTACTTCGAGGGAAGAGTTATCTGAGCCTATATGAAGGTTAGCGATACGATAAACCGCACCCTCCCCTGAACTCCAACCAGGGTAAATCATCACGACGTCGATCAAGCTTAAATCCAAACCTTTGTCGAACAGCGCTTGCAGCGAAAAGGTATAGGTCTGCCATTCACCCTCTACCGGCTCTTGACCTTCCAAGCTCTCTGTAAGAAACATATTCACAGCTGTAGCGGCGTTATCACTTTCAATTTTAAATGTCCACACAGGATTTTCTGGCATCGCCACAACTTTCATATCGAAGCGAACAAAACCAGCTTCAAGATCTGCCGATGCATTGTGCGGCGAGGCACTTCCAGAAGAATCCGTTATAAATTCTTCTCTAGAAATAAAGCCAGCGACAGTGGAATCTGCACCAACAGAAAACTCAACGACGTCACCTTTATCTGCATCCGTAACCAGCTCTGGCGTATCAGTACCGTTACTAAACCACGCTGGCCAGTTGGGATTAAGTGCGCCTGCGAATATCTCAAGCATTTCCCCTGTAGGCTCTTGAACAGGAGCCGGCGGCGGTGGCGCCTTACCTTCAACTACAGCGCCGCCCCCAGCCCCGACAGTCTCACAACCTTTACCAGTATCGGGATTTAGTGAGCATTGGTAGACGCGAACATATTCGACTTCAAAGGTATTACCTGCCTGAAATGCAGTTTCATCTATACCTAGGTCATTGTGATCTTCAGGATGATTACCTCCAACCGCGAAATTCAAGAGCATAAAGAACTCTTGATCAAATGGAGAGTTATCCCAAAAGGATTCCAGCTCCCCAGTTACTGGATCAAAATATTCGGAAAACCAACCTTTATGGCTTAGTCCGACAGCCTCGCCTTTACCGTTATAACGAATCTCTGATTTGCGTTGAGTTTGGTAAAGTACGTCGTCTACGTACCAGCGAATTTCACCCTCTTGCCATTCAACAGCATAAGTATGAAATCCATCTGCGGGGCTCACACTGTTTGGCAGGTGATATCTCATACCTGAGGAAGAATTATTCGGCCAGAATTTTCCGTAGTGAAGCGAGCCTGACACGGCGGTTTCTTCAGCGCCAGCTGCATCAGTCGTTTTCAAATTGATGGATTCCATAATATCAATTTCGCCTGACTTCGGCCAAGTTCCGTAAACTTCATTCGTTGACTTCATCCAAAAAGCCGGCCAACTACCCTGCCCCGAGGGTAGTTTAGCGCTCATCTCGAATCGGCCATATTTAAAGTCGGCTTTATATCTAGAGTTCAATCGTGCAGACGTAAAAGGCTGGGCCGCGCCATCTGCGGCTGGCAACGCTACGATTTTGAGGGTACCGTCGCTGACAAAAGAGTTTTCGGCATTTTCTGTGTAACACTGCCTTTCTTGGTTACCTCCCCCACAGTAAACCTCATAAGTCCAATTGCTCTCATCTATTATGTCGCCATCGAACTCATCATTCCAGACCATCTCCCAGTCACTAACGGGAACAACTGGATCAACTTTGGTAATATCTGTGTTCGTTTCAACGCTTCCTCCGCACCCAGTTAGGTAAATGCCAGAAGCCAGAAGACACCATCTTATGACTGTTTTCACTACTTTCCCCTAATATTTTCCAATAACTTCGTTATTATTTGGTCACTTACCAACCTTTTTAATCTTGCAATATGCGCAAATGACTCGTTAGTTTCAGCAAAATTTATCGGGTAGACCCATAGAAAAATGTAGAATCCCCGAGTTACAGGGCAAATTATCACAAACTAATCCAAAGGTCAAGCTGCCGAATGGCATAATGGCCTTACCAATTTGAAGGTTCGGTTGAGTAACTGATACTGATTGCTATTTAACAAAAATATAACTATAAAAAACTTGTCGGAGTATGGTTAAGCTGCCAGACCAATTTAAAGGTCTGGGGAGACACAGCCTTGGTCGAGAATTGCGACGATGCGTTGCTGCTCGGATAGACTGGGTGCTTTAAAGCAGCAGGGCCCCAACTAGAAGCGGCAGCAAAGCCATTCGCCCCACTCACGCCCGGGCAAGCAATCATCACCCCCGCTTTTAATTTATCCGCCAAATATGTAATCCACACTGTCTGCCCAAGGTATATGGATGGCCAGCGAAGTGAATCTGAGCAGCTTTATAATGTCTACGCATCTGCCCTAGCACTGCATAGCCAAGTTCCTGATGCAAAGAGCATTGCCTTTGTATCTATGGGGACGGGCGTTTATAAGTGGCCCATGGCTTTAGTGGCTAATGACTGTCGAATAAACTGGTTATTCCAACGAAGATTTAGGTAGTAAACGCCACCTCTAACAATAGTATAAGGAACTGATCGCTTTCTCAT
>CAJVZD010000082.1 GCA_913019905.1 uncultured Cellvibrionales bacterium
AGAGGAATGGTACTCAAGCCCAACGCTGCAAGTGGCGTAAACGGCATTAATTGCCTGTTCATCGTTAAATTTTTCGCCATCGATGAGACAGGCGGCCATGAGAATATTAGCTAAGTAACTAACCTCCGCTTTTCTCTGAATCATCGCCGTCGGGTCTTCCACCGACAGTGTTTGCAAACGCTTCTGCAGTGCGCTCAATTCATCCTTCGGTCCCGTTAGTAATTGCACAGCGTCATGGGACTTTTCTAGCTCGACCCGACAAACCACTGCTGCCAGTAGCGTTAAGTTATTCGTGTCCACTAATTCGTGGACGTCGAGAATGTGATCGAGGTCCTCTGGCTGACTAGTTTTGTTCGACATTGCTCGATTAAAATGCGCCTGTGCGTCAAGATCATAGTCATCTTCTTGCAGTAGTAATTGAAGACTCCAATCTCTAGCTGAGTCAAGAAATCGCATTGCGTCTTCTGGCGCAACAAATCCTTTCTGCTGCTTCTTTAGTCTTTGCCGGTGCGCAGTATCCAATGCGACGGCGGTGTTAGATATGCCGTACATCGCAGATTCTGTAGCAACACAACGGCTGAGAACTGCTTGCAACAGGTTTGGCTGCTGCTCTTGCAATGCCCACAATACTGGCTGCAGTACATACCACTCATCATCATGAATGGGGCTGATTTGGAATCGACCGACAAGCTCCGTACATTCGGCACTACTCGGACCAGGGATCGCATTATCTTTAAAATATTCCATATCGTTGATTTCTGTATTCAAGTCGCTGGCCTGAATATAGTGGGACAGAATGTGGACGAGAAAGTCCTCATCCAAAGCCCGAAGACGTTCGACCACAAAATCTTCGCCAAGCTCTAAAATGACCTCCAGCCATCGAAAAAACTCGACTGAATCAAATTTTTCCGGAGCACCTGGTATCGGATTCGTCCAGGTTATTTCATCTAGAATTTCTGCGAGTTGAACTGGCGTTGTGAACTCAATTAGCATCGCTGAATCTTCTACACCAATCCGGTCAATCAAACTCAACATACCTGCAGTAGGTACGGTAGGTATGAAAGCAGGAAGGTCGGGATTATCAGTGAGCGTTTTGAGGATATGCTTGCTGGATTGGAATCTTTGGACCTGAGCCATAACCACCCCCGTCATCAGTTGGGAGCGCATTTTAGATCGAAAATAGTGATTTTGGCAGTCTGTTTTTAGCACTTTTTTGTGTGTATAATAGACCTCATGGAAACAACGTATCAGAGCCCGTTTCAAGCTCTTTTTCTCTCCATTTGATTGAGACCTGCCTTGGCATTAGCCTCCCAACTTACAATACCCCATAAACCAACACGACGACCAACACCAATTTCCTATCCCCGCTGTGCCGCTTTATAGGGAGTTGCTTATTAAGTATTTCAGTCGTCCGCACTCGAATCCGCCAGTGACAAACCTGGGTCATTGATTAGCGATATTCTCCTAACAAGTCCATACTATCCCAAATTAAAAAAACGGAGAAGTTGATGAGTGATCTAGTTTTATACGAACAACAAGAACATGTGGTGGTCATTACGCTCAATCGTCCAGCGCGGCATAATGCCTTAAACTGGGCACTCTACGACGCAGCAACAGCGGCTTTTAAGAAGGCGAATGCTGATTCTACCGTTCGCTGTATTGTTTTTACCGGCGCCGGGCCTAGCTTTTGTAGTGGCGATGACATCGTTGAAATCATGGCGACCGGAAATGGCCTGGAAGACGCGCTGGATAAACCCAGGGAATCCCCGGAGTCTGCAGCAACGACTAGCCCACCGATCGCCATTGCCATGAGGGATTCTCGATGTCCCATTGTGGTTGCCGTAAACGGTGCCGCCATCGGTTTTGGTATGGAGTTAACCTTGCTCGGTGATATTCGGCTAGCGTCAGAGAAGGCAAAGTTCAGCGAAATGTTTATCCGCCGCGGTATCATCGCAACACACATCAGCTACGACTTGTTACCGAACATAGTAGGCTCCGCTGCTGCGGCTCAGCTATTATTGACGGGCGACATGGTTGGCGCTGATGAAGCAAAACAGATGGGTTTAGTCTCACAAGTAACAAAACATAATGAGCTCTTGAAAACTGCCATAGAACTGTCAAATCGAATTGCCGCTAATCCGCCGCTTGCAACGCAGAGAGCGAAGCAAGCATTACGACTAAAGCGCGACAATCGAATCAATGAATTAGATCCATATTTGACGGCCAGTCTCGCTGCGTTAGCCAAAACCCAAGACCATAAAGAAAGTGTTAGTGCTTTCCTCGAGAAGCGCACGGGTGTCTACACCGGGAAGTAGAAAGTAGTAAGACTTGTAATAAAAACCAGTTTAGAAACCCGCTTATATGAGTTGGTCGACTAAACGTTCGACCAGGGCTGCCAGTACCCAGGCGATGGGAGGTAACATAACGTAAAGCACTAAACGCTGCAGATTGCCTTGAATGGGCCATTCCCATAGGGATTCTATTTTTTCTTCATACCTCATCAAATCCGGCGCCGAAAACTCTTCGGCGATGTGAGAAATTTGAGTATGCACAAGTTTGGATCGGTCACCATTAATCGCAGACTGAATATTCGCTAGCTCTTTTGTTTTTGCGAGCTGGATTCTGTCGCGAATTATCACCACGGGTCGCAAGAAAAAGTATCCGAACATGGTCAACAAAACACCCATAGGAATAAGGATTAAGTTTACTAATCGTTCGTACTGGATAGGATCCGCTAGGATTTCAACCATCAAAATACAAAGCGAGGTATAGGTCACCAGGATAAGCAGGTATCGCATTGGCTGTAGGGTAAATATTTGGTAGCGCTTAATGCGCAGCAGGTTAATATCAGTCAGTTTCGAGAAATCGCAGAAGGCTAAATACTGTCGCCTGCCGAAAGCAACTTGGTGGGCAAGAATAACTCCCATCAACCACATCGAAATATTGGTGAGGCCAACAGTCAGGGTATCAGCTACGCCTGATTCTGCTAGATAACTCGGGGTCATAAAGCGGAGCCATCCTATTAGACTGCCTGAGAGCGCGAGGTTGGTGACACAACAGAGTAGAAAGCCATTAAGGTGTGCAATAACAACTTCTTTAGTCACTGATTCTGATTTTAATGTTTTTTGACAATCGACCCCATCAAACATCGATAGATCTTGCTGGGCGCCTTGAGCCAGAATAATAAATATCGACAATGACGCGCCTAACAACGCAATAAAAGCGATTAAGGTCAGCAACATAGTGATGTCTGCGCCGGCATAATAGAGCGATGCCGAAAGGAGAAAAATCAAGGAAAGCAGTGTGGGCAAACGAAATAAAGGTGACCATCGAATAAAAGCGTCAATCCAGCCAAAACCAGGTAGGTTTTGAATAGCGAATATGGCTGTGTGTTGGCTCATCAAATTCCCATCATTTCCTTTGAAGCACATTACATCAAAGGTTGAAACAATCACATTAGATTTACGACAGCGCTACGTCGAGACGATCGTGATATTCTCAGCGTCGGTGATACTAATGGCCTCTTTGTAGGTACTCTAACCCAAACGTTCGGAATCCGCCATCTCCCTATCCTGGCTGAGAGGGGTCGTCATTACAGCCGAGAGCGGTTGCCAACGACTCAACGACTATGGACTGAAAGCCCATAGGTTACTTTGGGGACTAAAGTCCCTTTACTGCTTGCTTGAAAGTGGCTAATCGCCACAAACCACCTCTCACCCCAACAGCATAAACACTGCAACCGCTGCCGGGCAGCTTGTACCTACTTTCGGTTGCCCCTATATTTTACGTAAGTCCACGTCCTCTCACAGCTACAACCTACCCGACCGCTACATCACAACCAGAACACGTTCGCGATGGTAGTCATCTTCGGTGTGAGATGCCCTTAGGAGGGCGTGGGGTTTCAACCGAGTAAGGGCATCTCACACCGAGGGTGACGGGGATCTGTGTAGCAGCAAAAGCCTTGCACTAAAGGGCATAATTTTTTGCTAGCGAGCTGTGACAATAAAAACCGGCTGATTCCTAGCATTGCTATTAAGAGAGTCTATTTTTCCTAAGCTCTTTTGTGGGACAGGACCGACTGTTTTATCGATAAGAAACACAACGGTAGCGCTCCTTTTGACAGAGAAGAAAAAATACCTTGTTAGTAATTCAACTCACCGATCGATAATAATTCTAAAATTCGGTGCGTGTGAAAACCTCTCGGTCTCCAAGAATATTTTTCCTGTAAGCTTCTGTCATAGGTACTTTCCAAACCACAAGGTCAGTTTGAAATTCCAGATCATTAAATGGGCCAGGTAGGTATTCGTAGCAGCTACCGGCATATTGCCCAAAATAGATTCTTTAACTTGAATCTAACTGCAGACAATACTGAAGCCGCGACCATTACTTCTTCGAGTCTCATTCTTCTTTGTTGCCAGCTTTAGCCATTAAAGATAGCTACGCCATGATTCGACTGCAATTGCAGCAACTGTTGAAGCGGACTTGTCGCCGCGTGAATCTTCGGCCAGTGAAGGAGTTTCGAGTTTCCTTTAACCTGTACCCACGATCTGTAAAAGTGAGAAAAACACAAAAAGAGTTCCATTAGCTTCCTTTTTACGTAAACCACTCCAATGCTCAGAGTGACCTGAAGGGTTAAGACAAATACTTATTGCACGCTTGTGCCATAACGTACATATGTGTAATAATTGCCCCCGAATTTCAAATTCAGGTTGAATTATGACTCGCAATACCAGCAGGACTGATGACCGACGTCGACGTAGATCCAGGCGCGAGTTGTTAAAAGCGTGCGAAGCGCTAATCGAGGAAGTAGGCTATGAGGCTACTACTGCCGATGCGATAGCCGCGCAGGCCGATATGGGTCGGCGCACCTTCTACAACCACTTCGACAACAAACGCGATTGCGTTCTAGCGGCGGTCACAGATCGATACCAGGGGTATGTGGAAGACGTCTTTTCGCATCGCGGCGAGGAACAAGATGCCGCCATTGCAATGGTCCGTACGGCCATTACAGTACTCGATCGGATCCTGGACGACCCACTGACCGGACGCCTACTCGACTCACCCCGACTGCTCGCCCAAGCCATCGACCACAGTCAGCGTAACTTTATGCTGGACGATATCCAGCGTGGTCGCTCGCAGGGCGCATTTTCGGTTCCTTCAAACCTCGGCAACTTACCCACAATTATGCTGTGGGGATTTGTCGGCCTAATCCTGGAAACCAGTGGACAGAGTAATCGCGAGCAAGCGCGCAAGGACTGGGGACGACATCTGTTACTCAACCTCGGAGTGCCACTAACCGCCATCAATGACATCCTCCGACGGGCACTCTCGTAGGCGGACACAAACAAAGGAGTCAATTATCATGAATCGCACGTCCTATATCATCGGGTTCTTACTGTTTTTCTGCGGGGCAACGGCATTCATTTCCAGCGGGCCGAGTCGCGCCAGTACGAGGGCCGACTTTACCCTTGATGCATACAGCGACATGGAGTCAGGCGTACGGCGACTACGGGACGGCACCTACGAGGTGGCTGGCCTGGTACGCATGCCAGGAGTCACCGCGGCGATGTTTCGTTGGTGGTTCACGGATTACCTGGAAACCACAGAACACTACAAGATGTGGCATCCGGTGGACCACGTCTGGATGGACTGGGAACACAAGCGGCCCAGTGAAATCGTCGGCGCGCACCACTTGGTTCACGAGTATATTGGTGGTGAGATGAATCGCCTGCGCATCCAGTTCGTCGATCCGGAAATCATTCTGGGCTATGACCCGACAGATGAAAACACAGAAGCAATTTGCGCCCGGGCTGCCGAGTTGGACACCGGCATGAACATCGCCGAGATGTGTCATGTCGCGCGAAATACGCCATCGGGAATGGAACTGCGATCGCGGTTCTGGATGGGCGTCGTCTCAGATCCCGATGCCGGACCGGTACGCAGTTTTTTCCTTTCGCTCGCCGCCAACAATCCTGTCACTCGCCGACTCGCCGTTGATAAGGCCAACGCACTTGCCCTGCTCCGCCACTGCACCGAGGAGATGAGTTACCTTGCCAACCTTTTACCGGGAATCTATCCAAAATGAACAGACTCAAAGTTGTGATTGGTGGTGTAACCGTGGCCGTGCTCGTCTTGTTTGCCGCCTATTTGGCCAGAGATGAACTGCAGTACCGCTTCGTCAAGGCCAGTATCTCAGCCGGCATGATTGCACCTGATGAGAACCCCGAGCGTTTTGCGCTGTATTTTTGTGGCACCGGTACGCCAAGGTTTCACGCAGATCGTAATCAACCGTGTCTGTTGATTGTCGCAGGTGAGACCACGGTGCTGTTCGACGCTGGCCAGGGAGCACTCTGGGCCATGGAGGCCATTCAAGCACCCTGGATCAATCTGGATGCAGTATTTCTCAGTCACCTGCATTCGGATCACATGTCCGGTCTCGGTGAAGTCATTCAAAATGGATGGGTGGCTGGCCGCCGACAGGCGCTGGACATCTATGGCCCTCCTGGAACCGCCGCGGTCATCGATGGCTTCCGGCAGCTTTATGCGGCAGACGTAACAGAGCGTAAGCCAGCCTTCGGTTACGAGCCGGGGCAAGATGCCTCTGCTCATCTCTGGGGAGCCGTCGACGAAGTGCAGATTGATGATGACGATGCGCACGTCGTGTACGCCAAAAAGGGATTGCGGATATCCGCCTTCCGAGTAGAACATCCTCGCTGGACCTATGCCTACGGCTACTCGATCGAGTACAAGGGGAAGCGCGTCGTGTTCAGCGGCGATACTCGTGCAACAGAAGCCATTGTGCGGCACGCAAAGGATGCCGATTTGTTGGTCCACGAGGCATACAACCGGAACATGATGTCAACCGTCGCGCGCGCCGTAGAAGACCTTGACCTCAACATCGATGCCTCCGTTGTCGAAAAGATTGCCTCTGTCCACACTGATACCCTGGCCTTAGCGGACATTGCCGAGCGGGCGAGCGTGCAACGACTTGTGATTACCCATATGATTCCACCAATACCGCCAAATGGTCTGGCGGAGACCTTATTCGCAGCGGGTATGGACGAAGTCTACAAAGGCCCCCTCACGCTGGCGCGGGACGGGCTGGTAATCGAGCTTTAGACGCCCTCTATCGCCCCAATTCATTCCAATATTTTATTATTTTTTGTTTATCGAAAGAGTACAGAATAATTCGCGAATATAGTCGGAAATGGGTCGGGGCTGACCCTCTTACCCTCTTACCCTCTTACCAACCGGGAATACCAGGGCAGCTAACCCTCCCATTACGGACTTTTTTAAACTGATTAGCGAGATTAATTTTCAGTCGAAAAAATCCAGGAATCAATTCTCCTGATACATATTTTATTACTCAAAAATTGGCATTCGGCAAATCTAAAACGCGCTTCTTTCCGTCAACACCCTATCGTATTTTGTACAGGCCCGTTTAGTGATCACTCGATCGATTTTTGCATTGCTTGACTGGCTGAACACCATCAAGAGGGACGAGACCTTCCAAATCGGCTAATATTTTCACTTAGTAGCGGCTGTACGCGTCCATTATTCTTGATTGCTTGGCTCTAACCATTTGGCAATGGTTCTATACATAACATCGGGGGCAAACGGTTTCGCAAGATGATCATTCATGCCTACAGCGAGTACATTTTCTTTATCACTTTCCATTGCATTCGCGGTCATGGCGATAATAGGTAAATTATCAAATTTTCTTTGCCTGCGTATATGACGGGTCGTCTCATACCCGTCCATGACAGGCATTTGGCAATCCATCAAGACTGCATCAAAACTTTGACAGTCCAATAAATCCAATGCTTCTTTACCATTACTGGCAGTTTCAACGATAACGCCTTTTTTCTTGAGCAGTGCTTTGGCCACTTCCTGGTTAACCACGTTGTCTTCCACCAGAAGTAACTTGGCACCATGTAAAACATTGAAAGATTTTTTGGCATTTCCTTCATCTCTATGATCAGAGGTTTGTTGACGTTGATCGGTATCCATTTTCTTTTTGAGGCGAATTGTAAAATGGAAAGTGCTACCGACATTTTCTTCACTTTCAACCCAAATTTCTCCGCCCATTTGTTCAGTGATCTTTTTGGATATCGTCAAACCTAGCCCGGTGCCGCCATATTGCCGCGTGGTTGAGCTATCTGCTTGTGTGAACGGTTGAAACAATTTTTCCTGCTGTTCATGAGTCAGTCCAATACCTGAATCAATAACAGAAAAATGTAGGACAGCATCGCTAGTATTTTCTTCTTTTAACGCGATATTTACTGATACTGTTTCTCCGTGTGTACTGAATTTCACCGCGTTGCTAGTCAGGTTGGTGAGTATCTGGGTAAGCCTTAAAGGATCCCCCCTTAGACACGATGGGATTTTTTGATCAACTGTCGTTATTATCTGCACATTGCTTTCTTCCGCCTGCAGCTTAATGACGTTGACCATGTTACTAATGACATCGTCTAACTGAAAATTGATATCTTCAAGATCCAGCTTACCGGCATCAATTTTAGAAAAATCGAGTATATTGTTAATAACGACCAGCAGGCTTTCCGCGGATTGGTGGGCGTGGCCGACATAGTTTTTCTGCGTTTCAGTAAGATCAGTATCCAATGCCAAATAAGTCATACCAATGATACCATTCATCGGCGTACGAATTTCATGGGACATGTTGGCGAGAAATAAACCTTTAGCTCGATTGGCTTCTTCTGCCTCCCTCTTGGCCTCTTCAAGTTCTTGGGTGCGTACAACAACTAGTTCTTCAAGTTTTTGCCGGTGCTGCTTAAGTTCTTTTTCTGACGATACCCGCTCCATTATGATTCCGGCTAGCCGTGCAGCGGATATAAGATCAGCAGATTCTTCCTCGTTGGGTAATGCCGGATGATCGTAATACATTCCGAAAGCGCCCAATATTTTGCCTGAGGAATCTTTAATAGGTTCAGACCAGCAACAGCGCATGCCGTGTTGAAGAGCCAGGTGTTTGATCTTTTCCCACCGAGGATCCGTTTCGATATTTTCGACAAGAACCCGCTCTCCGGTGTAGGTGGACGATCCAAATGAGCCGACATTGGGTCCATTTTCCAAGCCGTTTATTGCATCGCTGTATGATTTCGGAAGACTCGGCGAGCCACCGTGCACGAGCTTATTGCCGTGTAATTCTACCAATGAACAGCGCAATCCTGGATGGCGCTCTTCGTACATCAATGCAATTGCATCATAGATAATGACTGCAGTACGTCCTTTTGCAATCATCTCAAGAATATTGGCATGTCTTTCGTCAAACGATTTCGCTTTTTTTCGTTCAGATAAATCAAGATGGGTTCCCACCAGGCGAACCGGTTTATTATCGGATTCACGATGCGCCAGGAAAGCTCGAGACAAAACATAAACCTCGTGCCCGTCCTTATGATGCATGCGCATTTCAACTTCAAATGAATCAACTCGTCCGGCGCGATAATCTTGAACTTTTTCGAGTACCCATTCTTTATCTTCCGAATGCACCAATGTTGCCCAGGTATCTAATGTTCCCTCGAGTTCGCCCTCCGCATAACCCAGCATGCTTCCCCAGCGTGGTGAATAATAGACTTCATCTGTTTCAAGATTCCAATCCCACAGCCCATCATTTGCGCCTTGCATTGCCAGCGAAAACCGCTCTTCGCTGACAGACAGTGCAGTGGTACGCAGTTTATTTTGTGCTTCTAGATTATCGAGGGCAAACTGAAGGCGCTCAGCAGCCAGCCTTTGTGTATTTAGCTCTTCACGCAATTGGTGAATTTCTTCTAGCAGCTGAGGATCAGTACTATTTTTGTCGCTCACAGTCATATAAGAAACCGGCTAATCACTAAAGAAGGTTTATGGTTTTGAGCTATATATTAACTATAGTTACTATTTTGGACGAAGGTTGAGTAAAAGCCTTTTCGTGGTTAATCTACTACAAAAAGCAGAATAATGGCAATCGGCTGCTGCGGTTAACCGTCAAGCCATTTGTTTCTCCACTGTCACGCGAGACTATTTTTTAACCTTTGGTCGACCGAACAAGCCCTTGTTCTCGACGTTGATACGTCTACTGCTGAGTTTGTACTGGTGATTAGCGGAACAAATTGTTGCATTAAAGTACTTTAATAATTTACTGCAAGAAATTGTCGGAACAATTTACTGTAGCAACTTACCGTAACAATTTACTGTAAAGACGGTGTCTCGGCGCTATTGCGCCCCTCGCGCTTGCTCGGGCTCATCCGTCCAATCATCGCCCCATTCCTCATCGCCACCGAAGACCTCTTCCTCCGGCGGGAGACCCTGATCGCTCTTTTTTGCATAGCGGGCATGACAGGCATCTATTTCTGGCTTGGCAGCCATATAATTGGAGAGCAGTTGACGGGCGATTTGGACTTCGTTCGGCAAACTCAGGTCTTGCCGCTCGAGGATACGATTGGTAATCGCCTGCATGCCATCACTCAAGGGCACCGCACATATGTGAAAAGGCATGACCGCGGCCACGATATCTTTCATTCCCTCTCTATACATGAAGATTTCATCAGTATCGGAAAAATAGATCATGTCCACAACGCCATCGCCAAGATAGTCACGGACACACATGTCGAGCACCAGATAGGAGTCGCAGACAATATTACCCTCCCCTGCCCGGGGTTGAATGCCGGACTCGATCGCGCAACCGCCCAGAGAAAAAATTATCGCGAAGGAGACGTTCCAGGAACGCAGTAGCCGACGTATCATTGGCAACCGACCCTTGTTGAAGCCAACCCTGACAAGAAGAGAAGAAGTTGTCGTTTGTTGATTACCACATTACTACCTGTTTACTCATAATGATTTACAGCAGGGTGTCCTTTATACACTTATTTGTGTAGCGAGCAACCAATTTCACCCGCCGCATCAAACTCTGGAATCGACGGCCGACGCCTTAAAACGCTCGACACCCGCGCTACTTGACGTTAAGACTCGTGTCAATCACATCAAAGCCCTGCCGCCGCAAGCCACCGTCACCGTGGATTGCATAATGGTCGCCGTAAATATCCAGGCGTGAATCAACGGGTATTGCGCGATACTACTCCCCTCGATTCTACCCATCTACAATAAAAAGCGAGTAACTGACAATTACCCACCGACAAACATCAATCCACCCTTAAAATAAGAGGGCTCTTATTTGTTCCAACCTAATATGTGCCAATCTAAATGGCAAGCAGCAATAATTGCTTGGTGAAATAATCGGTTACATCGCAGCGATATTATTTTCCTGGACCAGGTGCCCCAAACAAATCATCTAAGTTGCAGACTGACGCTATCATCGCTGGCACTTTAATCGCCAAGATATAGAAAATTAGTTAGGTCATCGCGGGATTTTTTATCAGTCGAGCATCAAATCAAAAGTTGTGCAATTACTTCTGAGCGTTACTGCGCCACTGCCTGCCGCTCTGAGAGTATACAAGCTATGCTTTGGATAACATTAAAGAAATTGTTAGAGCATCCATCATTCTACAATACTCTCTACCCACTCAATTGCTTCGGGAAGGGAATCAAAAATATTTGTCTTAATAGGATCTGGAACGAAGGCTGGTAAAGCGCTGGCCTTAGCTTTTAATGAAGATCCATAACTAACCCATGCCGCGCATTTAAAGTGACTAACATTCTTAACCATTTCCTTAATCACCATTGGATCGGTAGAGTAGCTATTTACACGGTCAGAAATCCAACCAAATTCAGTACTGAATCGATCGCGCAGCAACGTGTTAACAAAAACCGCTTCTTCAATGCCTAGACTGCTACCCTCAAAATAACGGGCAATGACGTATTTGTCATGAATTTCATAAGCCCCATTAGAAGATTCAACAATTTCCATCATTCACCGTTACTTGTACCATTACCAGAACGACACCAGCACCATGCCTGCAAAATACCCATATGAAAACCCAAAGAATACTCGCTTCCGGTCCGTGGATTAGCTCGGGACAAGAAGCACTATAGGTTCAACACATAGTTACCTCAATCCTAGCATGACTTCCGGCAAAATATTATTTATAGGTCTTGATACTGGAAAATTAGAATGAGACCGCCGATTCACTCGAAAACGCAGAACAAAAACTGTGTTTGCTTAATAAAAACGGTGACATCGCCGGTGAGATTATTCCAAACTTGTCAGAAATGTATCCACACCGGGGCCCAATATCTTCATTATGAGCTCCGCCAGCTGGTCGGGGGAATCGTTATACTCGCGTTCTATCCACACCATCAAGGTCGCATGTAAGGTGCTGCAAAAAATAGCGATCAGGTACTCACGTTCAAATGCTGGCAACGGACGAAATTGGTTGACACTGATGGTGCGGTCAAGCAGCTTACCTATCACCTCTCTACAAGGCTCAACAAACAAAAAAGCCGGGCAGTATTTAAGTAATGGCGTAAGAATCGCCTGGTGCTGATCATAGGCGCGAAAGACCAGCGGCGTTAAGGCACTTTCCGATAGCGGAACCTTAACCATGTCGTCGCTGATGGTCTTTGCGATCTCTTCAAACATGCTAAAGGCTACGTCCTTGACCACTTGTTCTAGCGAGCCAAAACGCGCATAAAGCGTTTTACGGGTGACCCCGGCGTCCACAGCAACTTCTGAGATCGTCAGTGCGCTAAAAGGGTGTTCCGCCGACAGCAACTTAACCACAGACATTTGCACTGCCAGTCGGGTTCGCGCTATCCGAGGATCAAGGTCCTTGTTAAGCTCTTTGTTAAGTTCATTGCTAAGTTCGTTGTTAAGTTCGTTGCTTAGCTCGTGGCTAACTTCATTCATTGCTTGGTTTTCTTAGGAATGTGAGTTGTACCGTAATGCGAAATCATTACAAAGTAAACACTTGACTACTTTCTCAACTGGAGATAAGTTACACGTGTTTACTAATTTGGAGATTCCCACCGATGAGCAACCCCGAACACACCCCCGATGTAACGACTCAAGCCCTGGAAGACATTGACGTCAGCCTCCCCCACCGGTTTCACGATGATGTTTGGCATGACTGGTTTGCTCGACTTCGCAAGGAGGATCCGATCCACTACTGTCGGGACAGTGCCAACGGCAGCTATTGGTCTATCACCAAACATGCAGATATCAAAGCCGTAGATACCAACCACGAAGTTTTTTCATCTGAAGCAGGTGGAGTCGCCATTGTCGACCCTCTGGAAGGAGAAGCTGGTATTGAGAATTTTATTGCCATGGACCCGCCACGCCATGACGAACAACGAAATACGGTGGCACCGTCGGTATCACCCGCCAATGTGGCAGAAATGGAACCGCTCATCAGGGAAAGGGTCATTGATATCCTCGAAAATTTGCCGGTCGGAGAAACCTTCAACTGGGTTGATAAAGTGTCTATTGAGCTGACTGCCAGGATGCTGGCCACCTTGTTTGATTTCCCCTATGAAGATCGGCGAAAGCTGGTTTACTGGTCTGACATTACCACTAATGTGCCGCAAGTTACCGGTATCGAGATCGATATGAAAGAACGGCAGGCCGGACTTCAAGAATGCGCCATGACCTTCCTTCAGTTGTGGCAGGAACGAGCAGCGGCTGAGCCGAAGTTTGATTTGATTTCCATGTTGGCCCACGGTGAGGCCACCAAAGACCTGATATCAGATCCGATGGGACTTCTAGGCAACATCATATTACTGATTGTCGGCGGTAACGACACCACCCGAAATAGTATCAGTGGCGGCGTAATCGCACTCAACCAATATCCAGAGGAATATCAGAAGCTGCGGGATAATGCTGCTTTGATTCCCAACATGGTTTCCGAAATGATTCGCTGGCAAACACCGGTTATTCATATGCGACGTACGGCATTGAAAGATTTTGACTTGAATGGAAAGTTAATCAAGAAAGATGACAAAGTCATTATGTGGTACCTGTCCGGGAACCGGGATGAAAGTGTTTTTCCCGAGGCGGAACGTTTTATTATCGACCGGAAGAATGCCCGGCAACATCTCTCCTTCGGCTTTGGCGTTCACCGCTGCATGGGAAATCGTCTCGCCGAAATGCAATTACGTGTCCTCTGGGAGGAGATACAAAAACGCTTCAGCAAAGTCGAGATAGTGGGCGAAGTTACCCGTGTGCCCAACAATTTCATCCGCGGTATAGCCGACGTGCCAGTAATATTGCATCCGCTCTAAAATGATAAAAAATCGAGTGCGCGAGCTTAATCACCGCATTGCGCAGTAAATAGCTCCTGCACTTCGAGGTCTGTAAACCCAGTCAACGATGCTCGAACGCGCCGGCATAGACAAAGCTCGGAAAAAGCTTACGGCGGCGTTTTTACAAAGACCTGAGCGCCTATCAAATAAAGACCGGAGCGGCTTTCACAAAAAGACACCACGATGTTCGATCGCACCACTTCTCGGATCTACCGGCTAGCCCATCCTACTCCGGCATCGATAAACCACGCTGTCGCTTCAACAGCTCGAACTAGTCACGCAGGACCATACTTTTCCGCTCCTGAGCCCGCCCAATAATCCGATCAATAGTCCGTTCACTAATCCACTCTTACCCCAACCCAGTTGACCATGACCGTGTCGTGACATATAGTATGCCGATACATAAAATGCTAATGTTCGATAGGTGGTTGAATTTCTGTAGGTTAGCGACGATGATGTTTTTGGTACAGGACCGAAAGAAAACCTTGTCGGCCGTACATGCAAATATAAGATTCACCGGGCGATAGCAGGGCTAACTGCTGGACTAAAAAAGTCTACCAGGTTTAGCTAGCTTACAAAGCTCATCCCAATAGATGATGAATCAGAAGCCCAAGCTTTTAGTAAATACAACAAGTGAAGTCAAAGGAAAAATTATGAGCGAACCCTTAGAGATTGACGTATTTTGGTCATTCAGAAGTCCTTGGTCATATCTTGCGACAAAACGTTTGCGCCAATTGCAGGAGCAATACCATCTGCGCGTGAACTTTAGACCGGTATATCCGATCGCTGTTCGCACTCCGGAGTTTTTTCATCATGTAGACCCGCTATGGTTCTCTTATTTTATGAAGGATGTTCACCGTGTTGCCGAGTTTCTTGAACTGCCCTTCAAATGGCCTCAGCCCGACCCTGTTAATCAGTACGTGGATGAAAACGGCTTGCGCCAGACAGACGCCAACCAACCTCATATCCAGCGCTTAACTCATTTAGGTATTCTTGCGGAGGAAATGGGGAAAGGTATCGAGTTTGCCGATGAAATCTCCAGCACGATATGGGGTGGTACGGCCAATTGGCACGAAGGAGATCATTTAGAAAGAGCAACGCTAAAGACTGGATTAAACCTTGTTGAGATGGATGCGTTACTGGCTAAAGAGTCTGATCGACTGGAGAGCGTGATTGAAAAGAATCAAGATGCCCACGCGGTAGCTGGTCACTGGGGCGTGCCAACGGTTGCATATAAAGATGAAGCTTTCTTCGGTCAAGACCGACTCGATGTACTGCTCTGGCGACTAAAGAAAGAAGGTTTAATCGCTAGATAAAAAGAATTTGTGACAGATCGAAATAACGTACTAACGGAAATTAGAGAGGGCTTTATCGATGTTGAAATTACACTTTGCGCCAAACTCCAGGGCCAGTCGTATAGTTTGGTTACTGGAAGAATTAGGATTGCCCTATGAACTTAACAAAATGGACTTTCATCCTAAAGATCTTAAATCCGATGAACACCGCAGTCGCCATCCCTTAGGCCGTGTACCGGTGCTGGAAGATGACGATATTATGATTTACGAGTCAGGAGCGATTGTTGAATATATATTGGCACGCCATAAAAATGGGGGATTAAAACCCGCCGTTGACGAAAAGACCTTTCCGGCTTATTTACAATGGTTTCATTATTGCGAGGGAATGGTCATGCCGCCCGTCAATACGATAGTGGTTCAAACATTGTTATTACCACCCGATCGCCGAGATGCAACAGTACTGGCGCAGGCGAAGAAGTTGTTAGCTAAAGCCCTGTTACCCGTCAATGATGTACTTGAAGGCAAGGACTACTTAATCGGTGATTTTTCCGGCGCAGATATTATGCTGGGGCACGCCTGCTTTATGAGTAATCGCCTGGGCTGTGTTTCTGACGACATGGTTCATCTGAAAGCCTATGTAGAACGGGTTGCTGCTCGCCCTGCGTTCCACACTGCGATTACTATGCAGTAATTTTTTTGGCCGCAACGAAAAAAGGTTGTGACTCGCGCATACTTTATCGACGCGTATTTCCAAAAATGAAAATAGCGAATATTAGAGGAGTAAATAATAGTGGCACAAGAGAGAAAAGTTCAGGAATTAATGGGTGCACCAGGTTCGCCCTACACAAGGAAAATGTTGGGTGTTATGCGTTTTAGACGCATTCCATACCAACTGGAACGTCAATCTCGAATGTTCGCACCAGGAGAAGACAAACACAGAAAACCTCGAGCTGCTGCTAAGGTTCCTTTGCTACCGACTTTTTATTTTGAAGATGACAATGGTGATGAAATTGCTGTAACGGATTCCAGCCCTTTAATTCGTCGATTTGAAAAAGACTATGAAGGTCGCTCTATTATACCGACCGATCCAGCACTGGCCTTTATCGATATGTTACTCGAAGACTATGGCGATGAATGGTTAACCAAAGCGATGTTCCACTACCGCTGGTATTACGATGCGGATATTAAAAAAGGTGGGGATATTCTCCCTCGTTGGGGTGGTATTTCTCAGCCGGAAGAACAAACCCAGAAAATGGGCGCGTATATTCGCGAGCGCCAGATTGATCGCTTATCTTATGTTGGGTCTAACGAAACAACAAAGCCGGTAATCGAGGATAGCTTTAAACGCTTTATTCATTTATTGGACAAACACTTAACCGATCAGCCCTTTTTAATGGGTGATCGTCCCGGATCTGCCGATTTTGCTATTTACGGGCAATTAACCTGCCTGGCGCTTTTCGACCCAACGCCACAGGCAATTATTCTGGCGGAGTGTCCCCGTGTTTATGCCTGGGTGGAAGTGGTCGAGGACCTGTCCGGATATGTTGTCGATGATAGCGATTGGATCAATATCGACAACCCTCCAGAGACATTGAAAAATATTCTCGCTGAGGTCGGAAAGATATACGCCCCTTACCTTATCGGCAATGCCAAAGCCGTAATGGCAAAAGCCGATACGCTTGAAATGGAGTTGGATGGTCGAGCTTGGACGCAAAACCCGTTCACCTATCAAGCAAAATGTTTACAGTGGTTACGCGAAGCCTATGCGGCGCTTAGTGATAATGATCGTGGCCGGGTCGATAAAGTCCTGGAGGGTACGGGCGTTTTACAGCTATTTGCCTAGCGCTGATTGACAGAGCTGCCCCGCTCCAACGCCCAGTAGTCAAACCCGTGAACAACGATAATCACGTTAGCGAGTTTACTACTGGCAACCCGAAAAAAAAGACTGTTTGAATGCAATAGCGGCATCACCTGGCGCCACCTTCCCCTGTTCAATTAACTGCCAGGCACTGTTTAGAATTGCATCGAACATGGAGACAACCCACTCATTCGAAAGCGTCGAACTTATCTCTCCATCGCTCTGTGCCTGATTGACTAGTTCACTCAACTCCCCTAATTGACGTTTATAGATTAGATTGATAGCCGGATCGTTGGCGGCGATCGCCTTTAAACTCATTAAGAATCGAAACCGATTTGCCATCGGTATCAATACGTCAATCGACGCTTCAATAGCCCGCCTTCCTCGAAGCCCCTGCGCCTTTATTGGTTCGACCAGTTCGTCTGTTTCTTCGAGACACTTCCTGGCTAAGGTTTGTACCAGTATCTCGCGGGACTCAAAGTGACGATAAAGCGTTGCGCGTCCAACTCCTGCGACCAGCGCAATTTCAGACATGCTGGCTTCAGGGTTGCGCAACAAAACCTCAATACCCGCTTCTTCAATAGCAGTACGAGATTGGACAATCTTTGCATGCTCTTTCATGAGACAGCCTTGTATCGTTAAAATAATGTGTGTATGGTACACGCATGTCTCATTAAAGTGAAGTCCTATCATGAATAGATGTCTTGTACTCGGCTGTATTTTCCTCATCGGGGCCTGCAGCGCTGATTCAACAGCCGGCGAGCCAGATAATTCGGCAAGTCTGGTTATTAACCTTCAGGGCGTGCGAGGAAGTTCCGGTAAAGTCCTGCTCGCCATTTACGACAAAGCTAAAGAATTCGGAAAAAACGGTAAGTCGGTGGCGTGGATAGCCGTGCCCGCCGGTACCAGATCGATCGCACTCGCAGATTTTCCAGTCGGTAAGTTTGCAATTTCTGCTTTCCACGACCAGAACGAAAACAATGATTTAGATATGAAAAATGGCGCACCCGTCGAGGGCTACGGCAATTCTGGCGATGTCGGCAAATGGGTCGACCCAACCTTTAGTGAAGCGGCTTTTGAGGACAGAACAGTCAATGTCAAAATTCGCTATCTCTAGCAGTCTCGCGTCTCTGTCCGCTTATCCATGGAAATCGGTCCTACTCGTGACCTTTGTGGCGATCACTTTTGTATTTAACATTTTGTGGCTATGGGGTTTCTTCTGGATAGCATGGGCACTGACATCCGTACACGCCGGTGAGGTCGTGTTTCTCGACATTGTCACCAGAGTCAAACATCCGTACTTTTTCTGGGTCTTGATCCTCACCTGGACCTTTGTTGGTCTGTCCTATTTTGTTACTGAGTTTTATCCTCAACCTATGCTAGAAATAGAAAACTGGGCCAAAGCAAAACCTCTGGAAGATTTTCTCTCTGAAAACGAGTGGTGAAAGCACCATGAGTTTAATGGTGTATTTAATTATAAATCAAAGTATTACCTGCAGCTCGGCTTAGCTTATCAGGCAAAGCGCGATAACCTAACCCGACATTTTTAGCTGGAATGTTGGCTTAGGTTTTTTTATACGCTAAAAAACCCAACCCAACCTATCAAAGCAAAATTGATGGAGCACTAGACTTTACGACGACTGATACTTAGTAACATCAGGCTTGAAGTAAACAATATTAATGCAGGGGGAACAGGAACTGCACTTATATTATTTCCATTCGGCACAATAGCCTCCACCGTAGCAAGAGAATTAATAACCAAATCAGCGCCATTTCCAGCCACTATTTGCAATGAAATTTCAGTAATTTCCTGAAAGTCTATGCCTGTAAACTCATTAAAAGCAATATTTCTAACCCCCTCACTCCTTACCCCTAATAAAGAATAGCTATCAGAATGACTTTTCTTATCGGTCACTGATATTTTGAAGTGTGCAGCGCCTTGATCAAGGTAGATAATATCTAAAGCAAACGCATTATTATGTACATTTTCTATTAAATCAACACCCAGATTATTGCCCCAGGAAATCGTGCTAGTTGCACGAGTGCCGACATCTGTACTATGTGCATAAAAACCATAGACAGGCTTGACATCAGCTTTTGCCCCTCTTGCCCCTACTTTAGTTATATTTACTGTTCTACCTCCACCAAAAGCAGAGCTTGCACCCTGATACACATCACCATCATCAGCAAGCACATGCATTGAGCCTTCAGTAAAATCATCGATAAATGTTGCATTTACAGTCCCTGTTGTAAGGCCTGCAAGCAATGCGAATATTAAAGTAAATTTGTTCATCTTCAGCCACTCATTTAAAACTTATAGTCATCACGGAATATTCCGTATCTAGTGCGACCCAGCCATCTCTATTATGGAGACCTGTGGCTTTCCGACCCTACTTCACAATAGGTGTGGCAATAAAGAAATGTTTTTAATTTCACTAAATCTAAAAGCTGACTTAATAGCAACCACTAAAGGTTCTTAAATAGGGCGCTTTAAGCAAATTGATAAAGTACCACTGGTCATAAATACAGCCTTATGACAACAATGTCATATCATCGCCTTTATCAAGATAAAGACAATCGTCGACGATTAAATCCAGATACTAGCAAGCCCACACTCAATAAAACCAAGACTGATGGTGCAGGAACCGTATTCGAAGTCATTAATGAATCAATCTCCAGGTCTGATGCCATCTCCCCTGCGATTAGCAAGGAAACTTCCTTCACTTGAAGAAAATCTACATTCGAAAATAATGAGAATGCAATATTTTGAACACCAACCCCTGCTCCTGAAAGAGAGAAAGAATCGTAAGCACCAAGCACATCGGTAATAGATAGAGTTAAGTCAATTTTCCCCTGATCTATACTTAAAATAGCAAGTAAGAATACGTTATTAATGTTGCCACTAGTTAAATCCACCCCTGATTCATCAATCCAACTAATCGTACTGCTTGCGCTCGTTAACCCATCTGAACTGTGAGAATAAGTTCCCTGATTTACTTCTGCCGTCGCTTCTAACGGACCTGTTTTAGTGATATTGACAGTTCGCCCCCCTCCAAATGCAGCAAGGTATTGTTGATAGACATTGGAAGCATCAGCATTAACCGTCATCACCCCACCATTAAAATCATCAATCATTGCCGCATAAGCAGGTCTGATAGCAGTTACAGCCAGCACGACAAAAACTATAATAGCTTTTTTCATTTGTAAACCTTCCCTTAAAAACCAAAGTCACAACAGAATAGTCTGTGTTTAATTGCAACCCAGCTATCTCACTACTGACGAGATCTGAAGTTTTCCGGCCCTGCTTCACAACAGGTGTGGCAATATACAATTGAAATCATATTAGTAATTTCTTTTATCAGTTATAGCAATGATGATGCCAATTCTCGAACCCTTTGAAATACAGCAATATTCAGCTAGAATACTGTTTGCGCACTGACAACCATGTCAGTCGCCCTGACAGTTATGTCATGTCATCAGTCAACCTGACAGTTTTATATAATGGAAGTCAACGCTCTATGCTTGAAAATTCAATTTCACTAGAATCCCTATTGGAATCGCATGAACTACCTTTTGTAATCATTGATGCATCTCTCACAATAGTTGGACTCAATAAAGCATGGGAACAGCAATTGGCTGTTAATAAAAATGACTATATTGGACAGCCTTGTTGCAAAAAATCACCAAATTGCAGACATAAAGAACTATTTCAAAAGCTTGAGCCTTATGTATCATCAGAATTAATTGCAGAAGATAAACAAGCCGTTGTACGCGGCTATCCATTACTCGATAA
>CAJVZD010000083.1 GCA_913019905.1 uncultured Cellvibrionales bacterium
TGCCTGCCATTCATCGGTGCTCGAACCAAATATAACGCCACCGCCGTGATCCACGCCCCGAATTTTTGTCAGAATCGTGTTGGCAGCATCATCGACTGTGGCCAGAAAGTTTTCAAATACCGCTATATTTTTTGCATTTTGGTCGTCTGCGCCATCGTTCGAGAATACCAGGCGAGTGTGACCGGATACACCGCCTTCTATATGGCAATTTAAACACTTTGCGTCTAACAGTCCCGCTGAAATGTGTTGCTCAAAATATTGTTCTGGGGTTGAGTCACCGGGCTCTATGTCCGTAGGATTTTCATTGCCGTCAGTTTCTTCTCCGGAAAACTCGTTTGTCAAACCAAGGAGCTGCAAGTAGCTGTCTACCGTTGCCCATTGTTCAGAGTCATTGGTAAATATTTCTCCGCCAGGATGATCGATGCCCTGCACTTTGTTTAGAATCAATTCAGCGCCATCTTCGACAGTCACCAAAAAGTTGGCAAATACCGCCATATTGGTTGCGTTTTGGTTTACGTCTGTCGCGTCGCCGTCAAACACAAGACGACTATTACCTGACGGGCCTCCGGGCACGTGGCAAAACAAACAATGTTCTGCCAGCACAGGGGCGGCGATGTTATCAACAAAATATTGTTCGGACAGCACAACACTGTTTTTAACCTCCGCCCACTCTGCAATAGCCGCTGCTCCTTGCGTAAGAGCATCCCCAGCAAAGGTCACTGCACTGATCAAATCTTGCGCGGTGGGGATATCACTAC
Organism: uncultured Cellvibrionales bacterium; assembly: GCA_913019905.1. Lineage (GTDB taxonomy): Bacteria > Pseudomonadota > Gammaproteobacteria > Pseudomonadales > Dasaniaceae > Oceanicoccus. The sequence goes on from CAJVZD010000083.1 coordinate 759, forward strand.
CAATATAATTGATATTTTCCGCTTCCACGAGACTGGTAAAGTCGTTCGCTACCGCAATCTTATTGTCCAGAGAGGATAGATCATTGTCGACAGAGCCATCGGCGATTTGTTTCGCAATAGAGGCCAGTGTTGCTTCACCGCTTGCGAGCCGCCCTACATAAAACGCTAAACCGCCTGGATCAGAATCACGATTGAACATTTGTAAGAACAATCCATTAACTAGTTTCTCATTGGTCAGCGTCCCAAAGCTATCGTTGTATTCCTGTGAGTCACCAAAGGCGAACAAAACCGCGTCCAAATTACTCGATTCATCAAACTGGCTGGCCCAATAATTCAATCCACCCGGATCGCCCGGTCTTCCGTAATAGGCGACAAACATTTGTTGGGCCAAATTGATCGATGCTTGGGTTTGCGCATAGCCGGAGGGAGAAACCAAGAAAAGGATGGAAGCCAGTAGGCAGTATTTCAGCATCCAGTAGAAAGGCTTTGTTGAAATGAAGAACGGCTGAATCGAAGCGGGAGCAAAAAATACACGACGCATGTCCAATCCCTTAGATCGCTTATTATTAGATTCACTCTAGTACTTGTCCCATTATGTGTCAATCAGCGCGAGCTATGCATCCGTTAGGTCCGCAGCTGTACTGTCCTGGGGGTTTTAAACTATCGTGAAATGCCAGAATCTGCCCATGAATACATATAAACGTCACAGATTCCCCCCGATATCATTAGCTATGCAGTTTGGCTCTGTTTCAGATTTAACCTCAGGCCCGTGGAAACAGTCATCGCCGTGTGCAGATCACTCATCGAAGATTTACTCGCTGAAAGAGGCGTTGTAGTCAGTTGAGAGGCTATTCGCCTTTGGTGTATCAAGTTCGCTGCGCTATACCCTAAAAGATTGAAAAGAAAGCACCACGGTTATGGCGACACTTTCTACATCGATGAAGTCTTTGCCGGTGTGTCGGACCATTCGATCAGCGGGAAGCAGCATTATCTGAGGAGAGCGGTCTACGCGACCCGGTCGACCCAGATGGTGAAGTGGTAGATGTCTATCTTCAAGGAAAACGTGATGGTGCAGCTGCCAAGCGCTTCTTCAAGCGACTGTTGCGAACACATGGAGGAGAACCTAGAAAGATCGTCACCGACAAGTTGCGTAGCTACGGAGTTGCACATCGAGAACTGATTCCAGAAACGATTCACAGCACTGAGCAGTACGAGAACAATAGGGCTGAGCAGTCGCACGAGGCAACTAGAGTTCGCGAAAAGGTGATGCGTCGGTTCAAGTCTGTTCGGCAGGCTCAGAACTTTCTGAGTGTTCATGCTGCGGTTTCAAATCTATTCAACCTGCAGCGTCATCTCGTTAGAGCAGAGCACTATCGAAATCTTAGGACAAGTGCGTTTGCGGAGTGGGAAAGGGCGGTTGCTTGAGAATCAAGGCAGGATTGCGCTGATCCCCAAAAGTTAATTTGCCAATACCGGCTAAATCTCTAGTCACCTTTTCTGGGAGCGCCTACTTGGCTCGATTTTGCCCGAATCAAGGAGAGATAAGTTTTATCTGACCTGCCTCTGATTCACAATCATAGCACTCACCTATCCAGCAGAACTGGCCCCACTTTTGTTAGGCCATTTTTTGAAATTGGTGAAAATCCTGGATTCTCTTAAGTTCTTCTTGCTCTGATTGTTGGGCTTTATATAAATCCCAGCGAACTTGCAGGTTTAGCCAAAAGTCTGCTGAAACATTAAAAAACCGAGCAAGGCGCAAAGCCGTACTGGGCGTTACTCCACGCTTTTGATTAACCAGTTCATTCACACGTTGGTAGGGAACATAGATGGCGTTTGCCAGCTCACGCTGAGTAATTTCCATTGGAGTCAAGAACTCCTCTAATAGCATCTCACCAGGGTGGGTGGGTGCTCGTTTTGTTGGTATGCGAACCATAGTGTCACCTCTAGTGGTAATCTGTCACTTCGACGTCAAGCGGGCCGTCGTCTTTCCATTTGAAGCATATACGATATTGTTGGTTAATTCGGATACTAAACTCATCTTGGCGGTCACCCGAAAGAGACTCCAAGCGATTACCGGGTGGAACCTTAAGTTCCTCCAGAGTTACTACCGAATCAAGTTGATCAAGTTTTCGTCTTGCTATGCGCCACAAGGTTTGAGGGCAGGTGCTTCTAGCTTGCTTCGACGCAATGCCATTAAAGATGTCTTCTGTAGCTTTGTTCCTGAATGACCTGATCATAAAAACATGGTAGCACGGTGTCCATGCTATATCAATCAGGGGTTGATGCGTGTTCTACATTCATTGTAATGATATTGTCAACTTGACGACCACTTCCAAATATATGTGATAATCCAAGCATGAAAAATAATAGAATGTACTCGTCTGGTTATCGCTACCCCGCGCAGATTATCAGGCATGCCGTTCGGCTGTATTTCCGATTCACACTCAGCTATCGTGATATTGGAGTTCTTATGGCGGAACGAGGTATCACAGTCAGCCGGGAGGCCATCAGACTCTAGCCCCAGAACTGCGCCTCCGAGCAATCCCGCCGCCCCATCACCGAGGCCCCACAAGCGCCACAGCAGTCCACACGCAGCCACTATGCAGGGTTCTCGATCAGTAACACTTGCAGGGAGCAGGTGAGGGGGGCAGGCGGGAGAGTTGGCGTCCTTGCGGAGATGATCTGGCTTCACCCCACGACCAAATTACCGGCAGTCAATTGGTCTTCCCATTGAATTTCTTTCCCGTGGGCGTAAAAACCCCCGATAAATCAATGATCTACAGAGCGTCTTCGAAATATATAGCTCCGGATGCTGGGATCGAATCAACGACCCATTGATTAACAGTAAGGCGGTTTACCTTTTTGCGTTGAGTAAGTTTAAGAAACCTAACGGTTTTCCGTTGTGGATACTTGGCATCATTCGATGGAGACCTTGGTCTGGCAGAGCAATCTCATGAATCAACTAAAGTCCGGGAAAAGGTGATGTGTGGTGCGGCATCCCGACGATTCAAGTCTGTTAAACAGGCGCAGCTGTTTCTGGGTGCTCACGCAGCTATCTCAAATCTGTTCAGTCAGGGGCGACATTTGGTTTCTGCTAAACATTATCGCAATTTCAGGACAAGTGCGTTCAGTGAATGGAAAAGGGCGGTTGCTTGAACGCAGGAGCCTGATTTATCTCGCCTGATAAAGTTAATTTGGCAAAACCCTGCAAACAGATACCGCAGGTAGGCATACGGTTCCGGCCCATCGGCCTTGGTGGTTTCGATCAGTGAATACAGGTTGCCACTGGCCTTGATTCAAATCAGCCAGCTAGACGTAGAAATTTCTGGGTACTCACACAGTGCTTGTCTGAGATCAGGGTTTCGCTCTCCTAGGTCTGGAGGATTTAACTTGGCGATACCACTTGGTCACGCTTATTGCGTTGTGATGACATAAGGCACACGTATGTGCTAAATTTCAGTACAATGAAATCTATTAATTGGAATCTCGATAAAAACCAACAGTTTGCTGATGAGCGAGGAATCTCTTTTGAGGATGTTGTCGTCTATATTCAGCAGGGAGAAATGTTGGATATTGTCGAACATCCAAACCAAGAGAAATATCCTAATCAGCGCATGTTCGTACTGGATATCGATGACTACGTCTATTTAGTTCCTTATGTGGAGAACCGTAAAGAGGTTTTTCTTAAGACGATTATTCCAAGTCGTAAGGCTACAAAAATGTATTTGGGAGGTAAACGATGAGCAAGGTCAAATTAGATCAAGAAGAACAGGCAATACTTGATGCCTTTGAGGCGGGTGAATTTAAATCAGTAATGACTCCTGCTCGGAAAAAGGCTGCACAGGCAGCGGCTGAAGAAACTCTAAAAAAGGATAAACGTATAAATATTCGCCTTTCAGGCCGTGATTTAGTTGCTTTACAGAGAAGGGCCGCCAAAGAAGGCGTGCCTTATCAAACACTTGTATCGAGTGTTCTGCATAAGTATGTATCTGGAAATTTACAGGACAAGATGGCTAACAAATAAAGGCAGTAGACAGCGGGTTTGCACCTGCTAGACTTTTTGTTGTGGGGGATAGCTTGCGCTCTCTCGGTTTTGGAATACCCCATCAGCGAGAGTACTTAAAGGAAGATTTCTCCTTTGAAAACTGTTCGTAAGGCCAGCGGCTCGTGTCAATTTCAATATTAATCGGCGTCTACAGAGTTGCACATCGAGAACTAATTCCAGAAACCACCCACAGTACTAAGCAATATGAGGACAACCGAGCAGAGCAGTCACACGAGGCGACCAGGGTGCGAGAGCGAAGGGTGCGGAAGTTCAAATCAGTTAGGCAGGCGCAACGATCCCTTGCTGCTCATGCAGCGGTTTCAAATCTATTCAATCTCGGACGACATCTAGTTTCAGCGGAGCACTATCGGAATCTCAGGATAGGCGCGTTTGGTGAATGGAATCGGGCAGTTGTTTGAGGTATGAGAATAGGATTCTCTGGACTCAAAAAGTTGATTTGCAATAACCATCGCGGCGCTTGATCGCTCTATAGATTAGATCAGATTAAAAAATACCCGCAAAAAAGGTCTTTACGCCATATAAAACATGAAGGGTTTTTAGCGTTAACAGGCTTCTTTTATTATCCTGATATTCCTCAAAGCTCTGCAAATAATCTGGATTACCTGGCGCAACAATTAGCTGCTTCATCCGCGTATGTGCCGCCGTATGAATATCGCCCATTACTACAACATCATTTCTAATATGATCAATGGCAATATAGTTACGACGCTCAAGTGTTTCTGGGCGTGTAATGGCGTCTTCGTAAGCCAGCTGTAATTCTTTTTTGACATTGCTGTCGCCATTGCGATAAAGATTAGAAATCGCCCATGAAAGATGCCAAACCGCATGGTTCCAATCAAGGACCAAAAAAGGCTTTGTACCGTAGAGCATATCAATATTATCGAAATAGAGAACAGCAATCTTAGCGGCAACTTCTGGGGTGACAATTTGATCTCTAATGGCCCAAATGGGTAATTCTGAGGTAGATAGTTGTCTGGCAAATTCTGACTCTGCCACTTTTAACGTGGCGTCCCAATCAATGCCCTCGATCAACACTGCCGCCTGATCGTTGTAACGTACATAAGGCATGACGGATTCACAGACCGGGTTGGCTATTCCCGGTGTAGCAAAGCGCCGATCGCCCACCATATAATCCTCGGCCAAAATGGTGTAGCACCAATTTTCCTCGTTATCGTTGGCCTCGGCACTGATTGAGCCCGGCGCTAACTGCCATGACCTGCTGGTTGCTGCGATCGTCGGCGCACCAATTTGATAGCTTATTTTATCGATAAGCTTGCCATTACAGGTCAGGCTTATGCCACCCGCTGGCGGCAATTCAAATGAGTCGGATTGATAGGTAAATTTATCGCCTTTAAACGCCTCTGGCTTTGCCCTGGGATGATCACTCGCAATCACCGCATAGTCTTGCGATTCAACGATAAGGTTGCCAGTAAGAGTAACTAACTGGTCCTGCGCATTACTGATTTTGCAGCCCCTGAGGTCAATAGCGGCTTCGGAGCTGTTATGCAACTCTAGCCACTGGGGGCCTTCACCCCCCGAGCTGGGCATTAACTCAGTGACGAAGATGTCACCAGGGGCCGCAATATTAATCGGCGAGTCGCCGCAGCCTGTCATTAATATCAGCAGACTAACGAGGCAAGATTGGGTTGTTCGTTTAGTTTTCATACTATTTTAAGTCCTTATACTGTCGCTAATGCGCTTCTTTTAAACTGGGAAATGTCCAGGTGCCGTTGAGTAATTCAACTCGTGGTTGATACATTCTCACGACATAATTCCAACCTTCTGTGATAGGAATATAATTGATGCTGTTGGGGTCTCCACCCAAGTGCAGAGTGATGGAACCATCGGCATTTTTTGCGGCGGTTTTATTACTAAAGCCATAGACGTTGTATTGGTTTTTTTCAAAATAGCCATCGCCGTTATACATGGCTAGCGACCAGAAACCATCGACGGGAACATTTTTGATATGGAGTACGTAGCCTTGATCTATAGGCAGCTGAGGTTCGACGGTAAGCAGTAGAGACTCGGTTTCGGGCAAGGTGCCAAATCCGTAGGCGCTCAGTAAGAGTTGCTTAATGGGGTCTACCTGCTCCCTGGTTCCCGCCGCTTTCGAGTTATCACTAATGCCCTTGCCCAACTCTAACAGCAACTCTTTGATGGCCGCCATGCTGACCGGATCATATTGAGTATGGGTATAGCTTTTTTTAGACCCACTGACAATGGCTATTTTGTCCTGCAATTTATGGGCGGCCCGCAAATCACCAGGCACAGAGTCAACCACCAGGGTGCGAACCAGAAGCCACACATGGTCCGTGTGGAATTCTTTCAGACTTAGCTTATGACGACCGGCACCATGAAATATATTGTTGGTGAAGCCATCTTCATTGACCACCTGGACCGACATATAGCGATCACCCGCATCTGGCAATACAACGCTGGCGCCTTGGCTAATGTCGACAATGGCTACACTGTAAAGAGTATCGCGATTCAAGCGCTTACTACTGCGCGCGTCAATACCGACAACCTTGCGCCCATGGGCAAAGGTATTGAGTTGGCCACCGGCTCCAGCTAGGTACTTGTCGAATTGGATAGCTGTTTTGGCCCGCACATAGTTTAGGGCAGTAACTTCAGTTAGCGGCTCACTAGCATAATCTTCCATCCAGCCGTCGTACTCAGTGGTATGGCTGTCTGCATCGTGTACCGTTCGGTTTACGCCGTGTGCTGTTGGTTGGTTCATGCTGGTTATGCTCTTTACGTTAATCGCTAGATGATCTATATAGAAATGGGGTTTATAGTATATGATGTCTATAATAAAGGCTGATGCGAAGCGTTGTCAATATCGTGTATCGTTCGGTTTGTGCCGTGTGCTGTTGGCTAGTTCATGCTGGTTATACCCTTTACGTTAATCGCTAAATGACCTATATGGACATGGAGTTTATAATATATAAACACTATAATAAAAATTGATGCGAAGCGTTGTCAATGATATGGCTGACAAATGTCGGTGACCCCGCTGCTGAAAAATAAGTCTTGGGCGAGATCAGTCTGAATCCGAATTTGATCCCTGAGATTGCAAAACAGTGGCAAGTTCCATGGTATATTTAGTATCCTAAATACCTAATTCCAAAATAGTTTGCGTGAGTGTGTCGTCATTTCGCAATGAATAAGGAAGCCTGTTTATGAGTGGCAAGAAGCGCACTCGCCTTTCGCCTGAAGGCCGTCGAAACCAGCTGCTGGACTGTGCCAGAGACCTGATCCTGAATCAGGGCTTTTCTGGTTTCACCATGGAAGCGCTGGCTTCAGAGGCGGGCGTTAGCAATCCATTGATATACAAGTACTTTGATACCCGACTGGTTTTGTTGCAGGAGCTTTGGGCGAGAGAGTATGAGCGGTACGCCCGTAGCGTTAGAGAGGAATTATCTGAAGCAGAAAATTTTGAGGATGTCGTGAGGCTTTTCGTAGACCTCAATTTCAGGCAGTTATCTCTGGGCGGCATTACTCATATTTTAGGCGCGCAGCCGGAACTACGCGAAGTGACCAAAGAGAGACAGAAAGATAATGTACGCAAAACCGGGCGGTTTCTGGTGAATACTGTGGAAGAGATGTACCACCTGACACCCTCTCAGGCTGGTCATTTTATCGCCCTGGCATCCGGTGCTTCTATCGAAGCCGCCAGACACTATGGCAGATACGGCGGTCGCCGGAAAAAAATGGTGGAAGATACAGTCAATTTTATTCTGATCGGTGTAGAGGCCTTCAAAACCTGACTGTGAATTAGCGCGACGACCAGTCCCGCCTGGCCGCGCGCGATGTTTGAAGTGCTACAACCCCAGATAATCCTCGAAGTTCTTACTATAGAAATTTTCCAGTTCCTGTGGGGTGGCATCTACGGCATCGAGGCTGCGCTCAAAGTCACCGAAGGGGTCGCTACCACCTTCGGGGTGCGGGTAGTCAGTGTTGAACATCAATATGTCCTTGCCAACGTTGCGTAGAATCCAGCCAGTATTCTCCATGTGTAAGGGAGCGACGCGAACCTGCCTCTGTACATACTCTGATGGTTTTAGAGAAAGTTTGTCTAGGCTTTTGTCAAACTTGCCTAGCTCAAAACGACCAATGTCCAAGTTGGCGAGCATGGTGGGAAGCCAATTGGCGCCCAGTTCGATGATGCCGACCTTCAGGCGCGGGAAACGCTCCAGTACACCGTGGTAGATCATGCAGGTTAGCCACCGCTCTATGGAGTGGTGCAATACAGGTATGTCATGTGCCTTGGTGCTTTCTATATTGAATGGGTTTCCTGATAGGTCGCGCTCTACGCCGGTATTCATGTACTCGGGAGGCATGTTTACTCCGCTACCAATGTGCAGTGTTACTGCCACGCCGGCTTCTTCCATAATTGCCCACAGAGGGTCGTAGTCTACATGAGCAGGGGAGCGGCCTTCGACGGAATCCGCAATTACCCAGATTGAGCGAATGCCCAACTTCAGCGCATCTTTAAGGCACTCCTGCGCGCGCTCTGGATCGTTCAGGGGCACATGGCCCACTGCCAGTAAGCGGGGGTCGTCTGCGCAAAAGTCCGCCATACCACGATTCAAGGCGTCCGCGCCGCCGTACATTAAGTCCATGTCAGGGGTACGCGAAAAGCGGGCCATGGCGATGCTGGGAAAGACTAACTGCGAGCTAACGCCCATTATATCGAGCGATTCGCTTCTTTCTTCCTTCTTGGTCGCGCCGAAGGCTGCCCACATATTGAGCTTTTCCTTCGCTCCGAAGATGTTTGTTTTCAACGTCTCTGTCAGCTCGGGGTCATTGCCCGCCAGACGCTTATCGGCCTGATCTATAATTCGCTTAAATATGGGATTGTCCACCGTTATTCGGCTGGGCTTCAGGTTGGCTTTAACGTATTCGCTGCAATAGCTCTCGAGCCAGCCAGGATATTCGATGATGTGACTGTCAGCGTCATGAATGATTCTGCCTTCGCGGTGTGATTGCTGTGTACTCATTCTCTTTAATCCTTGTAGTTTTGGTTTCGCTATTATATAAATACTAAACTAAAAGTAAAGAGTGAGTGAGTTTATTTTGAAGCCGTTGCAACTACTGAACTCTTTTAGGCCCCTCTAAATACTCAACGTTGTAGTTTATAACCAGTGGCACTCGGTGGGCCCCTTGTGGCATTCAGGAGACTCTTTCAACCAAGGCTAACCGGTACCTGAGTTTTGGATATTTCGAAAAATAATGGTGCATTTCCACAATAGTATGGCGAGTTACCTTGAGAAAAAACGCCTAATGCGTATTGCAACTTACTTTTCACTATTATATGTTCCATTAACTAATACATATTGCAATTTATTCCCCACTATTATAGTTTTTATTTACTAATGTCTATTGCAATTTACTTTTCACTATTATATGTTTCATTAAATAGTGCTTGGCGGTGTGTTTATAATATTAAAAATTCGCGATGCACAGCACTCATTCCAGTGAGGGGGCAACTCTCATTAAATAAATGCCGAATAAAAAGGCAAGGGGTCACTAAAGTATGCCAAAAGCTTCTAGACACAGTTTTAAACAAACACTTATCGCCTCGGCGGTAGCAGCAACGCTAAACGCCCCCAGTGTTTATGCGCAGGGTGAAAAATTTATTTTGGAAGAAGTCTTGGTAACTGCTTCGAAACGGGAAACAACACTGCAAGAAACACCAATTGCAGTATCTGTGACGTCTGCTCAAACCATAGAGCAGGCCAACATACTTGACACAGCCGATTTGACGAGTGTTGTACCCACATTAAGAATTACCCCTGCAGGTACTCGTTCTTCTAATGTAAGGTACTCTATCAGGGGTATGGGTAACGGCGGCTCACTTGGAACAGAGCCTTCCGTTGGTGTGTTTATTGATGGCGTTTATCGCTCACGCAGCGGCTCAGTTATTGGTGATTTACCTCGATTGCAGCGCATAGAGGTCCTCAGTGGGCCACAAAGTACTTTGTTCGGTAAAAACGCGTCGGCCGGCGCCATCAGCATCGTCACAATGCCACCTTCTCAGGAATTTGAAGCAAAAGTTGAAGCCGGTATTGGCAATTACAACCAGCAAATACTTAAAGGTTATGTAACCGGCGGTATAACCGATGATATCGCCATGAGTTTCTCTGCGGGTACTAACCAGCGTGACGGTTACTCAGAAGGGCAGTACGGATTTTCAGATCTCAACGATAGAGATCGCTGGAATGTACGCAGCCAGCTGCTCTATACCCCAACCGAAGACTTCAGTTTGAGAATTATTGCAGACTATAGCGAAATTGACGAAATTTGTTGTACCGTTGCCAACGTTATAAACGGGGCAGGTGCTACGGCAGTGATTAATGGCTTAGCCGGACGACAAGCTGTATTAGATGCAGGCGGCTCCTTCGATTATAAATCATTGCTCGATTTTGACCCCACTAACGCCATTGAAGACGGTGGTATCTCTTTCCACGCAGACATAGATTTTGAAGGCTTCACGCTAACGTCGATTACCGCCTATCGCTTTAACGAAATCACCACAACCGGCGACATCGACTTTACCGCGCTGGATATCGCATCTAGTTTTTCAACCCCTGAAGTCAAAACCTTCAGTCAGGAAATTCGTTTAACCTCTACTAGTGATGGTCCTTTAAGCTGGATCGTAGGTGGGTCTTTATCCAAAGAAGAAATTTCAAGCTATGGTTACACGCTGTACGGCGACGATTTGCGACCCTTCGTTAACTCTCTGATCGGCGGCATTCTTCCGACTTTGGAGTTAATTACTGGCACAGAATCCGGGGCTTTCTATGCCGCTGGTACAAAAACTATTGGGGAGTCGGGGTTAGATACAGACAGCTACTCCATCTTCGGCACCCTGGATTATGATATTAATGATAAGTTAACGGCGACTTTAGGCCTCAACTATACCCGGGATGATAGAGAAGCGTCTTTCGAGCAAATTGATAATCCGGACTTATTTGGGCAAGTTGATTGGCGGACGCTGAATCCGTTCGGCGCCGGCGCAACGCTTGCCGGACTAGCCTTCAGACCGCAGGCGCTCTCCTTCCCAAATGAAGTTGAAGACGGTGAGTCGTCTGATGATGACGTCACATGGTTGGCAAGATTAAATTATGACCTTAACGATAATGTTAATGTTTACGTTAGTGCGGCTACCGGCTTTAAATCTTCCGCATGGGAAGGCGGGAAGCCCAATGTAGAGGATCAAGCGGCTATTGAAGCGGCGGGTATAGACGTCGTAAATCAGACTTATGGAAGCCGCAAGTCTGATCCTGAATACGCTACCGTGTATGAAATTGGTATAAAATCCAGCTTTGATAATGGTTCTGTTAACATCGCCATTTTCGATCAGTCTATTGAAGATTTTCAAACACGAGGCTTCGATGGTGTAAACTTTATTAATCTAAATGCGGGTGAAATTTCTGTGCAAGGGGTGGAATTTGATGTCTTGTATGCCCCTTCTGCTAACTGGCTCTTTACCGTGGCAGGGACCTACTTGGACCCTGAGTATATAGATTATAAAGAAGGTGTTCGCACCACCGATGACTTTGGCACAGAGCCCTATGACCGTTCCGGCACTCGTCCCGGAGGCATACACAGCCTAGCCCTATCTACTGCTATAACGTATAGCTTTATGCTAGATAACGGCGCTAATGGTTATGTTCGAGGTGACTACCTGCATGAAAGCGATACTGAAATCTCAGATAGCTTTCCTGGTCTGAGCCGCGAGGTAGGCACGTTCAACGCTGCAGCGGGTTTACTCTTCGACAATGGTGTGGGTGTAAAAATCTGGGGCCGCAATCTTAACAATGACGAATTCTTGCAAGGAGGCTTCTCCGGAGTAGCTCAACGAGGTACTGTCAACTCGTGGCCAAACCAGCCACGGACTTATGGTGCTACCGTTTCTTACGAGTTTTAAAACCCTTTCGATGTTAGCAACAGCGGCTGGTATCCCCCGGCCGCTGTTTTGTCATCACCCCATCCTCTAACGATAAACCAAATGGAGGTTAAGCGTTAAATCCTTAACCCATAAGCCGATTTGGTGGACATGCAGAGTAATCTTTGGCGTGATAATAATCACCATTTACTACGATCAGGCGGTTAGCAAGAGATCATACTGCGGGAGTTCTTTTTCTGGTCGCCCTTGCCGAAGTGGGTGTTGGCGGCTGACTGAATCTCTTGAAGTAGACGTACTGGTTATATCCGATTTTTCATTCAGCTGAAGTGAGACCACATGGAGATAGTACGAGAACGTTTACCCTTCAGGATTAAAATAGCCTATGGAATCGGGGAATTGGGCGAGCTCGTATTCCTGGGCATGTTTAATACCTTCATCGTCATCTTCTATAACCAGGCAATTGGTCTTTCAAACTCACTGATTGGCACTGCGATCATGCTCGCCATGATCGGCGACGCTATATCCGACCCTTTGGTTGGCATGCTATCTGATCGTTGGCGCTCTCGGCTGGGCAGGCGCCACCCCTTTCTTTTTGCCGCCCCCATTCCGCTCGCTATCTCACTCTTCTTTATTTTCAGCCCGCCAGAGCTGCTCACAGGTGGCGCAGCAGGTGAGCCCAATCAGATGGGGCTGTTTGCTTGGTTAGCTGTTTGGACAATATCCGCGCGTCTGTTCGTAACGCTGTACACCATCCCCCATCACGCACTGGGCGCGGAATTAACCAAAGACCCCCATGAGCGCTCGCAGCTGTTCAGTCTGAACGCCATCATCGGACATGTATCGGGCGCACTGTTTTCCTTAACAGTTTGGGGCTTCTTTTTCGCCGGTGAAAGCGTATTGGCCGACGGCTCCGTCGTACCCAAGCACCTTGACCCGTTGGCGTATCCGCCAGTGGTTTTAACCGCCTGCGGGATCGTTCTGGTAATGATATACCTGAGCTCCCTTGGCACACTGGGGCGGGTGCCCTTTCTAAGTTCGCCGCCTGAGAATCAGGCGCGAATGTCGTTTCTGGGTTTCTATCGAGAACTGATTGGAATTTTTGTTAATCCCAACTACAAATTTCTGATGATAGGGTTTTTCGTGCTCGCAATTTCAGTTGGGCTGAGTGAGACCCTGACGGTCTTTGTCGTTACCTATTTCTGGGAACTGAAACCCGAGCAAATTAAGTGGTTCGGTCTGGTGTTAATCCCGGCCATTATCATCGGCGCGAGTGTGTCGCCCGCGTTGATGAGAAAATTTGATCGTAAGCCGGTTTTGATCGCGGGCCTTACGGGAGTAGTGGTACTCGCCCAACTTCCAGTATGCCTGCGCTTGTTGGGTTTGATGCCCGTCAATGGATCTGAGCTTCTGCTGCCGATACTACTGGTGAATGCCTTGCTGAGCACCATGTGCGCCGCCGCGGGCGCGGTTGCCATGATGTCAATGCTGGGAGACATCACGGATGAAAATGAGTTGCTAATTGGCCGCAGGCAAGAGGGCTTGATCTATTCCGCACGCGCGTTCTTTGCAAAGGCGTCCAACTCGTTTGCGCATTTCGTCGGCGGCATAATGATGGATTTGTATGTTGTTTTCCCCTTTGACGCGGTGCCCGGTGAGGTCGACAGCGATGTTATCTGGCGCCTTGGTTTGTTAGATGGACCGGTCATATGCATCGCCGGTCTTTGCGCGTTGCCATTCTATGCACGCTATCGGCTAACTCGAGCTAGGCATCGCGAGATTCTGAACGAGTTGGAAAGAAATCCGAAACATGGGAAAAAAACGGAAGACGCGGGCACGAAAATTGACCTGACGCCGGTTCCCATATCTGAACACTGATAGCGCGCAGGGATGGCAGTGAGAAGAAGATGGTTATGGCTGCGATTGCCGCGGAGTGCGCCGCGTAGAGTGGCGCTTTACTTTAATGGGGACGATGAGATGAAACTATTTGCGCCCCGTGCGCTTATGACACTGGCTATACGCGCTTTCTACTACATTAGGGCGCTACAAATTTCTACGGCGAGGCACCCTCTTTACGCTGCCAATGCATTGCAGATCATTGAAACTGACCGCGGTGCAAAGAACATCCAGCAGCGAGCCTATTCATCCCCAATCTGGTATACCCCTGATTTAATGAGCTGGCTTCACCTATAAGCAAGGAACTATTCTCGATGAAGATTTACACTAAACTCACGTTACTTACCATTACCATAGCCCTTGGGGTAATCATCTGGTTCGTCATATCATGGCAGAGCGATCAGGTCGATAGAATAACTACTATGATGGACGTCAACAAAGACGGCCTGCTCCAAACCGAGGAAGCCTCGCCATTGATGCGTTTGCGAATCAGCGAACTCGATAGCGACGGCAACGGTGATATGGATCGCAGCGAGGTTGCAGCGTATATACGATCTTCGATACTCAACGGAATACGGCACAAGTGGCGCGCGCGTGGGTTGCCTGAATATCCTGATGAAGCCGGCAGCGAATCTCTGCAGGTGGCGCTGGATGAAATGGTGGAAGTACTCGAGTTGCCTGGTGCAGTAATGCTAGTGGGTAGAAATGGTGTTGAGCGGGTTCGAGTTAGCTCTGGTGATTTTGATGCTAATAAGGTTGTATCAGTTGCATCAGCGAGCAAATGGGTTAGCTCTGCGGTTTTGATGCGCTTGGTTGAGCAGGGTGTACTTACCCTGGATGCACCGCTGAATACTTATATTCCCGAATTAGCAGGACACTGGGCAGACGCAACACTGCGACAGTTACTGAGCCACTCGAGCGGAGCTGGCCCGGGCCATGCCATTGAAAATACCCCGAGCATGTCCTACGGGGAACACTTTGAGCAACTGATTCAAATACCGGTGCGCAATGCACCGGGAGTTGAGTTTTCCTATGGCGGCATATCGATGCAGATCGCGGGCTATGCTGCGGAGCAGGCATCCGGCAAACGCTGGTCGCAACTCTTTGATGAGTTGATCGCAACGCCCTCGGAAATGCAACAGAGTGTGTATGGTCATCCGTTTTGGCACAGTCCAGGCACCGAGATTCATTCGCCGAATCTTGCAGGTGGTTTGTATACTTCCGGCCAGGACTATTTCAACTTTCTAACTGCGCTGTTTCCCGATGCTATGGAGCACCGCTTGCTGTCTGAGGATAGCATCGGGCAAATGGAGATCGACCAGACTTCTACATTGGTTCATAACTTTAGCGCGCCAGGCGTAATGGGAGATTGGTCTTACGGGCTTGGCCTGTGGTGCGAATCTCCGCTTGCGGGTCGCTGCACATACGTAAACAGCGGGGGTGCGTTTGGCACATTTCCTTGGATTGATCGAAAATCAGGAACCTATGGCGTGCTGATAACTTTGGGGTCTTTAGCCGAAGTCATGCCCTTTGCACTGAATTTGCGTCGCCTGGCGATTGAATTGGAGCGGTAGCGCGGGTGCTACACAAATTTTTCAATCCGGCGTGCCGCTTCACCTGCGCGCGGAACATTTGTAACGAATCTTGAGATAATCATGGAGGCCTAATTGATTAGGTTTCCTTTAAACTATTTTCAGATGAATTTAGTGACACATGTCTGCTTTGCGAAAATCACTAGAGTGTTAAAACCGACTCGGCTTGCTGCTCTAGTCACTTTTGTCGGGCTTTTGTACTAGAAATATCACCGTCGGTCATAGATCAAGACGCTAAAGCTGCCTTTACTGTCTTTAGTTGTCGTCAGCAGGGAGAGAGAAATGAGCAATGATATTGATGCGAGAGCATTTAGGCGTGCACTAGGTAACTTTGCCACCGGGGTCACCGTTATTACTGCACAAAATTCCCAGGGGCAAAAAGTTGGCGTGACTGTGAACAGCTTTAATTCTGTTTCGCTGGACCCGCCTCTTGTCTTGTGGAGTTTGGCAAAGGATTCAAATAGTTTTAATGTGTTTGAATCCGCTAGCCACTTTGCCATCAACATATTGGCATCGGATCAAATAGAACTCTCCAATCATTTTTCCCGGCCCCAGGAAGAAAAATTTGCAACGGTAAGTTGGACGGCTGGTATCGGTGACTGCCTATTACTGCCGAACTGCGCCGGGCGATTCCAATGTGAATCTTATGAAAGAATCGATGCCGGTGACCACTGGATTTTTCTGGGTAAAGTGGTTGCGTTCGATGACTTGGGTCGTGCTCCGCTGTGTTACCACCAAGGTTCTTATTCGATAGTTTCCACCCATCCTGGAATGGAAAATAAAGGCGATCTAATTGTCCCTTTGAGCATGCCGCGGGGCCGCCTTCGTGAGAATATTTACTTTCTTATGCTGCGCGCTTTGAACAATTATCAAAGCGCCTATCTACCCAAACAGGAAGCACTCGGCACGAGCATAAGCGAAGCGAGGGCAATTTTTCTCCTCAGTGATAATCCAGAGCTATTTGCCGACGGTATTCCGGAGCTAACGAATGCTCCGCAATCGGAGGTAATCGAAATATTGGAAAACCTCCGCGATCGTGGATGGCTCGCGCAGGAGGGTAAGGGCTATGCTCTAACAGAAAAGGGACAGCTTAAGGCTGCGCAATTGTGGGCGCTAGCAGACAGTCAGGCGAGTATCATTTTTAAAGATCTGAGCGCTGAGGAAATGGGGCACTTTAAACAGACTCTTCGCAATGTTGGCCAACATGATTGAGGGTATACCTGCTTAAGATATCCCGTTGGAAAAAGAACTTCACTAAAGACGCATAATCGGAAAAACAGAGCGGCGGATGACACTTGATAGGGTTTTGCCAAGTAAACTATCGTGAAATGGTAGAATCGATGGATGAATACATACAAGCGTCACAGATACCCAAAAGAAATCGTCTCCTATGCGGTTGGCTGTACCATCGCTTCAATATCCCTCCACAGCGATCCCCTCTGTCCACTCCGCCGTGCCCATCACCGCGGCCCCAAAAGTTCCCCCGTAGTGCCCACGCAGTCAATCGGGAGGAGAATCGAAGGGAGCCAGTGGTGGAGCTTGCAGTGTGATTTTGACGTTGTGTCTGGAAGGCGTGCGAGAGGATGGGCTGGTTCTTACCAGTTGGCGTCCTAAGACTGCTCTATTTTTGAGGTCCCGGAAAAACATAATAGTGCTTTCCTGATAGGCTTTATACTCCGGCCGTTTCTGAACAGAATAATGTTCCGACGGTACCGCGCCGGTATGAAACACCAAAGTGCTGTACATCTTCCAACAGCCAAACTGCAAAAGACTCCACGCCATACAGCGCAAGCCACGAAGGTATCGCTGCAATGACCAGTCCGTTCCACACTATCTACTCGGCGAAGTAGTTGGGATGCCCGCTGTATTTCCATAAGCCCACATTGCATACCCGATTTCTTTCTCCGGCATTCTTCATTTTTGTAGGAAGGTGAGCTTCTGTATGTCCGCCACCGATTCCACGGCAAACACACCCGCCCAAACGAGTAAGCCAATGATCTCCAGAACGTGGATCTGTTAACTGGGGGTCGCGGCTATGACAAAAGAACACTTGGTATGGTCGATTTGGAAGAGAAATTAGTTTTTCTAGGATGGGCGGTTATACTTCAGACAACATGATTGATGATCCGGAACTGTACTAGTTGAGGTGATAAATGCGTATATTGATTCTGGTAATAGTAGTGATTAGCCATTTTCCGGTGATAGGCGCAACTCAATTGAACGTGGGGTATAACGATGTTCGGCCCCATTTTTTCTTTGATGACAGCGTAGGTGCTGTTTCGGGCCCAGCGGTGTCGATGTTCAGTGAATTGAGTAGAATCTTAAACGTAAAGTTTAAATATACTCACATACCAATGAGCCGGATGACCCAGTCCATAGTCGATGGGTCAATTGATCTCAATTTTGCTTCTGTAAGGACGGAGGAAAGATTGAAAGAAATGAAGTTTTCAACGGAGCCAATTGCGACGAATATTGTTTATGGCTTTGTCGTATTAGGCCATTCCAAATTGAACCGAGCAAAGATTCTTTCAAGAAAAAAGTTAGAGATATGTTTAGAAAAAGACAATTATTACCCCATAAAAATGCTCAAGAAGCATCGCTTAAATAATGTACATGGTGAATTCAATGTTCAAGAAAGATTAATTCAGTTGTTAAAGGATAACCGTTGTGAAGTTGTTTTCACTGCGACGCCTAGTGGCTTAGTGCAACTGGCAAAAATGGTCGAGCCGAATCTAAAATTGAGAGTAGTAAAAGAACCGTTAACTGTTCAAAATTTGTATGTTGGTTTTGGGCCTCATGTTTCGGATAAACTAATACGTAGTTTTGATAAAGCAATTATAGAGCTGAAAAATAAAAATAAGGACTACCTATTTTTTTATCGAGAATACTACAAAATAAATGAGTGACAGGAAGGCTTAATCCTGAATTTCTAAAGAGGTTTTGCCAAGTTAACTGGCTGTAACTGATAGAATCGACAGGTGAATACATACAAGCGTCACAGATACCCAAAAGAAATCATCTCCTATGCGGTCTGGCTGTACTTTCGCGTCAACTTGAGTCACCGCCGTATGCGGAACACTCATTGAAGATCTCCTAGCCGAGCGAGGCATCACCGTCAGCCGTGAAGCGATTCGCCACTGGTGCATAAAATTCGGAGCTATTTTCACTCGAAGGTTGAAGCGAAAACATAGAGGTTATGGCGACACTCTCTACATCGATGAAGTGTTTGCCGGTGTGCCGGACCATTCGGATCAACGGCACATATGTAACTACATATAAAGTTGAACAAAATATAATCAAAATAATGATTGCTTCGGTTGGCTAATCAGCTAGGCTTCAATAGTTGGTGGTTGCGGAATCAATTGGTGGGAACCGGAGCAGCCGAAAAAACCACCATGCTCACATCCATTCAAAGTCGTTGATTATGAGCCGGAATATGTCGAAACTATTTACCTTGCTTGCCGGATCTAATACTCTAAATAATAAAAGTTATTTCGCAGGTAGCTGGGGCTAAAACTTCACTTGTGAAGTTTTTCTCATCATGACGGAGTCGTTTTCATTGGTCGTAACTCGTAGTGTTGTTGATGAAAAGAATATTCTAACAGTTTTTCCTAACTCGTAAGGGGGTAAATAACATGGAAAAAAGCCAACACGCTCGTGCGGTATATCGGGCAATAGAGCAGGCGCAGAGTAGCGGCGGCGATTCAGAGATGGTTGCCTGGGCTGTTGTAGAAACCGTCGCAAGTATTGTTGATAATGTGAGGGGCGTACCTTTTGTGGGTCCCATTGCCGGTGCCGTGAGTGCGATTAGAACCGCTGCGCAGGGATCGGGAGCAAACAGCTTAATCGATAACCCGTACTTTGTCGGCAACGGGCACGGAGAGGATGACCCGTCAAAAATCACTCAGAAATACATGAAAGGCCGACTGGCAAAAAACCTCGGGGCGAGCGGCGCAAGCATCGTTGGGGCAGTGGGTAGCGTCTGGACCCAGGTCGACGTTGCAGGGATTGCCGTTCACGGTAACGCGACAGGTTGCACGGTTGCGCACCTGGCGGTATTGCGCAGTTTATCGGCGGGCCTTCGGAGGGGCGGGACCCTCGATCAATGGATGACTGTCCTGATAAAGATGAAAGCGTTAAAATTGACTACCCGAACGGCAAGTCTGGTGGGGTCGGCTGTGCCAATTCCCGCAGTGGGAATAACAACTGGACTCATTGCGGCAGCGGTTGCGACGGGAACGAAGTTGACAATGTCAAAGGCTTGTTTGGCAACAGCGCTTGAGTTGCACTGGCGAACACGGCAGGAACAATTTATGTCCGGAGTGGTTTTGGGGAAAGGTACCGGTGGAAGTGTTGGGCCTGCTTCTCAAATGGTCTACGAGCTATTTACAAAGCGTGGAATCACACGTATTTTGGGCAAACATGATGTTGATGCGATTGTTCATGAGCCCGCTGGCTGGAATGCCATTTTTGACAAATTAATGTTGATTTAAACAGTCCCCCCACAAGAATCGAAAGATCAGTGCCTCCCAATAAAAAGACTAAGCGACGTAGGCAGTGGGGTCAGGTCTTTGATCTATTATTGTTGTGGTATTGGCTAAAGTATTTTAGTTGTCACTGTGTGATTCTTGGATTCGAAGGGTGTTGTCAAGTTGTCCAACGTAGATGAATAAAGTGGCGAATGGACCACCTACGCTATATTTT
Organism: uncultured Cellvibrionales bacterium; assembly: GCA_913019905.1. GTDB lineage: Bacteria > Pseudomonadota > Gammaproteobacteria > Pseudomonadales > Dasaniaceae > Oceanicoccus. The sequence goes on from CAJVZD010000083.1 coordinate 20,926, forward strand.
GGATACAGCTCGCCCTATCCCACTCAGCAAACGATCGTTGACGAAACGTCCGGTAATTCTTGGCTTTCATCAAATGACGGCCAAGCCTAAACAGGTTGTTTACGATGC
>CAJVZD010000084.1 GCA_913019905.1 uncultured Cellvibrionales bacterium
GCTGCGGGAGATTGCCGCGCTTCGCTCGCAATGACATCGTTGAAAACACCCATTTCTGGATGGGCACTAATTAGTGCGTCGAGACTCGCTTCTATCACACCCCAATTTTTAGCTTGCATGCCTTTGCTCGCCTGGCGATTTCCTCTAGTCGTTGAGGGTTTACCAATACACCTTGCATGACAAACTCCGCCGTTGCTGTTGCTTGCTGTTTTAATGAACCCAATTTCTGGGGCGCAATGGCAATGATCGCGGTTTCCGTCAACTGAAATATTTGTTCTGCGCGAAGGTCTTCATTCATCGTGACGAACAGGTGCGACTTAACGCCAATGACTAGCTGAGCCTTATAGTGTTCTATCATTTTCTCCCGCTGCTGCTGCGCCTCTTTAAAGTCCGGAAGCCGAAGTTCTGGCAAGTAAAAAATAGAGGCCGCATCGCGGTTCGCTCCGCTCACCGCCTTAACCTCCTCATAGATCATTTTGTACAGGCAAACATCGGCATCGAGGTTTTCGGTTGCCAGTGAAGCATAAAAATCCAAACTGAATTGTGACAGAAACTTGATCAATTCAATGAGTAAGCGCTCTTTCGTCTTAAACAAATTCAATATCGATGGCGCCTGGATGTCCAATTCATCGGCAATCATACGCAAGCTCGTACCCGAGTATCCATACTTGGCAATTAAGCGCGTTGCAACAATAAAAATAGCACTGCGAGAAACTTGAGGCTTTCCGTCAGCGCGCGGACGTCCAACAGGACGCTTTACTAGAACACTAGACATTATCTTACCCGTGCACCCGCTTAACCCACCACTGGTTCATTTGCCAAATGGCCTCTTCCAGTTGGCTTAACGGTCCCTGTTCGGTAAGCGGCGCATTCAGTCCTTTCCAGGGACCTTCATTCACTGCAATATCTTCGAGATGTATTTGTTCAATCGTCGACTGTACCAAGGCCCCTATATCACCGCCGTCGGCCGATTGAGCCATTGCCGCCGGTAACAGAGTATGGATAACCAGTTTCATTTCGTTAAAGGCCAATGGTTTAAGCTCGTACCAAAAAGCGACAGAGGGTGAATTAAGCCAAGCAAACGTTGGCATAATAAGCGAAGCAAGAATTTCCGACTGCTGCTGCTCTGTAATCCCCTCAATCATTGGCAGCGAACCACTTTTATCATCCTTCTTATCGGCAACTTCGGGCATATGCAGCACAGACCAACCATCAAGCACGCTTCCTGAAACGTAAGAATCTTTGGCGTGATGTGTCGGCTGAATCGATTCTCGGTGCGGGCCTAAATGATGGTAGGCCTCCATAAAATTCTCAACGAGAATCTTCCAATTCCACGGACAATCGAACTCGGTACTCGCTGCGACGACGAGATCTGCCATCCGGTATCCGGACACTATCTCGCTTAACTTGCCCAACCGTTCCTGCAGGGGTTTTGCATCGGGATCGAGATTAACAAAAATGAACCCCTCCCATATTTCGACCTTCACTGATTTAAGGCCACAATTGGGTGGTGGGAAATTCTCCACATTGTCCATATGCGGCGCACTAATGAGAGCACCGTCCAGGCCAAACTTCCAGAGATGATAAGGGCAGGAAAAATTAGTCGTATTGCCATGGTCGGCAACCACCTGCATTGATCGATGGGGACATATCGACGACATCGCATGCACGGAATGGTCTTTTTTCCGAACGACGATCAAGGGCTGCTGCACAATCTCAACCGAGCGATAATCTCCGGGATTTGGGATTTGGTCTTCCCGGGCCACACACACCCACTCTTTATAGAAGATAACTTCCAATTCTCGATTAAAGGCCTCTGCTGATGTGTATGCCCTTGGCGGCAGTGTTTTAGCTTCTGGTAAAGGTGCTGTTATGGACGCGAGTTCAACTGGGCTTAACACGTGTTTTCCCTCAATCTAAATGGCAAGAACGCTCACAATAGCCTTCAACTCATTCTTCGTCAATTAATTATTAACAGTTGTAATTAATAGTCGGATACCACTCGAGTTTACAACAACAATAAAAGCATGCCCTTTATGTAATACGGCGACCGATAGCGATCATCATTGCCGGTTTTAGGAACCGAAGCTCGTCGAAGTTAAGCGGGCAATGTGGGACAACCGAGTGATACAGATTCGCAAACCCACCTTAGAAAACTGATAAATTATCGCTGAGGCCATAGCCGCCAAAGTGAGGATCTTTAAATCACTTAGAGCCCATTAAACCTTAATAATGACGTCGGCAATCAATGGACCGGCATACAACTATGCAGCACGGCTTGAGTAAACGATAATTAATTGAGGTGACTTTAGAAAAGCGAAAGAGAAGGGAAGTGGGCTGTTCGAGGCCTAAGGAAAATCGTGGGACAACGGAACCGAGATAATCAATTATCCCGGTTCGGCTCCTATGACGGAGCTGCTCAAGATAAAAGTCTAGAAAGGGATATCGTCAAAACCGTCATCTGGAACCGCGGAAGAACTATAAGGGCTATTGTCATAGGCATTAGTCACCGATGACGGATCAACGGCTGTATTATTTCCGGCCGGGTCAACTTTCCAGGCTTGTAAGCTAGTAAAACATTTCTCGGGCTTGCCGCCGCCGCTCCATAAACGGCCAGAAAGATTGAACTGAGCGGTAACTTCATCGCCGATGTTGTAGGAGTCCATCAGCGCACATTTGTCTTTGATGAGTTCAAGCGCAACATGATTAGGGTACATGCTGTTTTCGCCCTCTCCACTCAGCTTTATAACAAACTCTCTTTTGGTGAATCCGTTATTACCATATTCGGTCGTTGCGCCGATGGAATGAATTAGACCCTGAACTTCGAAACTTTTAGACATCATGCTACCCCATAAAATTGACGCGGTATCTTAGCATTAATGCGCACAGGATAAAGCCCGTTAAACGAGCAATCACTGATTATTCGAAAACTCAATAGAGATTATTTTTTGAATCCTCAGTTAAGTTTGCATCGAGCCCGTCAACGGCAGCTGTATCCGCTTTTTGTTTGGTAATTTGCTCTATTAGAATTTTACCTAAGGAAGGGAAATCGGCTCGATTTAGCTGATTGTCTGGATTCCACAAACCGGATCGAATAAATGCCTTGGCACAGTGAAAATAGACTTCTTTTACGTCAACAATAATCGCCAATTTCGGTACTTTGCCCTTATGAGCCACTTGCTCGCGATAGGCTTCGTGGTCTGTTATGTAAGCTTCACCATTGACACGTAAGGTTTCGTTCAAGCCGGGAATAACAAACAACAGGCCGACACTACCATTTTCTATAATGTTACGCATGCTATCTGCGATTCGATTACCGGGCCGCTCCGGCACGAGTAAAGTCGTTTCATCGAGACATTTGACGAATCCGGGCGCATCGCCCCGCGGAGAAACATCGGTTCCCGATTCTGAGTAAGTTGCCAACAACGCAAAAGGAGACAGCTCAATAAAATGGCGGGAATGTTTTTCCAATCCTGGCAATATCTTAGCCAAAGTTGAATCCTTGGGGCTGCCGTTTAGGTCTTCCAGCGTTTCAACCGAAGAAATGATGTTTATGTTTTGGGGTCTTGTCATGTTTTGCTCGCTCCGAGTGAAAACTTACGTCTGGGTCTATTAGTGCGTGGTTCTATTATCGACGGGTGCCATTATTGCTTGGTTCCATTATTAGCTGGTTCACGTATTACCTCGATCTATCATTAGGTGGATTTATCGACGTCTTACATTTAGGTTTATTCCGAAACTACGCCGACACGATTTTCCCCGAAACAAAATGATACGAGCCGGCTCAACTCAGCCAAGCTGCGACCCGACACTTGTTGTAACTCGTTAAAATAGCGCTGAGTATTATTCAGCGCTGACTTGGTATTTATTCCCGTGTTAATGACTTTCTGCTCTCTCAAGTAACCCTCGACGTCCCGGGTCAATAAGAACGTGTCCTTGCCCAGCGACCGCAACGCATAGGGACCAGTATTTCCGCCTAACCGTGTACCGTGCTTTTTTAAGTATAACCACAAGCCAGTAATATCCTCGCCTGGCCAGGTCGCTATAAACTCTGCAAAACTGCTACCAAAGTGACTGCGGGTCGATTCGATCATCATTGCATTTTCTCTGATCGCCCAAATTTTCTTATGGTTGCGAATAATGCGGGTATCCCGTCCTTTTTCCTCTAACATCTCGTCCGGCATCATCAACAACTTATCGATATCAAACCCCCAAAAGAGCTCTTCGAAGTTAGCCCATTTCGCTTCAACCACACGCCACACGAATCCGGATTGGAATATTTTTTTGGTCATTTCTGACAGATAAGTTGCATCACTGATTTTTTTCAATTGTTTGTCTGACAAGGGCCTATCTAAAAGTGACTCAAGGTGATCTGAACCGCCTTTTCTGCTGCAGGCGGTATCGTAAATATTGTTGTAAGTAAGCAATCGTTTTCCTTTGACCTTTTGTTTTCTATTGACCTGCAACGGGAAAAACACGTTACAATATTGATCCCAAATTGATGCTGTCCAGAAAGACTCTGTAACCGAAATTTTCGCAATGACTATGTTAAAAATACTAGCTGGAACAAGCGCTTATCAGCATATTCAAAAGAATGGTTTATCACCCCATGATATTTCTGCCATTTTTGGCGCCTCGGGGGCTGCAAAATGGCTAACCATTTACGGCTTGGACAAAGCAATTTTCAGTCACTGGCTCACCGCCAGCGACCAATCTATCGATTTGTTTGGCACGTCGGTCGGGGCGTTCAAATTGGCTGCCGCAGCGCAATCAAATCCGGCCTATGCCATGACAAAACTGGCTAAAGCATATATTAACCAGCGCTATGAGGGCAAGAACATTGCCAATCAGGTCGCCGTCGAAACGAATAAAATACTAGACACATTTCTAGACGAACAGTCAGTCGCTGAAATTTTGACCAATTCGCGATTTAATTTTCACTGCGCCAGCGTGCGCTGCCTTGGATTAATGGCCAATACCAATAGCTCAATACAAAAAATTGCTATGGTGAAAGCCTTCCTTTTGTCGCTACTCGGGCGCGATTTCCACCGCAATACCTTTGAGCGAACTATTTTTTATAGTGGCTCACCAGTTAATCATTTTCACGGCTATGATCAAATCAATACCCACCGCATCGCCTTTACGACAGATAACTTACGACGAGCAATTTTGTCTTCTGGGTCAATACCTGTGATCATGCCAGGCATCAGTAATATAGAAGGTGCGCCTGATGGCGTCTACCGCGATGGGGGACTCCTCGATTATCATGCCATACCATCGAACGTCTGTGACATTAGTAAGGGATTGGTCTTGTATCCGCATTTTTACACCTATTTGATAGAAGGCTGGTTTGACAAATTTTCGCCCTGGCGAAAAGTGGATTCAACTCGGCTGGATAATACGGTTCTGGTTGGTCCAAGCGAACATTTCGTCCGTGCGCTACCCGGCGGAAGAATTCCCGACAGACAAGATTTTTCCCGATTTAAAAGTAACGACCAGGAACGTATTCGACGCTGGACAATTGCCAAAGAAAAAAGCGTAGAGCTGGGTGATGAGTTTATCCAACTGGCGCAGTCTGGCGATATCGCCGCTAGAGTTGAACGTCTATAATTAACACGGCTGGATATCAAACACCGTAATTTCACTGCGCGTTCCCAGCCTGACCACCGGCCCCCATGTCCCAGTACCCTCCGACACATAGAGCGTAGAATTACCAAACACATGTAATCCTTTGGTGTGTTCGAACACGCGTTTAACTAACAGGTTAAATGGCATAATCTGTCCCCCGTGGGTATGACCCGATATCATCAAATCAACGCCCTGCTCACTACAGGCTCGCAGGCCATTGGGTCGGTGGTAGAGTAAAATGGAGTAGCTATTTTTGCTGACATCGATATTTGCCAGCTGCCGGGCAACTTGCTCAGATTCTTCCCTATCGTCGATGCCAATAAACTGAACTTGATCGACAGTCAGAGACTCATTTCTTAGCACCTGCACACCATGCGATCGCAAACGATCCAAAATCTGTTCCAGATCCTCGTAGCGCTCGTGATTTCCCGTACAATAGTAGATCGGTTTGTTATATTGCCCCAAGGAACTGAGCTGCTCTGCAGAAATCCCCGGTTGATCGATAAAGTCTCCGGTAATACACAAAAAATCAACATCCAGCCTTTCGATTTTTGCCATCAAGGTATCTAGGAACCGTTTTGACCTCGAGCCGATATGGACATCCGTTATTTGTACGAAACGAACAGGCTTAGACAATTTTTCCGACTGCAATGGAATCGTAATTACTTTCGGGTTGAATGCTAAAACAACACCGTAGATGACGATGATAAAGGACAATACCAGCACTGCCTGCGCAGCTAATAACACCGGCAAAGAAAATAAGAGCACAACTAGCTCTAACACCAATAGAACCATCAGCATGACAAAAAATAGCCCGAGTAGAAAATCAGCGGTATTACGCAGGAAGAAAATGTGTCGCCCCTGTTTGTTACGCAACGTTCTACGAGCAAATACTTGCGAAAAAAAGATCGGGATGAATATTGCGACCGTAGCGATGAGGCTAAGATCTAACCAATAGGACAGGCGCAAAACGGGGTACGCAAACAACGGAAGGTGTAACGCCATAGCTACGGCAATAAAACGATTCAAACTCTTTTCTCCCCAGTCAATTCACAGACAACAAACCTGTTTACAAACCCGACACTTATAATCCAGCGTGGGGTCGAGCTTTGGCGTTCAATTACTGAATATTGAACGCTGAATATTGAACAATAAGTAGGAATCGATTCTCGATACCGCACCGTTTAGCTCCAGACTGGCTTTTACTTCTCAATAAATGCAGTGCGCGCCTCCACGCTGTCAGGCGGATCGAACGAGGAAGAAAGCGATTCTATTTATTTGGAATTTAGCATGCCGATGCCCCACTAGCGTAAATGTTCCCGCCGGTAAGCGGCTAAATCTTAAACGTACAATCCTGGGAAGTCTATAATTGTGGGCTGTTCCTGTGCTTGTCAAAACCCTTTCGCCGCAGGGGTACGATGAGCGAAAAATGACCGGAGCGTTAATATCTTCTTAGTTTGCAGGCATTAGCATTATTCGCCTCGCGATGAATTGAATTCGACTAACAGGCGATCGAAGTGTCGTTACATTCCATTTCACAATATTGCCGCTCTTTGCGGAGTGACATCTACATAAAAAAAGTCTATCCTCTCGTGTGATATTAAGGCATCCTTAGCAGAATAAAATAATTATGTGCAGCAACACGGTTAGCTGATATGAGTCGTATTAGCAGTAATCAATTCGCAAACTTTTCAACGCAGTTAAGTAACTGCTATGTGGTCGTCAACTGGCAGTAGCTAAGTAGGCAGTAGTAGTTAGTTAGGTAGATAGTCAATAAGCAGTAACTATAATAACGCAATGTAGATAGGGAGCGTGACAATCTCATGAGATATGAAGCACCGACAACCACCAAAGCAGCCGCTGGGCTTCTGGCCGAAGAAAAAGGCGACGCCTATATTCTGGCAGGAGGCACCGATCTCTTGGTTCGCATGAAAATGGACATGATCGAGCCTGACTTAATCGTGGATATCAAACATATTCCCGCGATGCAATCTATTAAAGCCAGCGCAGCTGGCGCCACGATCGGCGCAGCCGTTTCCGGCGCACAACTGGGCGCGCATAAAGGGTTGATAAAAATGTGGCCTGGTGTCGTTGAAGCGACCAATCTTATCGGATCAGATCAGGTACAGGGTCGTTGCACAATGGTCGGTAACTTATGTAATGCGTCTCCGGCGGCAGACAGTGTACCCGCAATGATTGCAGCGGGTGCAAAAGCTGTCATCGTCGGGAGCAAGAAACGTCGCACGGTAGCCGTAGAAAAAATCGTCACTGGGCCGGGCCAAACCTCTTTAGCTAAAGATGAGGTCATTGAATCGATCACATTACCGAAACGACCCACCAAGTCGGGCGATGCCTATCTTCGATTTACGCCCCGAACAGAAATGGATATTGCCGTAGTCAGTGCCGGTATTAATGTAACGCTCGAACGCGGAGTGATAAAGACAGCGAGGGTTGTATTGGGAGCAGTCGCTCCAACAGCCGTATTGGTACCTAAAGCGGCTAAGGCAATCATCGGTACAAAACTGGATGATGCTGCCCTTGAAAAACTGGCGGAAGCCTGTTCCGAAGCTTGTAATCCTATTGATGACAAACGTGGAACTATTGAATATCGAACAAAAGTCGCGGGCGTACTCGCTGTACGAGCGGCCAAAATCGCATTTAAACGCGCAGGAGGTGCCTAATGGCTGGCGTATTAGTAACAACTACAGTAAATGGTGATCCCGTTCAGTTCGCGTGTCCTACCGATGAGACATTACTTGACTCACTCAGAGACAGAGTTGGCCTTACGGGTGCTAAGGAAGGATGTGGTACCGGCGACTGTGGTGCTTGCAGCATTACGCTCGATGGCCAATTAGTTTGTTCTTGCCTTGTTCTGGGAGTCGAAGCCAATGGTCGAGAAGTAACGACAGTAGAAGGCATGACTGAAGGTGGTCAGCTACACCCGTTGCAGGAAAAATTTATTGAACATGCAGCGCTTCAGTGCGGAATATGCACGCCGGGTTTCTTAGTCGCGGCCAAAGCATTACTGGATAAAAATAACGACCCAAGCGAACAGGACATTCGTTATGCCTTAGCTGGGAATCTTTGCCGTTGTACAGGATACGACAAGATTGTGCATGCGGTTCAAGCAGCGGCAGTAGAAATGCGCAAGAGCACGAGCAAGAGAAAGAGTAAGCGCTAAGTAGTTTTGGCAACGTCAGCTCGCAAATAAAAAACGCAAAAATAGTAGAGATAGGGACCAGTTATGGGACACGATACTAGTTATACAGACCAAAAATTTAATGTTGTGGGTACCCGGGTAAAACGTCCCGATGGCCTTGAAAAAGTCACAGGTCGCGCGAAATATGGCGCAGATGCATCAGCGCCCGGGCAGCTTGTCGGGTTGATTCTGCGCTCTCCACACGCTCACGCAAACATTGTTAAAATTGATACGTCCAAAGCCGAAAAACTGGCGGGCGTAAAAGCCGTCATTACCAGTAAAGACTTACCGGACCATACCGGCGGTAATCGCGGTATGCTGGACATATTGGAAAACTGCATGGCCCGAGGGCGCGCGTTGTACGACGGGCATGCCGTCGCAGCAGTCGCGGCAATTGACCGGCAAACGGCAAAGAAAGCCTTAAAATTAATCAAGGTCACTTACAAGGTTATTCCCCACGTCACCGATGTTGATGAAGCCATGGAAGAAAATGCACCGGTCGTTCAAGATTATGTCTTCACTCCGGGAGGAGATGGTAAAACCCCATCAAATATTTCTGGTATTGTGCCGTTCGGACACGGTGATATTGATGCCGGATTTGAAGAAGCGGATGTTATTGTAGAAAAAAGCTACAAGACGGAACAGACACATCAGGGATACATCGAACCCCATGCCTGCCTCGCCAACATGGGCTCGGATGGAACCGGAGAATTGTGGGTAACAACGCAGGGACATTTCGTGTTTCGCAATACCTGTGCAGCGCTATTGGGAATGGACGTTGCAAAACTGAAAGTCACCGCCTCTGAAATTGGCGGTGGATTTGGAGGCAAGACACACGTCTGGATGGAACCCGTTGCACTGTGCTTGTCACGCAAAGCTAATCGTCCGGTTAAAGTCGTTATGTCGCGAGATGAAGTTTTTCGTGCCAGTGGCCCTACCAGCTCAACCTCTATGGACGTAAAAATAGGCGCTAAGAAAGACGGTACTATTACCGCGGCATCTGCTCAACTTCGTTATTCTTGCGGTGCATTCCCTGGAATCTGGGGTATGTTGGGCGCAATGACAGCCTTCGCTTGCTATGATTTGAAAAATGTTAAAGCCATTGGCTACAACGTTTTGGTTAATCGACCCAAAGTCACAGCCTACCGGGCTCCCTCTGCGCCTATGGCGGCATTTGGTGTAGAAAGCACAATGGATTTGGTCGCCGCTGAAATTGGCATGGACCCCATCGACTTTCGGATAAAGAACGCGGCAAAAGAAGGCACTAAAGCCTCTTACGGTCCTACTTATGGCCCCATTGGTATTGGCCCTACGTTAGACGCAGCAAAAAACCATCCCCACATGAAGGCAAAGCTTGGCAAGAACCAGGGCCGTGGTATGGCATGCGGATTCTGGTTTAATTTTGGCGGGCAAACCTGTACTGATTTAAATATAGGTATCGACGGAACGGTAAACTTAACAGTCGGTACGGTTGATGTCGGCGGCTCCAGGGCTTCGCTGTCGATGATTGCCGCTGAGGAGCTCGGTATTTCCTATGATGATGTGAAAGCAAATCTCGGCGATACCGCATCCCTGGGCCACAACGACATGACCGAAGGTAGTCGAGGTACTTTTTCTTCGGGTATGGCGACAATTTTCGCCGCTCGAAATGCCATCGATGTCTTAAAACAACGCGCCGCTACGATGTGGGAAATTCCCGTTGAGGATGTGTTATGGGAGGCAGGCAGCGCTAAAGCAACCGGCGAAGGACACGGCAACCTCGCTCCGTTGACTTTAAAGGAAATCGCTGCCAAATCACCGACTACCGGCGGCCCAATTGCAGGTCACAACGAGTCGGTAGCAGACAACGCCGGAGTATCATTTGCCAGTCATATTTGTGACATTGAAGTCGATCCTGAAACAGGCGGAACAAAAGTTATTCGTTATACCGTTATTCAGGACGCAGGAAAGGCTATTCATCCCGACTATGTTGAAGGTCAGTTTCAGGGCGGTGCAGCACAGGGGATTGGCTGGGCATTAAACGAAGAATACATTTATGGCGAAGACGGTAAGCTGCAAAATCCGGGATTCCTGGATTACCGTATTCCAGTGTGTTCTGACTTACCGTTCATCGACACTCAGATTCTCGAGATACCTAACCCTAACCACCCCTATGGGGTGCGTGGTGTGGGTGAGACATCGATCGTGCCACCTCTAGCTGCTATCGGAAACGCCTTATCAAACGCTGCAGGTGTTCGTATGGACCATGTCCCTATGTCTCCTCCGCGGATTCTAAAAGCACTCGAGGAAGCTAAAAGCGCCTAGAGATCATTAAGTCCTAGATTGTGTCAGCACAGAATTCACCCGGTGCTGAACAATCTAGGACTAACGAATCCAGTCACAGAAACACAGTCTATGTTGAGAGTCAGCGTTAGTAGTTCCATAAGCCCTGCCCTCAACGGAGCGACTGAAATTTCAATTGAGGCCCAAACGATCAACGAGCTTATGCATAAGCTGATTGACCGATATCCCCGAATCGAAAATCAATGCGAAACAGGTATTGCGGTTTCCATTAATGGGGAAATATATCGCGATAACTGGAACGTTAAAATACCTCAGGATTCTGAGGTTTATCTTTTACCCCGTATTCCTGGTGGTTAACGACAAAGCATAGATTAAAACTTCTAGATAGGACATCACTGACGGCACGGACACACCCTAGTTCGTTTTGTCTTCCAAGGAAAAAGCCTTCAATACCTCTCGAGTTAGATCCCAGCGACTAAAGCCCTGTTTACCAAAATCTAAACCGCGCCGAACAATCACTAAGTCATGCGACGGCACGACGATAACATACTGCCCACGATTTCCGGACGTCGAATAGGCGTCGCTCGGTACATCCGTGCGATTGTCAGGCACCAACCACCATTGTCCACCATAAAAATTATGGTGCAATTTACTCGCCGGGGCCGGCGTACGAACAAAGTCAATCCACTCTTCTGATAACAACCGCTTTCCTTGCCAGATACCATTTTGTTGGTAGAGGAGCCCGAACCGCGCCAAATCACGAGCGTTAGTGTAAACCTGACTACTGAAGATGTAATCGCCGAAACGATCTGTACTCAGCAAGGTGTTTCTCATCCCCAACGGCTTAAGTAATGCATGATAGGGGAATTCCCGATAAGCCTTATCACTACCCAACGCTCGCTTCATCGCGTATATAGCCAACAAAGTATCATAGTTTTCATAGTCCCATACGGTGCCAGGCTCACGCGTTAGGCCCCGACGCCGCGCGCCTTCAACAGAGCTTGCCCCCGCCCAATAGGCTAAGCCTGAACCGGTAGCATATTCCATTCGAAAGCTATCAACGGGATACAAGCCGCTCGACATATTGAGAACATGACGCAGGGTAATCTTCGCTCTACTATCTTTTTCCGTGGCTGCTTGCAAAGGTAACCATTCAATATCCAGGGATGCGTCGAGCTCCATTACTTCTTTGTCGACCAACATACCGATAAGCGTCACAGCAATACTCTTAGCTGTAGACCAGGTCCGCGTTCGAGTATGCCTATCAAACCCCGGAGCATAACGTTCATGAATAATCTTGCCCTTATGAAGAATCAAAAGACTCACGGTATCTTGCTCCGACGTACTTCGAGTAAATGCCCATTTTGAAGCAGCGTCTAAAGCCGTGCTGTTAACTTCCGCTGGTAATGATGTAGCTGGCAGTTTATCTCCGACAGGCCAAGGTATATCGGCGACATTATCGAACGCTGCGGATTTTTCAAAAAGGGGTAGAGTAGCGATATCCTCCAAAGTTTGATCGGGTGCCATAACGACACAACCAATGCCCTGCCTAAATACTGAATGAATAATGGGACCGTCCACTCCCCCGCCCACACTCACGGCTTTCAATTCTCGGTCAATTCTATAATTGCCTTCTTTCGCATTACCCAGCGGATTATCCAAATAGGCAAGTTCCTGCGAAAACACCTGTTCAATATTGCGCAGCGAGGTAAATAAGCCATTACAGGTGAGTACAGACTGGACACCGTTTCGGATCATCAAGCGATTCGCTTGAAAATAATCGTAGCCTGCCTGTTGCGCAGTGGAAAAGTGACACAGTAAAAAAAGTACGAAATAGAATACGATCTTAAACGGCTTTTTCATGAATTTAATTTCACCTTTCGACACGTCGGTTCCTTATGAGCTTTCAGGCTCTAAGCCCGGGATTTTTCGCTACCTTTTTATCTCGACCTAAAAGGCTAACTACAGAAAAGCCGTAGTATCCGGACCCGTACTCACTGGCGCCGGGTCGGTATAGAAAAACTCGTCATTGAATGATATAACAGCTTTTTTTAAATCACACAGTATTATAGTTCCTTTTTCCGCGGTATGTCGGCAGCTATCCTGTTAGGTAAATGAAATATACCATTCCTCCCCAACCCCCTTTTTCCAGTTTGAAAGACCAATAATCGGTTTAAAGTACTCTTCCTGAATACGTCATTGCGTTATTGTGCTCACTCGCGATGAATGGCAAAATACGCGCTTTTTAGGGATAAAGATTTACCGTCGTGTTCAGTAATTTCGTCAACAGCGGTCCAATTTACCGTAAGAGTTATTTTCACTCAGTGTTCCAGCCACTCGATGAGGGATAAAAAATGGGCAGTACCATACAATTCAAAGAAAGCAACGAGGCTTCCGCTGACTTTCTTCGAAAAGCCGTACCACTAATGGTTGGACGGAAAATACCACCGACACCTAACAATTATGCATTATGGTACGCACACGTAACTGCTGAACATCCTGATTTGAGTGAATCTCTACTCGCTACTTTCCCGACACCTGAAAGCTACAGCCATGAAAAGAGCGACCAGCTATTCTTCGAACATTTTATAAAACAGCATTTGCCGGAAAACGACAAAAGTCAGTCGGCCATTGTGGCCTTGCTCTCGCAATTGTTAGGTGTTGTCAACGAGAATGTTAACAGTACTCACGATTACGGAGACGCGCTAAAAGATACAATGATCACGCTGCAGTCTTCCAACGACCAAGAAGAAATCAATATCGCATTAACGTCGCTGCTAGACCAAACACAGCAAATGGAAACAAAAAGTAGGGAGTTTCAAACAGACCTGCTGCAATCAAGACAAGAAGTTGAAACACTAAAAGAAGCACTGGAAGCGAGTCAGAAAGACGCCTTAGTCGACGAATTAACACAAATTGATAATCGTCGGGCCTTTGACCAAACGATCACTAAAGCCTTAGCCAATCCACTACAAGTCACCGTATTGCTATTGCTGGACCTGGACCATTTTAAACGTTGCAACGATACCTACGGGCACGTTATGGGCGATAAGATTCTTCAACAAGTCGGGAAAATCCTGACAGAATTTCGAAAAGACGACGTCCACGTATCGCGCTATGGTGGCGAGGAGTTTGCAGTTGTAATTAATGACACCTTAGACAATGCCGTCAATATTGCCGAGAGTATCCGAGATAAAGTGAGTCGATTCCGCATCACTCAAAGTGAAACAAACACCTCACTGGGCTCGATTACGGTGTCCGTAGGTATAGCGAAAGCACGCGCTAAGGAGAGTGTAAAGGCGCTAAAAGAACGTGCTGACAAGGCTTTATACCAAGCAAAAGAAAATGGTCGTAATCAAGTATATGTCAGTGACACACGTTATTAACTAGTGCCTACTATCTAGATACTCATCGTTGCGATCGCACGGTTGGACGACTCTAAGTCGTCATGTAATACGGACAATTATGCAATAGTTTGAATGGACAGCGTCAGTCAATACATCGAAGAATAACAATGCGGTCTTGATTCGATAGTTAAGCCCGGGACAGTCGCCACAGTTGATCGCGCCTGCGCTCCTCTTTGGTTGGGACTGTTCGGTAATTGGGACTCTTCAGTAATTGGGACTACACTTAAAGAAAATCGCAGGGGATAACTGTCAATGCACCCAATGAAGGATTTTCCTGTTCGTAAGTTAAAGTTCGATTTCCACACCGATGAAAAACACCCGCCCGTCTGGAGCGAAAGTAGCCCAGAGTTCTCTATCTTTATTAATGCATTAGGCGTTCATGTACCCTACTTTGAAAGGTTCCTGATAAAAGTGATGCGTGCCTACCGCGATGAACTGCCAGACGAGAAATTGAAGAAGGATGTGCGGGCTATCATCGGACAGGAAGCTCACCATGCGATTAATTTCATCAGCTGGAATCAAGCAATGGTTCGACGGTATCCGAAACTCAAAAACGTTGAAGAAGACTCCAAAAAATATTTTGAACATGCTATCGAAAAACAAACAAAGAAATTCAAAATAGGTCTAACGGCGGGATATGAAACCTTCACGTTTCTCGGCGGAATGATCATTCTAAATCGCTACGATGAGTTAATGGGTCGAGCGGACCCCACCATTCGCGCACTGTGGGTTTGGCACCAGGTTGAAGAAGTCGAACACGGAGCTGTCGCTTTTGATTTTTACAAGGCGTTCTACCCCGATAATGAATGGTATCGGCGTGGGATGGTATTATTTGCATTTGCACACATCTGTTGGGAGACATTTAAAGCCTATGCAATTATGGTAAAAGTAGAGCAATATTATGACTCCCCTAAAAAATTATGGAAAGCCTGGCGTTTCTTCGGGTCCTTCGCTTTCGATTTTGCACGGGCCGCAATACCGGTACTGAGCCGCAAATATCATCCAAGCAATCATCCAATTTGCAATGAACAACAAAATCCGCTGGCAGTCGCTTGGCGGGATTATTATAGGAAAGGCAATGACGCTCACACCTTAACAGACCACAAAATTGAAACACTTCTGAATTCGAAACCAACTTCAATTTAATTAACAATAATGACAAAGGGTTTTTATGACGACGCCTGACAATATAACTCAGCGACTTTCCTATCTGGTGATTGCCAATGGAATGATCGTACTCCTCATCGGGCTCATCGCCGGAATCATGTTAGTTTTTTCCCTGCTGGGTGTGGTTACATTATGGCCCCTGCCCGTATGGGAAGTAACGGTGCCAGGCTCCACCCGCGGTTGGCAGGCGGCTCATGTTGGTGGCATCCTCAACGGTGTAATGATTGCGGGCGTTGCTTTGTTAATGCCTTTTCTTCAACTTCGAGGAAAGAGTGCCTGGTGGGTAGCTTGGGGCATGATCATTACAGGCTGGGGTAATACGGTCTTCTACTGGGCAGGTAACTTAGCAAAGAACAGGGGGCTTTCGGCGGTTGATACACCCTTCGGCCCCGGTGACTTTGCCGGTATACTGGCATTTTTCGGAGGGGGCATTGCCATGACTTTTACGATTCTTGCGGTACTGATCTTGGCGAAATCGGCCTTCGATAAATATAAAGAATCCTGACTCAACGACAAAAAAGCTCACGATTTCGGTTAGAACGTGGGCTTGCAAGAATATTTTCTCTTTCACTCCCGCCAACCTAAGGTATTGCTGTCGACCAGATTCACCATCATATCGATATGGTCTTCTCGATCGTTCAGACAAGGTATATAGTGATATTCCGCACCGCCGGCATCCATAAAGTACTTTCGGTTTTCGACCACCAACTCTTCGAGAGTTTCGAGGCAGTCAGCTGAAAACGCTGGGCTGATAACATCGACTCGCTTTAAACCGCTTTTTGCCCATTCGATTAATGTGAAATCAGTGTAAGGCTTTACCCACTCTTCCCTGCCGAACCGAGATTGGAACGTACAGAGCCATTGTTCCTCGGTAAGTTCCAAAGCTTCTGCTAATGCGCGGGCTGTTGCTCTACATTGTTCAGGATAAGGATCACCCTGCTCCGCGTAGCGCTCGGGTATGCCATGAAAGGACATCATTAATTTTTCGCCCCGACCATTTTCCGCCCAATGATCTTTTACTGAATTGGCCAGAGCGTCTATGTACAGTGAATTTTGGTGATACTCGTTAACAAATCGCACGGCCGGTAAATGAGGGCAATCTTTTAAACCTCTTGCAAGCCGATCAAAAACAGCGGCGGTTGTAGAGGACGAATATTGGGGATATAGCGGCAGCACTAACAACTTATCGACTCCGCTATCGCGAAAATACTTTCCCGCCTGTTCAACCGATGGCTCACCGTAGGTCATGGTCAATGCAACCGGAATATCGCAATCAAAATGATGATTGAGCGCTTGTTGCAAAGATTCTTTTTGCTTGAGGCTGTTCACCATCAGCGGAGACCCTTCGTCTGACCAAACGCTTGCATAAGCTTTAGAAACTGGTCCTGGTCGAATCCGTAGAATAACTCCGTGTAAAATCAACCACCATAGAGGTCGGGCCGTATCCACCACCCGTTTGTCCCACAAAAATTCCGCCAGGTATTTTCTTACCGCACTGGGAGTCGGAGCTTCGGGCGTACCTAAATTGGCGATTAATACCCCGAACGGCGGTAGTTGCTTACTCATATGTGTTCTCGACAGTGATGGGTTATTTTCAATTATGACGGCACTAAATGACGCGGAAAAATCTTTCTGTTTCGCCGATTGTTATCTTTAGCTACTCGTTCGACCGTCTCGTAACGGCTAGCCTTGTAAATACGCTCTTGTGTCCTTTAGCGGCGGTAACCAGGCGCAATCATCGATAACCACTGCATTTGTAGTGGCCGGTATTATCACACAAAGAACCGAAGTTAATCACTCAAACAGGGGGACTTTTCCAAATTCTTAACATTCCAGACGCACAACACACCTAAGCAGGAAAGGAAATACGCTATGAAGACTTCAGGAATAAACGATAGCTGGGTTACTTTCATTTTGGACGTGGACCAGAGCAACAGGGTGATGGCGCTTCCCCTCACAAAAACCTCACAGGAAAAAGTCCATATAGTCACCGGTATTAATAGGGAATGCCAATGTATTAGCGTGACTATCAATTCCTGCGGCAACCCGCATTGCCCGCTGTATATCACCCGGGTAGATACGTCGCCCGTTAACGTCGTCAACCGTCAATGTCGCAGGATTAACGTTAATCGCGTTATGCCCCTCGTCAGTGACACCAATCACCCGATTACCCCAACTAGCCCCTTTCTGCATAAACATCGCGGAACCAATAGGCCAATGGTCCTTACCGTCTGAACTATTGTAACGGGGCGTGCGCGCAAAATCTGAGCCAACAAAAACGGTCAGGCGGTCTGCCACCCCTAGCTCCTCAGCCATTGTCCACACGTAGTCAAGCGATTCCGTTAGATGCTCTAACATCGGTTCGTGATCAGCGTCGTGATCAGAGTGTGTATCGAAACCATTGACGTGGATATCAGCAGCCATACTCACACCTGCCTGAAAACCAATCAACGCTACCTGAGCTTGGCGCATGAGCGTTGAACGCGTCGTTGCTGTGACCTGCTGACGGGGTTGAAGTTCATCGTTATCCGGTAGCAGCTCGGCTAAACCCGACAATTGATCCCGGCTAAGCCGCGCCTCATAATAAGTTGATATCCCGTTACGTTGCCGAGGGGTCAAATCTTCACGTAGCAACATCGCCTGTAAGCGCGCCAACTGATACTGTTTAATTCGGTCTAAATCTGATTGAAATCGGTAGCTGTTAGCGGCGTTCCAGGTCGTAATATTACCGTTGATTAATTCTCTTAGTCCCTCGGGATCACTTAGGCTGGTATAACGTACCAGATGTGCCGTTTCCTGATAACCGCCACCACTCACGTACCCCATGGGTAATTGCGGGCCGTAAACACTCGCGGCCAATGCCGTTAAGGTCGGGTAACCTTGGGACAAACGTCCACTCCAATTATGGGTGACTCCGGCGCTATGAGAATTCGTCTGTGCATCCACTCCATTGATAATCAGCGTGTCATTATAGTACTTCTCGAAAAAGGCCTGATTAGCGGCAAACGGAGCATACGGGATATTGCCCGCCTGTTGAATCTCTCCGGTGGTAGCCCAATTATTAATGATGCTTTCCCCGGGCTGATTTGCCTTTGGATCGCAAAACGACGTAACGTCCCATCCTCCGCTGACCTGGACCGTAATAAATAACGGCCCGGTATAGGCGTCATCGGCCGCGTAGGTTTTAAATGCCGGTCCCAGTCCTGCGCCAATCGCCGACCAGGTCGCCAGCTTTAATAATGCTCTGCGTTTCAAGGTTCACCCTCCTATTCAAAGATATAGCGATAGTCAGTCATAAAATAAATCATCATCGATACCCACGTGTTCAGCGTATGGCCAGGATCGCTTAGATCCCAGTTTTCCGTATCGGGGATGAATTGGAACGGGCAAGTTTCGTCCGGAGGTGCGTGCAGCTGGGTAGGCATATTTCCGTCAATTCGAGCTTGCCGCGTCTCTGTAAATAGCGCAAGAGCCCGATCGATTTCCAGATCATCAACAGACAAAGTTTCACCCAGCAGGTTCTGATGCATAAATTGCAGCTGAGCTCTTACCGCCGATTCAGCATTGTTCTCATTTTGATCTTTATCGATCATCGTAAACACTTTGCGTTCGGAGGCCGGAAACTGAAATTCGGCAGCCACAATCACGCATCCCAATTGCAGGGGTTGTGCTTCGACAACCGTCGACATCAGAGAATTTACTACGGTAGCACGCTGGGTAACTCCATCGGAATCAATGCCACCATACAGCAACCGGTAAGCGGCGGTAAGCTGAGAAAAGTCCCGACCACGAACTTCGCTTTCAAACCAGCGAACGCCTGTTACCGCTTCGGTTTTTCGATCTAATTGTTCAGGTGTCAGCAGCCTGCCTGCCCCAATGCCAAGCAGGTGATTGTCATCACCGTCAAAAACGGACGCTGCGGAATCGATCATAAACCAATCGGACATCATCATTTCTGTTAGCAGGTCTTTAAGATTGTAAGCGGCGCCGCCGTCAAAACCTCCTCGAAATTTCTCGGCAAGCTCGGCCACCGTCGCTGATTGTTCCAAAAACAGATTTAAGTTACTTTGATAGTTGCTGTCTTCAGTTTCTTCCGGCGCAGGGATGAGTTCTTCCCCCATTATGGAGGGCCACCAGAATTTAACAACGGCTTGCGAGAAACGGTCGTCATTGACAATGGCAGCAGCTAGCTGAACCATAGTTTGGTCTGTATCTGTAAAATTAAGGGCTTCCAGTCCCGGCTCACGCATATCCCGATACCAAACATCTCCCGGCTGATAGGGATCTTCCAGACTATCGTCGCTCTTATATAAGCGAGGCAAAGAATCGAGACCGGGGGCTTTATCCTTGTAGAATCCGAGGTCGCCGTAGTTTTGATAGGTCGCGGCTATGGGATCAAGAATCTCATGACACACGGTGCAATTGGGATTCTTCATGGTCGGGTTATCCGTATCTGCCAAAGCATCCGGATCGGTCGTTCTGGACGCCGACTTTTCGACATCGAGCCCGAGAAAATGATACCAGGTCCACCGGGCTCGGGCGCGGTTCCGGTTGGTGTCCGTCGAGGGGTATCGCGACAACCAGCCATAGGTATTTAGAATTCCTGCCTGAGGGTAGTTCGTCGCTAAGCCACCGCTTACGTTGGCACCAAATTGCAGACGTTCGTAAACCATCGAGCTATCGATACGAAAATAATCTTCCACGGTTCCAACCTTCCACTGGTCGATATTTTCGTCGTCGTCGAAGGAAACGTTAGAGCCAAAGGTAAAGGCGAGCTGAGGATTTACCAGTGTGTAGTCGGCGGTCAAAATCTCCGTATAAGGCAGGTCATTTTCAACCACATAAGCAATGGATTCTAAGGCTTGGCGGGCGATCCCAAAACCAACCCCATCTCGCAGTTTACGCAGGGATTCAACATCATCTAGCTCCGACAGCTGCGCCACATAATTCGGTAAGTTGGAATAATAGGGGGCTGAAAAAATTTCCACGGGCAGATTTTCAATCCACTTATCGGTCAGAAGTCGATCATTCGCCCCTTCGATTAGAAATTGATGAAAGTTTTCACCTTGCATCAAACTCCGCAGTTCCTTACGAATTTCGGCATCGGATAGATTAGCAACGGACATTTCCCTAGGACCTAAGGGATAA
>CAJVZD010000085.1 GCA_913019905.1 uncultured Cellvibrionales bacterium
CCAATGCTGGATGAGATTGCCGCGCTAACGCTCGCAATGACTGAGCTTGTTAGTTTATGGATAGGCACTAATTAGTGACCGTTGAAAACCAGCTACGTTTTCTGTAGGTCACGTTAAAATCGACCTGCAACAGAAAGACAAATTTCTAATCAATATTTCTGGGCGGGTACTAATTTGCCACGGGCAAGGGAGAGAGCTGCGGTGCATAGGTTTTTCTGTTCCAACTATAGGAGACCACGCCCATGATGATATTGGATAGAGATGCGGCGCCAAAAATGCCCATGACGCCCCAAAAATGTTCTCCAATAAACGCGAGTGGAACATAGATAACAAACATGCGGACAATTGACATGGTTGTCGATGATAACGGTTTCCCTAGTGAATTGAAGGTTGCGCTAGCCATCATAAGTACGCCCCAGGCGCCATAACTGATTGGCACTATCATTAAATAGGTACTGGTATAAGCAACGACGTTTTCGTTGCTGTCAAATAGCGTGGCAACGTCCTCGTGCAAAAATAGGAAAATCAATGCGACGATTAATCCCCAACCCATGGCCCAGGCAAACGAGAGTTTCATACCTTCGTTTGCTCTACCCTTTAGGTTTGCTCCCCAGTTTTGTCCGACGAAAGGGCCTATACTGGCCGATAAAGCAAACAAAGGGATGACGGATAATGCTTCGAGGCGTGAGGCTATCCCAAACCCGGCGACCGCTTCTTTTCCGTAACCGGCTAACAAGCTGACGATGATAGCGGTGGAGATGGGGCCGATAAGATTGGTTGCGGTCGCTGGAATACCAACGGACAGTATTTTTTTCCAGGAATTAAGAACCAATGAGAAAGACGCGCGCGCGGGTACGATAAGTTTCTTTCGGAAAATTAAAACATAAAAAGTCGCAGCGCACAGGCAGGCTCGGGAAACAACCATCGCCCAAGCCGCACCCTCCATGCCAAGCTTTGGAAAGCCGCCCAAACCCAGAATGAGAATTGGGTCCAGAATCATTTGAAAAATGGCACCAGCAACCATAATTGTACCCGAAATCCGGGCGTCGCCAGTCGCCCTTAGCGCATTTGCACCAATGGAAGGTAGGGTGAAAAATATCAAGCCAAAATACCAAATTTCCATGTAGCCCTGAATCAGCGGAAGAGTCGTTTCATCGGCTCCCATCATGGTAAACAGTGGTTTTATCGATAGATAGCCGACAACCGCTGCTATAGCCATAGTCAGTGCCATCAGGCTCACGCCATCGGTTGCCAACCTTGTGACTTGATCGTGATCACCACTACCCACCGTTCTGGCTAAGACCGAGGACAGCCCTATTGAAATCCCAAGCATAAATGAGGTTAAAGCGCCTAGCACTGGGAAGGTAAAACTATAGGCAGCGAGTTCGTCGGTGCCGATCAATCCTATTAGATAGGTTTCGAACAGCGCAGCTATAAGGTTTGATGAGATGCCTAGAATCATCGGAATAGTGAGACTAAGGAGGGCTGTGCTTGCTTTTCCTTGCGTTAAAGTGGGTGCCGACATATTAGAGAATTCTAGCTTGATTGATCGGTAAATGGCCTAAATCTTAATTCCTATCAAGACTTCGGGATTGTGCATGCTGATGGGCTAACCAGAGTTTTGATGGCTTAACCTGAGTTCAGTCAATTGTCTTGTCGGAGTCAGCCAGAATGGTTTTACGTCGATCGATACTATTGGTTTACAGGCAGCTTTTGTCTCTTCGGTCGCACAGTCAAGATAAACGTAACTCGTGTACAACGGTAACACAGTATGGCTTTTCCCTCGACAAATTATTTAAATTTAGTTGCGGTGGTTTATGAGAGACCTGTTGTTGGTCAGGGTGATTTGATGGCGGTTTATTGGCCGGGGTTACTTAATGAGGGGGTTCGACGGGTGATATTGAAAGCGTTAGCTGAAGGCGTACAAACCCTTCTTAAGGACTTACATCAAGAGTCGCTTTACTATTTGAAGGAAGGAATTCTATTGTTTCCTGAAATCGGAAGAATTGTCCGTCGTCTACACCTGGGCAAATAGTTGTGTCTGTTTCGGTTAACTACGTCTCAGCAATTGGAATCTACCCGCCAAGTTTTATCAGCCCTTTACACAAATCGACAAATCCCTGGTGGTAGCTCTCACTGAGTGCCTTGGCGATCTCGTCAGCTCGCAGTTGCTCAAATGTAGAAGATCCGGAAGCGCTAATAATACGGTTATTTCTAGCAACGGGGTCATATAGCGCACAGGAAAGCGCAAACTCTGCCCGACGAACTGCGGTCTCTTCAGTTTCCTTGTTGGCACTGTTCGTACTGTCGCCGCGTAAATTTAGTGCACGTAACTCGCAGTTCAGCTCTGAGGTGCTTGCCAGTTTATGGTGACTGGTGATGATGGTAAAGCCGGCTGTTTCAAGATCCTGGGCTAATCTCTGTTCCAAAAGTATCTGGGTATCGCTGGCCCAGCGCATGTCACTGAGATACACCAATTCTCCCGACTCACTAGACAGCTGAATCATCCGATCGCCTTCGAGACCTGCCGCGACCTGGGTGATGGCAAGTTTCATCGTCTGTGGTACGGGGGTTCGGCAGGAGCTTTGCGCAGGCAGCAATCCGTAATGGCGCGATGGATCCCCAGGGCCATCGGGTAATGACAGGCAGGAGCTTAAGGTCAACAATATTGTGCCGATGACCAGGTTTTTTCGCAGTCTATGGTTTCGTGCAGTTGATGGTTTAATCAATATCTATCTCCAGTTCCGGCACCCGTTCGCCATAAATCAGTTGCATCGGCTCATTGTCCAGGCTACTGGCTAGGTCATTGATGCTCCGTATTGAGCGCGCTAGTTCATCAGTCATACCGACGATATTAGGAATGTCGTGTGCAAATAACTGGTTAATCTCCTTTCTATTTTCGAGAAGGATCGAATTTGCCGAGGCCGCTGTTTGGCCAAGCTCAACGGCAACCTGTTGCACTGCAGGTAGCAATTCGCTCTCCAGTTTGATTCCTACTTGGCGATAGGCAGGAATGGTCTCCGCCAACGTCATGCTGATTTGGTTTACGTTTTGCATTAAGTCAGCGAGACCATCGGACGCCACTGCCAGTTGTGCAGTCGTATGGTTGAGTTGTTTTACACTCTCGCTTAGATTAGCCATTGTCTCTTCGCTCATGAATTTGTCGACCTTCGTCATCACCGTTTCAACAGACCCTGCGATGCTGGAGGCCGGACCAGACAGCTGCGTTACCAGCGAGGGATACCCGGGAATAACGCCGGGATCGGTGGCAAAGCCGGGATCGGTGGCGGATTGCAAGCGTAGCTCGATCACTGATAAGCCAGTGATTCCCTGAGGTTCAAGCTGCGCTAACAATTTGTCTGACGGTATGGCTTGATCAGAATTAAAATCGATATCGACTTGGCCAAGTGTCGTCGCGCTGAGTGTGATTGCGGAAACGCGACCAACAGTGACCCCGAGATAACGTACTTCGCTGCCTTCTGACAAACCGCTTACCGCGCCACGAATTGCGATATGGTGCGTATTCGTTTGGCTATCCGCTCCCGTTGCCGAGATCCAGTGATTAAACCAAAACAGGCTCCCTACAGTAAGCAATACGAAAGCACTGACGACGATGGTTTTTGCGTGTTGTTCCATTTACTGGTCCATCCAAATATTTAACATTAAGCGAGTGCCGCTCGACCGCGAACGCCACCAAAGTAATCCTGAATCCAAGGGTGTGAATGCCCAATGATATCGTCACGCCTACCGCTGATGGCGATCTTGTCTACAATAACGGCAAAACGATCGCAAATGGTCAATAGTGAATCCATGTCATGAGAAATCATGACAACCGTTAAATCTAAATGAGCCCGTAAATACAGGATTAATTCGTCAAACTCAGCAGCTCCAATAGGATCTAACCCGGCTGTCGGTTCATCCAAAAATATAATCTTTGGTTCTATCGCTAATGCCCGCGCTAATGCAGCACGTTTAATCATGCCACCGGAAAGCTCGGACGGGTATTTTCCAAACGCTGTTTCCGAGAGTCCGACCATATGTAGTTTTAACCGGGCGATTTCTTCCATCAGCTTGGGGCTGGCAGCCGCATGTTCCTGGATAGGGGCCAACACATTTTCCAATACGGTCAAGCCCGAGAACAAAGCACCGGTCTGAAACAAAACTCCCCACCGTAGCTGGCAAAAACTGAGTTTGCCTGCTTCTTGCAGAGCGATGTCTTGGCCGAGGACTGTGACTGTGCCGGAGGTGGGCGTCCGCAAGCCGAGCATGCAATTTAGCAATACAGACTTACCCGTGCCCGATCCGCCGACGATGCCTAATATCTCTTGTTGATAAACGCTCAGATTGATGCCGTCGTGCACGGTGTGGGTACCAAAGCGATTGACAAGGTCGTCGATACGAATGATCTCAGCGCTGATTTTAGTATCGTTTTCAAGAATATCAGTGTCGAGCATTAATTGATCACCAGTCCAGTTTGACAAATATCACGGAGAAAATAGCATCGACAACAATCACCATAAAGATGGATTCGACGACAGCGCGCGTCGTATTTAGGCCGACAGCATCCGCAGATTTTTTGACGTAAAATCCACGAAAACACGCGATCAAAGCAATTGCCACGGCAAAAAAGGGTGCTTTGATCATCCCGACCATAAAATGAGTACCGATGTCGAGGCTGAGAAATCGCTCCACCACCAAATTGACAGGAATGTTCAACAGTGAGGTGGTAACGGTAACAGTACCCAACAAACCCGCGATGTCAGCAAGAAAGGTTAATAAGGGCAAGCTGATTGCCAGCGCTAATACACGGGGGATAACAAGCACCTCAAGGGGGCGGATTCCCATCGTGTTCATTGCGTCAATTTCGTCGTTTAGTTGCATGACACCGATTTCTGCTGCGAAGGCACTGCCCGAACGCCCGGCAACAAGAATGGCTGTTAGGAGTACGCCCATTTCCCGAAGTACCGATATCGAAACCAGATCGACCGTATAAATTTGTGCGCCAAACTGCGCAAGTTGATTTTGGCCTTGAAACGCTAATACAACGGCGATAAGGAAAGACATCATTAGCACAACCGGTAAGGCATTCACACCGGCTTCGCTGATATGCCTAACGGTTGCAATCCAGCGCAGGCGCCGCGGGTTTGCCAGGATGCCATAAAACTCCTTAAGCATTGCGCCAGAGAATGTCATTCGCTGAGCGAAGCTGTTAGTCAGCCCGTTGATTGTGGCATTTGCGTGCGTTGTGATGCGGGTATGCCAGCTCGGTGCTGTTATCGTCTCATGGGGTACTGACTCGATATCGAGTACTTGTTCGATAAATTTGAAGTGTTCGGCTTTAAAACCGCTGAATTCAGCTGTCATGCCCTGTGCTTTCAGGTGTTCGGCGGTGCGGTAGAGCAACCACGCCCCAGAGAGGTCGAGGTCACGCAAGCCCCCGCAAAAGAAGGCCACTTTTTCAAGGTTCAGATCAGCGAGATTTAAGGCCGAAATTTGCTGCTCGAGGTGTCCGATAGACTGTAATACCCAATCTCGTTTTAGCCCAAAGTGCAGCGCGCGACCGTCCTGCCAGCACCGAAAAAAGTCGTTATCGTTAATTAGGGCAAGTTCGCCCAGATCGCTGTTCATGGCTAGAGTCGTTCCAGTTGCAAATGAAATCGTCGCGCGGGCGGTATTCAATATTTTTGCTCGCAGCGTTGTTAATCATAGCCAATAAATGCCAAAAGGGTTTAATCATTGATTATTCTATATTGTAATCTCTTGCTGTTAATCAGGATGAGAGATGGAATGTGATTATATTTGAAGTCATTGCGCTTGATCAATCGCTGCATCCGCTGCAGCGCGTAAATTTGGTTGGGGAGGGTTATACCCCAACCATATGCTTAAACGGTCAGAACGATCCCGTCATTGTCGTTACGTCATCCCAGAAGGCGGACCAGACGGCATCGCCGTATATATAGAAAACGGTATCATCGTGAATCACTGCTCGATTCTCCCACTGAGTCGGATAATGCAATTGATCCTCGACTTTCCTTTCGACGATCATGGCGCTGGTATTGGTGAGGGTTGCCGACGCTGGGCTTTCTATATTGTCGATCGCAAAGAGATGCAGCCCGGTATCTTGCCAAACGCCCCACGACCAATCTTCCGGTGGCTGCTCCTGAATAAGATAGCGATCAACCGGTAAAGTAAAGCGGTGATTGTTGTCACTCATTTCTAAATAGGTAAAGGCATGGCGATTAGAAAAAATCTGAGAATGAGTGCCACGGTCACCGATACTGACGGAATCGAGAGAGTAAGGAACCGCTGGATTTGACACATCAAACAGTTCAACTTTGATCCCGTTGACAAGAGAAAACTCGCCTTCGGTACCGACATCCTTGCCAATGCCCAGTAGCAGATTGTCCGAAACCGGATGAAGAAAATCAGAGAAACCCGGCAGCTCCAATTCCCCAGCAATAAATGGGTCTAAGGGATCACTCAAATCCATAATGTAGAGCGGGTCGACACGTTCAAAGGTGACAATATAGGCACGGTCTTCGAAAAACCGGACGCCGTAAAGCTCCTCATTGGGTTTGCCTATCTCTTCCGGGTGTGCCGAGTTGGGCAGGGTGGCAACGACTTCTAACTCCATGGCTGTGGTCGACTCTCGTAATATCGTTAGTCTATGGTCGACTTCATCGATTATTTCGGGTGCCGCAATGGTCGTGGCATCGGTATCGACCACATCACTGAGGAACACAACGTCGGAATATTCCCATTCCGAACTAATGACTCTCAAATCACCTTCGTACTCACTTAAGTAATAATCTGACTCGAGGCGATAGCTCAAAGACCCCGGTACCTCTCCAGTACCCCGGTATTCAATATCATTGTTGTCGAGATTGAACTTGTGTATTTGGGTATTTCCCTCTTCCCAATCAAAATAGGTGATATACAGGGACTTTTCAGCAACGTAAATACCTTGTGTTTCACCGTTGTAGCAGCGGGATTCAAACTGGTCTGGATTATTGAGTGGTATCGCGGTAATGGTTGTGATGATGCTATAACCGGTGACTCCACTAGACGTATTCACGTAACAATCGGTCGGGGAAAATAACTCTGAAGTGATGTTGTTTCGAGTGATTTGAGGTAGTAAGTCAGTTAATTCGGCTGCGTTCACAAGGTCTTCGTTTTCTTGTTCGACCTGGTCACCTTCCTTACCACTGTATTCGAGGTGAAGGTCCGGTGAAAATCGGGTAATTAGATAAAGTGTGTTGCCAATACGGCGACTACTGACCAGGTTCCCCTCAATGCTCGCATTCCAGGATTCTGCGGCATTTTCGATATCACTGATATCAAAAAGCGAAACGTTTGTCGTCCCTTGTTGCCAGTACCGGGGAAGGATCCAGCGATCACCATAATCACCGTGTGAAAAGGAGGTCGCCAGTGACACTAACAGGTCGTCATGCTGATAGAGTCCCGAGATGCGTGCACCCGTTGGGAAAGAAGGCTTTATTGAAGTAACCTCGGTCGCCGACGGCTCATTGGGTTCCGTAGCTAATACTCTGATTGATGGGGTGACCGGGGCGAAGCTTTCCAACCCTTCGTCGCCATCTTCATCAGTAAAGGTATCTTCGAAGAGGGTGCAGCAGATCTGAGAATTTTGTTCGGCAATAAACAGGTAGTCGCCATTATATTTCACTGTATCGCTTTCATCGACACTCGCTTCCAGCGTATAGGTGCCGGAATAATCCAGCCGCGTGTCAGAGGCGGGAGATGCGGTCAGATCGTCTGATTCAGTGAAGGCGATCATGGCTTCCAGATTTTGTGAAGCGGGGCTAAAACTCTCTAGAATCCCCTGTCGTAAAAACGAGTCAAAATCATCGGTGGAGGTCACTTCGACCAGCGCACCGGAACGTATTCTGGGGTCGGGAATATCCGGCCCATCTGTACCACTGTTTCCGCCGCCGCCACCGCAAGCGGATAGAATAATTGCAGCGGCCGTTACGGAACACGAAAAAAGTGCTCTTGAAACCAGTGCCTTTGAAATGATTGCCCTGGACCCCAGTTTTTTCCTAAATGCCATACCTATTCTCCCTGCCTGTCGAATATTATAAAAGATACAAAGCTCTTCACAGTGTTAATGTAGAGCCGATCGGTCCTTTTATCTGTTGGAAAATTGCGTCTAATTGTCAATAAGTGTAACGAAGAAAAGCAACTGGACAATTCATCTTCTAGAAAATGGCAAAAAGAACAGTTTGACGTTAGCACAGAGATTCAACCCGTCTATTGCAAACTGAGCATTTGTTAACCGGGGCCTGTTCAGAACCAACCGTTTTCTGTAGGTCGGTTTTAACCCGACGTATAAAGCGAATCAAAAGCCCGGATTGTCGGGTTAAAACCCTACGCACAACATAAGTAAACTAAAAATCGATACCTATGGCCGAGCACTAACTAACGGTAGCTTTACAAATTTTAACAATTTGACACGTTTAGGATTAAGAATGTCGTTCCATTATGTGGCAAGCTATGGATTGGTGTTTGCACGTTTAGGGGTGTTTGCACACTGGGATATTTTGGTAGAATGTCGATGTTTTTGGCAAATTCATTTTCACTGCGGTTGAACTAAACAATAAGGTTCATTTAAATGTGTTTTACACTCTTTAGTATAGCGAATAGATTGTCGATAGCGATGATACTGGCTATTGGCTTTGCCATACCGTCCTATGGATCTGGAGAATGGGATTTAGGTCTTGCTGTGGGTTATGGTAAACGCAGTAACCCTTTAATTAACAGCGACGACATTAAACAGTACTGGCTCGTCGACATTGCCTATTACTCCGATCGTTGGTTTTTTGACAACGGTGACCTGGGTTTAGTTGTCTCGAGCGCGCGAGATATCTCCCTCAATGTTATCGTCGGCGTCAATAGTGATCGAGTTTATTTTTCTCATATGAACGAGAATTTTCTGTTTCTGGAAAATGACAGTGTTAGTAGTGCGGAGCCCCTCCCGGATTTTGTGGAGGCGCCCGATCGTGATTACGCAGTCGAGATGGGGCTGGAGCTAATTGTCGATAAACCCTGGGGACGGTTTCAGTCGCAGCTAAATGGCGACATCAGCAATACTCATGAGGGTATGGAACTGTGGATGGATTACAGTTACGACTTCCTGATCCAACGTTGGTATATTCAAACATCCGCGGGTTTTAGCTGGCGTAGTGCCAATCTTAACGATTACTACTATGGAATTACGGCGGAAGATTCTCGGGAAAGCGAGGGTTATCTATCGGTATACGAGGCAAAAAATGGGTTTAACAGTTTCGCCAAATTGTCTCTAACCTATGTTATCGGTAAACAATGGCGCTGGGTGAATAGTTTTCAATATGAACGGATAAACAGTGAAGCAGCCAATAGTCCGATTATGACAGACGATAATGTCACGACTGTGTTTACCGGAATATTCTATTCTTTCATGTAAAGCAGTTAAGTCATTAGGTAATTAGATCATTAGGTCGTTAGGTAGTTAGGAAATCAGTTAATTAGGAAATCGGAAAATAATGAAATTTAAATGGGTTTTTAATAGTAAATCTCTCGTTCTTATTTGTTTCCTTGTCGGTTCGATTTGTCAACCGGTGGTGGTGGCTGATACGACGGTCAAGTTAAAACCAAAGCTCTGTATCAAAAAGAAAGTGACTGATTTTTGTGATGTTTCTGTTGATATTCAGTGGAAAGCAGAGGAAACGAACAATCACTGTGTCGTCAATCAGACAAAAAATAAAGAGCTCGATTGCTGGTCTGACTCAACAGCGGGTATGACCCGCGATCAAGCACACACAAAAGTTGATGTAGTCTACGCACTGCTAAGTAGTGGCAGCGACGAGGCACTTGTTAGTGAAACACTGAACGTTCTCAGTCTCAAAGATGACTCCCAAAACAACTCCCGAAGACGAAGACATGTATGGAGTCTTTTCTAAATGAAAGAACCCTTTCCGAGGATACTGTTAGTTGAAGACGACGAGCGACTGGGACAGCTCACGAAAAAATTTCTCGAACAAAACGATCTGGAAGTTGAGATCGAAACCCGTGGCGATCATGCACTAAATGCATTTCAGCGAATGTCTCCCGATTTAGTTATTCTCGATCTAATGCTTCCAGGGCTGGATGGTATCAGTGTTTGTAAGCAATTGAGAGAAACCTATTCTGGCCCGATCCTGATGTTGACGGCTAAAAGTCACGATATTGATCAGGTGATCGGTCTCGAATCCGGCGCAGACGATTATGTCGCCAAGCCAGCAGAGCCCATGGTTTTACTGGCGAGAGTCCGCGCATTGCTGAGGAGGCAGCAATCGCCTACCATCGAAATCGAAGCCAAAGAACTTTCTTTTGGCAATTTAAGGATGAGTCATGCGGCACAACAGGCTTGGCTAAATGAGAAAAAGATAGAATTAACAACGCAGGAATTTGACTTGCTTTGGATCATGGCGAGCAATGCCGGGAATATTCTCAGCCGTTCGCATCTTTTCAAGTTAACTAGAGGTATTGACTACAACGGATTAGATCGGTCGATCGACGTTCGTATTTCTCATTTGCGTAAAAAACTTCAGGACAATCTTGAAACTCCTTTTCGTATAAAAACGATTTGGGGGAAGGGATATCTCTTTATCAAAGACGCCTGGGGATAAAGTCATTTGAGTAAACTAAAAAAAGGGACGGGAATCAAAAGTCAAAACTACTCATTAATCGTTCGGTTTTTTATTCTTATCGCGAGCAGCCTGATTTTTATCGGCTTTGTTTTTGATACGTTTCTCCTACAGCAGATCGATGACAGCAGTGAAAAAAACTACCTGCAACTAATGCAGGGACACTTTAATGTGCTTGACAAAGCACTTGTGAATGAGCCCGAAGAGCGGTGGCCGAAAATCGTAAGCGAAGCCAGTATTCTTTTAGCTTATCCCATCGAAATTGCTGAACGGGATGATATGGTCGCCATTTCGGCTCCCACATTTGAATCGGACCCTCGATCGGAAACAGGAGTCCAAGTACTATTCACGTCTTCCGGTGAAAGGCTTTTTTATAAAGAGCTTTCAGGCAGCGGAAAGCTACTTTTTATCGGGCCGGTCACCTTTGCAGAAGCCGATGCAGAGCCATACCGTTATTTACCCCTTATCTTTTTCATCTCTATTTTTGTTGTTGTTTGGGTTTGGATGAGGCCGATGATTCGGGATCTAGACATACTAAACCAGACCGCCTCCTATTTAAGTGAGGATTACAGTGCATCGACTAAGGAGCTAACAAACATTCGTACGATGCCACAGCTGGCAAGCGTATTTATCAAAATGGCCTCTCATCTCAAACGATTAATCAATACTCAAAAGGAGTTAAGTCATGCGCTTTCTCATGAACTGAGAACACCTCTTTCACGGATAAAGTTCGCGTTGGCCATAGTAGAAAAGGATATGGTAGAAGAGGGGCAGGAGGAAGTTAAGCACATATATAAAGATCTCAATGAAATGGAGGAAATCATTCGAACGTTACTTGATTATGCCCAACTGGACAATCCTGACAAGGTTATTCAGCTTCGTCAGGTATCGGCTAATGAGTGGTTTATGGCGCAGGTTGAAAAGTTCACCAACGCACCACAGCAAAAAAAAATAGCAACTAAAAACCTGGTCAATGATGTCACCTTAACTATAGATTCTTATCTAATGGGCTTAGCCCTTAGTAACTTGATCAACAATGCTATTCGTTACGGCAACTCCGCTATTTCCATAACGCTGGCTCATCGGAATGGCAGTATCGAGCTTAGTGTTGAAGATGACGGCACTGGAATTCCCGAAGATCAACAGCATAATGTGTTTAAAGCTTTCTTCAGAATGGAGAAGAGTCGCGACAAAAAAACCGGAGGCTTTGGTCTGGGTTTGTCTATTGTCAAACGTATTGCAGAGTTGCATCAGGGCACGGTTGAGGTAACTAGATCTGAAATGGGAGGGGCGAAATTTATTTTGCAATGGGAGCAAAGTGAAAATTAGATCTATACTTTTGTTCGTCGGATAAGTCCTTAGTTTCGCCAACAATTGTACGTCCGTTTGCGGCTAATTTGTTTCATTAGAGCAAACTGAATAAGCTGCGGTCAACTTCTTGAATCTGTGTTTCTTCTTAGTCGCCGAATACTCTGAGTGTCGAGCCCGTTTTGTGGTTTTCCCTATGAATGAGTTGCTCTGATACTATCGAGAATTAGTCAATATTTATTTGGGGGATCTTAAAATGACAGTTAATGTTAAGGACGCAAAAGCAATTAATATTAGGGACGCAAATGCAGGGGATAAAGACTATTGTCTGGATCTACTTGCGGTACTTACTGCAGCGTCGTCTGGAGAAAAACTTCGCACCTATGGCAAGGGTTTTGAGGAATTGTTAACTCAACAAAGAGGTCAGATTTTGGTGGCTGAGGAGGAGGGACTCGTTCTTGGCATGGCAACGGTCAGTTACAATCTGGCGTTGCGATACGGTGGTGAATATTGTCAGTTAGAAGAGTTGATAGTTGACCCTCGAGCTAGAGGTAAAAATGTCGGTGGTTTACTTGTACAAAAAACCGTCGATAACGCGCGTCTGCGCGGCTGCGGTGAATATGGACTGTACTTGCTTGAAAGTACCGCGCATAACAAACCGTTTTATGAAAAGTATGGATTCGTAGCGGTTGGTGCTGAGATGCGTCAGAAATTGTAATATCGATTTCTCTGCTTTATCCCAGAAAATAGTTGGCAGTAAAGGGTAGGGAAAGATAGTTTAAGGGATTCGGATCGATGCATGGCCGGTATCGGCGGTCTGCGGCCGGGGCGTGTTTTAAGCCAGTTCATCTAGAGTCCACTAGGGTCAGCGACGCTAGTGGACTGATGGATTCAGTGTTTTCCTTACTTGCTTACTGCGGATCCGCAATATGAATTAGGCGCTTGCCCATGTTGTCGCCGGTGAATAATCCCTTTAAGGCGGCAGGCGCGTTCTCAAACCCTTCGACAATGTCTTCCTTTGATTTCAATTTTCCGGAGGCATACCACTCTCCCATTCGGGCGCCGGCCGTTGCAAATTGGCTCATATAGTCGATCACAATAAAGCCACTGATTGTAGCGCGACGTAAGGCTAACATCATCATATTACTCGGGCCCGGTTGAGGTTTTTCGTATCCGGAAATACCACCGCATAACACAACTCTGGCACCGTTAGCCAACTGAGCAAGCGCGTCATCCAGAATTTGGCCACCGACATTGTCAAAGTATATATCGATACCTGTAGGCGCAAAGGCTTTGAGTCGTTGTGGGATATTCTCCGTTTTGTAATTTATGCAATCATCGAATCCTAATTCATCTTTTACCCACGTACATTTCTCATCGGTCCCCGCTGTGCCAATGACTTTACAGCCGGCAATCTTGGCAATTTGCCCCGCCACCGAACCGACTGCGCCTGCGGCTCCCGAAACAAACACAGTGTCTCCTGGCAATGGCTTACCCAAATCAAGTAGACCGAAATAGGCCGAGAAGCCGGTAATATGTAGTAGTCCCATTGAAACAGGAATTGGGACCTGGCCGCCTACATGACTTAGAGGCCCGCCCATCAGATCACGTCCATCACTGAGCCAGTATTCGCTCCAGCCTAACAAACCACTGACGATATCACCGTTTTTGTATTGGGGATTGTTGGACTCGACAACCTGCGCTACTGCGCTAGCTTTCATTGCTTGGCCTATTTTCACCGGTTCCATATAGTCGGCGGAGCCATTCATCCAGCCTAATTGGGTTGGATCGCAAGAGAAGTACAGGTTGCGCAGCAAGACTTCACCTTCTTTTGGCTTAGGAATATCTTGCTCGATCAGTTCGAAACAATCTTCTTCTAACGCCCCGGTAGGAACTTTTGCCATTATCCACGTACGATTGGAATTAGTCATGAGGTTCTCCTGTTATCTTGTGGTGTCTGTTGTCTTTTTATTCGGCTACCATCGTAAACGATCGAGCAGTAAATTTACAAAGGAAGAATTTTCCGACTTGTTGTCGAAAAACCGGAATGGCCTTCATAGGTTCCATCCGTAACAAACGTGAAAAGGAAAAATAACGCAGAGAAAGACCATAAACCCGCGTGTATTAACTGTAAAACCTCGATTTACGTTGTAAGATAGTTAGACGAAGACAGATACTTGGTACATCAATGTGCTGGTCTACGTGACAGCTAGTACAAAGATGGTTTCTTATTCTTTTAAGTAGGTTAACGCATTTAGTATGGATTACATTTGGATCGCCGTAGCGTTTACCTGCGGTTTTTTGGTTAAACAATTACATCTCCCACCGCTCATAGGTTATCTCGCTGCGGGATTCGGCCTGCATGCGCTTGGTGTAAAGCCAGATCATTCTCTGGAAGTCTTGTCCGAACTTGGCATAACTCTTCTGTTATTTACGATTGGCTTAAAGCTTAATATCAAGACCCTGTTTAAGACTGAGATTTGGGGTAGCGCCGTGAGCCATATGAGCTCAATTGTATTGCTCACAACAATCAACTGCCTGGTGCTGGCGTATTTCGGCGTCCAGTATTTTGATGGTCTGGATTGGCCAGCCGCCGCGATGATCGGTTTTGCGGTAGGGTTTAGTAGCACCGTTTGTGCGGTTAAACTGCTGGAAGATAAAGGTGAAATGCATGCCCGCCACGCGCAAGTCGCCATTGGCATATTGATCATCCAGGATCTTGCTGCCGTTATATTTGTCACTCTTTCGGCCGATAAATCACCCTCATGGTGGGCGCTGGTTCTACTAGCTTTACCGTTGGTAACTCCACTGTTAGGTAAGCTTTTACAGCGTAGTGGACATGGAGAACTCCTGCCTTTAGCCGGGTTTTTCCTGGCCCTTTCCGGTGGCGCCTTATTTGAATTGGTGGGATTGAAAGCGCACTTAGGTGCTTTGGTCCTCGGCGCACTTTTGAGTAATCAGGATAAAGCGGCAGAACTTGCTAAATCTTTACTTGGATTTAAGGACCTATTTCTTATCGGTTTCTTTCTCTCGATTGGTTTTACCGCATTGCCAACAGTCGATATGTTGGCCGCTGCACTGATAATGGCGGTTGCTCTGCCGTTTAAGGGCGCCATATTCTTTTTGTTGCTAACGCGTTTGAAACTGCGAAGCCGCTCTGCCTTTCTGACAGCCCTGAGTCTTTCGAATTATAGCGAATTTGGGCTTATTGTTTGTTCTTTCTGCGTTGCTCAGGGTTTATTACCAAAAGAATGGCTGGTCATCATGGCGTTAGCTATGTCTTTCTCGTTTATTTTTTCAAGTGTTATCAATGCCTATTCACACGACTTGTACACGCGTTGGAATAAACTTCTCAAACGGTTCGAAAACCCGGAGCGCTTACCCGAAGATCGGTTCTCGCAACCCGACGGGGCCTCGGTATTAGTCATTGGCATGGGTAGGGTTGGGAAGGGTGCCTACGATACGCTACAAGAAATGCATAGGGACGTTTGTGGAATTGATGTCGATGGAGAACGTGTTATTTCGCAGAGTAGTAAAGGTCGAAATGTCATAGCGGCGGATGCAGAGGATCCTGACTTCTGGTCTCATATTGAACTTGATCAAGTCCAATTAATTATGCTGGCGATGCCCAATTATCTCGATATGCTTGAAGTAGTAAAGCAACTTCAGCATGCAGGATACCAAGGGAAAATGGCAGGAATTGCGCGTTACGAAGATGAAAAAACCGAACTATTGGCGAGCGGAATCGACGTGGTATTTAATTACTATGCCAACGCTGGCTCAGGACTGGCAGAGCACAGTATTCATTTATTGGAATGACAATTCACATTTCTCATTTGCTAGCCGCGGTTATTAAAACGCTACCCCGAACGCGGGTGGGCAACCGGCTGATTCAACGCCCGCTGAATCATGTCTAGCACGGGCCAAAGCTGGTTTTATTTACTGTAAATACCTTTATATAAAGCGTTGGCAGAATAATGGTCGTTCTCCCCAATTTACGTAGCGTATCTTTGTATTACTACTATAGTTATGTTGTTTACCTAGAAATCGCAATTATCTAGAAATCCCAGTAATCGATTTGTGGTTTCTATAGACCTCCACTCCAGTATTCTTTTCGCGATAGTGGCGTCATTAATTCACCGAAACGCCGGGAGAACTTTTTGTCATTGATAGCGAGGAAAGAGCTTCGCGATAAGAGGCACAGGGAAGGTGATAAAAAACATCTGTTGGTTGTCGAAGATAGCCAGCTGGTAGTGCGGCTCCTTAAGTATTATGCCAGTCGTGAGCTCAAGGAATACGCTGTTCATTTCGCCGAGACGTACCAGCGTGGTGTGGAGCTATTCGAAAAATATCAGGAAAAGCTCTTCGCCGCTATCGTCGATTTAAACCTTCCAGACGCCGCGGACGGCGAGATGGCGCACTATTTACTCGAATACGACGTACCGGTCATTATTCTGACAGGCAATTACAATGAAGATGTCCGAGAAAAGCTGATTAAAATGGGTACCGTGGATTATGTTGTGAAGGAAGGTCGGTATTCCTACGAATATGCCATAGGTCTGGTTAAGCGGCTGGAGAAAAACCAAAACGTCAAAGTTCTTGTGGCAGAAGACTCCGCACCGCAGAGAGCATTTATCAAATCACTGCTGGAACAACATCTCTATCAGGTAGTGACGGCGGTTAATGGAAAAGAAGCCCGAAGTATGCTCGAGGCCGATGACGGTATTAAAATGCTGATCACAGATTACTATATGCCAGAAATGGACGGTTTTGAACTGACGAAGAAATTACGTAGCAATCCAAATATGTCAGATTTGATTATTATCGGCTTGTCTGGCGCGGAAAAAAATACGATATCGGCTAAGTTTATCAAAAATGGTGCGAATGATTTTCTCTCAAAACCGTTTATTCAGGAGGAGTTTCATTGTCGTATCACGCACAATGTGAAAATGCTCGAAAATATTCAGGATATTCGCGAGTGGGCTGTAAGAGACGCACTCACCAAGTTATATAATCGCCGCTACTTATTTGATCAAGGCAGTAAAATGCACGCTAAAGCCGTGGCGCATGAGAAGTGTCTTTCGGTAGCGGTCATCGATATTGATCATTTTAAAAGAATCAATGATGAGTACGGCCATGCAGCAGGTGACAGTGCCCTGATTCAGCTGAGCGATTTGTTTGCCACAATGTTGACTCAGTTTTTGCTGGTAAGGCTGGGAGGCGAAGAATTTTGCGTCGTGATACCGGATTTGAGTCGATACCAGGTCATGAAGTTGATGGATGCTGTGCGCAACCTGGTGAGTGAGAAGGATATTGACATCGGCGATCACACCGTCAATATTACCATTAGTATAGGCGTTGTCAGCACGCTTCACGATTCCCTCGACAGTCAGATTAACGCCGCTGATAAACTGCTTTATGCTGCAAAAAACCGCGGTCGCGACTGCGTTATAGGGGAAGATGACGAGATTTATTCCTGACCCCAAATTTTATCTACATGTGTCATTCAGGATGCGTTTTTTTGGGTGTAGTTTAGAGTGTAGTGTAGGGTGTAGTTTAGGGCTTGATTCAGGAATCGTTTTACAGTGTAGATCAGGACGTAATAGATGGCAGAAAGTTATATTGATCCATTGTCACAATCGGCTCTTGAATTGTCGGACAGTGTTACACTGCCTTCGCGACCGGAAGTCTTAGAGCTGATCGCGGAAGAAATGGAACAGGCTAGCCCCGATTTAGAAAAAGTAGTTGCAACGCTCAACTTAGATGCGGCACTGTTCGGTGCCATTCTTCAAGTCGTTAACTCACCGTATTTTGGCTTAAAAACCACGGTGACTTCGATCAAACATGCGGTCATGTTGTTGGGGCTGCGGGATGTATATTCTCTCGCACGCACTGCTGCATTACGCTCTTCACTGGGAAAGTTAAAAGGATTGGATCGTTTCTGGGACTCTTCAGTGGAAGTCGCGGCTTTGTGTCGCATGATAGCGATCGAGATAACCGACAAATCACCGGACGACGCTTACACGCTGGGAATGTTCCACGATGCCGGGGTGCCACTGATGATGCTGGCTTTTCCGAAATATCGGAGGGTATTAAAATCCGTCCTCGCAAAGGAGCCCAATGCTATTCTGGAACACGAAATTGCTCACTTCGGCTGCCACCGATATCATGTTGGACATCGCTTGGCGGTGCGCTGGTTTTTACCGGAATACATCTGTCAAAGCATACTGTTTCAGTCGGTGACGGAGAACGTATTAAAGGGTAACATAATCACTACGCCGCATACCCCAGAGCTACTTGCGGTATTAACGTTGGCCAAACATATCTCCAATAGATTCAGGGCGTATTGGCGGGTCGCTGCTGAGCCTGATTTCAATAATATTCCCGAACAGGCTGCACAATTTCTCAAATTAAACGAGGCGGGATATGTGGATTTACAGGACCGTCTGCTTCAAAGACTACAAACCGATCTGCCCTAGGTTTAAGGAAACAAGAGATTCTTGTGAATGGAGCGATGAAGTTGAGACTGTGCTGATGAAAAATGGAGTTAAGCGATAAGTCGATGGTGGGCGAGGGCTTGATTAACAAGCCACTCAATTCCCACCAAAAACCCGTTTTATCCCTCGACAGCACCTTGCTGTAATTTCAAGGCGCGATGAGCTTGTTGTACGATATAAGCACGTATGGCAGCGGTATCTTCAGTGGATAAATGCTGATCAAACGCTGCCATACCGTTGGCTCGAAGTGCTCCTTTTAGTACGACTTCATCAAAGGCTTCCTGTGCTTGGATGTAACCAGAGGCGCGCAGGTCAGGAACCGTTAATCCAGATACTGCATTTAAACCGTGGCAGCCCATACAGGTATCTTGATACAGTCGAAAGCCATGTCTTATAATATCGTCGTTAGCGGTTTGCGCAGGCGGGTTAAATGTTGCTGTGCGCTTCCAATCGGGCACAGGTAACGTACCCTTAGATCCTAGCTTGAAGGTTAATACACGGTTCACATTCGGCAGGCTCTCATCTTGTACAAACTCGCCAAACACCAGGGCAAAAGCTCCCCCCCAACCCACGTTAACAGAGAGGTATTGCTCGCCATCGATTTCGTAGGTCATCGGTGGCGCAACAATGCCGGTATTTGCGGGAAACTCCCACAGTTTTTCGCCTTTGTCATCGGTATAGGCCACTAACTTGCCATCGGCAGTACCTTGAAATACCAGGCCGCTGGCAGTGCTTAAAATACCACCGTTCCAAGATCCTTTGTGGTCGACCCGCCAGGCCTCTTTCTGAGTTTTAGGGTCCCAAGCAACCAGCCGCCCTTTGATGAGCGGACGCAGTGCGTCACGCTCGGCCTGGCTGTCGGGCAAACTGCCGACAATGCCGTCGATACCGGTATTGAAAATTCCCGGACGATATTTAAAGGCAGGGTCTCCGCCATAATTAGCGGGGAAATCTAACACGGGAATATAGACCAATCCGGTGTTCGGACTGTAGGACATAGGATGCCAGTTGTGACCACCCAGATAAGAGGGGAACACAGTAAACGGTTTTTCGTCATAAAAACGC
Source organism: uncultured Cellvibrionales bacterium (assembly GCA_913019905.1). Lineage (GTDB taxonomy): Bacteria > Pseudomonadota > Gammaproteobacteria > Pseudomonadales > Dasaniaceae > Oceanicoccus. The sequence goes on from CAJVZD010000085.1 coordinate 19,553, forward strand.
GCCTCAGGTACCTCTACGGGACGCCCAGTTTCCATATCTACGTGAGTTGCCCAGGTAATATCAATATAATTTTCTGCCGATAGCAAAGTGCCATCAGTACGATCGATCACATAAAAGAATCCATTCTTTGGTGCTTGCATAAGCACTTTACGGGTTTTTCCCTCTAACTCGATGTCGGCCAAGATAATATGCTGTGTAGCAGTGTAATCCCAGGTTTCACCGGGAGTGGTTTGATAATGCCAAACATACTCGCCTGTATCCGGGCGCAGTGCCACGATAGACGACAAAAACAAGTTGTCGCCGCCACCGGGTGAGCGGATGCGCTGATTCCAGGGAGTGCCGTTCCCCACGCCTATATACATGAGATCTAAGTCGGGATCATAAGCCATCGCGTCCCATACGGTGCCACCGCCGCCACCTAAGTCGAACCATTTACCGTTCCAGGTTTTTGCGGCCATGGCCATTGCCTCGTTTTCAAAACCTTTTGCAGGGTCTCCCGGTACCGTGTAAAACTTCCAGGCTTGAGAGCCATCGGCAACATTATAGGCAGCGATAAATCCGCGTACGCCAAACTCGGCACCGCCGTTACCAATGAGTACTTTTCCTTTAATGACGCGTGGAGCTCCGGTAATGGTATACGGTAACTTGGCATCGACAGTGGCTACTTCCCAATTAACCTTACCGGTCGCGGCATCTAAGGCCACCAAGCGGCCATCTAGGGCGCCGACAAATACTTGGCCTTGCCACACAGCAACACCACGGTTTACAACGTCACAGCAGGTATGTAGCGATTTTTCTTTAGCGACTTTCGGGTCGTAAGTCCACAGCTTTTTACCGGTTCGCGCATCTAGAGCATGCACTATGCTCCATGCCGAGGTGGTGTACATAACACCATCGACAACGATTGATGTCGCTTCAATACCCCTCGCGGTATTCAGATCAAAAGACCAAGCTAATCCCAAATCCTTGACGTTGTCCCGATTAACCTTCGTAAGCGGGCTGTGGCGTTGCTCATCATAGGTACGACCATATGACATCCAATTACCTGGTTCGGTATTTGCATCTTCTAAACGTTTTGCATCGACAGCGGCTGTCATGGTTTTGGCGGCTGGTTGCGCACTCTCGGGAAGGGTTTTTACTGTCGTGCTGGGGGCGGTGTTGTCACAGGCAGTTAAGCCCAGCAACACTATCAGGCTCACTGCCGATAATCGACGAA
>CAJVZD010000086.1 GCA_913019905.1 uncultured Cellvibrionales bacterium
CGGGATACAGAAACGTTTTAGCAATAAATGATGAGCTGAACGCTAAGCACTCTGACGCACTTGCTGCGTGAGCGGTTACGCTGCTTCGCCCGAGCATTTGAATGAAAGCAATGGATGATTCAGCGTGACAATCAAGGACGAGTACTGTCATTTGATAATTCGATCAACCAAGTTATTTGGAAAGCAATTGATGCACATAGGTTCTAATTTTGAAATATATTGATATTAACATCCATCGTATAGAAATATCGAGAGATGTAGCCTGTAGCGCTAAGTCACCCGCAGACTCCCAGTCTCTGCTAATTGAGTATCGATTCTTAGCGAGAGTTTTCAATACGCCAGCCTGCAGTATTCTAGCGTACTTGCGAGGCCAACCGGTACTATTTAAACGCGCATGTTCACAGACTAATATTCGATAAAGCATCTTTGACTCGGCGGAAATTGAATTTACCCCTCCATGAAGGGCGTCTTCTCGGAGGACATTGATGGAAGCCACACGAGGCCAATAGACCGCGCTTTTACTCCGAGAAAGCAAGCGCAAAAAGAAGTTTAGGTCTCCTTCGTAAGGCGACCCTTCCCAAAACCCTTCAATTTCATCGAAAAGTTCCTTTTTAACGATAGATGAATTTACATGAGGAAAACCAACACCTTCTGCCTGAAGTATGTCGCGAGCACGAACATCGCTGAATGATAGTCCTCGATTGTCAGATTTTGCGAGGCGGTTTAAATGAGGAAGCCATTCGTCGACTACTACGACTTCACCACGGATTGCCTGTTGATCGGCAATGAAAAAATCCACGTTCTTTTTTTGTGTAATGGCTTGATGTGCGGCATACAAATAATCAGGGTCACACCAATAATCGTCATCATCTAGAAACGCAAAATACTGACCGTTACTAACTTCGGCTCCAGTATTTCTAGCAGCATTCGGGCCATGAGAACGCTCCAAAATGGATCGAGTTACAAGTGTAAAATTATCGCCCTTCTGGCTAACAATCTCCTGTACTGCGGATAATTGCTCGGTATTCGAAGCGTCATCAACTACGACCACTTTGAAATCCGTAAATGATTGTGCTGCGATTGACTCGAGGGCCCGGTTTAGGGACGTTGGTCGATTTCTAGTAGGAACTATAATTGTAAAAAACACAATATCGCCTTCTATTTTCTCGGAAGAAACACTATGGATTGTTCTTGATTATCCCTCACGGAATTAAGTACAGGGTATTCTACTAGCAGTTTACTTTACGTAAAAGATACATTACATTTCCTGAGGGATTCCACAAACTATTAACCAATCGACGAATCGCCATTAAGGCTAGGTTGTTCATTACGTGTTCAAATAATCTCTTTCGATAAGACAGAGGCGATTGTGAAAATCGTCTTAGCATGACTTACGGGCACTGATATTTCTTAGCTGAGGACGAACGACGATATTTAATTTCAACAATCTATTGCATTCAAGGATTCTTCTTTGACGCGACAACTCAGATGGTCCTACCCTACACAACGCTCGCAGTGACGACAAGGAATAATCAACATTTACGTAAATCAAACGGTGGCTTGGATAAATAACCCTACTTATATCCCTTCACGGGGATGAAGTTCAGGCAATGGCTTTGAGTATCGTCAATAGCTGTATGCGTGGCAGGCCTTCGTAGTTCCGAAAATTTAAGAAATTCAAAAAAGAAATATGCTTCAAACTGGCTATAAATTTGCGCTTTTTCTTTCGAAAGTTTCCCTACACATTAGGGCATTGAAATTTGGACAAACATTTGTGAAGATATGAATGCTTATGGAAAAGGCTCCTGTTGTCCACTAAGAATACCTACCGACTCTGAAGGTTTATCAAATAGAGTAAAAACTTACATGGAAAAACAAATAGAAACGATTTCATATGAATCCCCCGCCAAAACGTTGCTAATTTCCGTGTCAATCATCGTACCAACGTTGGATGAAAAAGAAAACATAGAAGCGTTAGTAGCTGGAGTAGACAAAGTCCTAACAGAACCGGATTGGGAGTTAATTATTGTCGATGACGATTCAAGCGACGGCACGGCGGATTTTGTACGACACCTTTCTCGCTCGGACCGTCGCTTACGACTTATCTCGCGACATAACCGACGCGGTCTCTCTACGGCGGTTGTCGAAGGCGTCCTGGCTGCAAGCGGAGAAATAGTCGTCGTCATGGACGGCGATCTTCAGCATGACGAGGCTCTACTACCACTGTTGATCGAGACAATTCGCGCAGGCGACGCTGATATAGCGTCGGCTAGTCGGTTCCTGGTCCCCGAAGGAATTAGCGGGTTGTCGAGTAGTAATCGCTTGTCAATGAGCAGGAATGGTACCGGCATGGCTAACCGTTGTTTTAGGTTGAATCTGACCGACCCGTTGACCGGTTTTTTTGCTATCCGGCGGGACATCTTTGTCGCTGCCATTCCGTATTTATCGGAACTGGGTTACAAGATATTGCTAGACATTGTTGTCTCTTCGCCGACCCGTCTGAAGGTTGTCGAAATGCCGTTTATTCTGCGAACTCGTATGAACGGAACGTCGAAGCTCGATGGCAAAGTTTTGTTCGAGTTTCTCCTTTTTTTCATCGACAAGACTCTGGGTCGATATCTGCCTGTTCCTATCCATTTCTTATCGTTTTCTATCATCGGCGGGCTTGGCGTGTTCGTACACATGGCAATCTTGGCGATTCTATACTCGGAGCTGCAGGCCGACTTTATGCTTGCGCAAGGCGCGGCAACTGCGGTGGCGTTGGTCTTCAATTTTACACTTAACAATTCCATTACCTATTTTGATCAGCGCTTGCATGGGTGGGCATTTACCCGCGGACTATTGCTTTTTGCAGCTCTCTGTTCAGTAGGTATAGTGGCAAATGTCAGTGTTGCCACAATAATGCACAACCGGTATGAAAGCCTGATTTATATCGTTCCTGCGTTGTGCGGTATTCTGATTAGTGTTTCGTGGAATTTTGCTGCTACCAATCTTTTAGTGTGGAAGAAATAATGGGAGTGAAAATTCCTACCTACATCCGCGTTGAGACATGGGTTAGGAAGCTTGGCGCTGATGATCGGTTCGTTATTGCTATTCTTATCGCAGCAGCGCTTATTGTCCAGATAGGCGTTGCACTGACCGGTTTCTTTTCAGTTTCCGCAGACGAAAGTGCGCGTAGCCTTTTGTCCGACAACCTGACACTACAGACAGCTGTTGATCCGTTTATCTGGCCGCCCTTGCCGAAAATTGTCTTTGGATTGGGATTGCACATTTATGACAATCTATTTTTGACTCCTCGGATCATCGCTCAGGTCTTTGGGCTGGCTATGTTGGGCGCACTGGCACACCTTGCTGATCAGCTATTTAGGCGACGAGCAGTAACTATCGTTACCGTGGGTTTGTCAGTTTTTTTATCTCACAGAGTCATTTTTGCGGTCGCTCCAATGTCTGAAGTCTTTTATAACCCGCTTATGGTTATGGCCTTCGCCAGCTTTGTTCAAGTTTGCCAAAGTTACAGGCGCAAAAATATCCTTCTAACGGGGCTGTTTTTGGCACTTGCCGCGATGGCTCGTTATGAAGCCTGGTTTATCAGTGTAGCATTCGGTTTGTTCTTGATGTGGCACTGTTTCTATTATCGCACTATCAGTTTCTACACGCTTTTCCTGACGGGTGTTGTCGTTTCTGCGTTTCCACTTTTTTGGCTAGTAGATGCCTTGCTCTCCGACGGCGGTCTAGGAGCGCTTTTTGTAACAATCGAACAAGCCGAGGCTAAAGGTGCAACATGGATCACCATGCTCCGCAACAGCCACATTGCGGCATTTCTGATAGATTGGTTACGCACCCCGATGGTTCTGGCTATGATTCCGCTGGCAACAATGCTAGTTAACAGACATAGTTTGCGAATATGGATCATTGCCGTAATTGTTTCACTCGCCTTAGTCACGATTGTGACATTTGTAGCTGGCAGTGTTGCATATGCTGCGCCTTGGCGACTCGGTGGGGTATGGACCCTGATTATGCTGCCATTTTTTTCCTATTGGATTGTCAGTCTGTCGGACAAGGCTATTGCGCCGATACGAGGTCTAGTCCTGGCATGTGCAACACTGATCGGTATGATCACCGTTGCTTTGCCGACTGCCGACCTTGTGCTATCTAATAAATACAGACCAAGTTTTTCACGTGCGGACTTGGACGTCGGTAGATTTGCAGGCAATTGGCTGGTGGATCACAGTGGATCGGTTCTTGTCGAAGCGGAGTCCTATGCATTTCTTAATGTGCTAGTCGCCTCGAACGAGCCTGAGCGCATGGTGCTCAATACAGGTGATGACGTTCAATTGGTGTCCATGTATATCGGACGAGCTGATTATTGGCGGGACACAGATCCGGTTATTTACGACACCTATGTTGCGCCAAAATATCGCTTAGCTATAGGCGGAGACGCAAAGCGGTTGGAGGCTAGAAATATTGGTCTGATTTTAGTCCAGAGTCGCGATTATACGGAAGCCATTATCGCGCGAGGTGTGTATGTAGAAATCGCTCGTTTTGGTAAATGGAGGGCGCTGACAATTGGGTCAGATTGATTTGTTCGAATGTTCTACATGGTACTAATGTAATGAACCATCCCCACCACGTTCAGTGGTGAGAATTTGCACTTTTGCGAGTTTATAGACAATTTGAAGTTTCTTAAACTTAGGGTCGGGAATAGATGTGAATATTATAGTAAGCGGTTTAGATATAGCGAAGCACGTTTTCCAGCTATATGGCGTTGATGTGACTGGTAAAGTCGTTTAAAAGAAGGACTTACCATGGAGTAATCTCGCTTTGTTGAAGTGCAGCTAAAAATACTCTGTTGCCATTTTAATCTCTCTCGGAACAATCTCGTCCGCATCACCTATAGCCCAAAAGCTCTCCAGTATACGCACGCGGTCAGTCTACGTGGTTGAACTTGCAGGGACCAGGCGAGGGGAGTCAGCGGGTGAGTTGGCGTTCTAGCAGAATACTCCAACTTCCTCCATGACCAAATTACCGGCAGTCAACTGGTCATTCGATGGAATTTCTTTCCCGTAGACGTAAAAATTCCCATAAATCCATAATCTACAGGGCTTCTTCGATAAATATGGCTCCGGATGTTGGGATCGAACCAACGACCAAATGATTGCCAGTAAGTTGGTCTACATGTTTGTGTTAGAGTAAATGTTTACAAACATAGCACATTTATCCTATTGGTGGCTGACTCCTTCTTAATGGAGATTTTGCCCCGGCAGAGCAATCACATAAAGTAACATGGATAAGAGGGCGGGCGCGCGGCAATATTAGTATGTTAGAAAAGTTCAGCGATTTCTAAATGTTCATGCAGCTATCTGCAACTTAATCGATCTCGGCCGGCATCTGGTCAAGGCGGAAAACTACGAGAATCCCAGGACAAGTGGGTTTGCTGAATGGCGTATGAGTAGTGGCTTGAGAATTAAGGCAGGGTTACGCTGATCCCCAAAAGTTAATTTGCCAATACCTGTTTTTAGGCTAGGTGGAGTGTGGCGGGGGCGTTTAGTCCGCTTATACTCCCCCATCTTAAAACTATTTCACTCGGCGACGAACCTTAACGGGCAAGTGTGTATAGCCTTTAACAAACGATGAAAAGGTTCGTTCCGGTTCTGCTTGCACTTCTATTTTTTCGAAACGTTGCAATATTTCCTCCCACAATATGCGTAATTGTAACTCGGCAAGCCGGTTACCCATACACCGGTGAATACCAAAACCGAAGGATAAATGACCACGCGAATTCGGCCGATTAATGATAAGGTCGCTGGCTTTGTCAAAAACATCTTCATCTCGGTTGCCCGAAATGTACCACATCAGCACCTGATCGCCGGCCTTCATGTGCTTGCCGCCTACCTCAACGTCTTCATTCACGGTACGCCGCATGTATGCCAATGGGGTTTGCCAACGAATAACCTCCGACACCATTTTTGGAATTAGCTCAGGGTTGGCAATTAGCTTGTCATATTCTTGAGGAAATTGATTCAGGCCAAATACGCTTCCGGTCATGGTATTGCGGGTTGTATCGTTACCACCGACAATTAACAATAATAGATTGCCGAGATGCTCCATTGGCTGCATGTCTTTGGTCGCTTTGCCATGGACTAACATCGAGATTAAATCGCTACCTGGGTTTTCTTTTCGTTGTTCCCATAATTTGGCAAAGTAGTTAACACAATCGATAAATTCATTGCGCTTTTCTTCCTGGGTTTCCACAACGCCGCCCGGCTCAGGAATAGCAAATACAACATCGGACCATCGGGTTAGTTTTCTGCGATCTTCTAACGGAAAATCGAATAAAGTTGCCAGCATCAAGGTGGTAAGTTCAACGGAGACGGTATCTACCCAGTCAAAGGTTTCGTTTTCAGGCAGCGACTCTAATACTTCAATCGTGCGTTCCCTAATGAGGGGTTCTAGTTTCGCCAGGCTTGGTGGCGCTACGATATCAGATACAGTGGTGCGTTGTTCCTTATGGCTGGGGGGATCTTGAGAAATAAAAGGGGGTTTACTACCGGTAAATGCGCCTTCTGGAATTGCTCTATCTAAGCGAAAACCCAAGGTTATGCCATGGGCAGATGAGAACCGCTGCCAGTCGGAGTCTACCGCTTTAATGTCCTCATATTTAGTAAGCGACCAATAACGACCAGCCGTTTCAATCTCGTTAAAGTGTACCGGATCTTCGACGCGCAAACGCTCAAATACTTGCTCCCACTTATTTTCGGCAAACAGATGGGCATTTAGCGGATTAACTTGCTCTATCGGGATATCATAAGGATTAGGTGGGTTAATACCATTAGCCGCTTGTTCTTGTTCTGGCGTTCTAAATTCTGCCGGCTGTGGCTGGACAGTACTCTCGCTCATATCAATCGCCTTTGTCGTATAGCTATCGCTAGCTTTGGCTAGCCTAAAGAAGTGGAAATACCATAACATGAGTTATGGAAAGAGCCAATGGAGCTTTTGTACGGTACTAACGAGTGAGCTTTTATTAAACTAGAATAACAGCATGAATGCCTATAAACGGTTCTACCAAGTAAGTGCGTTTGCCGAATGGAAACAAGCGACAATCTGACTGGGACGGGAGGTACTGGCGGGTTTCAATAAGTTAACTTATCGGTACCGAACGACGAATACGAATTGTATTATTGTCACACAACATCGCGTAAAAATAAGTTGTACCATTCTTCCAGTATTTTTGTTTTTAAACTCCCAGGCTTGACCACTGCGCCATCGTGTTCGGCCATATAGTTCAGTGGGTCAATGAAACCAATATCAACTCCCAAACTCCCAGTTTGTGGACAAGGCGGATTTTTATTCTGCACGCGCAAACTGCCTCGCTGGTATCGCCAAGTAAACTTGCTCAAACTGCTAGAGTCTGCTCGTGAATACATATATGCGTCACAGATTCTCCCCCGATATTATTAGCTATGTAGTTTGGCTCTATTTTAGATTTAACGTCAGCCACCGCGATATTTAGGGTCTCTTAGCTGAGCGCGGTGTTGTCGTCACTCGCGAATCAATCCGTCTGTGCTGTATCAAGTTTGGCAACCTGTATTCTCGAAGATTGAAGCATAAGCACAGAGGCTACGGCGACACGTTTTACATCGATGAAATTTTTATCAAATAAATGGCAAACAGCATTATCTGTGGAGAGCGGTCTACGCGACCCGGTCGACGCAGATGGAGAAGTCGTTGATGTCCATTTTCAAACAAAGCGTGATAGGGCTACCGCAAAACATTTCTTCAAGCGATTGTTACGAAACAATGGTGATGAGCTCAGGAAGATCGTAACGGACAAGTTGCGCAGCTAAGGAGTTGCACATCGTGAACTCATTCCAGGAACGATTCACAGCACTAAGCAGTATGAGAATAGTCGTGCAGAGCAATTACATGGAGAGATAAGAGTAAGAGAGCGGGGAATGCGAAATTTCAAATCTGTTAGGCCGGTTCAGCGATTTTTGGGTGCCCATATAGCTGTCTATAAGCTGTTCAATTTGGGAAGGCATCTGATCAAGGTGGCACACTATCGATGTCTCTCAGGAAGAGAGCGTTTGCTGAATGGAGTAGGGCAGTTATGTGGGCGCTGGCAGCGGCTTTCTGCGATCTTTCAGCGTTAACTTAGCAATATATGTCATTACAATACCCACTACACCTTCGTACGCGGATACTAGAATTTCCTTAGACCGCTCATCCAATGTCGCGGTTAATGCTCTTAGCTATACCAAGGATAGGGAATAAATATAAAAATGCGGGCTAAATCTGGGGTGGGGGGCGTTAAGCTTCCTAATATTTGAAGAATGTTGTCGAATAATTTTACAGAGAATGTCGTTCTGTCTTTGAATAAATACAATTAGTTATTTAAAAACAAGGAGATGCGGGTGTTGGCATGGAAAATGCTGTGTCAGGCATAATCGCAGATTATCTTGGAACTAGAGGCATTAGTAGAATGAACATGTACACAAAGATCACAGCAATAGCCATTACAAGTATTCTTCCGTTATTGACACATGCGAGCATTATTGTTTCCGAGTCAGATGAGGGTGTTTTAAAAAGTGAGCATGCTGGCGTAGCGACAATTGATTTCGAAAGTGGTTGTGGCTATGTTACTTGCTCTGGTAAATATGAAATTCGGCTAAACACAGTTGGCACCGAGAACCACTCCGCCCCCCCATTTTCAGCAACACCAAAAGGAGAACATTGGCTTACAGTTCCTAATCCTGATGCGAACGGTTTTGCCGATTTTACATTGGATGCTGACTACAACTACTTCGGTCTCTTTTGGGGTTCAATTGATCGTTATAATACGCTTTCATTTATATCTGAAGGGAGTGAGATAGCTAGTTACACGGGTACCGAATTGGCTCCTTTACTTTCTAATGGAAATCAGCAGTCTTGGACAACTAACCGGTTTATTAACTTCTATTTTGACGACGGAATGACTTACGATGCGATTAAGCTAACCAGTACAAATTGGGCCTTCGAAACTGACAACCATGCCTTTGGAAATGTATCTGTTCCGGAGCCTAGCTCTTTGTTGTTATTGAGTCTTGGTCTATTAGGTCTGGGGATATGTCGAAAAAGAACGGCCAATTAGACATTCATGAGTTAGCCGCAAGCGAAATGGATAAGAGTTAATTACCTGTTTAGTAGTGACATTGATCACTTCTAAAAAAATGGCGGATTAAGTCAATACTCACTCGGCGCAACGACTAAAACGTGTGTTCGATATTGATATCTCAACGTGCATTGAAGACCGAGTGATCGTAAAAAGGCTCTGGTAGTGTCACATCCGATCACTTAGATATCAAATCTGGGTCACTATGGATGTCTTCAACTGCCAGCAATCCCTCCAGCCAATCATCCAGCCCTCCAAAAGTCCGCCGCAGTGCACACGCAGTCAGTCTCGAGGACTCGCGATCAGTTGCCCTTTCACGGAGCAGGAGAGGGGAGCCAGCGGGGAAGTTGGCGTTCCCATAGCCGTTTACCCCACGACCAGATTACCGGCAGTCATTGGGTCTTCCCGCAGGATTACTTTCCCTCAAACACAAAAAATCCCTACAACTCCATGATCTACAGAGCTTCTTCGATAAATATAGCTCCGGATGTTGGGATCGAACCAACGACCCATTGCTTAACAGTAAGTTGGTATAAGTTTTTGCATTGGAGTAAGTTTATTAGGCCTAACATGCTTTCTCTGTGGATGCTTGGCATTTTTATATGGAGGCCTTGGCCGGGCGAAGCGATCCCATGAAGGTACCTGGGTAATAGGCCCCAGCATGCGGAGGCTTCGTTCTGTTAGTCAGGATTTTCGATTTCTAGATGTTCATGCAAATGTTTCGAATCTATTCAATCTTGGTTGGCACCTGATCAAGGCGGAACATCACCGAAGTTTAAGGATGTCGATACCTCAATCCGGTGTGGTTGCTGGATGGCGTCGCGCGGTACATTGAGAATAGGAAGCTAGTTTATCTGGCCGAGAAATTGAATTTGTCAGAACCCTGGTTTCAGGTGGTTTCGTTCGAGAAAGTTTTTCGGTATAACATGGGGCTGGTTTTCAATTGGCGTCGGAAGTGCAGCCTGAAACTTTCAGGCGAGCCAAATCCACACTCACTGGCGATGGTTTCAATGCCTAACTGGGATGTCTCGAGCAGGTGCTGAGCCTTTCTTATCCGCTCCTTGACCAACCAGGCGAGTGGGGTCATACCGGTGGTTTCGCTGAAACGTCTTAGCAAGCTGCGCTTACTGGTGCCAACAAGTGCTGCCATGTCGTCAAGAGTGCGGTTAACTTTCAAATCAGCCTTTAGCTGGTCCAGCAAGGGGGCTATGCGGACATTGCGATCAGTGGGTGGCATAGGCTGGGTGACAAATTGTGCCTGTCCTCCGTCCCGATGAGGGGCGATAACCAAACGGCGAGCAACCTTATTGGCGATCGCTGAGCCATAGTCACTTCGAACGATATGCAGGCATAGATCCAGCCCGGCGGCGCTGCCTGCCGAGGTCAGTATCCTATCTTCTTCGACATACAAAACATCTTCATCGAGTTCTATTGCAGGATATTTTTGCTTGAATTCCTGGCTGTACTGCCAGTGGGTCGTTGCCCGGCGACCTTGCAGTAAACCTGCCTGGGCGAGTAAGTTAGCACCGGAACAAATTGAGGCCAGCCGAGTGCCGTTTTCGTGGGCGTCGCGTAAAGCCTGGCAAAGCTTATTACTAGCCTCTCCCTGCCAGCCAGGAATTACAATGGTATGTGCTTGTTGAAGAAGCGCTAGATCATGCTCGATAGTGATGTTTACGCCACTGCCTGACTGGTACTGTCCTTTCCTCTCCGCGAAGGTAGCGAATTGATAAAGTGGTTTCTTAAATTCCGGCCGATCCAGTGCGAAGACCTCAGTCACGCAGCCAAACTCAAAAATACACCACTGGTCGTAGATCAGCGTTGCGATTAAGGGTATTTTTTTTATCATGGCGTTATCTTACCGGATATAGGGATAATTGCCACTGGAAGAATGGGGTTGAAATCCATAGGATGGGCGCTGCTTACCTATTAGCTCAGCTATTTAGTTTAGATAATTAATTCACTATTCATCGAAAAGAGCAGGAAACAAATCATGAAAGTATATGGAGACTCGAGGTCGGGAAACTGTTTGAAGGTTAAATATGTTGCGGATTATCTGGCGATTGCTTACGAATGGCACGAGATTGACATTATGCAGCAGGAAAGCCGCACGGAAGCTTTCCTGACCTTAAACCCTGAGGGGCAAGTGCCTGTGGTTGATCTCGGTGAAGGGCGGGTCCTGTCGCAATCTAATGCCATCATTCAATTTCTTGCCCAGGGTTCGAGTTTACTGCCTGCAGACAAATTTGAGCTTGCCTGTGTGAATCAATGGTTGTTTTGGGAGCAGTATAGCCACGAGCCCTATATCGCAGTCTGCCGTTTTGTGATGGAGTATCAAGGTGAGTCAGCGGCGGGCCGAGAGCTTTGGCGAGTGGAAAAAGGCGAGAGTGCGCTGGATAGCATGGAGCAGCGACTTGGCAGTCAAACCTGGTTGGCCACGCAAGGAATGTCAGTTGCTGATGTCTCATTGATGGCTTACACACGAGTGGCTCATGAAGGTGGCTTTGATCTCTCTAATCGCCCAAGTATCAAGCGCTGGATTGCCGATTGCGAACGCGAACTGAATATCGGTGTTTACGATAGGTATGACGGTGGATAAGCCATTTACCGATAGTCATTTGGTCCTTCCTGACGATTACTTCTCCTCAGACGTAAAAAAGCCCCATAAATCAATGATCTGCGGGGCTCCTTCGATAAATATGGCTCCGGATGTTGGGGTCGAACCAATGACCAATTGATTAGCAGTAAATCGAACTACGGTTTTTCGTTAGGGTAAGCTTAAAAGGCCTAACACGTTTACCTTGTAAACCATCGAAACCTTGTGGATGGAGACCTTGTCCGGGCAGACCAATCGAATGAACCAACTATGGTAAGAGAGCGAGGCATGCGCTGTTGAAAGTCGACGAGACAGGCTCAGGATATTACGAGTGTTCATACGTCGGTCAGTAATCTATTTAATCTGCCGCGTCATTTGGTTAGTCAGGCGACTATCGTGACTTGAGAGATAGTGCCTTTGCGTCTTGGAAAAGCACAGTGGCGTGAATGATGGCTTAAACAGGTCAGTTTTACAGATGTTAATTGTTAATTTGTCAAAACCCTATTTGTGCTTACGGTAGCGGCTCGAAATTCGGATTCATCAGCGACAAGTGTTTATTCAGCCTATACTTCGATGCATACCTTACACCCGCTAACCCAGCTGATTGTTGCACAAGGGTTTTAAACTTCAATAATCAAAACAACTCAGAACCCACTTTTTTGCGTATAATCGGTGACATATTACAGGGAGAAAATATACGTGAGTATTCTTGAAAATGCAGATATAGAAAACTGGATCGCTAAAGAAAACCTTGAGGAGGTCCTTGAGCCTGAGTTGCCAATAATTGACCCGCATCATCACCTATGGGATTTGCGACGAAACAGCGGCATGGGATTTCGCCAGGAGGTTTATCTTTGCGAAGAGATAAGCCGCGATATAGCGGACAGCGGTCACAACGTTGTACAAACTGTTTTTGCCCAATGCGGCGCGTTCTACCGCGCCGATGGTCCCGAAGAAATGCGCTGTATTGGCGAGACTGAATTCGTGCATGGCATAGCGGCCATGAGTCGCTCTAACCTTTATGGCCCAACTCGCCTTTGTACAGGGATATTTAGTACTGCAGATTTGCGTCTCGGTGCTGCCACAGAAACTGTGCTTGAGGCACATTTACAGGCAAGTACAAACTTCCGGGGTATCCGCAGCGCCTTTCCTTCGGACCTCAACCAAAACTTCCTTACGGGCTTCGCTTTACTGGAAAAGTACAATCTTAGTTACGACAACTGGTCTCCAGATTTTTCGCGTTTACCGCGACTTGCCGATCTTGCCAACCGGTTCCCCGGTGTGACTGTGATCGTAAACCATCTAGGCGGTAGAATTGACCCTAATGCCAGCGATGACGAGGTTTGTGCCTGGAGGAATGCAATCGACGCCGTTGCTGCCTGCCCAAATACCGTGATGAAGCTTGGTGGCGCGCAGATGCGGGTTGGAGAATGGGAACCGCCTTATCATATGCATCAGGCCGAACAGCCGTGGAGTTCTGACAGGTTTCTGGAAACACTGCTACCGTACTATCAATATGCAATGGAGGCTTTTGGACCCGAGCGATGTATGTTCGAAAGCAATTTCCCCGTGGACAAAGATTGTATTTCCTATCGAACGCTGTGGAATCTCTTTAAGAAGATTGCAAGGGAACTAGGGCTCTCAGATTCGGAGAAGACTGCAGTCTTCAGCGCAACTGCTGCAAGCGCTTATCGCTTACAAGCGCCTTGAGGAAAAAAATGACAACGACACTAATGCTCAAGGTTTTATAGAGATCATCAATGAAAAAGCTAACAGTATCTCGGCCATTACATATAAATGCTGATGGACATCTGGGAAGAGTACACTTAGCTTGGTAGAATGCATCTGGGTTTCCAGGTTTAAAAGTGACTCTCTCCGGGCTATTTACACAACTCTTTACAGGCATCAATCAAACATGGACTATTTTGTCTTCGCTAGGATAAGGGATTATTATCTGTTTCTCGGTGAACAGCGGGATTCAGAATTTCTCGCGTCAACTCAAGGGTTGTTTTTTTCACTGGCTTCGCTGAGTTCTGTCCTTGACGAAAAAACCTGTCGTGCAGACGAATTAACACAATGTTTCGATAAGCAAATCTCGTTTCCTAAGCCACAATACAATGTGGGTATTGGTGACGCCTATCTGTTACTCATGCCTTCAAGTGATGCGAACGGATCCATTTTCAAGAGCAGCAACTTTGAAGCTGCGTCCGTTGAGGCCAGGCAGCGCGTCACCGAATTCGCGCTGAAGAACAAAGAAGATCTCATCAACGCACTTTTTGCCAGCAATACATCTCTCGGGGAATACGTGCAAGCCTGGGCAGACTATTTTTTCTGTGATCATTATTCACTATGGATATTTAATCGTTTCACGAATGCATTCACCTGTTCCACATCATCATTTGATATTTCGCGAAATTTTATTTTTGAGTCTGAAGCAAGCGCACTTAACCTGGCTCTCGAATCAGATTACGATACAGAAAGCCGTGCACCAACCGATGATGTCGTTGCACAACCTGAATCGATGCAAACTATGAACAGGGTAAAGCTGCAACTTGGATACAATGGCACCATCGGTGTCGTCACTTTCTATTCAAGGCAAGCAAGTTTCAAATTTAACGAGATGAATAATCGTGAAATTCGAAATTCAATAGAAACCAAATACCTTCAAGTGCACCAGCAAGCGCACTCTACGATGGATAGAATTAACCAGCAATTTATAGAAGCCTATAAAGCCGGACAACTCAATCTTTTCCTGTTCAGTATTGCAGGAGAGGTAAAACACAGCTTTCAGGCAGAAGCCTGTTCAATCTTTCTTGTGAATGATAAAAACACCCATCTTGACCTAGTCGCGACATCCGACAATAAAATAAATGGCGAACCGAGTGCAGCTTATCAATATACCCTTGGAGACGATTCGCCTACAGTCAGAGTATTTGTTTCACAGACTCTGGATTTCTCCTACGATTTAGCGACAGATGATCCTAAGAGTGACGGCTACAACGAATCGACTGACCATGCGCCAGAAAACTGGATTGGCGCGCCCATTATGAGTGCTGGACAGTGTTTTGGCGTCATTCGAATCAGAAATAAATATAAAGTTGATGACAGTGGAATGAAGACCATCATCAATATTCGATCAGGAGACTTTTTAAATTTATTGTCACTTTGTTCGAATCTGGCCAATCTCATTCGAATTGAGTCGCTGTTTAACGAAACAGAATCCAAGCTAAAGACGACAAATGCCAGCATAGATGAAATGAACGATTTCAATAAGGTATTCCTACACGAAATTCGCACGCCTATATCGAAATTTACAATGGCGCCCGAAATTATTAAGCGAACCCTCGGCAAAAAAGAGCTGAGCCAGGAGAACCTCGATAAGGTCATGAAACAACTTGATGACATCCAGGTGATGGGTGATCGATTAGAATTTATAGCCAAGACCTTTAATTTTAACGAGATAGTGACACGTCGGGATTTTGAATCGCTGTCCGTCATGCGAGATATTGTTTTTCCGGTGATCAATATTACCCGCGCCTATTTGCGCAAACAGTACGATATCGATATCCAGCTGAACGCCACTGGCTTGAAATCCACCCGTGTTTATGGTGACAAAACACTCTTGAATATCGTCTTTAACACCTTAATTGACAACGCGGGTAAATATTCAGTAAATACCCGTAAACCCATCAGTATCTCCGGTGCGTATGGGCCGAAACACGAATACTTCGATATTACTGTTAGTAACTACGGCCTGGAGATTCATGAAAACGAGCGAGAGAATCTTTTTAAAAAAGGCGTTCGCGGCAAAGAAGTCATCAAACATGGCATTGGCGGAACCGGCATTGGTTTACACCTCGCTCAGCAGATCATGGTTGAGGGTGGCGGTGAACTGCTATTGACTTCGATTAAGGATCCCGTCACATTTGTACTCAGGGTGCCAACACAACAACGAGGAATTGAACCATGAGCAAGGTCTTACTCATTGAAGATGACCGGTTTCTAATTGATGACCTGAAAACCTTCATCGAATTCGAAGGCCATAGTTGCACTGCCTACACAGGCCCTGATCAAGTGATTGATAATCTGGATGCTTTGGCTGATTTTGATGCGATTATACTCGACATTATGATGAGCCGCGGTAGCTACCTGCAAGATGCTGACTTAAAATTCGAGACGGGAGAACTGTTATACCAACGAATTCGTGAAAAGTACCCCGATGTCAAAATGTTTATTATCTCCGCTAAAAACTTTATGGATATGCAAATTGATTTTGCCAACGAAGCCAACGTCGTTACCATTTCAAAACCATTCGATAGCACCGCCAGTGAATTGATCACACGTTTACCTAGAGCCTAACTGAAAAATGATAAAAAATATGAATAGTTCCTGTTACTGTCTTGCTCTGTGTTGCCTGCTTATGTTGCTAGCTACGCCGGTAACAGCGGCGAATACTGAGCAAAATTACAGCCAACAGCTTGAGTTGATGAATTCACTTAACAAGAGCGAAATGCAGTTAAAATTTAAGGAAATCGAAACAAAATTACTAGAACGGATAAATGAACTCGAACAACAAAATGCCATGATTCAGGTACGGTTGGAATCACGTGAGAGCGATCTGGGAAATTACCTGGACGTCATCTCCTGGGTGAGCGGCATTGTCATCGGTTTTGTTGGCATATTATTCGGGATTGGCGCTTTCATTTTGTACCGAGAAAACCAGGACGTCGCAACAAAAACGCAGTCACAATTAGATGCCTGGAATGAGCAAACCGCCAATATTCAAATAACGTTCGATGGCTGGTTTAATGACGCCAAAGTCAACTACACACGAGAGTTGGACTTCATGACTCGCCTTATGCGTTTGCGGAATCTACTCGATCAGGCTAACCCCACTGAAGATGAAATTTATCCTGAGGTCAGCCCACTGTATGCGGACCCACAACTAGAATACCTCCCTATTTTTCGCAAGATCCTCAGTCTGGATCTGGGCGCCGGTATACAGCGCCACACAGAAACAGCCATTGCTCAGATTATGACCAATCAAAAAGTAGTGAAATAGGTCTACAACAGCTTGATTAACAAACAAAACTCAAGTTGCTGAGGCAGCACCATGCCCAGCTTTCATCCGAGTAAATCGTCAGCTCTGAAACCTTGATTTAATTGAAATGGCTACCGCGGTCTCGGTTTTCGTTTTGGCGTTCGAGTAAGCGAAAGAAAAGCAAGCGTTTTTACTGCCGGCGGGTGCCCGGTGAACTGAATCGCCCCGTCTCAATTAGCTTGTGCATGGACCGAAATAAAATCCAAAGGGTCAGCACAGGAATCACCAATACATGCAATATAAAGACAACAATTACATCAATAATATGACTCACGCTTTCAGTCATCTTTTGCTTGATCGTCTCCACTGGGCTTTGCGGTATGGCCATCGTCGGCAACTCAAATCCATCCAGAAAAGATAAGGGACTTTTCTCCTGTTTTTCCTGTGGAAGATGATCCGTGAGTCCGGTGCTTTCCGCTTCAACCTCCGGTAGTTCATTAGATGAATCATCAAGTTGCTGCTGACTGCCCTGATATGTCTCTGCGAGGAAGTGATCAAACAACAGGTCGCTGGTTATCACCATGGCAGGTATTGCGAATCGGATGAGTAGAAGAATTAGCAATATATTCGACACTATTGGCGGCGCAGTTTCTCTCGTTAAACGTAGTGCTAGCCACAGTAAACCGACCGCTGTTACTAAACCGGCAATGACGACTTCAGATCCTATGGCTAATAGAATCTTGTGAACACCAAATGCGACACTGGCCAATAACATCAGGTCTGAAAAGGTTTCCACAAGGTCATTCAGAGGATCTAGAATCTGTCCCGGTGTTAGTGTAATCCCAACACCTACAGGCTGAAAGGCCGCTTCCGTACCTTGCGCTGCCGAAATGGCTGCATTGAGTGCTCTTGCCGTTGCGAAAGATACGAGGGATCTCTCTAGGCCTGCGTCGATGTGTTCTTTGGCTATGTTATTCAAAGCAGGAAGCCACGACAGTGTGATTGCTAGAATGATAGCGGCCACCGTAATGATGCTTGCCGGCGTCATAACTGACTTTTCAAGTTTCATAGTGTTTTCCAAGAGTTGAGTGAGTGTCGTGGATTTAATTCAATTTAACCCGAGTTAAGTGTGGTTGTCGCTGGAGTTTACATGTCGTTATTTCTTGAGCATGTCCCAAAACGGCAGCTTCGTGATTGTTGTCGTGCGAATCTGAACACACGACATGTTGCTTGATTGTCGTCCGTTTCTAACACATTCAGTAGAATTTTCAGCTCTTCGTACTAAAAATTGTGCTCTTTGAGCAGCTCCTTACAAAGTTTAGCCGTTGATGAGGTTTTTTTTCGACCTGTTCAGCAGCAATGACCGCGTTATACAGTGCGCGGATCGTGGCTAGCGTGCGATTGGCGGTTGCAGCTGTTTCATCAATAGTGAAAGTATCGCTCTAATTTATGAGTGTTTCAGCAGCAGAGCCACCGATATGGAACCCAGGCATCGGTCCGATTGGTGCCATCACGGCAATAACGATGAGGATCGGGAAAAGAACAGCCGCAGAGATTTTCAGAATTTTCAACATAGTCGCTAGGTACCCTTGTGCGTCAGCCCAATAAAGTACAATATTGTTTTGTCAGCCACTTGCGAGTGTTGGAAATTCTGGCTTACAAAGAACCGGGGATAACATAATGATAAAGAGAGTTGTATTAGCTTTTCTTTTGCTAGGCGCTACCGGCGCAATCTACGCTTCCAAATTGCAAGTCATAACAGCATCACACTATCTTGATGTGGTTTCCGGAAAACTCATTTCCCCGGCGGTCATCGTGATTCAAGATGACAAGATTGTGGCTATCAATCCAAAAGATTTCCCTTCCGATGCACAAGTCATAGACTTGGCTGGCAAAACCTTGCTGCCCGGCCTGATGGATATGCATAGTCACGTGACTCTGGATTACTACAATGGCGATCACTGGACAACCGCAGCGGTCATGGAAACCGCTGCAGACTGGGCTTTGCACGGTGTGAAATTTGGTAGGGAAATGCTGGAGGCAGGCTTTACCACTGTCAGAGACGCTGGCGCTTTCCCAGGATTTCCGGATGTCTCCTTGATGCGCGCCATCGACAGTGGCGCTGTTATTGGACCGAGAATTTTCCCTGCGGGTCATTATCTCTCCATCACCGGAGGGCATTGTGATATCACGGGGTTTTCTCCCGGCATAATGGAAATGGGGCCAAAACAAGGTATAGCTGACGGCAAGGCGGAGCTGCTAAAAGCAATCCGGTACCAGGCGAAACACGGCGTTAAAGTGATCAAGGTCTGCGCCACCGCCGGCGTTTTTTCCAAAGGTGATAGCCCGGGGGCACAGCAATATTCCGATGCGGAGCTGAAAATTATTGTCGAGGAAAGCTCGCGCCATGGCTTAAAGGTCATGGCGCACGCTCATGGCAGCGAGGGAATACTGGCTGCGGTGAAAGCTGGAGTCGCCTCTATTGAGCACGGATCTATGTTAACTCCTGAAATCATCAAAGAAATGAAGCGTCGAGGAACCTACTATATTCCCACGATTCATTTGAATGATGTCCCGCTACCACCTGAAACGCCTGCCTGGACAGTAAAAAAATCTGAACATTTAATACCTTATGTCGAAGCCAGTTTCCGCATGGCGGTAAAAAAGGGTGTAAATATTGCGATGGGCAGTGATGCGGGTGTCATGCCGCACGCGGATGCCAGGTTTGAATTTCATGCCATGGTGAAGCGTGGTATGTCCGAGCTTCACGCGCTTCAAAGTTCAACGGTCAACGCTGCGGATCTGTTAGGCGTAAGCGATCGCGGACAAATCAAAGAGGGAATGCTTGCGGACATTATTGCGGTTGGGGGAAATCCATTAGAAAATATTCGTCTGGTGGAAAATATCGACTTTGTTATGAAGGGTGGAGAAATTATTAAGTCGAGCAGTGACTAATGGGAAATCCGTCTCACGGTACTGAGTGATACTTTTAGCGGGCTGGCATTAGCAATTATTCAATCGCTTTATCGTACTGGTTAAGGTAAGTACTAAGGTAGTGCTAAGGTGTATCAATTGGACGACCAGAGGCTTAGGATTTATTCTGAGGCTGTTTAAAAAGACTTCAGCTACTTGTTCCAGCCAGCAATGATCGTGCACATTCCAATGAGTTTTTTTGTCGTTGCGGCGCTATATTAATTCGCAATAGAAGCGTGCCTCTGACGCATCCGCTGACACTAATGGTTAGCGCTAATTTCACAGCGATTGG
>CAJVZD010000087.1 GCA_913019905.1 uncultured Cellvibrionales bacterium
CCGGCGTGGACTCGTCTGATATAGACTGCCCCACATCACTGTGTTCAGCGACCTCTTCTTCCAACTGCTCAGCAGGATTAGTCTCAGTCGGTTGCTGACATCCGGTCAAGGTAAAAAAAACCACAAGCGACAAGAAGAGGATGATCCTTCGAGAATTTTCTGGAAAGAATGTCATTTTTTACTCCGCGATGTTTTCCGATAGCTTTGCAACGGTGTGTTCCAATCGTGTCTTTGATTATTACGCTGAACCGCAATCCATTTTTAACGCTCGATTTGGTTCTGCTCTTTATATTCCTCAAGCAATTTTATGATCGGAATCAGACACTCGTCCAATTCGACGGCCAGCTGTTGCATCGTTCTCCCCTTACGGCTCTCATCGAAGCCTTCGACCATGTCATTGTAGAGTTTATCGGTCAGCGGAGGAGCCTCTAAACGCGTCCAGGGCTCTAACAGCGATGGGCCAAAGTGGTCTAACATACGTTTCATGCCACCCTCACCTCCACATAAAGCCATATTCATACAGGGCCCCATAATGGCCCAACGTAAGCCCGGACCGTAAGCAATCGATTTATCGATATCTTCAACACTGCACTCACCGTTTGCAACCATATGTAATGCCTCGCGCCACATAGCATCCTGCAAGCGGTTTCCGATAAATCCTGGGAGCTCCTTTTTCATTCGAGCGACTTTTTTTCCGTTGCACTCAAAGAAATCGGCAGCCCAATCAACGGCAGCAGCGTCCGTCTTATCCCCACCCACAACCTCGCAAAAAGGGACGAGATAAGGCGGATTAAAAGGATGGCAAATAATCGTCCGCTCGGGGTGGACACATTCTGTTTGGATGTCCGTCATTAGCAAGCCAGAGGTGCTCGATGAAATAATCACATGGGGCGGCGTTATTTCATCGAGTTTGGCAAAGAGCGCGCGCTTGGCGTCGAGATTCTCCGGCGTACTCTCCTGTAATAACTCGACGTTCTGGCAGCAGTACTCAAGGGAAGGCGCGAATTCCAGATTATCTTGGCTCGCACCTTCCTTTAAACCCAACTGAACCATAAACGGCCACTTCTCTTCGATTTTCTGCCGAAGACGATGTTCTGCGCCCTCTTCCGGATCCCAGGCAATAACCTTTAATCCCTGCCGTAAAAAATGAATGGCCCAACTGCTGCCAATAACCCCTGTACCTAATATGCCAATTGTTTTTACGTCATCCGGCGCTGGCCGTGTTTTACCCATCAGTTTATTCCTGTTTCTACGATTTCAAATTAGTTTAGTTACCGTGCCCAAAAGGCGATTGCGACCTTTCGAGCTATTGGGTACCGCGCAAGGCCAATATTTCTCGCGCCCTCGTAGGGCTAGCGATCGTTGAACCCATCGCCTCCAGCAGAGTCACAGCGCGGGCGACTAATTGCCCGTTGCTGGCATACACGCCTTTTTCCAGATAAAGATTGTCCTCCAGTCCAACTCTAACATTGCCCCCCAAAAGCGCTGCCTGGGCAACCATTGGCATTTGCATTCGTCCCAGACCAAAACCCGCCCAGTTACAATCATTTGGCAGCATGTCAGACATGGCTTTCATCGCATTGGTTTCGGCCGGTGCTCCCCATGAAATACCCAGACATAATTGAAATAGTGTGGGTGCTTCGAGTAAACCCTCTTTGATTAGTTGTTTCGCGAAGGCCAAATGCCCCATATCAAAGACTTCCAGTTCAGGTTTCACCCCTATCGCTTTAGCCCGCGCAGCCATCTCCCTTAACATGGGTGGTGTGCTGACGTAGACATAATCGTCGCCAAAATTGATACTGCCGCAATCTAAGGTACATATCTCTGGCAACAACTCTTCGATATGTGCAATTCTCTGTGCCGCTGTCGCCATGTCCGTGCCTTCGATGCCCTCTACTGGGTTCTCAGGATTCGGTACAAAATCTCCGCCCATGCCTGCAGTAATGTTTATAATCACGTCGCTCTCGCTGTCCCGGATGTAATTAACCACCTCCCGGTACAGTTCCAGATCTCTCGCCGGCGCTCCAGTCTCAGGGTCTCTTACGTGAATGTGTACTATGGCAGCACCTGCATTAGCCGCTTCGATGGCCGAATCTGCGATTTGCCTGGGTGTAATGGGAAAGGACGGGTGTGCTCCCTGATTGCCTGAACCAACAACAGCACAGGTAATGATAATTTCGTTGTTCATATTTTCTCCATATAAGATAACTCTTAGCCAGCTCGAAAACTTCTTTCGACAGCGCTCAATTCAGGTTTCTATCTGATCATCGATAAAGATAATAAAATTACTCTATCAAAGCTAGGTTATGTGACCAAAAACGAGTATTACTTGTACATTTACGACATTATGATTTTCCAATTTTCGCTCGGCGTTCGCTCCTCACTTGGGGGATACCCGTAGTGGCTACGGTAACTGCGGGAAAAATGAGAGCTAGAACCAAATCCGCTGCGAACAGATATCTCTGCAATACTGTTCGTGGTTTGCTGCAGCAGCGTTCGCGCATGCGCCAATCGCAATCCTCGATAAAATGCGACTGGCGTAGACTGTAAATACTTTTTAAACAAACGTTCGAGCTCCCTCTCTGAAACCTGTACGTTTCGCGCGAGCTGTGAAATTGAAAGAGGCTGTTCGATCTCAAGATGCATTTTCTCGATACTTACCAGCAATTTTTTGTTTCCTGTACCGTAACGAGATTGCAAAGATAGCCGTTGTGGACTGCTCCCCTCTCTGCCTTGAACATAAATGAGTTTCTCAGAAATGGTCGCAGCCAGTTTCGGCCCGTGCTGTATTTTCACTAAGTGCAGCATCATATCGAGCCCTGACAAGCCCCCCGAACAAGAGAATCGGTTCCGGTCAATTTCAAACAACTCCTCTACCAGCTTAACGTCGGGAAAAGCGTCTCGAAAGCTTTCTTGATTTTCCCAATGAATCGTTGCTCGATAACCATCTAATACACCGGCCGCAGCCAAAATGTAGCTCCCAGTATCCTGCGCTCCGATATCTTGCCCCATAGATGCAAATTTGCGGATGACTGCCAGGAGGCGTTTACTTAACAATGCTTGTGGGTTTAACCCGGCGCAAACGATAAATAAACTGCCTTGTTCTGTTTCCTGGACTCTGTGGTCGGCGAGTAAACTCAACTCATCGCTCGATTTGATAGCTTTCCCGTTTAATGAAACGACATTCCAGGAATAAACTGGCTGCTCGCTTAGAGAATTGGCCCACCGCAGCGGCGCAACCATTGCCGAAAACCCAATCATTGAAAACCCGGGAAGTAACAAAAAGCTTATGTTTTGCGGGTACTTTTTAGGCTGGTCACCAAACATACACAGGTTTCTTGTGATCGAATATTGAAGAAGAGAATAAGTTCTACGCCTATCCGTTGTACCGACTCCTATGATGAATGTAGCCACTTTTCCAAATCATCTACGGAGATCGAAAAACGTTTTTCGTTTGTCCTGTCTAATTAATTTGATTGAAATCATTAGGTTTTTGAATTTATCGGTTCGATGATGTCGGCTCCCGAAAACTAGTTTTCTACGCGCTTATACTCTAACAAGCTAGGCTTGCCACGCGCCAATAACAGTTGTGGTCATCAGCCCAATGATCAAAAATAAGAAATAGATGGTGCCCAACAAGGTCATCTTTGACACGGTGACAAACCAACTTTGTCGATACACGCGTTTGAGCGACATGCCGATATAAACCACAATCCAGCCAGCGAGAGCAATACTCGCGTATGCGGTCAGTTGCGCGAGAAATTGAGCTAGCCAATGATCCAGATCGAGCAAGTAGTTTTCAAGCAAATTCAGCATAACGTCCAATATCACGGCAAAGTAAATAAAGCTGTGATTGTGCAAACAAAACACCAGGTGCTCGATGTAATAGCGTTTTTTGAAGATATAAAAGATCTCCAGCACCATCGCAAACAGAGGTAATATAAAGAACATCATAATAGGGAAAAGTTGAAAAACTCGATTCACCAGTGGCGTTGGGTCGTCTTTCCAATCTTTCGACTTTTTGTAGATATCAGTGACCACACTTTGTGCTTGTGGATAGTCTTTGTAAAAGTCGCCTCGAAAGTCAAATTCGTTCGTTTCTTCGTCGATATTAAAGTCGAAATAGCCGCCACTCAGCGTAATTTTACTCCTATTCTCAGAACCGGGTGTAATGACTGATGATTCTGTAGACGTGGACTCGAAATTCACACTGAAGGCACTATTTTCGTCAGCACCATCTTTTATTTTATTGGGCATTAAAGATTCTACTGGACTCTTTGCCGCAGTATGTATTTCCTTCTTATCCGGAGAGTCAGCGCCGGCAATTGAAATTTCCTTGTTTTGGTTGTTGTCGATCAAAATTTTATCAACGGCTGACTGATCAACGATTTTTCGTGCCTTCTCTAGCTCTTTGATGACATTCGGGTCGCTGTCTGAACCCACTGTAATGGTGACGTCTTCATTAACAATTTTTTTCGGGTCCGTAATGGCTTGTACCATGACCAGACATACAACACTCAGAATCAAATAGAGCCTAATGGGAAGAACATAATGAAACATCTTCCCGTTAATATAATCCTCGGTGATTTGGCCCGGCTTGAATAATAGAGGAACAATCGTATGTTTTAAGCGCGAGTCGTAGCCGAGCACGTCGTGCAGCAGTTCTCCGAGGGCATGGCCAAAAAATTTGATGATACTTCTGGAAGGTTGACCGCAACTGTGACAAAACTTACCGATTAAGGGCACACCGCAGTTAGAGCAATGGTTTTTGCTGGGAACGTTTTCTAAGTCATTTTCTTGAAATTCAGAGTTCTTCTCAAAATCTGTCAGGGTTGAAACCATTTAAGTCAGTCTACTCGTGCCATAAACAAACAAGAATAGCACAACATCGACTGATCATCGTTTTAGTTTGGCTGGATAGCTTTGACAAATTAAGCAATGATATTCAAATAGAAAACACTAAGACTTTCTGTTCAGGACGGGTATTGGAAAACGATTGTTTCAGAAGTCGCAGGGCGTTCTGCGAAGCTCTGCGACTTCTGAGATGAACTGACGGTATTTAAGAAGCGGCGGCGGTTATCACTCGAGCTTCAAACACTAAGGACCCATCATCAAGGTTCGCAACAGGCAACTCATCCTTTTCGACAAAATAGTTAGCGTTCAAAATCCAGGGTTCGCGGTCACCTTGTTTAGGCATTAAATGAAGGCTGCGCTGCATATAGCCAGGATTGAATTCTTCCGGATCAATCCAGGGACGCTGCTCCATTGTACGGTCTTTATCTGCCACTGTTGGGGTACAAGACAACGCGTCTTTTTCATCCATATGATTAAGCAGTCGACAAACAAAGTCTGAAACCAGGTCAACCCGCATTGTCCAGCTCGTTCGAAAATAGCCAAACATCGCCGCCATGTTAGGAACACCAGAATTCATAATTCCTCGATACGTAATGGTATTGCCGAAATCGACAGACTCACCATCGACATCGAACTTAATATCTCCCATCACAGAGAGGTTAAATCCGGTTGCAGTTACGATGATATCCGCTTCGAGTTCCTGTCCCGATTGAGTAAGAATACCTTTTTCTGTCAGTCGATCTATGCCATCCGTTACGACGGTGACTTTTCCTGAGGCGATGCTCTTAAAAAGATCGCCATTCGGTACATAGGCAATGCGTTGCTGCCAGGGACGATAGCTCGGTGTAAAATGGGTATCGATATCAAAATCGTCACCCACATGTTCTCTTATCACACTGAGAAGCCCCTCTTTGACCATCTCAGGATGCGAAGCCGACATCTCCTGTATCTCTCTTTGCTCTTTTAACAGACTGCGGCGAACAATTTCGTGAACCCACTCTTCAGGTACTTCCAGCTCACGCAAACTGTCAGCTAACTCGTTGCGGTTTTCTCCTGTCCAGAAATAGGTGGGCGAGCGTTGCAGCATAGTGACATGCGAACAGTCGTCCGCCAGATTCGGTATTAACGTCGCTGCTGTGGCGCCGGAACCGATAACAACAACCCGTTTACCCTTATAATCAAGATCTGCGGGCCATGTCTGCGGGTGAACAATTTTGCCTTTAAAGTCCTCCAACCCTTTGAAGTCAGGCGTATACCCCTCTGAATGGCGATAATACCCCTGGCACATCCACAAGAAATTACAGCTAAAACGAACTGTTTCATCAGTATCCGTTTTGGTGGCCTCAACATGCCAAAGCTGATCTTCACTAGACCATGAGGCTTTTAAAACCTGGTGCTGGTAGCGAATATGTTCATCCGTCTGGTCGTCCTCAATGGCATCCGCCATATAATCGAGAATCGTATCCGCCTGGGCGACTGGCGCCCCGGTCCAAGGCTTGAACCGATAGCCAAAGGTATAGAGGTCGCTATCGGATCGCACCCCAGGATAGGTATGTGTGCGCCAGGTACCGCCAAATGATTCCTTGGTTTCGAGTATCGCAAATGATTTTCCTGGACATTGCTCACGCAGATGGTGCACTGCCCCGATTCCGGATATACCTGCACCAACGATGAGAACGTCGAAATGCTCTACTGCTGGAGACGCATTGGCGCTCAGTCTGTTTGTCTCGCTCATAAGTACAACCTCAATATCGGTAGAAATTTCAGAGGAGCGTACTCTACGGTGTCACATGAGCAATAGACATTGCCAAGCGAGCCAATAATTGATAATTTGGGCCAAAAAGAGGCATTCTAACCATCATGACCATAAATTCGACGATAATTGCCAGCGGCAGCCTCGCCACGTCTAGACGAACAATTGGCGGGGTTTTGGGCCAGTTGCAATTCCTCGAGATCAGTTACGCTGATTCGATACGGATAATGACAGATGCGGGACTTCCACCCCGTGCCCTCAATGAACCCGACTTTCCTATTTCGATGGACCAGGACCTGAGAATCTCTCAGGCAATGGTCAGGCTACTCGACATGACGGTATCGCCAACCACCTTTTTGTTTGGAATGAGGGAGCTCATTGGCATCGAACATTTTGGTGTCCTCGGTATGGCGATCAGGCACGCCGCTAACGTATCTACGGCACTCAACATTTCGCTTAGGTACCCGCAGCTCATGTGGGGACATTCACGAATGACGGTTCGTAAAGACAAAGAGAGCTACTCACTCGCTTTCTCCATGGATACACCGTCATTGCGCGGGAGCAGTTCAGCAGATCTAAATCGCATTGTTGAGTACTGTATTGTCCTCGATCTTGTTTCGATGCTGAGAATTAACGAAGACATCACTGACGGTCTATTTAAACCCACTCGAATTAAACTACCGACAGCGGAACCGTCGGATTGGAAAACTATTGCGGGAGAACTACCGTGGCCGATAGATTTTTCCGAAACACATGCCAGTATTATTTATCCAGTTGAATTCGAAAACACACCGCTTCCTCGCGCTAACCCGCTGATTTATCGATCGTACGAAGTCATCGCAGAAAAACTGTCTCATCACCTCGCTGACAAAAGCAAGCTATCCGAATCGGTGACACAATGGCTATGGACCCAATCTCCACCGCTTAAAAGGGGGGAAATTGCTAAAAACCTCGCCATGTCGGAACGCAGCCTCACTCGGCAGTTACACAGTGAAGGCACGAGCTACTCTAAATTATTGGCCGGTGTGCAAAATGAGCGGGCCTTAAATTTTCTCAATAACCGGAGCCTGCCAGTGGCAGAAATCGCCTACCGTCTCGGTTACTCAGAACCGGCGGCTTTTTCTCGCGCGTTTTACAAGTGGCAAGGTCTGTCGCCGCTTCAGTGGCGACAATCCAGCGCTAGCCGATCTTCTCGATAAAATGTTGCAGCTAGATGACTAAAAGAGGCGCACCGATAAAAAGACGAGCGACTCTGACGCCGACAATTTTCTGCGACGACACCCTGATCATTGGGCACGTAAGTAGGTGATATGCTCAGTCACATCCAGCACCTTATTCTTGGAAAAAAGTAGCGGAAAATACTCGCCTTTGTTCCACGGCTCGAATAGATCCGAATAGTGATGACTGCGAGGATCCGCGGCCTGACCAGGACCATTGGTAGCCCTTGTTGCATCCCAGTCGTCGGTATCGACTACGATTCGAAAGCTCGCCCCCGATAGCTGCCTGTTTCCGTGATTGGCGTTCAAAGTATTACTGGCACCACCTCGCGGCAAGGGGGGAATATTAACATTCAATGGATTATCTGCAGCCAACAGATGGCTTAGAGGATGGGTAATTTCCGCATAATGAAACTGACCGTACTTCCAGCGGGAAAAATCTTGCCCACCCTTCTCGATTAGAAAATCTACCGCCGCTTTCAAGCTGCCGGCGATCACTTGGTCACGAGCCGCTTGAGGATTATCTCCAAATAGATATTCCGGCGCTGCGACCAGCCACTCCAACATTTTGTGTCGACTAAGATCGGGAATTTCGTCGTTCAGGTTGTCGGGAATAAATCGCGCTTTTAGGGCACTTAACATTTCCTGCTCCCATAGGTCATAAAGGGCCGCCGCTGCACTATCCCTTCCCATGTGAAAGTCCCAGTTTTTAAACAAAGCTGCGGCACGAGATTCCCTGCCGCCGAGCTTTAAAGCTAAGATCATCGGGACCAGCTTTTCCGCCGTCATGGATTTATTATCATATTGCAACTTCATACTGTCTGCGACGGAGTGGTTATCCAATGTACTCATCACTTCTCGCAAGCGAAAAATACGCGCTGGATCGGAGTAGAAATCCGAAAAGACGTTGGGATAACCTTCGGGCACATTAAAATTGTTGGCGGTTCCGTACCAGCCTACTAGTGGATTCGACAAATGCGGCATTGACTTGATAGGAATATAGCCATTCCATTCATATTCACCGTCGCCGGGAATGGGAAGGCTGCCATCCCAACCAAAACGCACCGGAGACAGGCCCACCGATTGCCAGCCGATATTGCCCATTTTGTCGGCCCAAATCATATTTTCACCCGGTA
This sequence comes from uncultured Cellvibrionales bacterium, assembly GCA_913019905.1. Lineage (GTDB taxonomy): Bacteria > Pseudomonadota > Gammaproteobacteria > Pseudomonadales > Dasaniaceae > Oceanicoccus. Next base: position 8,961 of record CAJVZD010000087.1, read on the forward strand.
GACCTGAATAACTACAAGCCTCTCGAAATTCCTCCCAGCTGTTCGCCTGATCCATGCGTAAGCTCGCCAGATACGGTGCAGCGCCCAGATCTAACCAAGCGGCCTTTAAACCGTAGGCCAAATGGTTCTGTGGGTCTTCAAATATAATCGGCCCGTGAACAGAATATTTTAATGTGACTTTTTCGGGGTTTTGTCCGCGCACCTTAACTAACGTTTGCTCAAGCTTCATATCGCGCCACACACCGTTATAACGATACTGATTATGGTTATCGGGATTGATCTCATACACGTAGAGATCTTCTTGATCAATTCGAAAAATAGTCAGTCCCCAGGCCCCGACCTCATTGTGTCCAATAGAAATTCCTGGCAATACCGGTTCCCCTGCGCCAATGACATTCCACCCGGGTTTATTGTCCGATGCCGGCGCATTGAGATGAACCATGTAACGTAAAGACGGACTTTGAATTGTACGGTGCGGATCGTTTGCCATCAAAGGTTTACCACTTTGGGTCTTACTGCCAGCAACAATCCAGTTGTTACTACCCAGATTATTAATGCCTTCAACGGGATCATCAAAATAATCAGGCGCGATCGTTTCAATACGATTAAGCTCCGCCAAACCTTTTCCACCGGATACGGGCGCTTTAAGATCGGAGACATCAAACTCGGGCATGCTGCGGGATGCCCGATAAGAAGCCATAATTTCGCTGTCTATTTTTTTGAGATCAATTCCCGGAAACGCTTTCAAGTGAGTGTTCCGGTAAAAAGGTAAATATCGTCGAGTTTTCTCTTCACCGAGTGTGCTGATGAGCTTCGAAAGCATTATTTCGTTAGAAATCCCCCCGGTGAGAGCGTTATGTCGCGACACAACAATCTGCGGAGTCCAATAGCCAGGTTGTATGCCAAGCAGTTCAAATTCAAAAGGCAACAGTTCCGGAGTCTTTTCTGTTTCCTTAATATAGGCGTTCACTCCGGCAACGAAGGCCGTTATTATTTCAACGCCGTCGGCATGATAGTGAGCCATTTCCTGCTGAATATTGCCGCGAAAACGTAACAACCTCGCTCCTTTATCATGACTTAATGCTTTCTCTCCCATAATTTCAGATAAGGTGCCTGTCGCCTTTCTGCGCCATATTTCGAACTGAAACAAGCGATCACGGGCTGCGTTATAACCCTGTGCAAAAAACAGATCGGACTGGTTCTCGGCATAGATGTGCGAGACGCCCCATTTATCCTTCGCGATCTCTACCGTAGACGTCAGCCCCGCCACTGTTATTTGACTGTCAGTCTGTGTATGACCGGTTGTGGTAAACAATGCTAATACTGTAGAGATGACAATTTTATTAAGACGAATCATGGGTTTTTCTCCGAAAATGCGGGAATCACCATAAGCAAAATGTCGCAGAAAAGAAATAGCTTAATCTCCTGTATTACGAAATAGCGGCATGTCCGTGCGCCGAGCTAATCAAATGTCATCGGGAAAGTGAGGTGCGGATTTTCATTTGTGGCGGCTGGATTTATCAAGCTATGATAGGGAAAAACGAACTAAAAACCAGGAACATTCGTCCGAATCCAACAGATCAATGTTCCAAATTTATTACGTCAATAGGTCGAATTTATTACGTCAATCGTACGAATTCAATAAGTCATCAATTTGACTTTAATAAGTGTAAGCTTGAAAAATTGAACAATTTCAGCGAAAGTGAAACCATCCAATTTACTTGTCATTAGATGGCCTTCCCTCGCCACTGAAATCAGGATGTATGATGCCCCTACCAAGACCCGAATATCCTCGCCCCTTACTGGAACGCGACCAGTGGCTTAACCTCAATGGAACTTGGGATTTTGCTTTCGATCCCGATAATCTAGGCTTAAGAGAAGCCTGGTACAAAGAAGGAATTTTCCCACAAAAAATAGTGGTACCTTTTTGCGTAGAATCGGAAGCCTCCGGAATTGCAGATGTCAATCCGAGCGCTGTGATGTGGTATGGGCGGGACGTAAACGTCAAAGAAAATTGGCTAACACAGCGACTAATGCTTCGCATCGGCGCCTCCGATCATTGGACGCGAGTCTTTGTAAACGGCATTGAAGTCGGTCAAAACCGGGGCGGATATGTACCCTTCGGCTTTGACGTCGCCTATATCATGAAACCCGGTTTGAACCGCATCGTCATAAGGGTCGAAGATTCTCCATCCTTATCACAACCCCGAGGTAAACAAGAAGGGACTTTTCGGTGGCCGATCGATTATGACAGTGTGAGTGGCATTTGGCAGACGGTATGGCTTGAACCCGTACCGGAAAATGCGATCGAAGATTCCTACGCCATCTTTTCTAGCGAGCCCCAAAAACTGGAAGTTACCGTCAACATGACACGGATATTCAATGGCGGTTTAAGAGTCAAGATTCTCGATGGTGAACGCCTCGTTGCAACGGCAGAAAGAGCGATCAACAATCGAATACATGCAAAAATCAATCTCGAGGTTGAAGATGTGAAACGTTGGTCGCCAGCTTCACCCTACCTTTATCAGTTGGTACTGGAGCTTGTTGATACCCAGGGCACCGTGATCGATCACGCGCGCAGCTATACAGGACTACGGGAAATCACCTGTAATCACAAGGAAATGACGATTAACGGCGAACCGCTTTACATCCGAGGCGTCTTAGACCAAGGGTATTTCCCGGGAGGCTGGTACACTCCGGTCGATGATGCAGCTATAAAACGCGATATCGAATTGACGCTGGCGTTAGGTTTTAATTGTGTTCGCAAACACCAAAAAGTTGAGGACCCCCGTTACCTTTACTGGGCTGATCGTTATGGGCTGCTGGTCTGGACTGAAATGCCATCGGGGAAAATTTTTTCGACTGAACTGATTACAACACTAACAAATGAATGGTTACGGGTTATTCAACGCGACCGCGGGCATCCATCGGTTATGGCCTGGGTGCCGTTCAACGAATCCTGGGGTGTGATGGATCAAACCAATAAACCCGCTCATCGTAGCTTTGTTGACGGTATTTACCACTTAACCCGAAGTCTCGACTGTTCTCGTCCGGTTGTCGGCAATGACGGCTGGGAGTATTCGAGCGGTGATCTCTGGACGCTTCATATTTACGAAGGCGACGGAAAGTCGGTCGCGGAACGACTTGCGGCCGTACTAGATAACCCACGGGAAAAACTGTCGGCCGACGGTAGAGTCGGCGCTTTCCCGGACACAAAGGTGGATTCCTTACCCGTACTGCTGACTGAAGTGGGCGGAATAGGTTATATCTGTGACGGCTATCGGGGAGAATCCTTTGCCTACGGTGACATTCCCACCAATATTGAAGAATTTGAACGCCGGGTACGTGCATGCGCGGCGGATTTCTCGCATACAACCGGGCTGTCAGGGTTCGTTTGGACCCAACTTACCGACATTCAACAAGAGATCAATGGCGTTCTCACATTCAACCGAGAACCGAAATTGCCATTGGATACTTTCGCGTCTATTTTCAAAGGCATAGACAAATATCCGAATAAAACCAAACCAGTGAGGGAGTAATGCCCTGCAAGGCAGCCGATCTATTCAGCCGGGGCAGAAACGTCATTGCCAGTGTGCCCGGTTGAAACAATGTTCCAATGTTATTTATGGCTTTGGAAATCCAGTTGCCTATGAAACTATTTGTATGGATAAAGGCCAGTTTTTGTTAAACTGGATGAAACGTTTTCATAAATACAACACACAAAAATTGAGTCAGTATTGACCCGCACTAACTAGCGCCCCACCGGGATGAACTCATTTTCCAAAAGTCGCGATTACTTGATGTTAACACCCGACATGTAAAGCGACGGAAAAGCGTCCAAACTGCGCACAGGGTCGGCTTAAAACCCAAGCTACAGCAGAAAGGCAAATTTTAATTGATACTTGTGGACGGACTCTCGCTAGCAATTAATTGACAGAGCATGCAATGGACATTCGAACAGACGATCTATCAGGAAAAAAAGTAGCCCAATTATTGCAGGAACATCATGAGGATATGTTGCGTCATTCTCCTCCTGACAGTGTTCACGCTCTCGATCTGTCTGCGCTACAAGCGCCCGATGTCACTTTTTGGTGTGCCTGGATTGACGGGAATCTGGCTGGTTGCGGGGCATTGAAAGAACTCAACGCCAACCACGCGGAGATAAAATCGATGCGTACCTCACAAGCGTATCTGAGACAGGGAATAGCCAGCCACATTCTTGATCACATTCTCGGTGAAGCGAAGAAGCGTTTATATACTACGATAAGTCTGGAAACAGGTTCCATGGAAGCATTTAAACCAGCCCAAGCCTTATATAAACATTTTGGCTTTGACTACTGCGCCCCATTTGGCAATTACGTTGAAGATCCATACAGCGTTTTCATGGAAAAGAAATTGTTGGTGTCTTGATGAAAAATTGAAGAGAAATTGTCGCAAAGTTAGAAAAACCGCTCCGAAAAGAGAAAATGTACTCGGAGATCTGCGCTGCCATAAAAGATGAAATAAATCGTAATGACCCCTGCAATTCGCCTCGCAAAGAAAATGAAAATTCAACATACCGTTCACCAATATACTCATGATTCAAGGGCTGAGTCCTATGGTTTAGAGGCGGCGGAAAAAATGGGGGTCGAGGATTCGAGAGTGTTCAAGACCTTAGTCGTAAATCTCGATGATCAATGTTTAGCGGTAGCGGTCATTCCTGTTTCCATGATGCTGAATATGAAGTTGATGGCAAAAGCAAGCAGTGCTAAAAAAGCCACCATGGCACAAGCAGATGATGTCGAGCGGTCGACAGGATACGTACTGGGAGGCGTGAGTCCCATTGCGCAGAAAAAACGTCTCAACACCATTATTGACCACTCCGCAGAGAGATTTGACACCATTTTTGTGAGTGCGGGTCGCCGGGGTTTAGAGATAGAACTGAGCCCGGAAAATCTGAAAAACTTAGCCAATGGAATGTTTGCTGAACTATCTGCACAAGAGCTAACGATCAGCCCTTCCGAATAAATTCCAACAATTTTGAAACTAACAATAAGTGCCGGAGCCAACATGAATGTAGACGTTTCTAAACTATCGCAAGACGATCGCATGGACTGGGAAAACCTCTATTACCGCTACGCTGAATTTTATAAGGTACCCATGAATGAAGAAATTCTCGACAACGTTTGGTCGTGGATATTCGATGAAGATAATAGATTCTATGCATTGATCGCAAAAGACAACAATGGAAAAGCACTGGGTCTCATGCATTACCGCGAGATGCAGTCACCATTGAGAGGCAAGACCGTCGGCTTTCTTGATGATTTATTCGTTGACCCAGATAGTCGAGGGCAAGGAATCGTCGACGCTCTGTTTCAGGCGCTCGAAGAGTCAGCAAGAAATCACGGCTGGCCAATGGTGAGGTGGATTACCGCCGACAACAATTATCGGGGGCGCGGTGTCTACGATAAGATTGCAGAGAGAACCCAGTGGATAACGTACCAGATGCCTACGGAATAATTATTCAACACTTTCTTTCGCGGCTTTTTTCGATTACTTTAAACCAAAATATAAATCGTCCGTCAAAGCTGTCGTCCTTCGCAAGTAAGACCAAAAAACCACCTGTATTTGAGTCGTAAATCGATCAGAGTTAAAACCATGAAATTTGATGAAATAACACTGGAAGGGAAATACGTAAAACTCGAACCTCTTACAGAGAAACACAAGGAAGGTCTATGTGAAGCTATCCGTGACGGCGACCTTTGGAATCTTCATGTTACGCTTGTTCCGCACCCCAGCGATATCGACAGTTTTATAAACACCGCTCGGGAAGTCCGTGAGTCCGGTGATGGACTCTGTTTTGCCACAATAAACAAAGACAATAATCAAATCGTCGGTTCGACCCGATTTATGAAAGCAAATATCCCTAACCAACGTGTTGAAATTGGTTTCACGTTTCTGAGCAAGAAAGCGCAAAAAACACGCATGAATACGGAAGCCAAAATGTTAATGCTCTCTCACGCATTTGAACAAATGCAATTCAATCGAGTGGAACTGCTGACGGATTACCTGAACACTAAATCCCGCAATGCTATTTTGCGATTGGGAGCAAAAGAGGAAGGTTTGTTACGTAGTCATATGGTTATGCCCGATGGGCGGATAAGGGATTCTGTTATATTCAGTATCATCAAAGGCGAATGGCCCGGTATCAAGCAACATTTGGCTTTCAAGATAAACGAACAAAAAACTGTTTCGACGACAGGAATGTAAAATGACCCGGTCAAAAAAAGCTGTATTACTTTCATTTTTCGTTTTCCCAGGAGCTGGTCACTTTTTCTTAAAAAAATATCGTACAGCTTCCTTTATAGCCTGCGCCGCTTTGCTATCCGTTTATTTCATCCTGTCTGGCACGATAAGGATGGCGCGCCAGATATCTGAGAAAATCGAAAGCAATTACGGTGAACTTAATCTCGCTGACCTTGTTGAATTGGTCTCTAAACAACCACAGGGTGTCGACTACGAATCTATTAATGTTGCAACAACCGTTTTAATAATCGTATGGTTGGTCGCTATCTTCGATGCATATAGAATTGGAAAAAGTTAAACTAGGCAAGGAAATATCCCTGACTAAACGATAGACACCCTAGTAAGATCCACTTCGAAAAATAAATTCTAAATGGTGAGCGATCAATGAAACTCGTTATCGGCAACAAAAACTACTCCACCTGGTCACTAAGACCCTGGTTACTTCTCTGTGCCTTTGGGATCGAATTTGAGGAAGTTCAAGAATCCTTGAAAATGGAAGGACTTAAGCAGCGACTATTAAAGCATTCTCCAACCGCTAAAGTTCCGGTTCTGATCGATTCGACATTAACGGTGTCAGATTCACTCGCTATATGTGAATATATCTCTGAAACATCTTTAGCCGGCAGAGGCTGGCCGGGAGATCCAATAAGAAGAGCAGAAGCCAGAGCAATAAGTGCCGAAATGCACTCGGGCTTCGGCGCAATCCGTAGCGAATTACCGATGAATTGCCGCGCCTCAAGGAAAATTGAATTGTCTTCTCAAGTGCAAGCTGAGGTTGCAAGAATCGATTCGATCTGGTCGGATTGCAACAAGAAATATGGCGATAGAGGGCCGTGGTTATTTGGCGAATTCTCGATAGCCGATTGCTTTTTCGCCCCCGTCGCATTGAGGTTTTTGACCTACGGTGTACCGCTATCAATCGAAGCGCAAAGATTCGCAACGGAGATACTGGCACATCCCTGCGTGATAGACTGGGTTAAATCTGCAAAAAAAGAAACTGAGATAATTGCCGAAGATGAAGCGGGCACAGACTAGTCGAGCTTTATTTTCTTGTTACGTTATTCACTGGAAGCCTCAATTGAGAAAGCTTTTTCTATCGCTAAATGACTGTACTGATCAAAGCGATGCCACCCTATTGAACCGATGTTATGGCGAGAGAAAACCCACCTATAAAATTCGTTAAGTACCATGCGCTGGGCAATGATTACATTGTGATAAATCCGGCCGATTTGAACGGAGAACTCACACCTTCTGAGATGCTAATGATCTGCGACCGGCACTATGGTATAGGGTCCGACGGCGTATTACTGGGTCCTTTGGAAAGTAGTCGCTGTGACTTTAAACTCAAAATATTTAACCCCGACGCCAGCGAAGCGGAAAAAAGCGGCAATGGTTTACGATTGTTTTCCCGTTATTTGTGGGATCAAGGCCTGGTTACAAACAAACCTTTTTCGATAGAAACAAAAGGCGGCGATGTTAGAGCGACCGTACATGAAGCGGGGAAAACAGTCTCCGTTGATATGGGACGAGTGACGTTTACTCACGAATCTGACCTGGTCGTTGAACCTAGGCCGGAGGAAATAACGATTAACAATAGCACATTCGAATTTTATCGAGCTAACGTCGGCAACCCCCATTGCGTTATACCGGTGGCCACCGTATCCTCCGAACTAGCCAAACGTTTCGGACCGATTATTGAGAAAGACAGTTTATTCAGCAATCGAACGAACATCCAGTTTCTGCAAATAATTAGCCGCAACACAGTAAAAATTGAAATATGGGAACGCGGCGCCGGATATACGTTAGCCTCAGGCTCCAGTAGTACAGCTTCGGCAGGAGTCGCTTTTGCACTCGGTTTATGTGATGAAGAAATTTCAGTGCATATGCCCGGAGGTATTCTTCAGATCGCTTTTGACAAATCCTTTAAGGCAACGATGACCGGCCCGGTTTGTAACATTGGCGAAGGAATTATCACTGAAGAAGCTTTGAAGGATTTCGAAATTAGTCAGCCTTCACGTTAACACGGTTTATCTGTCAGCAATAAATTTCTCTTCTTTGATGTTTGATGTTTGATGTTTGATGTTTGATGTTTGATGTTTGATGTTTGATGTTTGATGTTTGATGTTTGATGTTTGATAGCTAGTGTCCATCCAGAGATAGTTGTTTTTCAACGATGCCATTGCGAGCTGTACGGATCGCAGAGACGAGTTTCAGGATGGTTATTAGCTGGCCGCTAACGGTCGCGCCAGATTTGCTCCATTAACAAACCCTTCAAACAGACGTCGAGCCAAAAAAAAGTGAGCTGCCTTATGAAATCAATCGAAACCCATAGTATTCATAACTGTTCAAGTCAGCCAGGTCCGAGGTCTTTACGTGCGTTTTGTTCAGTTAATCAATGATTGACCCAGTCATTATCACGTCTTAACCCTGCGACAAAAAATCGTAATCGTCGTTTTTCAAGAGCGTCGTTTCTCGAGTACTATGTCCGCCTCCAATAAATTTTTGATCTCTTCGTCAGGAAAGCCAAACTCCTGTAACAATTGCCGGCTATGCGCGCCATATTTAGGTGGCTTACTGCGCATAGAGCCAGGTGTTCTGGAGAGTTTTATCGGCGTTCCCGTCATTTTGTACCAGTCGTCTTCAACGCGCATATTTCGGTGTAACGTATGCGGGTGATTGACCGCCTGTGCTGTATCGTGGATAGGACCAGCCGCTAGACCTGCCTTTCCCAGACGAACACATAATTCACCACCGTCTATTTTAACTAAACTGGATTCCAGTTCGCTTTTCAAATCTGATCGATTATTCACGCGATCTATATTGTTCTGGAAGCGGGGATCATCGATCAGATCCAGCCGGTTCAATTCCTTACACAGTTTTGCAAAAGCGCGATTATTACCGGCGCCGATGTAAACATCGGTGGTCTTGGTTCGAAAAGTATCGTAGGGGCTAATATTGGGATGCGCATTACCGGTCGCCACGGGGATATCACCAGAAAAATTGTAATTCACGATATGCGGGTGCATCAATGCTAAGGCACAATCATAAAGTGTCATATCAAGATACTGACCCAGGTGAGATTTTTCACGCTCTACTACCGCCATCAGTATTGCAATAGCAGAGTATAAACCTGTTCCCATATCGACCATTGCAAGTCCCAATCGTGTGGGATTGCTTTCAGCCTCGCCATTAATGCTAAACCACCCCGTCATCCCCTGGACGATCGCATCGTAGCCGGGCAGGCCACCTAAAGGCCCATCGCTACCGAATCCACTGACGCGACAATGAATCAAAGAGGGAAATTTTTCTTTTAGAACGGTCTCATAACACAAGCCCCACTTTTCCATCGTTCCCGGTTTAAAATTCTCTACCAAAACATCGGCTTTTTCTAACAAGCGCAATAGGACTGCCCTGCCCTGTTCCTGAGTCAGATCCAACCCCATTGAGCGCTTATTTCTATTCACACCAATAAAATAGGCCGCATCGTCGTCGTGATAAGGCGGACCCCAGTCCCGGGTTTCATCTCCCCTCGGCGGTTCAATTTTTATCACTTCAGCGCCGTGGTCTGCAAGTATTTGTGTGCAATAGGGACCGCCCAACACTCGCGACAAATCGATGACCAACTTTCCTGCAAGTGCTCCGTTTACTTTCGAAAAATCTAGCATGTATGTATCCATCAATATAACAATGCACTTTCCATTACAGGAAAGCCTTGAAAACAAGTCATTTCAAACCTAACACCTAAAGTCGACGTGAATTGAAACGCGTCATAATGCTGTCTTTCCAATTCGAACTAATCGGTATTAAGCAACTTAATCAATGACTTTATTCATACTCAGAATCGGGCGAGGACGATAAGTCAAAAGCCTGTCCAGTGGCGGGCAAAAACGTCAATCCTCGCCCCTTACTTTAACCAAGGATTGTGGCTCATTCTTGAACGCTTATAGCCTTCGACTTTTTGGAATGTCCACAAAATTTCCCGGACGTTTCTCGGTATTAGCCAGCATAGCTTCTTGAATCTCTTCAACCTTAAGGTGCGACGCATTCCAAATGGCGATGTAATCGAGTCCGTCGGCAGTACTATGATCACGGGCGTAATTAATCATTTTCTTACACCCATAAACGGCAAGTGGCGCTTTGCTGGCAATTTCAGCGGCAATCCCCATAACGGCATCGAGCATCGTTGCCTGATCTTTATAAACATGGTTTACCAGGCCGATAGACTTCGCCTCTTCCGCACTCACCTTTCGACCGGTATACGCCATCTCGCGAACAAATCCTTCGGGGATTAGTTTGACGAGACGAGGGAATGTCCCTACATCCGCGGTCATGCCAATATTAGTTTCAAAGATTGTCAAAAAGGCATCTTCGGTCGCGTATCGCATGTCGCAGGCCGTTGTAAGATCGACACCACCGCCAATAGCTCCGCCCTGTATCGCAGCGATGACTGGTATTCGGCATTGTTCAAGGCAGGTAAAGCTTTTTTGCATATGCTTGATGGTGTCATAAAGTTTTGCGCTGCGTTGGCGCTTCGATTTCTCCACATCTTCTGGATTATCACTACTTTCAACACTGCTGCCGAATATCGAAGTATCAAGACCGGACGTAAAGTGGGGGCCTGTTGATGACAAAACAATAACTCTTGCAGTTGAATTTTGATCGATGCTCTGGACTATGGTTGGCAGCTCATCCCAG
>CAJVZD010000088.1 GCA_913019905.1 uncultured Cellvibrionales bacterium
ATTACTCGCAAGCCGTCCATGCAAGGTGCAGGAGGTGGCGTCCCAGTAGATTTTAACTGGAATCAACCTCTAAAAGGCGCGTCACTTCAAGTCACAATCTTTGATATCAAGACCCTTGAACGCGTATTTTCCAGCTTCGGCGGGCTCGATACGCTTCAGGAAATTAATCTTCGCAATAGCGGCGCAGGTGCCGGATATATTCGACGTAAAAAACTGCTAGCTAACGAAGGGAGGATAGAAGAAGGCATTGAAATTGCGTTTCACCCCTTTATTGAGATGAGGGACTACCCCGGGATAAAAAAATAACAGTAAATATTAAAGGAAAGTCGCCGACAACTTCAGTAGTCCAATTTACGACCCTAGGTATTGCCTCACTGTAGTCGCAATGCCTAACGGCCGTAATCTATCCACCGCAAGTTGTCCGACGTAAACTGAATAGGTGTCGCGCCACAACGAACTCGTTCGCCGCATCTCCGCAATCAATTCGCTGCCCCTCTTCAAGTAAATCGCCGTCTCCCGCCAATCAAATAACGCCATCAAACCGGCCATGAAATTGCGCTCCGCAATTCTGACAGCCTCCCGATTCCGTTAAATTGTATTGCTTCAACAAATACCAATCTCGCTCTATAACAATTTTTTTGCAGTGAGCGCAATAACTACTGCCGCCGACCGAGTCATGCACATTGCCACAATAAGCATAAACAAGACCGTTAGTCAGTGCGATATCCCTTGCTCTGGTTAAGGTTTCCGGTGGTGTTTTGGACTGACTGAGCATTTTGTAATCGGGATGGAAAGCCGTAAAATGAACCGGCACATCTGTACCTAGCTTCTCAAAAACCCATTGTGTCATCTCGTTCAGCTCACGGTCTGAATCATTGAAACCCGGAATAAGTAGGGTGGTAATTTCCAGCCAAACATCAGTTTCATGTTTAATATACAGCAACGTATCCAACACCGGCTGCAAATGCGCCCCGGTTATTTGATAATAAAACTGCTCTGAAAAAGACTTGAGATCAATATTTACTGCATCCATCACGGAATAAAACTCTTCGCGAGGTTTTTGACAGACATATCCCGCCGACACCGCCACCGAGAAAACCCCCACTTCCTTGCATGCTAAGGCAGTGTCAATCGCATATTCATGAAAGATGACTGGGTCATTATACGTATAGGCAACACTCTTACAGGCCAGCGATTTTGCTCTGCCAGCAATGCGCTCCGGAGTGGCCAAACTCATCAGTGTGTCCATTTCCCTTGACTTGCTAATATCCCAGTTCTGGCAAAATTTGCAGGCCAGGTTGCACCCGGCAGTACCAAAGGACAATACGGAGGAGCCTGGAAAGAAATGATTAAGAGGTTTTTTTTCGATAGGGTCGACGGCAAATCCACTCGATCGCCCATAACTGGTTAAAACGATTTCGTCGTCGATTCGCGCGCGCACAAAACATAAACCGCGCTGCCCCTCACTTAATTTACAGGCTCTTGGACATAAATCACATTGCAGTTTACCGCTTTCAACCGGATGCCAAAACCGAGTTGAAACGACTCCCGGATGGCTTAGATTTAGTTGCGAGTCAAATTCAATCGCCATAGGCTATACTCCTATTGTTGGATATGAATCTGGGACGGTGCCTCAAATATGCGCCACTTTACAGATAACTACAATAGGGAAATCACCCTGCGTCGGGGCAAAAAACGCTTACAACCATTTATAGAAAAATGTTATGAATAACATACGTGAAGCTGCCGTCGCTGGACTTTTTTATCCCGACAAAAAAGAAGACCTTGCAAGTGATGTTAATCGCTACCTGAAGAATGCACGGGCATCAGCACTCTCGTCAACAGACAAGGAAAAACAATTTGATGGAGGACAACCAAAGGCGATCATTGTGCCGCACGCGGGCTACGTTTATTCAGCAATGACCGCCGCAAAAGCCTACATTAAGCTCACTAACTATGTCGACACGATCACACGAATCATATTGTTGGGACCGGCTCACCGGGTTTACCTTAAGGGTCTCGCTCTTTCTACTGCAACGCTCTTTCGGACGCCCTTAGGCGACGTCCCGACGGATTTATCTCTGCACGAGCGGTTAGTTCAGCATCCCTTCGTTCAAATAATGAATCAAGCCCATTCCAAAGAACACAGCCTGGAAGTTCAGCTACCTTTTTTGCAAGTTCTATTGAATAAATTCACAGTGCTGCCCATTGTTATTGGCGACGCTGACGTGAATGACGTTCTTACAATTATTGAGTCTTTATGGGGTGGGCAAGAAACGCTAATCGTAATCAGCTCAGACCTCAGTCATTTCGAAAATTATCTATCAGCACAGACTATTGATAAGAGCACCTGTCATGCAATTGAGTCACTGAGCCCTGAACTCATAAAACAACAGCAAGCCTGCGGCTCAATTGGAATAAAAGGACTATTACGGGCAGCCAAACGACATGAATTAGGCGTTCGCACCTTGGATTTATGCAATTCCGGCGACACTGCGGGAGATAGAAACCGCGTAGTAGGTTATGGAAGCTGGGCGTTCACGCCAGAGGCCAGCCCGGATAACACTCATCTAAATTGAACGGGGGTTATGTTGAAGCTATGTATACAGCGATCCAACAACAGCAAATGCTGAGTCGTGCCCGCGAATCGATCAGTCACGGATTACATTATGGTTCGCGGCGCACGGTCGATCATGACGGGGTTGATCATCACCTCCTCAACCACGCAGCCAGCTTTGTGACTCTCACGATTGATGATCAATTAAGGGGCTGCATAGGATCACTGACTGCTACCGAGCCGCTCATTGATAACATCGAATACAATGCCTACAGTGCGTCCTTCGAAGATCCACGATTCAACTCGCTGACTCAAACTGAGATTCAAAAACTCAAAATTCATATTGCCATACTTGGCCAAACCGAACCCTTGAAATTTCATTCGGAAAACAACCTACTTCAACAGCTAAGACCCGGAGTCGACGGTATTGTACTGAGCGACGGAAATCGTAAAGCAACGTTTTTGCCCTCAGTTTGGGGACATTTAGAGCAACCAAAAGAATTTGTTGAACAACTAAAAGTGAAAGCGGGGTTGTCGAAAGACTACTGGAGTCACACAATAACTTTTGAACGCTACACTGTTGAGTCCGTAGGTTAATATCGAGCCGTGTTTTCGCGTATTTTCCTCTTAGGTAATAAACCTACTGCAACAGACCTACTCTAAACGTCCTGTTCGAAAAGCAGTGTTCTAAAAGCCCTACACTAAACCTAAGCACATTTTCTGAGCAGATAGCTAATGCTAGCTCAGTGTCACAATGAAAGAAAATCATCGAATAGTGCAACAGAACAGAATGCGTTTCGTTATCACGGGACTAGCTTTCCGTAAAACGGTACGAACTTTCTGTCAAAGCGTACTAGGTTTCCTTAACAAGGTACTAATAGTGCGGAGGTCTTTCGCTGGCGACCTCTCCGTCTGCGGCGAGCTCTTCAATTTGTGATTTCTGACTCGCCAGCGACTCTTGAAAACTATCCAACTGCTGTTGCTGACGCACCAAAACATCGCTTAACGCCTGGATCGTATCCTCCTGAAACGCCAATTGACTCTGTAAATCGACGATTTGATCCTTTAACCCGCTAATTTCTTCTTGTGCCGCCATTTAAGGAGACTCCTGTAAGAGTTTCATATAAAAGGTTGATATTGGAATGATTGTATTCATGCATATTCAGGTTAAAATCCACTCCTTACCGTGGAGTCATTATAGTATCCATCGGGATAAACTAATAGACTGCAATGACCCATTTACTATCTGAAAATTATGGAAACAATATGATGAACCGCGTGGTTTATTCCACTGATAGTGGCCGCCAATGTCCAGAGTGTAATAAGCCAAAAAAGCAATGTGTTTGCAAACAACGGCAAACAGAGCCGGCCAGCGATGGTATCGTGCGCTTGCAATTACAAACGAAAGGCAGGAAAGGAAAAGGTGTCACCTTAATTACTGGGATACCGCTCACATCAACCCCGCTAAAACAACTCGCTAAAGAGTTAAAACAACGATGTAGTACCGGTGGTGCAATTAAGGATGGTGTCATCGAAATTCAAGGCGATCAAAGAAAGGTCTTGGAACGCATATTGCTTGACAGAGGCTATACCGTCAAAATTTCTGGCGGTTGAATTGACATAAGCGCTGCACCCCGCAATTAGCGCCACTGGTTATTCTTAACTGTTGAGAGATGTGAAGTATGGACAATGGAAGTATCATTAGTACCGGTATTAGCCTGCTATTAGGGATGTCATTTGGGGCGCTAGCCATGTTTTATACCTTGCGAGATAAGCTAAAACAAAACCAACAAGTTAATTCTCTGCGACGTATCGGAATGTTAGAGCAAGTCGCACAGCATGTAGGCAAAGTGAGCCATACCTTTAGCAAGTATTCCTCTTTAGTCAGTGAAATAGGCCCCAAAGCAGAAGGGATTAGCACTAAACAAGGCGCTGAACTGGACGATTTGAGTAGTGACCTAGTTGCGGTTTACGAAGAAATCTCAATCGCCGAATCCAAATTGTTACTACTCGGAGAGAAACGCCTTGAAAAAGCGATGAAACTTTATACTGCAAAAATGGCGCAATACCGGAAAAAAATATATCCGGGACGTTATTCGAACAGCGAAGAAGCAAGCACGATAAAAAAAGAAATCATTACGATGAAAGATCAATTCTACAACATCCTCAGCGAAAGATACGATCACAATAATTTACAGCAATAAGCATTCACTCTGATCATGCGCATACATCATACAACTTCACGACGCCCCCTTTATATAGCTCAATAGTCTAAGAATTAGTACCAAATTATCTGCATTTCAGCTTCTGCCTTCTACACTTAAACCAAGCAACCGCTATAAGAATACCGTTTGATCCAGTATGGCAGGAGATATTGAATGACGATAAGTAATAGTCAGGGAAGGACTCGAGCCAGTAAAGCAAATGTGGATGAAATTCTAGATCGAGCTGCAACTCAGAATATTACAGCAAAAGAACTCGAAATATTGGTCTCGAAAACAAGAGAGCTCAGCATCGTTCGTGAAAGAGAATTAAAAAGACTTCATGCGCTTTTGAGCGACCTGGAGTCTCGAATCAATACACATTAGAATTAAAATTAGAATAAACTTATCGCAATGCTTTCACTGTCTGTCTAATTCCGAAAACTGTGCAGGATTAGATTAGGTAGCAGCCAAAATACTCAATCAGATTTTGTGTACCTGTCATATACCCCTTGTCAGTCGAGAGCTTATTTTTTGCGGAGAATCGGATTGACAAACACGGCTCTCTTCCTGCGCTCGCTAACGCAGGAAAATTGCCGACGACAATCCTAACAACCCTCCTTTACTTCCTCTGATGATAATGACTGAAAAGCTACTCTAAAATTGTTCGTCAGACAAAGCCATAGTCATCTCACTACCGTTCTCTAACGCACTCAGGTAAGCGCGCGCTCTTGGCATAATTTGTTCTGCATAGAAACGCGCCGTAACGATTTTGACACTATGAAAATTTTCATCCTCCGCCATTTTCGATTTCGAAATCAATGCCGATTTTGCCATTAACCATCCGCCGGCAATCGTTCCCAATGCCATAAGAAAATTTACCGCAATAGCACCGGGCAACTGGGGATTGTTCTTATAGTTTGTGAGAATCCAATTCATTTTATTTTCTAACGAATCAACCGTGTTCACCAGCGATGACGCAATAACCGAAAACTCAACTCCAGCGTCTAACGCTTCGACTTGAATTGAACGAATTTCCGCAATCAAATTTTTAAGTTCGAGCCCATTATCGCGGATCAATTTTCTGCCAATCAAGTCATTACCTTGAATGCCAGTTGTCCCCTCATAGATGGTCGTAATTCGAGCGTCCCGCATGTATTGGGCTGCTCCGGTTTCTTCGATGAAACCCATACCACCGTGAACCTGAACCCCAAGAGAGGTCACTTCCTGAGCAATTTCCGTCGACCAGGCTTTTGCAATGGGGGTTAACAACTCCCCTCTAGCGTTAGCAGCTCGCCGACTACTTTCATCAGTATGATGATGCGCCATATCAAAAGAAGAGGAAGTAACATAACATAAAGCGCGCGACGCTTCGGTTAAGGAACGCATGGTCATTAGCATACGGCGGACATCTGCATGGCGAATAATCGCGCCTTTTTCCCGATCCCCCACCGCAATGCCTTGGACGCGATTTCTCGCGTAATCTACGGCAATCTGATAAGAGTGATCGGCAAGAGCAACACCTTGAATACCGACATTTAAGCGCGCATGGTTCATCATGGTAAACATATAAGCCAAGCCCTGATTTTCCTCGCCAACCAAATAACCAAGAGCACCGTTACTGTCACCAAAACTCATTACACAGGTCGGACTACCGTGAATCCCCATCTTGTGCTCTACGGAAACAGCGTAAACATCGTTACGATCCCCCAAAGAACCATCGGCATTGACTAAAAACTTAGGAACCACAAAAAGAGAAATACCCTTAACGCCGTCTGGCGCGTCGGGCGTGCGTGCAAGAACCAAATGGACGACATTATCCGTC
This sequence comes from uncultured Cellvibrionales bacterium, assembly GCA_913019905.1. Lineage (GTDB taxonomy): Bacteria > Pseudomonadota > Gammaproteobacteria > Pseudomonadales > Dasaniaceae > Oceanicoccus. The sequence goes on from CAJVZD010000088.1 coordinate 6,584, forward strand.
ATTTGATGATCACCCCAGGTTATAAATATCTTCGTCCCCTTAATCCGATAATTACCCCCATCCGGAGTGGCTTTAGCCCGCACGACAGCGAGGTCAGAACCCGCCTGCGGTTCGGTCAGGTTCATGGTTCCGGTCCACTCCCCAGAAATCATTTTTTCAAGAAAAGTGTCTTTTATACTATCACTTGCGTGACTTTCGATTGCACCTATAGCGCCCTGCCCCAACATGGGACAAAGAGCTAGACTGATATTTGCCGCATTCCACATTTCCATCGCAGCCATTCCGACACTTTCCGGCATACCCATACCGCCATACTCCTGTGTACAGGGCAATGCGACCCAACCACTTTCAACAAATTGTTGGTAGGCCTCTGCGAACCCCTTCGTTTCTTGAACGGCATTGTTTTCACATTTGGCACCGTTTAAATCACCCTCGGTATTGAGCGGTGCAAACACGCCACTGGCAAATTTGGCGGCCTCATCGAGAACAGCTTCGACTACGTCTTCACTGGTATCTGAAAAATAAGGCTGTTGGCATACCTCGCCTAAGCCGGCTAATTCCGTAAGTACAAAACCCATATCTTTAACGGGTGCGATATAATCTGACACTAGTTCAATTCTCCACAAATTTCCTTGCGCAAAAGATGACCGACCTTAGGCAAGATGAATAAATATAATTCGGTTTTTTAGCTCAATTCCGCACGACCGGAAATAGCTTCGAACTCGACCGACTGCCGCTATCATAAAATGAAAATCAACTCGGAAACGTATAGTCCTTAAACTGCTCACGAAGATCTTTTTTACTTAGTTTACCTGTCGCCGTATGGGCTAGTTCGTCTACAAAAAGACAATCACTGGGTATCCACCAACTGGCAACCTTACCCTTAAAAAACGCCAGCATTTCTTCTTTACTTAATTCGGCGCCTTCTTTTTTAATCACTAATAATAGAGGGCGCTCTGTCCATTTTTCATGAGGCATGCCAATGACTGCAGCCTCCAGCACGGAGGGATGATCCACAGCGGTATTTTCAAGATCTATCGAACTGATCCATTCGCCTCCTGATTTAATAACATCTTTACTGCGGTCGGTAATCTGCATAAAACCAAGAGAGTCAATAGTCGCTACGTCTCCCGTATCAAACCATCCATCGGCGTCATGGGCATCACTTTCTTCAAGCTTGAAATAGCTGCTACAGACCCATGGTCCCTTAACTTTTAATGCACCAAACGCTTCACCATCCCAGGGTAATTCGACGTTATTATCGTCTACTATTTTCAGATCGACACCATAGATGCATCGCCCTGCTTTTACTCGCATTCGAGCGTATTCGCTCTCACCCAAAGCCTCGCGGTCCAGTTTCGGATTGAAAGTACCGAGCGGAGACATTTCAGTCATGCCCCAGGCCACATGCGTATAGACGTTATGCTTGTCTTCAAATTCTTCAAGAATGGAAAGAGGACAAGCTGCTCCACCCACAATAACAGCTTGCAGGGAATCGATTGTTTTGCCCGACGTCTCCAAATATTTCAATAATGCCAGCCATACGGTTGGCACACCCGCAGAGTATGTCACCCCTTCGTCATTGATCAATGAAGTGAGAACTTCACCGTCTGCCATTTTCGCACCGGGAAATACCAGTTTATTACCGACAACGGCCGATACATAGGGTAACCCCCAGGCATTTACGTGAAACATGGGCACGATAGGCATGACGACATCGTCACTCGCAAGCCCCATAACGTCGCTTAAGCAAGCGGCGAATGTATGCAAAACAGTCGATCGGTGGGTATACAACACACCTTTGGGATTTCCAGTGGTTCCAGACGTATAACACAGTGCCGAAGCGTCCATCTCGTCAATGTCTGGCCAGGAAAATTCTTCACTCTCCGATTCGAGTAATGATTCATAACAATAGACATTTGTTAAGGTGGTTTCGGGCATATTGGCAGCATCAGTCATGACGATAATCCCTTTGACCGAGGGGATCTTACCGTCCAATTGTTCCAACAAGGGCAAAAATGCGACATCAAGAAGAATAAATTGGTCGTCGGCATGATTGATTATGTATTCAACCTGCTCAGGGAAAAGACGGGGATTTATTGTGTGACACACCATTCCGGAACAACTAACAGCGTAGTAGATTTCGAAATGCCGATAATCGTTCCATGCCAAGGTTGCAATGCAGTCCTCTTTTTCCGCGCCAAGCTTCTGCAGTGCGTTGGCTAGCTTACGCACTCGTTTAAAGGCATCAGAGAATGTATGTCGATGGCGGGGGTTATCACTGGTAACCGAAACAATCTCTGTATCGCTATGGATTTTGTCGGCAAATTCCATCATCGACGTGATAGTTAACGGGGAATTCATCATTAAACCTTGCATATAGAGCTCCTATCGTTTCACATATTATTACTGAGAACATAAAATAGCTGCCGATTATAACGGGCGACGCTGTTTTTGCTAGTCGTTTAACTTAATATGTGTCACCGTCATAAAATAACGCCGGTAACAATCCAATGCGGAATCATTATCACCGCTAAACATAAGACGCAGCAGCAGATAAAAAGTTTATTGTGAATGATTAACACCCCTTATACTTCCGACCTTGTACTTATCGGCGGCGGCCATAGTCACTTAGCCGTCGTCAAACATTTTGCGATGAACCCTCTGGCGGGATTACGCATCACACTAATAAGCAGGGACATCCATACACCTTATTCCGGCATGCTGCCCAGTCTAATAGCAGGTCATTATGAGTTTGACGAAACTCACATCGACTTACGCCGGCTCTGTGAAAAAGCCAATGTGCGGCTTTTCCACAGCTCCGTTACCGACATCGATTTACACCGACAACAGATCATTTGCAATAATCGAACGGCAGTCCGCTACGATTGGTTGTCTGTGAATGTAGGATCACAGCCTGATCTGGACTCCATTGCCGGCGCGGACGAACATGGATTTGCGGTTAAACCGATCGATAATTTTCTTAAGCAGTGGCATTTTATTCAAGAAAAATTGCGAAGTAAAAAACGGACAACACCATTCAAAATAAGCGTAGTTGGCGGAGGTGCAGCAAGTGTTGAGGTTGCTCTCGCCATTAGATACCGCCTAGACCTATCAAACTTATCGGAAAAGACGGAAATCGAGATAATTAGCTCAAGCGAGCAGTTATTACCAACCCATAGTCGCAGAGCGCAAAACATAATGGCAAACGTTTTGCGGCAACGAAATATCGAAATGCATAACAGCCGTAAAGTGAGTTCGGTTAATTCCGTTGACGAAAAAACAGTCCTGAGCTTTACCAATAGTCCATCGACAAGCACTGACGGCCTAATTTGGGCAATCCACGCCGGCAGCCCAAACTGGCTTGCGGCGACGGGATTACAATGTGACGCCATGGGGTTTATTGCTGTTAACCAATACCTGCAAAGCTGTTCTCATCCCAATGTTTTTGCCGCTGGAGACATTGCCCACTTCACGCCCCAAGCACTCCCAAAAAGCGGCGTATACGCGGTACGCGGCGGCGTAGTACTAGCGAATAACCTTCGCAGGGCAATAGAGAAGAAAGCACTTAAGCCCTATAAACCGCAGCGCCATTTTCTCAGCTTGCTTATAACTGGCGACAAACAAGCCATTGCGTCGAAAGGTCCTATTAGCTTCAAAGCGAAATGGCTATGGATGTGGAAAGACCGAATCGATCGCCAATTTATGTCACAGTATAACGAATTGCCTGCCATGTCGGGCCAACCCCTCCCATCGAATTCAACGGTACAAGAAGCTGAGCCAATGCGCTGTGGTGGTTGTGGAGCCAAAATTGGGAATAGCGTACTGACCCGCGTTATCTCACAACTAAAACCACAGCAAAACAGCGACGTAAATATAGGCTTAGACCACCCGGACGATGCCGCCGTAATTTCACCACCCGAAGGAAAAAAATGGTTACAAACTGTTGACTATTTTCGCGCCTTCATTGATGACCCCTATTTATTAGGCCGCATTGCTACTAATCATTGTCTCAGTGACATCTATGCTATGGGCGCGACCCCACACTCTGCATTGGCGGTCGCAACGGTACCCTATGCCAACGAAGCGCTGGTTGAAGACACCTTATTACAACTCATGAGTGGCGCGGTCGACAGCTTAAACGAGCAAGATACGGCATTGATCGGTGGCCACAGTAGCGAAGGTGCTGAATTGGGGTTTGGCCTGTCAGTCAACGGAACCTGCGATCAAAACAATCTTCTGACCAAAGGCAATTTGACTTGTGGACTACAACTGATACTCACCAAACCTCTGGGCAGTGGCACTCTACTTGCCGCCAACATGGCGGGAAATGCGGAAGGACGGTGGGTCGATAATGCTCTAAATCATATGCTTATTAGCAATCGATGTGCAGCAGATATCGTCCACAAGAACCAAGCATTAGCTTGCACAGATATTACCGGATTTGGATTACTAGGGCATTTACAGGAAATGATTAGTGCTTCCGATGCCGACATTATCATGAGGCTGGAATTCTCCTCCATTCCTGTTATGGAAGGCGTGGACCATTGCTTACAGAATAATTGGCTTAGTACGCTACATCCCGAAAATTTACACGCGCAAAACAGTCTGATTAATGTGGAACAATTTAGCACCCATAAGCGTTACCCTATATTGTATGACCCGCAGACAGCCGGAGGACTCATTGCAGCAATACCGGCTGATAGAGCCCAGGCGTGTTTAAAGGAATTACAAAACGGAGACTGCCCGGAGGCCGCCATCATTGGCGAAGTGGCGAGGCGCGAAGCAAACCAATCCGCTACCGGTAATATTTTTCTTTACTAAAGGCAATCGATGCACTATTTATATGCACCCTCCACACTCGAACTGGCGTTAAATGGCTGCCAATTTCACTTTGTAACAATTAAACTCTAAAACACTCTAAGATTAACTTAAACTCTTTTTGTCGAGATCAAAATGAAAAACGAAAACTCCGAATATGATTATGACTTGTTTGTTATTGGCGCCGGTTCAGGCGGAGTACGCGCGAGTAGAATGTCGGCCGCACAGGGCGCAAAAGTCGCCGTAGCGGAAGATCGCTACATGGGCGGTACCTGTGTAAACGTGGGCTGTGTTCCAAAAAAGTTGTACGTGTATGCCTCCCAATTTTCCAATGCCTTTAAAGATTCTCAAGGCTTTGGCTGGAGTGCTGCGAAGCCAACCTTCGAGTGGAGTACGCTGAGGGATAACAAAGTCGCTGAAATTTCTCGCTTAAATGGCATTTACGAAGACATGTTAGGTGGTGCAGGCGTTGAAGTCATTCACGGTAGAGCGCGTTTTGTCGACAAACATACGGTAGCTGTAGGCGATAAGCAGTATACGGCGGAGAAAATCATCATCTCGACTGGAACCTGGCCCTATATTCCAGACATTCCCGGCCGCGAACTCGCCAAAACATCCAATGAAATCTTTGACCTGAAGACTTTCCCTGAACGTATTTTGGTGGTTGGCGGCGGATACGTTGCTGTAGAGTTTGCTGGAATCTTTAATGGACTGGGTTCAAAAACCACCCAACTGTATCGAGGACCATTATTTCTGAGAGGTTTCGACAAAGACATTCGAGAATTTGTAAGCAAAGAAATTGCAGAATCCGGCATAGATTTGCGATTCAACACCAATATCAAAGCTATAGAAAAACAAAATGACGAGTCGCTAATAGCCATATTGGAAGACGGCAGTAAAATTGAAACCGACGCGATTCTTTATGCTACCGGGCGAAAACCCCACCTACAGGATCTCGGGTTTGACAATGTTGATGTTGAACTGAATGAAAACGGTACTATTAAAGTCGACGACTATTTTCAGAGTAGCGAACCCAATATCTACGCCCTTGGAGATCTTACTGGAGGTATGGAGCTAACCCCGGTTGCCCTGGCGGAAGGTATGGCTTTTGCGCAAACCTATTTCAATGATAACCCTACAACCGTTGATTACAACACTATCCCAACCGCCGTTTTTTGCCAACCCAATATAGGCACTTGCGGACTGTCGGAAGAACAGGCCAGAGATAGCTTTGGCGACATTACTGTGTATGAATCAAGCTTTAGAGCAATGAAACATACCATTGGCGGAAGGCAAGAGCGCAGTTATATGAAATTGATCGTCGACACAGCGACAGATCGCGTCATCGGCATCCATATGGTCGGCGATGATGCTGGAGAGATTATTCAGGGTATGGCTATTGCGATGAAAGCGGGAGCAACTAAAGCCACTTTCGACAGCACTATCGGCATTCATCCTACCGCGGCAGAAGAGTTTGTGACCATGCGGTCACCCCGTGAGTAAAGTAATAAATACTTGACTATATGATTGGCGACCCCGCAAAAAAATGCGACTTTGATACATCGTTACTATTTCTTTGCGGGCAACCGATATAGGTTTTCGCTATAGCTCAATGGCCCAAACGCAGAGTAAGCCAACGCTTTGTTGAGCAACTGCTTATCGGTAGATTTAGCTTCGACTAACTCTCCACGAATATAGTCAAACTGCGCGGGCTCTTTATCTCGTTCAAAGATGATGACGTTATCCCCTTCCATAAACGCCTGCGTACTGTTGTACTGCATGATCGCCCTGCCCTCATAATCAGCAAATTGCTCATGCAATAGATCATGACCAATTCCTGGGTGAATGCTCGAGATTCCGAGTAGAGACAACAAGGTGGGAATCATATCAATTTGACTGGCGATGTTTTCATATTGGCGCGGCGCTATATCACGACCCAATATTAAACCTGGAATATGAAATCGCTCGATCGGCACAAGACTCGCCCCACGGACTCTTGAATTATGATCTGCGATGACCAGGAACAAGGTATCTTCCCAGTACTCAGATTTTCTCGCTTTATCAATAAACTCCCCGAGGGCATAATCGGCGTATTTTACAGCATTCTCCACTGTCGCTTTTTCATCAGTGAATTGTTCAATTTTATTTTCCGGGTATTCAAATGGCGAATGATTTGAAGAGGAAAAAATAAGAGAGAAAAAGGGCTTTCTTTCCTTCGCGTATTTCGAAAATTCCTCGTCGGCGCGATTAAATAAATCTTCGTCACTGACACCCCACGTGGCAACAAAGTCTGGAGAGATAAAGTCTTTTTGCTCAATGATCCGATTAAAACCATTCCCCACAAAGAAATGCCGCATATTATCAAAATTGGCATTTCCACCATAAATAAAACTCGTATCATATCCCCTTGATTTCAATAACTCGGCAATGGAGAAAAACCCCTGTTGCGACTTATTAAGCTTTACAACACTCCGCGCTGCGGTGGGAGTAAATCCCGTAACAACCGCTTCTATCCCTCTGACTGACCTTGTACCGGTCGCATAAAGATTCTCAAACCAAATCCCCTCTTTTGAAAGTTGATCTAAGCGAGGCGTAATGTCTAAGCCGCCTAAAGCCCCAACATATTCAGAACCCAGGCTTTCCTCCAGAATTATCACCAGGTTTAAAGGTTTTTCTTTTTCGACTATTGCGTACTGCTGATGTAACGTCGGAATCTCGTCGGAAAGAAAATCCTCTGGAGGAGCCCCTATCTCTCGGCGGATGGTCTTTATCACCTGTTCTCTGGAAATATCACCATAACCCTCGCTACCTGCTTCGTGACGAAAACTCGAGTACACGGCATAGGCCACACTATAAGTCGAATTCATGGCGAAATCGTTTATGAGCAGATCTTTCGTAAATGCAGCATTGCTTGGATTTAATGGGCGGTGCTCTAATGTTGAACGGATAAATAGTGTTTCTACGATAAGAACGACGGGAATAAAGAGTAGTGCCTGCCACACGGTAATCGTACTGCTTTCGATACTTTTTCTTTGCTGTCGATAGAAATACCATCCCGCCACTAGAGTGAGTACAGTCGCTCCAATTAAAGCAACGGCGTACGCGCCCATCAACGTCGAAAATACTTCTTTAGGATATTGTAAATATTCCACAAAGATAAAATTGGGTCGTTGGTCAAACTCATTGACAAAAGACGGCGTTGAAAATTCCATAAATAATATCAGGACAAAACAGGCGGTCAAATAAACAGCAACTATTTTTTGCCAGTTAACCCACGTTGAACCAAAAATCGCGAATACCGGAGTTACCAGCGCAGGTAAAATTGACAACATTGACAGCGTTGCAAGATCGAAGCGAAAGCCTTGTGCGAAAACAAGCCACACATTGCCTGCTTCCAGAGCGCGGGGAAATTTCCATGTAATAAACCCGATGCGAAACAGACTTAGTAATACCAAACAAACAATCAAAAATAGAAAAAAGCTATTTAAGCACCGAAAAAAACTTTTAATCATAGTCACTACCAAGGGGATCATACAGAAATTATTATTTTTCGAATGTTAACACTTTTTCGACCTCATAATACGGTAATACTCAAACGAAACTCATAATTTGACGGCATCACCGATCAAAAGGTCGCGGTTAAATCTGTCGCCATCCTATCCAGTAGTTGCTAATCCTTAATTCCAATAAAAATAACCCTTTATTGATTTTCTTAAGACTCCCTTAAGAATGAAATCCTAAAATTTAATCGAGTCAATCAAAACAGGTCTTCGATTATGCAACAGACTGCAGTGAACGATACAACACGATCTCATCGCTATTCCAAGAAAACCATAAATCGAGTCTTGCAGAACATCGTCCTACCGGAAACGACCTGCACTCTCCATTCAAACCAATCACCTCGCCGACCAGTGCTTGAATCATATATTTACGACAATTTCTCCCGAGCGTATCAAGCAGAGATTACTGAATTTATGCCCCATCTACTCTCTATCGATTGTCATAGAAATGTCAGTGCCACTGCAGGTATCAGGAAAGCAAAAGAATCTGATCTTATGGTGGAGCAATATATGCCAGGGCCCGTCGAGAAAACACTTAACGACTTGGCTTTTTCCCGGGTTGGGCGCCAAGATATTGTTGAGATTGGGAATCTCGTCGCCACGGAGCGCGGTGCAAGCCAGTTACTTTTTATTCTCCTACTCGCAGTGCTTGACCAGGCTAATTATCGTTGGATCGTCTTTACCGCAACTAAACAGGTCAGCCAGTTACTTAACAAGTTGCATTTCACTCCTATCAATATTTGTACGGCAGACCCGTCCCGGCTGGATAACCCCTTAAACCAATGGGGCAGTTACTACGACAGCTGCCCTGCCGTACTTGCCGGTGATTTAAGGTTCGCTATCGACTATGCAAAAACGAACAGCGTAATGAGCTGCATATTAGATTACTACAAAGACTTAATACAAGATTTAGCCATTAAGCTACGCGAGGAAGAACAGATATGAACATACTTTTACAGCATCTAAAGACCTTATCTGAAGAGAGTCCAGAGCAAACGGTCATAAAGGGCATCGACACCGAACTATCTGCGCTTGACCTATTTATAGCAATAGACAAACTATCAAACTGTTTAACAGAAATGAACGTTCGTGTTCTTGGGCTTTACGCCGACAATTCACCTTCATGGATTGTCGTTGATTTCGCCTGCCAAAAGGCTAATATTTGCCTTTTACCACTCCCCAGTTTTTTTTCAGATCAACAACTAAAACACGCAATAACTAGCTCCAATATAGACTGTATGATCGCGGATAACGACGATCGAATACGATCGTTTCTACCAAAGGACGAGTCGCTGTCACTATTAAACGTTATGGATGACATGATCTGCTGGAAATTTGATCAGAATCTAAACGCGACTTTTCCTCCAAATACAAACAAAATCACTTTCACTTCAGGATCAACGGGCACACCCAAAGGCGTATGCCTGTGCAATGAATCGCTAATATCCGTCGCACAGTCGCTATCGAAAAAAATCGACATTTCAAATCCGCACCACTTATCGCTACTGCCCTATAGTATGTTGTTAGAAAATATTGCTGGCATTTATGTACCGCTTCTCTCCGACGGTGTTGTAACCGCTATTCCGCCTGAAAAAACAGGAATTGGTGGTAGCTCAAATCTTGACGTCATGACTTTGCTAGGAACCATTAGCCACTATCAACCTAACAGCATGATATTGATACCCGAGCTTCTCAAAGTCATTATGATAGCGACAGAACACGGATGGCAAGCTCCCTCCTCCTTTCAATTTATTGCAGTCGGAGGAGGAAAAGTATCTCCCCAACTTATCCAGAAAGCCCGAGAAAGAAACCTGCCTGTTTACGAGGGCTACGGACTTTCAGAATGTGCGTCAGTTGTTAGCCTAAATTGTCCCGGCGAGGACTCTCCCGGCACCGTTGGCAAACCACTACCTCATATTGAACTAAAAATTGTAAACCAAGAAATAGTTGTCGAGGGAAATAGTTTCCTGGGTTATATCAACGAACCCGAAAGCTGGTCATCAACTCAAATCAACACGGGTGATATAGGGCACTTCAATAACGATGGATTCCTTGTTATCGATGGGCGAAAGAAGAATATTTTGATTAGTAGTTACGGAAGAAATATTCACCCAGAGTGGATCGAAAGCGAAATTTGCGGAAACCCGCAAATTATGCAGTGTTTTGTTTTTGGCGACGGGAAGCCCTTTTTAACGGCATTAATATCCAGCTATGGCGAACAGAATCCCGAAACAGACAAGCTAATCGATTCCTGGATATCGTCGAAAAATAGCTCCTTACCTGATTACGCACAAGTTAAAGCGTGGCACTACTTGCCAGTGGCTCTAACAAAAGAATCCGGGCTGCTAACAAGTAATGGAAGGCCTAAAAGAGAAAAAATTGTCGAGACATTCGAGAATATCATTGAGAACCTTTACTCCAAATCCATCGAGGAAATAGTCGCATGAAGTTTTTTGAACAACTACAGAAAGAAACTGAAGTAGAGCGTAATCACTTATTATCTGCACCGATTATTACTGACGCACTCAACAGCGACGTTAGCCTCAATCAGTACGTCGACTTCTTATCTCAAGCTTATCATCACGTTAAACATACTACGCCTCTTTTAATGGCAACAGGATCTCTAATTCCCGAAGAAAAAGAATGGTTAAGAGAGGCAGTTGCCGAGTATATAGAAGAGGAACTCGGTCATCAGGAATGGATTCTTAATGATATCGAAGCTTGCGGAATCGACAAAGAAGGCGTGAGAAAATCCAAACCAAAAGCGGCAACCGAGTTGATGGTGTCTTATGCCTACGACACCATTACCCGGATAAATCCTCTCGGTTTTTTTGGCATGGTGCACGTCCTTGAAGGAACGAGCGTCAGCATAGCTGATACGGCAGCTGACTGTATCAATAAAGCACTCCAGCTTCCCGATAACGCGTTTACCTATCTACGTTCACATGGTGCGATTGATATTCAGCATGTGAAGTTTTTCGAGGACTTAATGAATCGCATCGACAACGAGAACGAAAAGAAACAAATCGTTCATTCAGCAAAAATGTTTTATTGGCTCTACGGCAACATTTTTCGAAGTATTAGCGGTCATTAAAACCAATTGGCTATTTACACAAGGAGTTTAACGTGGATTTTAGAAACAAGCATATAGTTGTAACGGGCGGAGCCGGCGGAATCGGATCTTTACTCTGCCGCCAATTACTTGCGCAGGGCGCGAAGATCACAGTGATTGATCGGGTCAATTCAATAGACTTCGAAGGCACTTTAATACAAGGTGATTTAGCCAACCTCGAAGGCATAGCCGCCATTGCGCATCAACTGCAAAAGCAGTCTGTCGATATCTTGATAAATCTAGCCGGTTTGCAGTATTTTGGCGTGTTTGAAGAGCAGTCACCGGAAAACACAGCCCTGCTCTATAACGTCAATTTGTTGGCTCCAGTATTGCTAACGCAAGCACTAATACCGGGAATGAAAAAGCGCGGGAAAGGCCAGGTAGTTAATATCGGCTCAACATTTGGATCGATCAACTTTGCTTTTTTTATCACCTATTCCAGTTCGAAGGCAGGATTACAAGGATTCAGTGAAGCCTTAAGACGGGAAGTGAGTAGCGATGGAATCGATGTCACCTACATTGCTCCGCGAGCAGCTAAAACTCCATTAAACTCCGAAAAAGTACTTAAGTTCGCAAAAATCACAAAAATGAACATGGACCAGCCGGAATGGGTCGTCGATAAAATAATCGTAGCACTAAAGAAAGGGAAAAAGGATGTCTATCTCGGATTCCCTGAAAAGTTATTTGTTCGAATAAACGCCATCCTTCCGCGCCTGGTTGATTTTGCGTTGGCAGAAAATACTCAAAAAGCAAAACCTCTGTTTGTCACTTCAGAATTGTGACTTGTTTCCTACTTCAAATTTTTTCCGCGAAACTTTTACTAATAGCATTATTATAAGGGAGTATCCAATATGCTGAATTACCGCGCTATTTTGTTAGTCAGTTTTATCTTCAGTCATCTAAGCTATGCCGATTTAGACAGTGAAATTAACGACCTTAAAATTGGATGGTCCGTCGCAAATTATCAATTAGAGGGGAACGCTCAAAAAACTGCATTTAGCTCATTAATGCAAAGATCTAAAGAATCGAAGCAACAATTTGCACGTTCAGCAGACATTTTGATTTGGAGCGGTATTATCAAATCAACTTACGCCGGAATCACTGGCGGTCTTAGCGCCTTAAAACATGCCAAAGCGGCTAAAAAGGATCTCGAAAAGTCCCTTGAAATTGACCCTGTAGCGATGAACGGTTCAGCTTACGCCAGTTTGGGAACTCTATATCATAAGTTACCAGGATGGCCCATTTCCTTCGGCAATGACAAAAA
>CAJVZD010000089.1 GCA_913019905.1 uncultured Cellvibrionales bacterium
AGTTTTTCGTCTTCAATGACCGGCACCCATGGCCCGAAGCCTTCGGACCAACCGGTCATTTCTGGTTGTTTATCGAGATGACCGTACATCAAGATAGTGTCGCTATTTGTCGCTCCCGCGTGCGCTGGAATGTCCATAAATATCAAGGGCGTGCGGCCATCTAGGCGGACGATTTCGATGGACATAGCTGTTATTTCCTGCGCCCTCGACCAATCGTAGATTTGCGAAACTGCTTCGTCCATATACCCGTTTTCAGCCCATTGACTATCAAAGTCAGGTGACTTATTTGGAATCTTAATATATTCGATAAGTTCCGGAACGATTGATGTGGTCCACATTTCATCAATAAAAGTCTGTGCGATTTTCTGGTCCATAAACCTGTTCCGTATATCTTTTCCGTCAATATTGGGAGGGTGATAATGACCAACCCATGCCAGTACGTATAATGACGGACGCTATCGTTAAAACACGAAATGTGTATTATGAAGTAAAGTATAGATACTGCACCCAACTTCAACCACCATTTTAATTTTCCGTTCGTCAGACCGGAAATTCTAATATCTGTAGCTCAGACCAGTCTTCCAACATCTATAACTCAGACATAAAGTAAAACGTTAAAACTGAGGAGATTAAATACTGTGTGAAACTATTTCCCCAAAATCACTGCGAAATAATATCGGATAGCTTTTGACCGGAAAGCTTGTTCGCGACAGTCCGCCCCGATAGCCTTTTCCCGATAGCAATTAACCGACAGCTGTTACCCGATAGTTAGCGGAAAATCAGCTTAACTCCTTCTTCCGCCAGGCCTACCGTTTGCGACAGCGTTTTTGAAATTATCGCTACTGTTCCCGCCGAATCTAAACGCTCTCTGTTTAACTGCGCCGCTCTCGCTTCACTACTCAAATCTATCAAAATATCCCGTAGAGCATCAATGTTATAGGGCTTCGCGCCCGGTTTGAACGCAACCGGTACGACTGGCGAGTCATCTGCCAACCCTAAAACTTGTCGGGTGTAACGTGATGCAGCAGCGATAGATTGCGCCTTCCTATCGGTTAGATTATTTAAGTCGTACGGTGGGTTCCAACTGTGCATCGGCTTTAACATATCGTTATGAGTTGTGACTAACAAGACCGGCGGTTTTTTACGGCCGATGTGAGTACCAAAATATTCATTCCATTGGCTCATAAGCTCCTCATCAAGCGCTTTTGCTGGCTGATCCGCCTGACTGATCCACAATAGTAGATCAGCTCTTGAAGCTTCTTCCAGTAAACGACTAGTGACCCCAACGCTGCCATCCAGACCCGGAGAATCAATAAGCGTTAGATCTAATTCCTCGGACAGAGTCACCTGATAACGATGAAACCCAGCGGTTGCCGGTAGCACGTCGACTTCGGCAACGCTCCGTTCTTTCAAAGCATTAATCAGAGAGGATTTACCGGCGTTAACTTGACCGACAACCATCACCGACAAAGGCCGCACCGGCGTATCAGTGACTTCGGACAAGGTTTGTCTGTATTTGGCCAATTCATCCTCTGAAAGCTTCAGTCTCCCGCTGTATAAATCGATCGCGACCTGAGAAACCTGCTCAAACAATAACTGTTTCAAATTCCTCTGCATATGACTCGTTAAGCCCTTGCCAAAGTCCGACCCCAGCTTCGACGCGACTTGCGCGGGTAGACTACTACCACCTGTCAGAATAGCTCTAGCGGCATCGATAAAAGGCGAGTAGGCCCTATAAAGACTGAACACTTTAGTACTCGTCGCAGAGACTCCCATCATCGTTGAGACCTTAATATCCTGGGCCAATGGAAAATTGCTTAGCACCTGGCCTCGATATTCTCGACTACAGACTTCTAGCATCAATAGCACTTCCGGAACGGTAAAGGCATATTTGGCGTTTTGGACATTTTGATTGTATTTACCAGCGACATACCCAAGTTGATCTAACATAGCGTTCGGTAGTTCTGCCCAGTCTATCGAGTGCAGTTCTAAACGAGTAATATTATCGAGCGCACAATTCCATACCTGCAGGTCGCGATTTGACCAGTCGGCAATCGCCTGTAAATGAACCGCAGCGGGGTTTTCTTCAACCGGCTGGCTGTGAAGCTCTGTTTCACGAAATAGAGAGTACCGTAGCAATAGGGTTAACAAAGCAAGTCCTAATAAGCCCAAGCTAAACCACAATGCCCATCCCTTTTCCCATAAAAATAGATAGCCTAATCCAATCAGGCTTATCAGTGGGATCACCACAGCAAGAGCCAGAAACAGATAGTATTGGCCAACGCGCTGTGCCAAAACTTTCCTGATTAATTCGATCACAATGGCCGTTCCCGGTCTACCACCTTTTTTGCAGCCTTACTTTGTGTCACAGCGGTACTGTATAGATTCTGCAAGTCCCTATCGTCCAGCGGTGTGTTGGTCTTTTGATGATACAAATAGCGGCAGGCTGCCCTGCCAATGGCATAGGTACTGGCGTAACTCACACTCACTGCTAAAGCGGAACCCGCGATCTGTCCATAAGCTGGTATCAACTTAAGTAACTGCCGGCCGCCGAGACTTATGCCATACCTCAATAATGCGCTAGCGCCCAAAGCGCCCGTAAATTCCACGAAATTGCGCTTGTCCCATTGAACGCCGTATTTTTGCGCGAGGCTGTGTAACATTTTTCCCTGAATGCTCGGCACGCTGAAAAGACCCACTGCCGGAATGGCATCGCTTCCCGCTACTGCAGCTGCATACCACAGAACGTCAGAACGTAAGCGATCGAAATTGCGTTGTTCTGCATCCCGATGTTCACTTTTCTGTAACCACAGCGACAATTCTGGCAGCTTTTTGCTCAGCATCTCCTTAAGTTCATCGACGCCGTAGTCATTCAAAACACCGGGGATTTCCGTCTCAAAAAAATCGACCACGCAGTAGTCAAGCGCCTCACCCCACACCTTTTCTACGCGCGCCTGTTTGTCGATGACTGTTCGTCGCTGATCATGCTCATTAGCGATTTGTGTGGCCGTGGTATGAACTACCATCACTTGATTGGCCGTTATCATGGACTCTGATTTCTTAATAAGCCTCAGGGCTTCCAGTACCGCACTTTGTTCGCCATCCGCAAGCCCCATAACGATTAACAGGGAGTGGCTGGTTTTACTTAACGCAGCTATATCGTCTGCTGGATCGTATTCAGCTTCACCTAGTCCCCTGGTGTCCATAAACCTCATAATAGGGAGTTCATCGGGGTAATTGTACGCATGGGCATCTTTGGTACAGGGCATAAACCCATTACCTATTTCCGCGGCGGTTTTACCGGTCATTTTTTGGATAATAGAAGACTTACCCGAACCGGTTTTACCAAGAAGCCAAACGGTCGGTAGCGGAAGATCACATACCTCCCAGGCTTTTCGAAGTTCATCATCGCCAGGCGGGTTAATAACATATTTGAAAACTTGTTTGAAAAATTGCTTCATCGATGGTTTCTGTATCCTCTCCATTTCGATTTCTCGACTCACAGCAATAATAGCATCTCCGATTGATATCGTATGCGCAAAAACGAAGCCGGCTAGAACGGTGCTTTGCAACCGCCAGAATTATCCTTCTCCAAAAAGAGCAACTCAATAACGCCAGGTACGTCGTGACATATTACGCATTTCCATCCTTCTCGGTACGAAGATCGCCAATTACGAAAAGCTGACGAAAGACCGGGTGGTCTATCCCGAAGAGTAAGTATAGAGATGACAATATTGGTCCTAACTCAGTGTCGGCAATTGTACGCTTCATCTTGCAGGCAATTCTCGGAAAACATGAGCTGTATTAACGAGCGTTTTAATGGCGAACGCTGATAACATTGGATTGAGGGTTCAGCCTTTCTGGAGGATCTAAGCAGAACGAAGTAACAGGGTAACCGAACACAAAGTCTCAATAATCTTTTTAGCCATTTTCAGATAATACGCGTAGAGCCTTCAGATGTTTAACATCCCAGCCTTCTTCATAAGCTTCCAGATTCCCGGCAGCGGCTAAACCCAATCGTTCAAAACCATGATGAAATAATTCGACATTCGTTCCATCATAAAGAGGAGTCAATTGAATCGTCCACAATGTTGGCACTGGCCAATCGTACGGTTTCTGCCACTGACTCTCAAAAGATATCTCCCGTTCCGGGTCAAAAACCAGGACTGTTCCACCGTAAAACCGATCTTTGCCTTCGACGTTGACAGACATTTTTACATTACCGCCAACTTCCGTATCAAATTCATGCAAGGTATGACCAAGGTTAAGCCAAAGGCTTAGGCGATCGAATGACTCAAATTCCTTCCACACTCTTGCAGGGGAAGCTTCAATAAAAATGCTTCTCCTGACATACAATTTACCAATTTCAAGCCCCATCTGAGCGACCTCAAACGACCAACAAGTAGCACTAAGCATAAACACGATATACTGCTCAGACAACTCCGACATGGTCGCTAAAAAAACTGTCCGATCCGGCCCAAACTATTGGCCATTATCTAGGCAGCTTCAACATCGACCGGCGGCCTACTAGTCGATTTAGCCCTCGACTCGACTTGTGTTTTTCTTTCATGATGAATTGAGATATTTAGTCAAAAAGAAACCATCGACTGCAGCTAAACAACGCCCGGCTGAGCTTGCCACTATCTTAATTGAGGTGGCTAAATGGCGTCGGCAAATAGTCCAATTCCGCTCCTCGATCCTCGTAGTATAAACGCGCAGTTAGTGTATTCTGTCACCTAGACAATGTTTATTGATAGGAATTTTGCAGTTATGCGGGCGCAACAACGATTATTCTCTCGGTACATCCACAATCTAAACCCTGGCACCTTGACCTGGATAGGATTGCGTCCTCAACGTAAAGCTGAGATGCAAGTGGTGAACGAGTGCAATGCGCTAGAGAACTTAGGTCTGGAAGGTGATCATCGCTGTAAAAAGACTCCTGGATCCGGTCGACAAGTGACATTGATCTCGCAAGAATACATAGATCAGATCACCCATTTTTCTGGCATTCAAACAATCGATCCTGGTATATTACGGCGTAACCTAGTCGTCAAAGACATTAACCTAACGGCTTTGAGACACCAGCAATTTGAAATTGGCGATGCTCTTTTTGAGGCCACCGCACTTTGCCACCCCTGCTCTCGCATGGAACAGGCTCTGGGTAAAGGAGGTGTCGTTGCGATGTTAGGTCACGGTGGTTTATGCTGCAAAATTCTGCGAACTGGGACTGTAAAAATTGGAGATACTGTCCGGGCACGAATGCCTCAACAAGAAATGTTTGATTGACTGAAAAAACGCGAATCATGAATTCTCAATGGGTTACGACAAAATCTTCCACATTTAATAGGGTGAGAGTAGACTAGGTATATGCCGCTATTTCCCATTCTCCTGTTCTAAAGTTTCCTCTAACCGCGCGCCTTTTAATATACCCGGCAAGGCGTAGTTACCTTCGTGGCAGGCGTATTCGTAAATCGGCCCTTCAGACTGTCGTAACGACATTTCGCCTGTCCATGGCTCTGTATACGCACCGGGATCATCAACAGTAAATTGATAGATGATTTCATTTTGGCTTACGCGGGTAAACCTCTCAGTTACGACCGCCACGGAAGTCAGATAAAGTTGCGTTTTAATACCCGCCCGAAAACTTTGGCCGGGATTGAAATTCTTGGTCACGACGACCAAAGTATCAGAATCCCAGTGACCGACAGAATCACCAAGCCAAGGACGGATATCCGCAGCCATATGTTCACTATTCATTCGTACTATTCTAGCGTCGTGGATCATTTCGACTAATATCATGACGTGACCCGGCGACTGCACGAACTGATAGTTGTTATTGTATACAACCGGTAACATCGGCGGCCCGGCTGTTGACCCAAATCCCATCAAACAGCGTTCTCCGAGGGGCCGTTGCTCTGGGCCGTCAAGGCCTCTCTGTAAGAAAAACTGATAGAGCTTGAATCTTGCTCCAATTCGAAAGGGTAACTTCCCATTTTGTGGATGGGTCAAAATGGAACTACGAATCTGCCCATTAACCCGCATCGCCTTTGTTCCAGGATCTAACCAAAAAGCATTATAGCCACCGACATCCTGCCCCGCTTCTACGCCCTCCTCAGGAACGTCATCAATAGATTCAAACACACCGGAAATCTCATCTTCCCAAAGCTTCGCCTGCTCTTCAGTTAACACTAAATCATTGAATTGCCGCGGCCTTTCCAACCCGGTAATCGTCGCATTAGTCCAAATACCTTGAAGGTCCGGATCACCTTGTTGAGTTCTCGGCACTGTCCATTCAGCGGCAATACTACCCACCGAAAGCAACACCAACGCTATCATACCACCGACATAAACTGCTGGATTTTTCATTGTTAATTTCCCTGTTTTACCACGTCCTTCCGTAAATCGCCATACATCATTTCTTCGACAAATTGGACACATTTAAATTGCTGTAGCTGCGCATCGGCTCCTACTCGCTTATAGATAGGCATCCTAATTGTCCAAGGCTTGGTGAAAACGTTTGAGTCCTCTATCGTTGCCTCATATTCCAGAATGTATTCGTTTTTTAAGGTATATTTTTCCGTTACCTTGAGGGCGTCTGTATGATGATTTCCCGCTCGATCAAACCAAGTACGATCGTTAAAACCAGTTACCGCAACGACTAAAGTATCTCCGTCCCAGGAAGCATTAGACTGTCCCATCCACGAATCAATTGGAGCCTCGGTATAACGATCAAATATCAAATTCCGCACTGCTCCGGCGTATTCGTAAGTGAATACGGTGGCACTTAAACTCTGATGAATTTGAAAAGGGAAAGGCATATAAGTCGCTCTCGGTATGCCCGGCAGATAACACTTAATTTCGGGGTCGGCGGTTAACCAGTTTTGTTGATTTTCCCGTTGCTTCCGGCGTGCTTCCGGCATATACGGAATTTTCCCACCGACGACAACGCCTAATCCGGCAGGTACAGCGCCAACTGCTCCCATTGCAACAACTTTTTTGTCTGGAACCGGCCCAAGAGGACCCGGCACAAGTGCCATCGATGCTCTCGCAGAATGAGGTTCGAGACCATAATTAGCAGAATTTAGCACCTGCCAAACACCGTTAAGGTTTGGTTTACCGTTTGCCATTCTCGGGATATCCGCGAACACTGCCGTGGAAAATGCACACGTCATTAACACCACAAAGAAATTTCTAGCCATTGTCGATTCTCCCTGCAATTTTCCACACAAAACAAACCCCGCAAAGACCTATAAAGAGCGTTACATAGATTAAGGTCAATAGGTCAGGCCAACCAGACGCGATAAAAGCGCCACCCGTAATAAATAGAGAGATTAGTAAACCAAGGATGGAAATCACTTTTTTGAACCGCGGGGCGATAAGAGCGGGAACCAGTACCAATCCCGTAACAACGAACGCGACCGAAAGATAGATTATAAAATCTACAGCCGTCGTATGCCACGGTTCAGTGCATTTCCCCGCCACCAGGAATACGGTATCGCACTGATTATTACTTCCGTTAAAGGCAAT
Organism: uncultured Cellvibrionales bacterium; assembly: GCA_913019905.1. Lineage (GTDB taxonomy): Bacteria > Pseudomonadota > Gammaproteobacteria > Pseudomonadales > Dasaniaceae > Oceanicoccus. The sequence continues at coordinate 7,528 of CAJVZD010000089.1, forward strand.
ACTTGCTCCGAAATAGACCGCGACAGCGATGAGAGCGGGGGAGACTGCAGCGAAACCCCAACGTAGCCAACCCATAGAATCTCCTAATTTGTATATCAGATCCAATCACCTGTTAGTTATTGCGCGTTCAGCAACGGTACATTTTCTGTAGGTCAAGCTTTGCCCCAACATGACAAACGACGCAAAATGTAGGGATTGTCGGCTTAAAACCCGAACTACAACAAAACACAATTTTCGAATCGATATTTCCGGACGTGCAATAGGTAAACAGCGTCGACATATAGAGACTATTTCGATCGATTTTTAAAAACAAGATCTTGCCTGTTTTTATAAAGTCGAGCGACAACAAAGATCACCGTGTTTTTTATTAAACATTAGTTTATCGTTTTATCGTTCTTTGAAAATAATAATAACACCAATTTCTATGCTGGGAGCTCATATGACGAAAATTTAAGCTAATGATAAACCAATGAAAAAATGAAACGACAGCTAAAGCAATTCAATGATACTGATATCAGTTTAAACCAGGATACAACGGTAGTTATTTTGTTATCGTTGGCAACGAACCTTTATGACATCATTTTCCCATCAATTCTCAGCTCAGCTAGAACCCAATCGCCGTCCATTATTCACTTGAGATTGAAATAATTTACATCGGGGTCGGCATGTAATTTTTGTTTTTGATAATTAGTTCTACGATGTCAACATCTGATAAGGGCTTTGAAAGATAATAGCCTTGCGCTTCACTACACTCCATGCTTTTGAGAATAAGATATTGCTCTGCAGTTTCAACTCCTTCTGCCACCGTCTTAATATCGAGGGACAAAGCTAACTTTATTATAGCTTCCAGTACTATTGTGCCTTTACTGGCGCTCATACTACTGATAAACGAGCGGTCAACTTTCAACTTGTCAAAATTGAATTGGTGGAGATAACTGAGTGAAGAAAAACCGGTACCGAAGTCGTCAAGCGCGAGTTGCACGCCTAAGTTTCTGACGATTTCAACATTTTCTGTCGCTTTAACAACATTATCTATTATTGTTTGTTCGGTAATTTCAATACACAAACGGTTTAGAAGTTGAGGGTGTACATCGTTAAACTCACGTAATAAACCAACAACAGTCTCAGAAAGAAATCCAGAGCTCGATACATTAATATTTAATCTGAAATGATCCGGAAATATCGATTGCCATTCGATCAAGTATCTTAATGAATTAGTTATAACGTACGTGTCGAGCTGAATCATATATCCGGCTCTATCCAGCTCCGATAGGAATATGTCCGGCAATATGTGTCCTTGTTCAGGATGGTGCCAGCGAATAAGAGACTCTGCACCAGCCATGCGGCCTGTCGTCAAATCTATTATGGGCTGAAACAGTAATTTAAACTGTTGATTTTCTATCCCTTCAAGGAATTCCGATTCAAGCTTATAAGTACTCGTGAATGAAGATTGTGTATCGATATTATAGACGCATACTTGGTTCCGCCCTTTCAATTTGGCTTGATACATTGCCTCATCGGCCTGAACCAACAACGTTTGAGCATCAACTGAACCTTCGAAAAACCAAGTGACGCCTATGCTGACTGATACGTTAACTAAGTATTTTTCGATCTTTATGGTTTCTTGAACAGCAACAATGATATTGCCTGCGATTTCCTTGACGCGATCAAAATCAGGTACGCTTTCAACTAGAATGGCAAATTCGTCCCCACCAAGCCGGCATAGCGTATCCGTTTCTCGCACACATCCGCTGATGATGGATGAAACTGCTTTCAGCAACTTGTCTCCTACATCGTGACCAAAACTGTCGTTAACTTGTTTAAACCTATCCAAGTCCAGGAAAAGAACAGCAATCCCTGACTCGGGATTCCGCAGCGACAGCGATATAGCGTGTTCCACCCGATCAACGAACAGCAATCTGTTCGGCAAGTTAGTCAAAGGATCATGCAAGGCGAGAAATTTCAATTCCGACTGGCTATTCATTCGTTCGATGGCGTTTCGAATATGTTTCGCAGCGTATGATAGTAGTTCTTTATCTCTTTCTTGGAAAATATGTTCTTCCGTATAACTTTGGATCACGACGATTCCACGCAGCCCACTCTCGCCAAAAGGCACCCCAAGCCAGGCGCTCGGAATCGTACCGTTAACAATAAAACATTCAGCTTCGACCAACGCTTCTATTTCATCTTTTAACAGAAGCCGAGGTTTTTTTCCATTAAGAACAAAGCCTGTAATCGTCGGTATCACCGCACTCAGCGGCAACAACTGTTCTTCTCTTATTTTGTCATTTTCGTCCACATAATAAGAGACCTTTAGCGAATCTCCGTCATTGCTCACTAAAGAAATGAAGAGATTTTTTGTAGTGGTAAGTTTCGATATACACTCGTGTAATCGTGAATAAAAATCTTGAATAGTGCTCACTTCAAAGATCAGCTCCGATATTTCAAACAATACCGCCTGAACACGAGCGTTTTGTTCTAATTGACCGATCGCCTTCAACAGCTCAACATGGGTTTGTGCCTGAACGATTTTGGTAGCAGCGATCGAGGCAATTGCGATGAGAATTCTTTGATGCTGTAAACTATAAAAGCCTTTAGAGGGATGTTCGGAATCAATGACACCAATTAACTTCCCGCCTACCACTAAAGGCACGGACAATTCAGACAATCTCATTTCGTCATCGACGATATAGCCCGGATAATCACGAGTATCATCGATTAGGATAGACTGCATTGATTCCGCGGTTGTTCCAACGACACCCTCCCCCAATCGTATTTCAATGGGTTCCAAAATGTCGTAAGCTTCAGGGTTTTTATTTCCAAACGCGGCTTTTTGACAAAGAACACCCCGTTCTTGATCCAGTAAATAGATGACCACATCGTCAAAACCAAGCTGCGCAACAACTTTCCGTGCAACATGCCAAAGAATTTCATCAACTGTATTGATGGCGATTAAGTCGGTTGCGAATTGGCTAACTATAGTCAAATAGTTATTTTCGCTTTTTAGTGCAGAAAATTCGTCTTTCATATTAAGCAGTTTGTATGCAGCGCAATAATCTAGATTACCTCGCGAAAAAGACATTGGTAAAAAACGCCCCTTCAAAACAGAGTGGTTTCTTAACAAATGGAATTGACGTCAATATTGTAATCACCAATCTGTAATTTTGATTCGTAACCCTGATGCTAAACATTTAGTGCAGTAATTCTAATCACGTCGGGCATTTTATTCAGGAGAGGACTATTTAGCTCTCTCAATAAACGACTCTATGTGACAATTCTATCTATTAAATTCATTCTAGGTCATAGACACCCGGTCAACCAGCACACTGTTGAAACAGTTTGTCAGCACCCCAACACTGAAACAATATTCGACTGTCACTGTTTACTACTCGTTAGTACCCGTTATTTTTAACGTGGTGTCATACTCCGAGTCAAACAGCCGCTCATTGATTCCTACGGGAGAATTTGACAATTTCTCCTATCGCTCTTCACTTAATTTTAGCTGATCGAAAATATGGCCAATTTGTCGATATAAAGCGCGGGTCTGCTTGGGGTTCAAGCGGGCTTGGTCTGGATTAATACTGAGTTCAATTCCAGGAGCAATATAAACCCGACTAACTACCTGCACATCGCCCCGCTTGGGTTTTAACGGTAGCAGTGTATTTGCCGGTGTTTCACCATCTTTCAATAGTTGGCGAATCCGATCAAGGCTATAACCAGCACTCTGCCACTCCTTTATCTTTTGCAACTGCCTTAGATGTAATTCTAGATAATAAGCGCCACGCTTTTGACCCTCAGGATGGTCCAACAACCCCTCGTGTATGTAATACCGTATCGTGCGTGGTGACATATTAAGCAAACGACATATTTGCTCGAGAGTGTAGCGTTTTTCTGACATTGAGTTGACGGCCTTTTTATACAGTATAACCGACAGTATAGATGTCAAATTTGCGCTGTCAATAATCAAATGACGACAAAGTGACAATCCGATTTCGACGAAAAACAGCAAACCTTCAGCGTGCAAGGCAAGATAAATTTGATTGCTTATTGGGTCAAAAATGTTGCTAATTGGTATGGAGTGAGGCAGTTGTAAGTAATTCAAACAATCCTGCAGCGTATTCTGCTAATTATGGCCAACAGGAATTTTAGCCAGAAACCGCTGCAATAGAAATCGGCTCCGTAATCAATCTTTCACTTAACCGTTTGAAGCGAAAGATTGCTAGATCCTACGTCTAAGATCAGTCCGTTCAATCAATACAGTACTTTACTGTAAAGAATTGACCGAACATTGATAGCGGCCAGATATCATCCATTTTTAGGTAAAGTATAATACAATGAGTCGATTTTCCCGGCTCGTTCCATCTATACTCTATTACTAGTTTTTATGTAGGAAAAGCACAACATGCCAGTAACATTGCCGAAACATTTTTTTGTTCGTCAAGATGAATCAGCCGATGAAGACTTCTATCTGCAACCGCGTTTTAAAACTCATATTGATGACGAGACCATTGTTAATCTTACCGAGTATTATGCCGAAGCGATTCCCGAGAACGGCGCAGTATTAGACCTGATGTCTTCCTGGATATCTCATTTACCGCAGAAACAAAATTATCGTGCTGTTTCCGGGCTGGGCATGAATAGCGAGGAGCTCGAAGAAAATACGGTATTGACTGAACGTCGTGTTCAAAACCTCAATACGAACCCATCGTTACCCTACTCTAACGAAAGCTTCGATGCTGTTCTTATTGCAGTCTCAGTTCAGTACCTCATTCAACCACTGGACGTATTCAATGAAATCGCTCGCTGTTTACTACCGGACGGAAAATGTATCGTCAGTATGTCGCACCGGTTATTTCCTAGCAAAGCAATCTATGCATTCCACGCTTTACCTCCGGAAGAAAAATGCCGGTTAGTTGGCAGCTACTTGAACCACGCCGGCCTCAAGAATATTGAGTTTATCGATCGCTCACCAATCGACGCTGACCCGCTATGGATAGTGGTCGGCGAAAAATAACAAGCTGTGCAATATCCCTCAGTCGGTGTGGCAGATCGATACCAAAGACGCAAATAATTGTTCTCCTGGATTTTCATTCCCGATATTCGACCGTAATCGTTTCCAACGTTTAGCCTACTGCTCCCAACTTATAACCACTCGTTACCAGAAATACCATTAGAACTCATAAGACATCAGAAGGTTTTCTTCATGAGATTTAAAACCATACTTTATGTAGTGATTTCTAGCGAACGTATTTTTGTCTGTCTGAAGAACAAAACACTCAATACCGTCTTTTACGGCTATCTCCTTAAGTCTATCCAGTAAGGTACTGCCCACTCCCCGCCTTTGGTAAGACTCGGCCACAAAATTTTCGATTATCTCTAGCTCAAGTGCCCCCTTATAACTACCCAATCTTGCAAATACTGCCGCGACCGGCTTACGGTCTACTTCTACCCAATACCCGTAAAAACGATAGGACCAAAAAATCATTTGTAGCCTGTCAAAAGCCCAATCGTACGTCCACTCTTCATTCCATGGCGGAGAATTGAAGACCGAGACAAAAACATCAGCAAGTTTGGCAATGTCGCTTTCTTTAATCTGCTTTATATTCATTTTGCCGCCTCCAATTGATTGACATTTTCCGATAAAATAAAATAGTAAGTTATCCCCGACACAGCCATCTAACCATAAGAAAATTTACCCGAGCACAGCTTCTGGGCCGAAAGTATAGATCGATTATCTAACGAAAATGAACGATCGAGATTTACAAATTAATTGCATAACCATTATCTATATTACATATTGATGCCGTAGCTCTGAATCAAACTGACTATACACAGAATTGATTACGCTCGGTACACAGCGCAGTTAAAGCAGCCCGGATTTGCATTGTGAATATGAAGAAACTCGACTTTGTCACTTTCAAACAAGCGGTCAATTCCGTCTTCTAAGTCGACGCCCTCCAATACCTCGGCACCAATCATCATATTGTCCGAACCGTAAGCTCTTATAGAGAGCAGCCGATGTCGTAACATCTTTGGGATATGGTTGATCTTTAGCCGCGCTGTCTCAGCTTTTTCACGAATAAAGATCGGTCCGGCTGATCTGTAAGGAGAATTGACGTCGTGATGACAAAACGAAAAAGCAAGCACCCTCTCACCAACCTCAGCGTCAACCAGAGATACACGACAGGGATAGCCAGGGTTAGTATCTGCCCGAATCCACTGTGCACTCCTGTTAGCTAGCTCTCGATCAGAAAGTTTGGAGAATATAGACAATTCTTCTTTCTGTAATGCTTTTACGACGAAACTGGTCATTTTGAGTCATCCTATAACGTTTGAAAAAAGGATTATATAATTGCGATCAATAAAAACTCGCCATTTCCGGACTCACAATGAGCCACTCGCTATTCCTGCTACCAGTAACTACCATGCAACTACAGAAAACCCCTTTCGTCTAATTGACTGAAGAATAAAGAAAACAGCGACCTAAACAACTTTTTGGCTGCAACATACCGTCTATTGTTATATTCTTTCTAGGAAATTAACGGGAGAAAATAACCATGAACAAAGATAAACCCACAGGTGTATCAAGACGACATTTTTCCAAAGGAGCCTTGATTACCGCTGCAGTCGCTGCCACGACTTCACTGCTTCCGAACTTAACCATCGCGAAGACTACAGATAAACCCTTAAGAATTGGAATTATCGGCTCAGGATATATCGGAGGCTCGGTCGGAGTCTTGTGGGCGCAGGCAGGTCACCAGGTTTTTTTCTCGTCGCGCCATCCAGAAAAACTGGGAGACCTCGCAAAAAAAGCGGGTCCCACAGCTAAAGTAGGGTACCCAAAGGAAGCGGCAAAATTCGGTGAAGTCATTTTCATGGCTGTGCCCTACCACGCCATGCCTAAAGTAGGTGAGGATTTGTCGTCCCTAATTCAAGGCAAAGTTGTCATTGATTGCGGCAATCCTTATCCAAGCAGAGATGGCGATATGGCCGTAGAAGCTCTTAAAAAAGGCACTGGCATTGCATCGGCAGAATTTTTCCCGGGTGTTCGTTTAGTTAGAGCGTATAATTCCATTAGCTATCAATCTATTATCACGCAAGCCCACAGAGAAGGTGAGTTGATGGCTATCCCCGTCGCTGCCGACGATGATGATGCCTTAAAAATTGCGTCGAAATTGATCCAGGAATCCGGTTTTGATCCGGTGTTTGTAGGACCGCTTGCTAGAGCGAGGGAGTTTGACAATCGATCTGCTCTTTACGGTAAAAAAGGTACAGCTCGAGAGCTGCGCGAAGCGTTTGGTGTAGACTAAAACCGGACGGCTTCACCGTGGCAATCCCTCCACTAAGCTAACGGTGGCGATTCAGGGACAAGTCAACGTGATCTGGTAATTTTATAGCTAGTCACTAGAACTGTTCAACTTGAATTGATGAACAAAGACTGGCCAATTAGCACGACCTTGCAGCGTACGTGACTTTACATGCGCTGCGATGTCCGTTCCTGCGCCATTTCTCGGCCTCACGCCAGACACGGCTCGTTAAATAGACACAATACCTATCAATCAGCGTAACAAGCATTCCTCACCATTGCCAGAAAACCGATAACACCTTGCGGGGCCCAATAACAAAATGCTCACAGAGTGCTAACGGCCTTAGCCATTTAACGGTTCTATAACAGGCCTTCCCGTAAATCCGGCATTTGCGGTAGCCTAGCGGTTCAGCAACGCAAAAGTATTAAGAACTAATTTGCGAGTGATCCTACTTCTTTAAATACTCGCAGAAAGTTAGCGCCCCAAATTTTTTCAATGTCCTGTTGACTGTAACCTCGCGCAATCAGTCCTTTTGTCACGTTGAGAGCCTCACTTGCATCGTTATAACCGACAATTCCGCTGCCGTGATTAAAGTCAGTTCCGATCCCCACATGATCAACACCAATTCGCTCGACGATATAATCGATGTGATTTAAGACGTCGTCAACGCTACTGGGGCCAAGAATATCACTGACAGCAGTAAGAAACGTTTTCTTGATAGTCGGATCCTTAATTTCCCAATACAATTCAAAAGGGTAATAGGAATCTTCCTCGATACCCGCTGCGCGACGTGCTGCGCGAATTTTAATATCGAGCTCTTTGTCGGTCGAGTCAAAAAGGTAACCTCGAAATGGAGCAACGTGGATAACACCGCCGTTCTCGCCAATACGATCAATCTCTTCATCCGATAAATTACGACTGACGTTAGTAAGTTGACGAACGTTCGAGTGACTCGCTATAACCGGTGCACTCGACATCGCCAACACTTGCATGGTTGCCGCTTTCGAGAGCTGGGATACATCGACAATTCCACCCAACTTGTTGATTCGGGTAATGGCGGCGCGACCTAGATCGGACAATCCACCGTGTTCTTCAACTGGCTCATGGGCGCTTTTTGCGGCGATGTATATAGGCCGGGAAGAGTCAGCAAAGTCATTGTGTCCCATATGTGTCAGGGCAAAAACCCGTGCACCGGCAGCATAAAACTCGTCCAGACCGGAAACGTCTTCGCCGAGTATTCTTGCATTTTGAAAACCCAGAATAAGAGCACTCTTGCCTTCTTGATGAGCTTTAACCAGTTCTACTGCCGAGCGAGCAATCACCACATTGTTAGATTCGTCAGCGGCTAATGCTAATACAGCACTGAGCTTTCCGTCCGCGATTGCACGAGCCTCAGCATACCCTTCCTTATTTCTCGGTCCGGGCCCCACAGCGATAGACATTACAACGGCATCCACCCCACCGGTCTGCATTTTGTCAGGCGCGACCTTTGACAAGCCGTCTGTACCCACATAGGCAGACGGTTTACCTGGAATTTCTATGTCAGCGTGTGCATCGAGAACCAAAGCGGTAAGATGAATCGTTTCGGCGCTCGGCGTTTCTATCGCAGTTGAAATTATTTCCTCTGCAGACGTGACGGTGTCACTAGTTACAGGTTTCGACGTTGTCTTTACTTCAGCAGGCTCAGAACACGCTGAAACCGTGAATATTATCGCTGCCAATAGCAGCGAAGTGTAAGCATTACTCATTAAGATACTCCTAGTTTTTATTATCCCCGACAGACACAGGGGAGTTAATATGCGCGCGATTCAACCGAGCACTTACCATCAATGCGCTTTCCATCAACGCAAAAACGGCTCCAAGGTAATCTACGCTTATCCTTTCTGCAACTACTCAATCACTTCTCTTTGTTCAGCGCTCTCGATATAGCACCGTACATGCGAGCCTAAGACTGAAAAAGTTAACGGTGACTTGTTATAAAACCGGTGAGACTCCCCCCCCAAGACGATCGCTTTATCCACACCGAAACCCTTCAAAATCTTGCGGCGGCAATGTTTCCCGCACAATGTCATCGACTCGCGCCAATTCCGGCCCCTCCTGCAGTGCACGCATGACGCTCTCTATCGCTTCCTGATGGCCACTTAACATCACTTCCACGCGACCATCTTGCAAATTGTTCGCCCAACCGCAAACATCCTCTTCAAGGGCTTTCTGTCTGGTAAAAGCGCGAAACCAAACCCCTTGAACCCGTCCGGAAACAAAGGCGTGTACACAAATAGTATCATTCTGCATAACAAGTATTCCCCCAAATATGGGTTGAGAATGAAAGGGGGGGGGTTTTAGGTATTGTCCGGTTCATTCATCGCTCTACTTAGAAAGTCGTTTCCGCTAAACGGCCGGAGGGGTTTCCTTCATCGTCAATTTGATCGAGGTATTCTGACATTCCATAACCGACCAGATCACCACAGTGATATCGGGTCATGCCCTCTGTTATTCTAGTTTTCAATGTTCGGCCATCGGGCGTCGTGCGGCGGTTCCGCAGAGGAATTAGACTCATCACTTCTCCAGTCACACGATATACCTTTCCGTTCTTGGTGTTGACCAGTGCGCTGAGTTGGGTCTGATAACCGAGTTCGTTCCATTGTGTTTCTATAGGACAACTATCAATTAGATCATAGGCCCCATCTTTTAGTACCATTCCTCCGTGACGCTCATTCCCTTCCTCATCAGTAACGATAGAAATCATCATGGCAAAATCCTTGCCGAAATTCATAGGCAGCCAGCGATACCAGTTAATGGCTTGCCAGTGCCGCGGCCCCCAACTCTTATCGCGCAAGCCAAATCCACTCACCGTGAAGGTTTTATCACCGACACTGATCTCTCCGGTCGCGGCCATGTGTTGTTCATAATGCGCTTTGGCAAAGGATTTTTCCGGGTCGATGTCCAAGCTACTACCGTCTTCTTTTACCACCTCGCCACCGAACATCGGTGACACACCCGTGTAGCTAAGGTCAATTTTACATTCCACGCTTGGATTGTTCTTAAATGCTGTGGAGGGCTCAGACATATCGTTAGGATTGTTTAACAATAGTAATGTCCCATTGTATCGAACGCATAACTCTTTGAACGGTTCAACGACTTCTATACTAAGACCACCGGCGTCCATTTTATCGTTATTGGCAATTTTGGAACGGCGAAATACGAACCCCACTTTACCATCGGGCAAATAGAGGCAAACTGTCATTTCCGCATAACCTTCGTTCGGCCGATTTCCAATTCGAAACCAACCGCCTACCATCTGCTCTGGATCAAATAGATTAAAATACATACTTTCGTTGTAATTATCTGCTGAATCGGGTGTGTGCGTATACTCGTCTTCCGGTGCTAAGCGCACTTTAGTGTTGGTGTTATTCAATTCACGTGCTCCCACAGTTCGGTTTCTATTGATTGATGGTGATTAATAATTGCGCGTTAGAAATTGATCGATGACTCTACTCAATTCCTCCGGTACTTCAGCGTTGGGATAGTGTTCTACACCGCACATAACATGTAAAGACCTGACTTTGCGGGAAAGTTTATGAAACATTTTGAGCGTGAGGCCAACAGGAACAACACTGTCGCAGTCGCCACTGATCACTAGTGTCGGTATCTCCGTTGAGTTAAGAAAAGCCGTACGATCCTGAAAGGCACAAATTTGTTGTCCTAGAGTGCGCTCGGATGGATTATTTTGGATATCTGTCCACAG
>CAJVZD010000090.1 GCA_913019905.1 uncultured Cellvibrionales bacterium
AGATTGCCGCGTCGAGACGTCGAACCGTTCGCTCGCAATGACATCGTTGAAAACACCCATTTCTGGATGGGCACTAATTAGTATTGGCAACCATGATCAGGTTTATTGACCCTCTCTTTCGCTAGTGACTATCCACTCTTTGTTCCGAGCTCTCTTTCGCTAGGGCCTGTCCTTGCCGGTCCATCAACCCCTCGCGGCTCGTGAAAACACTGTACCTGCAAGCCGATGATTTTGATAAGTTTTTCAGTTTCACGGTTTTGCATCCCCGAGGGGGCGAGAAACCGCAAAACCAGCCTGAGTCGACCGCCGTGCATTCAAGTTCCCCAGGGTCTCCGATGCCAGGTCTCTAGAGTCTCCCCGTGCGGTCTCCGCAACCCATTGAAGAGCTTGCCTCGCATGGCCTGATGGAAAAAGCAGGTATCCGGCTAGGTCTCCATCGGGAAGGCCTCCGTCTATCGCCGGTAACAACCGTTACTTTTCTTCAATTTACCCTAACGCAAAAACCTAGTTTGACGTACTGTCAATCAATGGGTCGTTGGTTCGACCCCACATCCGGAGCCATATTTGTCGAAGAAGCCCTGTAGATCGTGGATTTATGGGGCGTGTTTGTGCCAGAGGGAAAGAAAGCTCAAGGGAATGACCAATTGACTGCCGGTAATTCGATCGTGGGGTTAGTTGGAGTATGTCTTCTAACTGCCTTCGCCTGTCCCCTGCAACTGCTACTAATATTGATCGCTCCACAAGTAGCGAAGGAACACAACCGCTTTTCTGTAGACTCTCTTGAGCAAGTCCGCGAGAACACCTTATCCTGCATGCTCTTTGCGTGCTCCCTGCAAGTATTACTGATCGAGAGTCTTCCAGATTGGCTGCATGCGCACTGCGGGGACTAACGATCACCAGCCATTTTTTGTCGTTTTTATACTCTCATCGTCGCGTACCTGGAAATATCATCGACAAACTGGCAGCACCTTTTCTCGATATAATCTCATTATTGGACTATCGTATTGTCTATACATCACAATAGACATGCTATTCTATAAATACGTTTAGTCGCTCCACGAAGCAAAATTTCGAGAAACGAAGGGATTCGCTATCTGTGTTTTCAATCATTAAATTAAAAGAATGTCACATTACTGAACTATCCTCATTCAAATTCCGTCCGTCAAAGTGCAAAAGATTATTCGCAGCTCGCGTTCTGGCATTGACGAGTATATTTACCAATGTGGCTTACGCTGAATCACTTGCACAAAATTCACTATTCGAATTGTCACTCGAAGAGCTTCTTAATGTTCGCGTGATCACGCCATCAAAAACTCTGCAATCATTAAGCGATTCTCCTGGGGTTGTGACGACCTTTTCCGATACCGAAATTTCTCTCTTTGGCGGGAGTGATTTAGGCGAAGTACTATCCAGGATAATCGGCTTCAAAGAATATGGATCTCTCGGCATCGGTAGAAGCGTCGCTAATATTCGCTCCGACATGACCTCATTTAACAATAACCACGTTTTGTTTTTATTAAACGGAACCCCTTTAAATCGTGAAAGTTACACGGGAGGCATCTGGAATCAGTCCATATTGCTAACCATTCCACTCGACAGTGTGAAACGCCTAGAAGTTACACGTGGCCCCGGCTCCGTACTATATGGAACAAACGCCTTTGCCGGTGTGGTAAATATTATTACGAATGATGCTAATGAACAATCACATACAGTGAGTGTTAGTTATGGGAATGATCATAGCCGCGCCCTTAACGCGAGTTCATCAGGTCATTCAGGGGACTGGCAGTGGACTTCGGCGCTTCGTTTCCATGAAACCAATGGCTGGCCATTTTCTTTAATCAGTCCCAACGGCGATCAGTTTTCTGGTGACGCAGATAGTGAAAGCCCCGGCGTCATCGCCACCGCGACCAACCAACATTTTTCAGGAACCGTTTACTGGGGCAAAGCGAAGCAGCTAACGATACGGGGAACACCTTCTGCCCCCGTCACTGGCGAAATTGATAATGAAAAGTACTATATTGATCTAGCGTATAAAACCGATATTGGAAACGACTGGACGTTAAAAACCAGCCTCTCCCATGTCGGCGGTAGAACCGATCACAATGTTGCATCACAAGCACCCGGCCAGCTCAGGCTCCTGCACTATGAAACAAATGACTCAAGATTAGAGGTAACTGCCAGTGGTGATGTTTCTAGTCAAGGACAGATGGTGCTGGGTGCTACGTTCGATTATTTTTCCGGTGAGTCAGACATTCTTCCGACATGGCATCAATACCTGCTAGGTTACTATGCACAATACGAATATCAGCTCAAAGCCACGAAGTTTATTATCGGTGCACAATTTAATAAAGCGGAAGATGGCTACAAAAAACTAGTGCCACGGCTCGGTATTGTTCATCATTTCAACGATATATTTGGACTAAAATTTCTCTACGGCGAAGCTTTTCGAGCACCTTACGTCGTCGAACGCGAAATTAACGTCTCGATTGCCGCATTATCTATTATTGGCGATGAAAGCCTTGATCCGGAGCTGGTCACCACATGGGATTTACAGCTTTTTTACGAAAAACAAAACCTCTCAGTCATAGCCACTGTATTTCGAAACGAACAAGAGGACTTGATCGTTCGCCATGCTGTTTCACCCAATCTCATTCGATTTACCAATAAAGGTGAATTAACAATTAAGGGCATTGAGCTCGAAACAAAATATACTTATGCTGATAACTGGTTTTTCACGGGGAATTACAGCTATCAACGCAATAGAGACGGTGACGGCATTAAGGATTATAGCTTACAGCCAGATTACGAAGTCAAAGTGGGGGTAGGTTACACCGCTGAGCAATGGTCGCTCGGAATCTATGATACATACTCCGCCAGCTATCACGAAAATAATCTACTAAATCCACCTGGTCTGATTGAAAGCAATCCTGAAGCCAACAGTCACCACCGCTTTTCTGCCAATCTGCGCATAAGCCTTAACGCGTTTTCCGGTTGGGGAATTGAGGCTTACGCTGATAACTTATTGGATGAAGATGTCTTTGTCCCCAGCTATCCCGGCGATCCGTTCTTTACCACAAATACCCGCATGCAGAACTCGGGGCGTTCTTATATGATTAAAGTATCAAAAGAGTTTTAGCGCTTAAGCTCTGGCCGCTTTATTTGCGAAACGAGGGTTAATAGAAAGGAATCGATAAGTTGGCTTTTGGAGGCCTAAAAATATGAGCCTCAGACGACAAGTCACTTCCCTACTCCATTCTGAAAGCGCACTCGTCCTAAGATTTCGTTAGTGTTTCGCTTCTACAAAGTGCCGCCTCAAGTTGAATTTATTTGTAGACAGCTGCATGGGCATTCAGAAATCGCTGCGCCCGCCTAACAGAATTGAATTTGCGCGTAACCCGCTCTCTTAGTTTTCCTGCCTCATGCGACTGCTCTGCCCGGACAAAACCGCCATCGGAAAGGTGACGACCATTCACAGGACAAGAATGTTAGGTTTCTTAAACTTACTCTAACGTAAAAACGTAGACCAATTAACTGCTAATCAATGGGTCGCTGCTTCGATCCAACACCCGGAGCCATATTTATCGAGAAAGCCCTGTAGATCATGGTTTTGCGGGGCATTTTTTGTGCCTGAGAGGAAATAATCCTAGGGAAGACCAATTGACTGCCGGTAATTTGGTCGTGGCGCAAGCTGGGGCACGTCTGCTTGATCGCCAACTCTCCACCTGGCTCACCTCGCCTGTTCCCTAGAAGGGTAACTGATCGAGAGTCTTCCAGATTGACTATGTGTGCTCTGCGGGGACTTTTGGGGCCGTGGGGATGGACACGGCGTGATTGCTCGGAGGGGGCGCACGTTCAGCAAGCGCTCTTCTACGTCACGATGGCCGAGGTTGAAGCGATGCCCTCTTAGAGGTAAACAGCCTGAGTATCTAACTATCACGTTTAAAAAACCAAGCTGAATGTTCACGTATCCACACCTTTATGGGTTACTATTCCTGCACATCATATTTTTGGTTGATAAATAATGACAGAAGAAAACAAGCCAACAACAACTAACGTCATGCCAGCAGAAGGATCTGACTGGCCAAAACTCAAAACAGAAATGTTATCTCGGGGTCAAAACGATGCGAAGTGGCGAGAAGGCAAGACGGCAGTTTATGTCTTTAATGCTGGTGAGGATGTCGCCCAGGTACAAAAAGAAGCCTACACCATGTATATGTCTGAAAACGGGTTGGGACCTGCCGCTTTTCCCTCTCTAAAAGAAATGGAAGACGAAGTGATCGCCATGGCCTTGTCTCTACTGCATGGCTCTACAGACGCTGGCGGGTCGATCACCTCCGGAGGCACGGATTCCATAACCATGGCCGTTAAAACCGCTAGGGATTATGCCCGGTCTGAAAAAAACCTGACCGGCAAAGCAAATATTGTATTGCCTTATTCTGCCCATCCCGCTTTTGATAAAGCGGCCATGATGATGGACCTCGAACTGCGCAAGATTGCTGTCAAAAGCGACCTGTCTGCAGATGTAGTCGCCATGTCTGATGCCATTGACAACAACACCATCATGCTGGTTGGTAGTGCTCCCAACTTCCCCTATGGATTGATTGATCCCATTTCTGAACTGGGTAAGGTAGCCGAAGAAAAAGAAGTCTGGTTACATGTTGATGCCTGTGTAGGTGGATACATAGCCCCTTTTGTCAGAATGAATGGTGCTGACATACCCGATTTTGACTTTAGCGTGCCTGGTGTAAGCTCGATGTCGGCGGATCTCCATAAATACGGATATTGCGCTAAAGGCGCATCCACTGTGCTCTTTAGAAATAAAGTCCTAAAACAGTATATGGTGTTTGATTGCGACGATTGGCCCGGCGGGCGCATGGTTACGCCAACGCTGGCAGGGACTCGACCGGGAGGTGCGATATCTGCTGCCTGGGCAGTAATGAATTTTCTCGGCATTAAAGGTTATCGGGAAAAACACAAACTGGTCACCGATGCGCGCGAAACCATTGAGGCGGGTGTTAAGGCACTTGGCTTCAACATACTGGGCGAGCCGCAGCTTGGTATCGTTGCTTTCAGTCATGATTCACTGAATGTCTTTGCTATATACAAACAAATGTTCAAGCGCGGTTGGTTCACCAGCTTAACATCCGAGCCCAAGGCGCTGCACCTGATGCTGTCTCCCTTCCACGCGTCGGTGACCGACATTTATCTGTCAGACCTTAAATCATCCGTTGAGCAGGTTAAGTCAGGCGATACTGATGCCGTTACCGAGTCCCGATATAGTTAAATCCAACTCAAGGACAGAACAGGCCTGGATAAATTACAAAAGGATACCTATCAGTCTCCGCCCAAGAGAATTGACGCTCACTATGCCTTAACTTTCGATGGCACAGAACTTAGACTCCAGGTCCAACACCATGAGTAGTCTACCAAAGCCAATAAACTGCCCAATCATCATGCCAAGTTCCAGCACTTGTGCATCATCAAAGTGAGTCTTTAATCGATCAAAGAAATCGTCATCCATATTATGATGATCGGTCGCCATACGGTCGGCGTATTCGAGTGCGAGTTGTTCGCTTGCAGAGAAGTGAAACAAGGTTTTGTCTAAATCGAGCTGTGCAATTTTGTCTTCAGTAAGGTCGTGTCCTGCAACCTGCAGGAGCCGTGCGTTTAGTCAGGTGAAGCAATCGTTGTGTCTTGCGATACGCAGTCTCACCAGTTCGATCAACTGGTCGCTGATTGTGGTGCCGCCTCTTGCTGGCATATAAAACTGAAAGTATGCGTCGAACATATCTTGCCTGTTTGCGAGACCTCGTAGGGTTGACGTGTCACCACCACTAGCTTCAACGGCTTTGGCTGACTTCAGGGCGTTTTCTGAAAGCTCGTGATCTTCCAATAACTTGATACGAGACATAAGTTCTCCATTGTTTTTTTTCGACCGAAAGCACAACAAGCTTTTCAATGATGCTGTATAAACAGGATAAACGGCCCGTTCACCCTCAACATACTCTAGAACACAGGCTACTGGCAATCGCTTATCCGTCGCCGGAACTGCAGGATGAACAATCATAGCCAAAAAAGCTATTTCAATGCGAGCAACCCGCAGCCTTGTTAACAATCAACATTGGGTGACGTGCAATTTCATATTGATCGACACTATTGTCGCCTATAAATAAGTGTGCTCAGTCCACACAGTTGCAACTCAATCTTTTTGGCTAGCAATCCAATTGTCGACAACCCGTTCCAAGATAGAAAGTGGCAAGGCCCCACCACCCAATACAGTATCGTGGAACGCTCGTATATCAAATTTATCGCCGAGTTCTACGCGGGCCTTTTCTTGCAGCTCCAGAATTTTCAACATGCCAATTTTGTAGCTTGTCGCCTGACCTGGCATCACGTAATAGCGGCGTATTTCCGAAGCTATTTTTCCGCCGGGTAAAGAAGAGTTTTCTCTAACGTAAGTGTTAAATTGCTCTTCACTCCATGCTTTCGCGTGGATGCCAGTATCAACTACAAGACGTATAGCACGAAAAATTTCTGAGCCCAGCCGGCCAAAATCTTTGTAGGGATCTTCAAAAGCGCCCATTTCTTTTGCCAACAATTCAGAATACAGTGCCCAACCTTCTACATAAGCATTAAAAAAAGCTGTTTTACGAAACTCTGGTACTCCCGTTAATTCCCGTTAATTCCCGTTAATTCCCGTTAATTCCCGTTAATTCCCGTTAATTCCCGTTGAATAGATAGCTGCATAGGGTGACCGGGAATACCTTCGTGATATGAGGTTGATTCCATTTTGTGGCTCGCTAGCTGCGCCATATCGGAAAGATGCGCATAATAGACACCGGGGCGAGAACCGTCCTGGGAACCCGTTCTATAGTGCGCTGCACCACCGTCTTGCTCACGAAAAGCTTCAACTCGCCTTACTTCGAGTTTCGCACGGGGCAATAGACCAAAATAATCTGGTATGCCCTGGTGCAAATCATCAATATAACCTGAAGCTGCGTTTAGGTAATTTTGTCTCCCCTCTTCGGTATTAGGGTAATAAAAACGCTCATCTGTTTTGGTGTAGGTGAAGAATTCTTGCAGGGAGCCCTCGAAACCCACGCGGTCTTTGATGACTTTAATTTCCCGTTTTATCCTCGCCACTTCACTTAAACCCAACTGATGAATTTCGTCGGCGCTAAAATTAGTCGTGGTAGCATTCCATCGCGTAGCCTGATAATAACTATCGCCGTCGTCTAGCGCGGCAACGCCTCTAGTTAGTGCCTATCCATAAACTAACAAGCTCAGTCATTGCGAGCGTTAGCGCGGCAATCTCATCCAGCATTGGCGCGGGCTGCGGGAGATTGCCGCGCTTCGCTCGCAATGACATCGTTGAAAACACCCATTTCTGGATGGGCACTAGTTAGAAGATTTGTATTTTGGTAATCCTGTTTTAGCCAGGCTATTAAATGCTTATAGGAGCGCTCGAATTTTTCTAGCAAGGCTTTTTCAACATCACTTAACAATTCACGCTCTGTAGCTTGATCAATTTCTCCCTCGTTAAACAGGCTGGCGATCTTTGCCTTTGCGTCTGCCCATAGCGGCGAATCCTTAGCGGTGCTTAAATCAAAGGGCGCTCCAGTGATTATGCAGAGGACTGTTGGGAGACAATATCGTAGGCAAAACGAGGCGCACGTACACCCTGCGCCGCACCTATCCTTGCTCTGTGTAGCAACTGATCAATACCACGCGATATGCCTTCAATTCGAGTGATCTACGCTCGCATTTCCGTCTCGTTTTTCACCGTATGACTATTAATAAGGAAATTCGGCAGCGATGAATGCGCATCTCTCATCTGATTAAAGAGATAACGATGTCTGCGATACGGCGCCATTTTTGTTGCTGTTTCATATTGGTAGACCCAAACGTCGTATGAGATTTTTGCGTCACGGGTGAGTGCATCGTATTTAATATTAGCTTGTAGGTCTTCGACCGTTTTTTCCCGCCACAGCAATTGCTTTTGTTCCGCAGCCTCGCTGTAATCGTCTATCTGGTTATATTTGTCTTTCCGACCCAAGCCCGCCATGCGTATAGGCGACATTTGCAACAATTCTTCATTGCGCTCATTTAGCCACAACTTGAGCTGCTGAGATTCGGAGATGCTTTCGGCAGCGGTTGCTTCAATGGCGACTGGCACAAGCTCACTAGGCGCTTCCAATTTGGACCCGCAGCCGCTCAATCCTGCAATGACTAAAACAATAGCGATAATTTGGTACACGATTTCATCCTCATATAAATTTATCGTTAGAGTTTTTAGTATCTAACTGTTAAAACGCAATCTCGTCTTCGATCATACATTCAGCCACACCTACCGCCCGTGAGCTTGCCTATGACCGCCTAGATAAATACCGGCGACGATATCCGATGGATCTAAAATCGGCCGTCGATCAAACTGCAGACGAAAATAAACTTCAGGAACCATGAATAGTTTCAGGCATATTTAACGAACGTAAGAGCTTGGCCGATGAAGATCTTCCGATCAACATCGGCCTGGTTAACATAATCCCAAATAAAGCCTAAATTTAACCCGAAACATTTACTTCAATGAGCGCTTTATAGTGTGTCGACTATATTGCGCAATTGTTCACATTGACTGACACGATCTGCACGGGTCGCACCCACGAACCCGACGTTAAGTGAAGTGACTCCCGACTCTTTCAACTCTGCCAACTGATCGCGAAGAAACCCCTCGGGGCCAATCAATGAAGTTTGATCGAGAAAGCTCTTTGGAATCGCCGCCTCCGCTTGTTCTTTTTTACCACTTAGGTATAAATCTTGAATTTCAGCTGCCTCCTTTTGATAACCGGCCTTGCTGAAGATATCGTTGTAAAAATTCTTACCACGGGCACCCATTCCCCCCACGTACAGGGCAGTTTGTGGCCGTCCCATATCACGTAAATGCTCGAGGCCCTCACCAATACCAACGGCGCCACCTGAGAAAATTTCCAAGGGCGCACGATTTGGATCTCTTTTAGCCTTACCTCTAGCTAGCGCATCACCCCAAATATTTTTTGCCTGCGATGGAAGATAAAATACAGGCAACCAACCATCGGCAGCCTCCGCCGTAAGCTCAACGCTTTTTTGGCCCAGTGATGCTATTGTTATCGGAATATCGTTTCTAACGGGGTGATTAATTAACTTGAGGGGAACACCGAGGCCGGTGCCTTTATCTTGCCTTAAGGGTATTTGATAGGCTTTACCGTCATGAACCAGCTTTTCTTCTCGCTTCCAAACCTTTCGGCAAATCTCTATAATTTCTCTTAACCGGGCAGTAGGTGCATTAAAAGGAACTCCGTGGAACCCTTCCATTACCTGAGGGCCACCCGCACCGATACCAAGCATGGCCCGGCCATCTGATAAGTCATCCAATCCGGCAGCGGTCATTGCTAGCAATGTTGGGGTACGGGTATAAATGGGGATAATTCCAGAAGCAATAGTGACGGTGTTAGTTTTTGCGGCCAAATAACCCATGGCTGTTGGCGCGTCAAAACTGTAGGCTTCCGGTACAAAAGCTACATCTAGTCCAGCCTTTTCCAGCTCAACAATTTCGTCCGTTGCCGTCTTAAACCCGGCGGCATAGCTCATCAACGTTGCGATTCTCATCATTCACCTCTTGCTTTTATATCATTGTTTGGTTTCTTTCTTTCACATCCGACGGATTCTATCTCTTTTTCATTTGTGAGTGTAATTAACCCTCAATTTCCACTGCAAGCCCCCTGCGGCTCTGATCCAGATTGACCGCGTGTGCTCTGCGCGGTGATTTTTGGGGATATGGGTACGGTGGCGTGTGCTGAGGTGTTGGCAATTTTGGACGTTTGGTACTGTCGCTACACAGTGGCACCCACCGCATCAACGCCATGCAGTTGAAAGATTCTCTCCGCAATATCAATGCCTAAAGCAATCGTATTTATGACAATTCACCATCCAAATTAAAGAACCTTCAAATTGTCAGTAAACGGGTGAAAAAGCAAATTCTCAGCACTGAAGATGGTGGGGATGGTGGGGATGGTGGGGATGGTGGGGATGGTTCTTTACATTAGAACCCTCATGCCCCACTCGTGACTACTCCAACCTATACCTTGTGAATACGGTAACCCCTTAGCCCACCGAGATTGGATCGCCCGGAACTACACCGTTCGCAACCCCGTCTAGCGCAGCTTCTTCTTGTGTACATGGGTCAGCGGGTGAGGACCGATCCCCGTCACAACGTTAGCCAGGTTGGTGAGCCGTGGGTTGTCCATGGTTCCTTCGCGGCCCATATGGTCAGTGTTCGCCGTGTTAGCGGCCCGCGGTGGTTTGAGCGGACCTGTCCACTTCGCGATGTGGAGATCGCACTTGTTGCCCGCCCTGCGAAACTCAACATAGGAGGAGTCCTGGGTTCCGTCCAACGTATTGTCGAGGTCGTAGCCGCTGATCTTGCCACTGTAGGTCAGTTTGGTGGCGAACTCGACCAACTCGCGCTTCCAGTTGTCCTGCGCTGGCAGACTGTATCCACGCTGGTTGGTGCCGACGAAGGTGACGCCATAGAGCCGGCTCGGCGAGTTGGCAAGCTTATCGTGTTTGAGCACGAATTGCGCGAAAAGCCGCGCATTATGGGGCCACTTCGCTTCGCCGCTGCCGCCGGCCACGTGGAAGCCGTATAAGCCAGTCGCGTTCTGATAGACGATCGCGTGGCAACCCTGAATGCTGGGGAAGCCGATGCAGTTGGCGTCGAAGGCGAGTTCGTGTTCCATCAAATACTTCATAGTGGGGCCTCTTCTTGGTGTTTCGGGGTATAGGCAGGGCGAGCACCAGTCGTGGCTACTACCCCGAAATTTACTATAGACCACCGGCTGCAATTAGCCACTTATCGTTATTCATCCTGTCGACAATGATAATCGTCCTCTTCCGACTTTTGTCGTTGCGCCAACGTGAGCACAACGCTAAAGCGCCGGCATGTGTTGCAATACCGTTTATAGCAGACGCCGCTTGCCCGATAGTAGCAAATGTCGAGGCACTGCAGGACACAACTTATCAGACTGTTTGCGTTAAATCGTCCAGGGGCATCAGAAGAATTAACCATTCGTGTAACGATTCATGTCAATAACACCCCTAAGCTAGCATTCTCTAAACTAACACTCTCTAAACATAGGCGCCTTACTTTTAACCGGATCCAACAACGACCAATCGCCCTGCTCCAAATCATTCCCCCGAGGAAATGGCGGGCCGTCATGCTTATTTAGAGCTCGCAGAACCTGCGCATTTTGGTAATAACTCTGAGTTACCAGAATCACCACTGTAGCGAGAAACACATGCTGCTTTTTTTGCACAACTTCCATCAATGCCTGAAAATCAACATCAATCAAGTTTGCAACCGCATCAATACCACCAAATTCCGTAAAAAAGTCTGCCATGCCCTGGCGCAGCGCAGCTTTGCGTTCCACGCGCCTAAGTATCTCAGCAAAAATATCCTCTTCATCTGCGCCGGGAAGATCAAGGGATTCACTGGCTCCTATGATGGAGCCTGCAAGCCTTCTAAGCAGCTGTTTTTCCTGTTGGGTATATGAATGTAAAATTGCCATATTATTAGACCTCTAACTATTTTATTGTTTGATTCAATCAAACAGGCTGCCATCGGCAAGCCGGTCCTTAATCGAAGAGGCAATATAGAGCGCCAAAGCCTGTATGGTAGAAGTAGGGTTCACGCCTGCCGCGGTCACAAAGATACTGCCATCGATTATAAACAGGTTTTTTACATCGTGACTTCGCCCCCACTCGTTAACCACCGATGTTGCGGGATCTGTTCCCATTCGTGCTGTGCCCATGTTATGCCAGCCCCCGCCCGGTAGCGGCGATAGCTCTCTTAGAATACTGGTTGCGCCCGCAGCTTTAAAAACTTCCTTAGCCCGATCTATGGAAAACTGCATCATCTGTTTGCTATTTTCACTCAAGCGATAATTGACTTTAGCTGCGGGAATACCGTCGGAGTCACACAAGTTAGGGTCCAGTACCACTTCGTTGTGAAGCTCTGGCAAATCTTCACATACCGCCACAAGACTGGTCACATGGTCCGAAATTTTACTAAAAGCACTGTGATGTCCTTCACCCCACGGTATATCGCCTGTCGCCATACCAATCAAGGCAGAGTTTATGGTGCCATAACCCCGATTCATTTCAAAAGAGAACCCTCGGACAAAGTTTCTAGACGAGTCAGTCTCATAAAATTCGTGACAGTTAATGCCCTTATGAGGGCCTTTACCACCATCCAATTCCTGTTCGAACACCCCATCGACAGCAGCGTAAGGATGAAACATCAGGTTCTTGCCAACCAGACCACTGGAGTTGGCCAATCCGTCTGGAAACTGATCTGACGCCGAGTTAAGCAACAGTCGCGGAGTTCCTATGCCGTTGCTGGCAACGACCACCATGCTAGCTTCAATATGCTGCTCTTTTCCATCGGCATCAAAATAAGTGGCGCCTGTTGCCTGGCCATCGGGGCCCACCGTTATTTCACGGACTCGGCATTGAGTTCGCAGCTCGACCCCTGCACGTATTGCCAGCGGCCAATAGGTAATGTCGACACTGGCTTTTGCTCCCTGAGCACAACCGTTACCACAGGTCCCGACGTTAATACATTTGTCACGCCCTTCGTAGGTCTCTGTATTAATAGCGCAATCGGTGGGCCACCAGTGCCAGCCCAAATTGTTGAAACCACCTGCGAGTGCCGCGCTGGACTTACCCAAAGGCAGCGGAGGCATAACCGGCTGCTTGGGCGGATATGCGGGATCTCCGGCTAGACCAGACACACCCATCATTCGATCATTGATCTCGTAATAAGGCTCTAATGTTTCATAACTAATGGGCCAATCATCAGCGACGCCATCGAGGGTTTTCACTTTAAAGTCCGACGGGTGAAAACGTGGGAAATGTCCGGCATATAAAATGGTACCGCCGCCAACGCCGTTGAAATTCGCCGCACCGATATCAGAGTCTTCGCAGTTGATCGGATAGTCAGCTGGCGCATTGCGGGTATTAGGATCACTGCCAAAATCAGGCCTAGTCGCCCAGTTTTTGCCATTAGCAGGATAGTTCTGATGATCCACCCAGTCACCCTGCTCCAGACACACAATATGCATTTTTGTATCTGCCAGGCTCCAGGCAAATGCTGCGGCAGACGCACCGGCGCCAATAATTAACACATCGACTTTATCCATTGATTTCTCCTCTAACTCACGCAGCCTATTCAGTTATTTCATACCCTGTTGCTTTATACCCAACTGTTTTAAACTCAGTCGTTTCATACTCAGCAACTTAAAACGTCTAACTGGGACGTTTAGGTTTTGATACGGTATTTTTCCAGACTGTTTTCGTCCAACTCAATGCCAATGCCCGGGCGATCGGTAACCACAAACTCACCTTTTTCCCAAATAAAAGGCTCCTTGATAATTTCATCAAAGAACTCATCTGATTTGCCAATACTCTCCTGAATCAAAAAGTTGGGGATATTGGCGTCGATTTGAATGGCCGCCGCAGTGATTACCGGACCGCCCCACACGTGTGGCGCCATCAGCACATAATTGGCTTCGGCAAGGGTGGCAATTTTCTTAGTTGCGGTGATACCACCGGCACTGCCCAAATCAGGCTGCGCAACAGCACAGGCACCCTCGGCAAAAAGCATTTGAAATTCATAGGGCGTCACTAGACGCTCTCCGGTAGAAATGGGAATGGTAGTTGCCCGGGCAATTCGTCCCATTTCCTTGTAGTTTTCTGGTGGGCAGGGCTCTTCCAACCATAGCGGATCGTACTTTTCTAATCGTGCCGCCAGCCTAATGGCAGCTGCGGGCGTAATTTGCCCATGTGTGCCGATTAAAATATCTGCACGCTCGCCAACGGCATCGCGAATAGCGCCCACAGCTCGTTCGGCATGTGCCAACTCTCGCTGTGGTAAATCCCAAGGCTTAGAAATTTTTCGATCATTCTTTGCCTGTATAAGTGGATCAAACTTCAATCCGGTAAAACCCTCGTCGACCAACTCTACAGCCAGTTCCGCTACCCGCTCCGGATCCGAGACCCACGCTCTAGCGGTGGCAGCAAGACTGCTATCGTTACGATCATATATATAGGTGTAGGTTCTGATGCGGTCGCGCATTTTGCCGCCAAGAAGGTTATACACTGGCGTTTTAAAATGTTTTCCGCATATATCCCAAAGCGCCGTATCAAAGGCGCTGATAATCCCCAGCATGACGTAGTCAGGATGCTGCATGGTCAAGCCGGAATACAGCTTGTGGTATAAGTACTCCCGATCTAACGCGTCTTGGCCTTTTAAGTAAGCATCAAAAATATTCTTGACCATTTCTTCGTAGCCGCGGTGCAAACCAGTGAGCGAGCCGAGAATAGCCGTTTCGCCCCAGCCTTCTATGCCGTCCTCTGTTTCCAGCTTGACAAAATACCAGAATTTACCACCCATGTGCGGTGGCTCGGTCTGTATGGAAAAAGTTCGTACATTTTTAATTTTTGACATTTTTTTCTCACCTTTTCAATATGCTAATTTCATTAACCGCAGACACATTCACTTCTAACACTAACTATCAATGGCTTAAAACACAGCACATCAATATAAAACTCAGTATAATTTAGTACAAAACAGACTTTCTGGTTTCGAGCCAAACCATTTAGCATCCCAATTGTTTAGTGCACTTCTATTACATTGTTTGCAATAAGGTTCTGTCTGAATTGTTTACCGACGACGGAACCTTGACGATATAATACCGCCGGAGTACCGATAGGCGCAGGAACCCTTATAGCGACTTCGGCACTTTTACTCACGTAACTCTCACCCGTAAACGCATGAACCCAGGTACCTGACGGCAAGTGTATGGAAACCTCGTTAACACCAGGATCTAAAACGGGCGCAAACCACATTTCACTGCCAATTAGGTATTGCTGATAGGACAGTGACCAAAATGACTGTTCTTGCGGGTAATGCAGAAAAGGGTGCCTTACAACGGGCCAGCCTTTATCTGCAGCCTCAGCAACCAGCACCTGACGATAATCATTCCAGGCATTATAAATTTTGGAGAAACGCGCAAAATGTTCAAGGGTTTCCTGGTCTGAATCAAATTGATGACTCCAATCTGGCATAGTGCCTTCATGGGTACGGAAAATAACCTGAAATGCCCCCAGTTCAATCCAGCGCGACAGTAATTCTTTGGTTCTTCTCACTCTCACTTCAGCAGGGTCTTTAATCGATGCATATCCACCGACATCACTGTGATTGAAAGAAAAGCCTGAAAGACCACTGGTTAATAGAGCGGTGACTGACGTTTTGATGCCATCAAAGTTGTCCCAATTGGTGGTCTGGTCTCCGGCCCAAAACAAACTGGAGTAGGCGGGGCTTTTGGTAAAAGCGGCTCGCATAAAAAATACCACGTCATCACCAACACCTGCTTCGTCTAAAACTTCACGATTCAACGCAGCCCAAGTTTCGGGATATTGGTTATGAACAACGGCTGCATCTTCCCCAGAAGCTAATTGAGCATCCCACGGCAACGCCTCGCCAAAATCTGCCATCCAACCAGATAGACCAACACCCAGCATCTCAGTTTTAATAATCTCTTTCAGCCATTTTTTAGCAGACTGATTACTGATATCAACAATATAGGCGGTAAAGGAACCTTGATTCAATGTTATTAAAGAACCATCGCTCTTTTTTAATAAAAAATCTTGATCTAAAGCCTCCTTGTACAGGTTGCGCCTGAACTCTCTACCCGTTGCAGCGATATCAATGAGATACGGATTAATGTAACCAAGAACGCGAACATCATCTGCCTCTAACGTTTTAACCATGCCTCCCCAGTTTGGGTAATGATTTTTGTCCAGCTCCCAGTTCCACCAAAGGCGCGACCCGCCTGTCGGACCTCTGCGCTGACCTTCCCAATCTTGCAACCAAACAGCAGACAGACTAGCACCTTCGTTTTGCAGTGCGGTCACGGCTGTCAACGTTGTTTCAGTGCCACCTTGTATACCTACGATAGCCCCCTTTGTAGACCATGCTGGCAATGGTTTCATACGACCAGAAAAACGAGTGTACCGTTCAATTATATCTAGCGGCGTTTCACCAACGAATAAACGCGCCAGCAAATGATTGGAATAAACCTCCATGGCAATTTGATTATCACTTCGAAGATCGATAGTTGAAAACTCTGTGTTTTCGAGCGCCATGGAACGTAATTCGGTCGTTATAAAATGAGGGATCGGCGCGTATGTTGAATGCCATTCACCCGCTATGCCTTCATAGATTGCATCAAGGCGCCGAGTTAAGGGCTGAGCTCCTCGAGATAAACCTTGCTCCTCTACGATAATCGGTACGCGTTTACCTTTGAAATCAAAAGCACTAAATTGCTCACCAAAACCAAATACTCTTTCCTTCGCGTTGGATTCAAAAAGCAAACCTGTACGCCCGACAGATGGATGATCAACACGAAGATCGAATTGTAGTTCCCCGGCAGTAACGGCGGCTATGTTCAATGAAAAATGGACGTCTCCCAATGCAGAACAATTTAAAACACCGCTAATGGTCAGTGTATTTTTTGATTTGCTATCATCCACTTGAGTGACACTGTCAATACTGTGCCCTAAGCAAGCCGAGCGAGTGCTCTCAGTAACGTTAAAAGAGCCTCCGACACTCGTCGCCGTAACCTGTGCATCGGCCGCCAAAATAAACGATTTACCTGGAAGACTTTGCCAGTGTACATCCGCTGTTTTCGCAGAACTGTAGATTGCCAATCGGGCATTGTTTGTATCATTGCCCTGTAAGGAGACTTTGAAGTCTCCCACTGTATATTGCCAAGGGGAAAAACCCTTAGCGCTCTGCGTCAAAGGCTGTGATAACGTGAGCGGTGTATCATTACTTTTGTCTGGTAAAGCAATCGACTCTCCTGCCATTGCAAGAGTAGGTAATAGCAATAAAAGAAAGTAATACAACATATGTCTCAACCTCAGGTCGTCATGGCCTAAATTCTAAAACTTTCAACTTTGTCTCTTGTGATGCCATTAAATCACCGCCATCATTTCACGCGCTTCTATTTCAAATCTCTGCTCGATTCTAATCCAAGCAACGATTTTCGAGGCGCATTAAATGGGGCTATAGCCAAAAACACTCTCACATACTAAAAGGAATGCCATTATTATATAATGCTTATAATATTAGCTATTGTGCAATCAGTCAATCATTAGTAGTGAGGCACGCTTCCATAGCAGTAAAGACAACAATTTTTATTGTCCCTTTCTTAACATTGCGGATAACTCAATGCTAGAAGGCAATAATTAATGTCAACGCAAACAGAAGAAATATCGCCAAATCAGAAAGCAAAAATTTCCTTTGCTACGATAATTTCTTTCGGAACTGGTGCTATGGGCGAAGCGGTTTAGCTTGGTTTATTTGTTGGTTCGATCCCAACGTCCGGAGCCATAGTTATCGAAGAAGTTCTGTAGATTATGGATTTATGGGGCTTTTATGCATCTACGGGAAAGTAATCCCATCGGAAGACCAATTGACTTCCGGAAATTTGGTCCTGGGATAAGCCGGATCATCTTTGCGATCCCGCCGGCTTCCCTATCCTGCTCCCTGCAAGCGTTACTGACCGTAAACCGGGACAGGCACAAAACGCACGTAAACCGGGACAGGCACAAAACCATCGCGTAAACAGGCGTAAACCGGGACAGGCACAAAACCATTGGGCACAAAACCATTGACAGTCTACCAGCATCGTAAACCGGGACAGGCACAAAACCATTGACAGTCTACCAGCACCTATTTAATCTCACCGTCACACATCATTCGCGAAAAGGATTTTCCGATGACCCGACCAAGAAAACAGCAGATTGCTGTTGAAGAAACACCCTACTACCATATTGTTTCCCGCTGCGTTCGACGTGGATTTCTCTGTGGGAAAGACGTCGTTTCCGGTAAAGACTACAATCATCGCCGGCAGTGGATTGAAGACCGTATCCGCATTCTCTCCTCCCTCTTTGCCATCGATATTTGCAGCTATGCAGTGATGTCCAATCACTTTCACCTGGTCGTGAAGCTAGTTCCTGAAGAGCAACTATCCTGGGACGATAACGAAGTGTTAGCGCGCTGGACGAGTATTTTTAAAGGACCTTTTCTGATTCAGAAGCAGCGCAGCGGCTCGCGATTAGACCAGGCTGAACAAGTTATACTGACAAAATTGACCCAGCAATACCGCGAACGCCTGTGCGATCTCGGATGGTTTATGAAATGCCTTAATGAACCTATTGCCCGCCAAGCCAACAAGGAAGACAACTGCACTGGTCACTTTTGGGAAGCCCGCTATCGCTCCGACCCGTTATTCAGCGAAGAAGCGCTACTCACGTGCATGGCTTATGTTGACCTTAATCCCATTCGAGCCAAGATGCACGACAGGCCTGAGAATTCT
>CAJVZD010000091.1 GCA_913019905.1 uncultured Cellvibrionales bacterium
TCAATAAATATGTCTTCACGCCCATCACCTCTTGAAGTGACGTGATATAACGCACCGGAAAACTCTATTCGTAGTGGTCTAGCCATAGTCTCATCCTTGATACTATTTAGATTATTTGGCTTAAAGACTAAAGAATTTTCAACAAAAAATAAATCCTTCGAAGAAACTCACGATTCAAGACTTGACCCTATTATTTGTGACCCTATTATTTGTGTTCTATTGAGGATACTGGGATAGGCATAAATGCCGAAGACCAATCGAAAATTTTTCAGGACTTTACTCAATCCGAAGGAGGGTTTCAGCGACGATACGGGGGATTAGGTATTGGACTTTCAATTTGCCACAAACTTGTGTCCGCGTTAGCTGGTGGTATGTCGCTGACTTCAAAAACTGGGCAGGGCAGTATTTTTATCGTGGGAGTTCCGGTAAAAATTGCGAGTGCGCCCACTGTTAAGCAAGTACATCCCTTAGCATCAGCACAACTGCCGATTTTGATTGTTGAAGACAATGCGGTTAATCAGAGGGTTATGGCAAAATTGTTAGAGGCGCTGGGTTACCAGTGTATTATTGCAAGCAATGGTATAGAGGCGTTGGATATCTTGGCGGAACAGGAGTCGTCACTTGTTTTGATGGATTTGCAAATGCTGGAAATGGATGGTTTTTCCTGTACGGAAGCTATTCGCCAGGGTAGTGCACAGTTCAAAAGAATTCCGATTATCGCTGTGACGGCGAATTTAATGGATGCCGATAAGGAAAAATGTCTGCTGTCGGGAATGAATGATTTTTTGGAAAAACTGGTGAACATGGCAGGGCTGAAGAAAACTCTGTCGCGCTATGTTGTCGCAATTGGCAATGATAACGCGTGAAGTTAATATTGGGCTAAAAGCGGAGCGAATACTTACGATTGGTGGAATAGCTGGCTAAGGATTCTAATGTTCAGCTGGCTTTTAGCTTCTCCGTAGATTTAAGCATGTCGATTAGCGATTTTGCGGCGGAACTAAGGTATCCACCACGGCGGGAAACAACGCATATTGGATTCGCAAGCTGTAAGCTGACTACGTTGATTGTGGCGAGTTGCCCCGTTGAAATTTCGTCTTCGATAGCGCTTATTGGTAGTACTGCCAGTCCGTAACCCGCTTCGGCCAGACGTTTTTGAGCGGTCAGGCTGTCGACGGGCGTCCAGCTGATGTTACTGATACCTAACACCTGAAATTGCGCAAAGATATTATTGGCAGATGTTTCGGGCACCTTGACGGCCTCTGGGAATGCAAGCCACCGTTCTGCAGCAAGCTTACGTATCGAGCGTAACTTTTTCCACGCCAGTTTGTGGTCGGCTGAGCAAACTATCCGCAATGGTTCGCAATTAACTTCATCGCAATCTAATTCCGCGGAGCTATCGTGATGGTATCGAAGTCCAATCGTCATCTCTCCACCGCGAACCAACTCGCTGACTTCCTTGCTGTTTGCGGTTTGCAGGTGTAGATCGATAGCGGGGAAAATTGACGAAAAACGCTTCAATACCGGTGTCAAGCTCGCGCCTGCGAGTGTTCCTACGACTGCCATGGATATCGGCCCAGCCGTACCGGTGTGTAATGCGCTCATTGCGTCTCGACAGTCCCCAAGCGCAGCTAGCACTCGTTGGGCGTGCGGCAAAAGTACATGACCTGCCTGACTGAGTACGACACCGCTGGAAACACGTTCAAATAACGGAACACCGAGTTCATCCTCAAGTAGAGCAATGCGGCGACTGATTGCCGGTTGGGATCGGTTCAGTTTCGTTGCGCTATTAGATATTCCGCCCGCCTGATAAATCGCCAGAAAAGTACGTAGTGACTCGGCATCCATTTTTTAGGCCTATGCAAAAAACAAATGAGTATAATGAAAACTATCAGTTATGCAAATATCATGAATCCACTTATGCTGCATGGAAAATCAACTATTGGAGCAATACAATGGGTAAATCATCATTGGCTAGCTGTTTTTCTAAACTGCACGATGCAGAAAATGGTTTCATCATGCCAAACGCCTGGGATATTCCAAGCGCTCTTATTTTTATGGAAGCCGGGTTCCCGGCAATTGGTACAACTAGTGCTGGCATCGCTTTTTCTCTCGGCAAGCAAGACTATGCAGTAGGCGATGTTCGACTTGCCGTATCGAAGAAGGAAATGTTTGTCCGGTTAAAGGAAATTTCGAAAAGCGTTGCGGTTCCGGTAAATGGTGATCTGGAAGCAGGGTTCGGCGATAGTCCCGAAGCCGTTGCCGCAACCATTCGTCATGCAACTGAAGGTGGACTCAGCGGCGCGAACATCGAAGATAAACGTCCGATGGTTCCCGAGCTATACGACGAACACCTCGCTATTGAGCGTATTCGTGCGGCGCGGGAAGTCATCGATGATATGCAAAGCTCGTTTGTTCTCACTGCTCGCTGTGATGCTATTCAATATGTGAACAAGGGCTTGAGCGAGGCGATCGACCGGAGTAACCGGTATGTCGAAGCTGGCGCTAACTGTTTGTTTACACCAGGGGTTTCTGATATTGACTCGATTAAGATACTCGTGCGAGAAATAGATGGCCCGCTTAATATGGTAATGGGCTTAGGTAACGCGGAAGGAAATGCTAAAGAATGGCTGGCGGCAGGAGTTCAGAGAATTAGCCTCGGCGGCAGTGTCGCCCGCGCGGCTTTAGGTTTTATTCGCCAAGCTGCACGGGAGATAAGAGATCAGGGAACCATTTCCTTCGCCGGATCACAATTACCACATTCAGAATTGAATGCTATGTTCGCGAGCGCGCACGAACAAAAGGAGCAAGGCTAAATGATGCCAACGACAAAGATGCCAGTCTCAAAACTCGCGCGCACACCGCCGCCACCATATTATTCCGTCAGTACGACGACTGAACTGAGTGCAACATACGACCGTCAGCAGCATACAAATGTTGGCGTTTTTCTCTTCCAGCAGGCGCATGAGTTAGACGGGTTTTTGGGGCTTGAGGTATTTTTTGAGGAAGAAGCTGCTATTGCGGTTTCCTACTGGCAAGATATGGAGTCAGTTGATCGTTGGCGGAATGGGCAGTTTTTGGATTTATAATAGCTAGCGACGCACTTCATCTCGATAAAGACCTAGCACTAGCCTGCCACGTAGAGTATGTTAGCGCTTGAATGGGGCGTTTGTTCTTCTTATGCTCCTCTAACTCCACTAGAACGGCGTTTCTTGTATGCTGAGATTAGTTTGGATAAGGTTTTCAGCTGATTCCACGCCGATATTTTGCTAACGCACAGGGATTGGGTAGCGTTTGCTCCACGAAATAGTCCAGTTCGATTGGTGTAGTATGGTCTGGCAGCTTCCACTATTTTCAGTTGGCGTCGCGCTGAGAAAAAACGTCCCCAGCTTGATGGTCTCAATTCGGGGTACGAGAGCGTGAATGCTTTGAAGATTGCAATCTCGTCGGCGTGGATAGCTTTAGTGAGCCTATCGCAGGTAGCTGTCGCTGCGCCGACGTATATCATCGGGACCACCGCACCGGATGTTGATATCACGACCTACTTCGAGGTATTCGAAGACCCTGAAAGGCGATATGACACAGACGACTTATTGAACCACGATTTTAACGAGCGTTTCGAACAACTACAGACCGACGCGACAAACGTTGGGTTTTCGGCGTCGGACTGGTGGTTGCGGTTCACTATTGACACCAATGACACCAGTGACACGGCCCCAAAAAAAGCAGCTGTGCTACTGGATTATCCCTTACTCAATGTAGTTGACGCCTGGGTTTTCAGCGGATCAGAGCTGAAAAGCGAGTGGCGAACGGGAAATTTGCGACCGTTTAGCAGCCGTCCCATCAGACACCGAAATTTTTTGTTCCCAATAAGCGCATCAATCGAACAACCGCAGACAGTTTACCTGCGTATTCGCAGTAGTGGACCTGTTAATATCGGCTTGAGCCTGATCGAGCAGCAGGCCCTGCTATCGGAAATTCAGTTGGAATATATGGCCTTTGGCGCCTATTTCGGAGGTTTTCTTTTACTTGCATTAGCGGTCTTATTACTCTATTTGGTGGACCGTCAGACGGCGTTTCTCTCCTACCTAATGTACATCTTGACCTACGGCTGCTACATGATGGCCTTTAACGGATTCGGGTCACAATACTTGTGGCCAGAAACGCCAGATTTCGGACAAGTCCTTCGCACTGTACTACTCAGCTTATCGATAATCTTCCTGCTACAGTTTTCAAGATCGCTACTGGGCATTCGAAGAGTCTCGCCAGTCCTTCATCACTGCGTCACCATTTTGCAATTTGTCATAGGAGCGATACTGCTAGCCGTCCCATTTTTCGGCTACGATCCATTCGTGAAACCACTGGCGGTGCTGCTCTTATTGGCATTACCATTAGTCATCAGCATGGGTGTTGTAGCACAGAGTAACGGCGAATTGGCAGCCCGGTATTACCTCCTGGCTTGGTCCGTGTTCCTCGCCGGTGTGTTGATCTATCTTCTTAAAGTATTCGGCTTGATGCCACACAACTTCGTCACACACTACGGTTTTCAGATTGGCTCGTTGTTTGAATTCATTTTCCTGTCGGCAGCCTTAGGCGTGCGAGTCAAAGAACTTAGGCATCAATCTCAAATCGATGAGTTAACAGGCCTGGCCAATCGCCGCTCCTTTGATATGGCACTTACTCAGGAATTTTCTTTCAATACCCGCCCGAACGACGCATTGTCGCTGCTGGTGATCGACATAGACCATTTCAAAAACTTCAACGACGCGCACGGTCATGCTGCGGGTGACAGCGTCTTGAGAAAATTGGCAAAGGTTTTCGAAAGTCAGATTCGCCGACCCGCAGTCGCCTACCGCTATGGCGGCGAAGAGTTTACCGTGCTACTACCAAGAACGGATGGAGAAGCGGCGCTAATCTTGGCCGAACGCCTTAGAGAAGCGGTTGTCGCTGATATGTCGCGGGACAATATTACGGTCAGCATCGGACTCGTCAGTCGCAACGAGGGCGACTTCGCCAGTACCGTCGACTTTTTTATCGCCGGCGATCAGGCTTTATACCAGGCAAAACACGCCGGGCGGAATCAGGTAGCGCAATACAATGCCGATCTGGACTCTGATACCGTCATCGCCCGGTAACGTCGCGCCGTGACAGCGAGAAATATTCTAGCGTATGAGCGAATCAGGGGGTCAAGTCTTGAACCGTGAACGAATCAGAGCGGAACGAATCAGGGGGTCAAGTCTTGAACCGTGAATCTTCAAAACTTTTTGACAATCTTACTCTCCGGCGAATAATGGAGGCCAAAGTAATCAGAAACGTCAACTTCGCGTACTTTATAACCAGCACTTTTTATCAATGCCAAAGTCTTTGGGAATCCTTTAGGGGTAAGAGCCATACCGTTGATCCAAAGACTATTGGCCTACTCACGGATAGAACTGCGAGCAATTAGCATATTTATAGTAGTTGGCGGCCGCCTCAGCAGCTATGCGGCATTGCCGTACTCCGGACGGATAGGGTAGAGTGGCCACAAATAGGGTGGTTGTTTCTCCTATACTCGTGGCTCAACTTTTCTTAAACGTTTTGCTATATCGAAGAATGGAACTGTTAAGATCAGCGTCACCTTCATCGGCGGCACGCACGTCTACCTTAAACTCAACGTCAGTAACGGTTGCGTACATATAGCCCCAAACACCACCAATAGTATCAAGCACCGTTAGCTCAGGAAAGTTCTCGGCCTGCCATTTCATGTAGCCCTGGTTCAGTTTTCTGGATTTACCAGCTGAACCGCTGACTAAATGAATCAGTTCTGATCTTTTGGTATCACGACCGGTTCCGTCGCAGCTATCTGTATGAACTTCTAAGGTGTGTTGATGCCCGGCGAAATACGCATCGGCGTATTGGCATACCATAGGACGGAGTATCTTGCGCAATACGATAGATTGTTGATGCTTACTGCCCTTTGATTCCCACAAAGGGTGATGAGCAACTATAAATTTCCACTGAGCGTCAGATTTTTTAAGTGCTTGAGATAACCAAGATAGCTGGCCTTTCTCTTTGGCCGTTTGAGGCATCGCATTCTCATGGCCTCCTCTTCCTATTTGTTTCGTCGCGTACGGTACCCCTTCATCATCAAGTTTATAAAATTGAATCTCTTCAGCTGCCATCATCATTTCAGTATCAACCACGAATATTTCAATCGCACCGTTAGCGGCCTCAGGCTTTACCGTATAAAAAAGGCCGTCCATAAACATTGGAGGGGTCTTTTCAGAGTAACTGACCTGCGCTAGCGCTCCCGCTCGAGAGTTATACCAATCATGATTACCTAGTGCTGAATAAAAGCGGAAGGCCTGGTTGCCATCAAGCAAGCCGCTAAATGGCTCTTTAAATGCACGCCTGAACCTGTCGGCATCTAACAGGCCGTCGGCAGCGCCATCGGCCCCTCTGGGGTAGATATTGTCACCTGGCATCACGCCAAAATCGCAAGAATTCTCTTTACAAAAATTCTTAATCGCTGAAGAAACAGGTACCAAAGCACTCATAGATGGCTTCACCTCAATATTACCGGCATCACCGACAATCAGCATGCCAACATTAAGTTCGACTACCTGTGCGGTTTCTTCAATGGGGCTGCCTGTTTTTTGATTGGCACTACAAGCCGCTAAGCCGCTCACGGCCAAAAGAATAAGCAGCATTTTTTCGAATGCAGAGCACTTACCTAACATAGTGAAACCTTCCATTTATTTGAAAATGTTTAACAGCAAGCTGATGCTTGCACTCGTTACGAAGCTAATGTTCTGTAACACTATTGGTGTGGTAGAACAGGCATCTTTGCGCAAATTATTACACACAAATACCACCATTTAGTAAAACCTAGTGCTGCAAATTTACAACCACTATATTACATCATCAAAACTTAAATACGTTCTTATCGGCAACGTGTTCAACAGGGCCATAAATTCTAAATTAGGGAGGGGATTCCCCTCCCTAATGATTACAATTCGCTTCTCTTCCTTGATTGCTCAGCCTTTGGGGCCTGACTGTAATCGCCAAACGGAGCATCGCGCTTTGTGACGGCCGCTTTAACGCCAAGATCACGGGCATCATTGACAAACCCTCTACCTTCAGGCGTGTTGCGCATTATGCCGTCCAATATAGGCCCTAGAGTTTGCGTACTCTGCAGTCCCATATTTTCATAAGCTTGGTTTACAATCAATTTCATGCACATCAGCTGGCTAGACGGAATATTAGTCAGTTTTTCGGCAAGCTTCTGAACTTCGTTATCCAAATCCTCCAACGGGTAAGAAAAGTTAATGAGTTCAATTTTGGCCGCTTCTTCGCCCGACAGCGATTCCCCGGTCAGAGCGTAATATTTGGCTTTGGCAAGCCCTAGCCGGTAAATCCACATTCCGGACAAGTGGCAACCCCATACCCGCGCATAGGGCGTTCCAAACCGCGCGTCATCTGATGCAATGACTAAGTCTGCACAAAGAGCGAGTTCCGATCCGCCACCAACACAGTAACCGTGGACTTTAGCGATTGTTGGCTTTCCACCCCGGTGCAACCCCATGAAGGTTGGCATGTAATCATGATACGGATCGGTAACTACTTGAACGTCGCGACCGGGATCATAATTTTCTTCCTTCACCATTGGCGTGTGTTCCAAACCATTGGAAAAATCGAATCCTCCACAAAAATTATCCCCTGCGCCTTCGAGGATGATCACCTTAACTTCATCATCTAAGTTGGCTTTTCTTAGTGAGTCACTAATCCCGTACATCGTTTCGGGCAAGATGGTATTCGCCTTGTCTGGTCGGTTCAGGGTGATCGTCGCTATGGCTCCATTTTTCGTGTACACCACTATTTCATCGGTCATGTCGATTCCTATATTTGATTTTACGGATGGTGGCTTACCGGCCGGTAAGTTTGATTATTGACTTACCATTCGGTAAGTGTCAAGATTAATTATCGAATCAGGATCAGGTTTTATGACCACGAAAGACCGTTTCATTACAGTCGCCAAGCGAAAATTTGCTGAAAATGGCTTTGATCGCACAAGTATCGCAAGCATCGCTGATGAACTTGGGTTGACAAAACAAGCCTTGCTCCATCATTTTGGCTCGAAGAAAAATCTCTATGGTGAAGTGCTACGGGGAATTTCCGAACGTCATACCCGTATTGCCGCTAATCTGATCGCCGAGACAGAAGATCCGCGGGTTCAATTAGAAAGGGTACTCTATGCATCGTTTGAAAACGCGATGGAAGAACCGCTGGAATCACAATTGTTGATGCGAGAGCTATTGGAAAATTCGTCTAGGGCAGAAACCGCGGATACTTGGTATTTAAAATCATCCATTGAGATGCTGGCCAACATCGTACTTCAATTGCCCGCATGGAAAAATACGCCGCGAACCGATGCCCTGACCTATGTTTATCAGCTTTTAGGCGCGATCAATTATTTCGCCATATCCCTGCCAACACTGAGACAGATGTTTGGCGTTCGACAAAGTAAGGCTATGGAAAAAACATTTCGCGCTGAGCTTTATCGGTTGATTCAGGCGGGTGTTGACAGAATAGAAATGAAGGAAGCTCAGATATGAATGTGCTGCAAAGCGATGCTCCACTAATTGTTTATGTTGACGTTAAAAGCCCGTATGCATTTGTGGCAATTCGGCCTATTCTTGCTCTCGAAGTTGAACTTGGAATGAAATTCGATTGGCGGCCTCTCACCCTGGATATTCCGAGCTACCTCGGCTCGGCGGAAAAGAAAGAGGGCAAGGTGGTTGCCTCGTCCGGGCGCAGTCCCAAAGTTTGGAACGCGATTCGATACTCCTATGGAGATGCGAGACGTTACGCTAAACGGCAAGGCTTGATACTGAAAGGCACCGAAAAAATCTGGGATTCCAGTATCGCCAATATCGGAATACTTTGGGCGGTCGAACAGGATCGAGATAAACTTGGCCGTTATTTTGAAGCTGTTTTTCCGCCGTTCTGGAAGCGTGAGCTCGATATCGAAGATGTCGAAATTGTAAAGTCATGCTTAACTGAGGCTGGTATTGATTCTGACGGTTTTGATGACTTTCAATCTGGCGAAGGCCGTACCCTGCATGACGATTTACAGCCACAATTTCATGCTCACGGTATCTATGGTGTTCCTACATTTGTAATAGATGATGAGGTGCTGTTTGGACGGGAGCATATTCCCTATCTGCGGTGGCATCTCAGTGGCCAAAAAGGACCTGCCCCCGACATTGCTTACGAGATTGAACCATGCTGACAGTTTATATTGATTTCAAATCACCCGCGTCATATTTGGCGATAAACCCGGTTTTGGCGCAGGTAGAGCGCTACGGTATCGCGTTGGAGTGGAAACCGTTTCGAAGCGCTGAACGCGAAGTTCCTACAATTACCGACAACGCCTCGGTTGCACAAATGCATCGAAGGGTTCGCGCTGCATCGAGACGCGCTATCCATCAAAAATATGCTGCACACCAGGGGATCAATTTGCAGTTTCCTGAGTCCGCTGGAAATACCGACCTCGCTCTTGGTGCATTGGCATTGAACAGCGGCGATTCGCTCTCTTTTATCAAAGCGGCGTTTGCGGCCTACTGGACCGATCACGCTGATCTGAATGATCCGGCAGTTCTAGCGCCATTGATGTCGGCAACGATCGGTGAGAGTTTTGTGTTTGATGAGAAAATTCTAATGGAGGCACTCGACTCTTCGCAAGCTAAAACTGAAGAATTGGGCATCGTTGATGCGCCTGCTTTTATCATCAACGATCAACTCTTTATCGGCAGAGAGCACCTACCGTGGATAGAAGAAATAATCAAAACCGAGACTTAGACCATGACTGCATCGTCATCTTACGTTTATTGACTCTCTCGCTACAAATGGCTAAGACCGAACACCCGAGTAAAGCGATGTGATTATTGTGCATAGCTCAAATTTTTTGACAGCAAGAATAAATGAGAGATGAAATTATGGCTCCGAAAATCGATTTTTATTGGGACCTAGGCTCAACCAATTCCTATTTTGCCATCAAGCTACTAGCGCCCATTGCTAAGAAATATGACGCGGACATTCATTGGCATGCCTTTAACGTGGGTCATGTATTCCAATCAAATAACTATGTCTTGATGGATGAGCCGCGGGCAAAGCTCACCAATCGGCGAGACGATCTTATGCGATGGGCAAAAAAATACAATTTGCCTTTTAGTGTTCCCAAAGCCTTTCCAATCAAAACGAGTCGCGCGCTTCGAGGCGCCATTGCAATGCGGCAGTGGGGCAAGGAGTCTGAATTCATTCACGAAATATTTGCCGCCTATTGGGAACGTAGTGATGGCAGCATTGGCGAGTATGAAACGTTACGCAAGATTGCATCGTCTTTGGATGTCGACCCGCAAGAGTTTGAAAACCTTGCGGAAAGCGACAGTGTGCGGCAGGCACTCATTGATTCAACAAATAC
This sequence comes from uncultured Cellvibrionales bacterium, assembly GCA_913019905.1. GTDB lineage: Bacteria > Pseudomonadota > Gammaproteobacteria > Pseudomonadales > Dasaniaceae > Oceanicoccus. Next base: position 10,460 of record CAJVZD010000091.1, read on the forward strand.
GGCCCTAGACGACGGTGTTTTTGGCGTTCCGTCAATCAGAATTGGCAAGGAACTCTACTGGGGTAAAGATCGTATGGAGTTTGTTGAAGCACATCTTTCGGGCTTGTGATGTCACTCCCAACCGTGGTTTATTTGTTAGTACACCGGACCAATCATTCAAACTTGACAGGGGTTTCCAGTGTTGAACTGGGGCCACACAAAGAGTAAACATTTATGACAGATATCAATGGGCGTGTTGCATTTATAACCGGTGCCGCCAGCGGTATTGGCTATTCCCTTGCTAAAACTCTTGCCGCGCGTGGAGCAAAAGTAATGCTGGCAGATAAGAGCGCAGAAAACCTGCTTCAGGCGGAAGATGATCTTAGAAATACTGGCGCCGATGTGGCGTCAGTGGTTTGCGATGTGACCAGTTTAGATTCAATGAAAGCTGCCGCGCAGGCCACACTGGGTAGCTTTGGCAAAGTTCATATCGTGGTTAATAATGCGGGTGTTCCCATGGGCGGAAAACCAGGTCGAATTCCAATGGAAGACTGGCGATGGGTTTTAGATATCAATGTCATCGGAGTGGCTCACGGGGTTGAAGTGTTTACACCCATATTACAAGCGCAAGGCGAGGGCGGACACTTTCTTAATACCGCATCCATGGCAGGCCTTATGGGGCAGGCTGGAGTTGCGCCCTATGTGGCATCAAAATTTGCCGTTGTTGGATATTCCGAATCGTTAAGAGATGAAATGCTTGCCGACAACATCGGAGTCAGTGTGCTTTGCCCCGGCTACGTAAAAACCGGTATCCACAGCGCCATGTTCGACAGACCGTCGTTAAAAGCGACGATAGATGAGCCCGCTAAGAACAAGGGTTACAAAGGTATGGATAAGCTGATAAAAAATGGCATGGACCCCGACGCTATTGCAAACTGGGCGGTGGAATGCATCGAGAAAAATCAATTTTATATATTTACCCATCCAGAAATCCGGGATGATTATGCGGCGCGCAGTGCCGCCATTCTGTCTGACTTTGACGCTCTTATTGATGATGGTCGTTTTTCATCATAAAGCGATAAGAATATTGTATCGGAAAAATCGAAGCTAACTTCGCCCCCCGAGCCGTAAACGTTTCGCGGTCTAAATCGAAAGATGGAGCAGTCAATGACAATAGAAATGGAAAAAACCGATCATGTTTGGACGGTCATCCATAATCGGCCCGAAGCTCGAAATGCGATGGACCCAGATTCGGCGGATGGTTTAGTCGAGGCCTTTGAAGCCTTTGACAAAAGTGACGCCAAAGTCGTGGTCTTGTGGGGCGCGGGCGGCAGCTTCTGCGCGGGATGGGATTTGAAATTCGCAGCCTCCTTGTCGGCTGAAGAACGGACGGATACTCGAACGCATCTATTCTGCGACAGTTAGTTATTGGCACAAAGTGAGCTTTGCCCGTCGATATATTCGGGGCAATTTTATGGCTGCTATACGTGGTGGAGCAGTCTAAGACGAACAGCTTTAGATGATGCTACAAACTGACCCTGAACGGACATACCATTAACGAAAAGACTCAGTTTCCCATAATTTCATCGCTCTGTTTATCTGCAAACCAGCCTTCTAGAAACTCTATACACTGAACGAGTTTTGCCGGAACAAAATGTCGAGCAGGATATAAAGCATAGAGTGTTAGGTTGGTTTTTTTCGAATCTGGCAGTACTTCAATAACCTCGCCTTTCAACAGAGCGTCTCGACAGACAAAGTCTGGGATAAAGCCAATGCCGAGACCATTTTTAATTGCCTCCATCATAAAGATCGTACTGTTAACACGCAGTGTCCCTTGAATAAGAATACCATCTTCTATCGGCCAGACGTTCTTGCCCTGAAAGTAGCTATACACAAAGCAATTATGATCTTTTAGGTCTCGCGGCAGGGTAATGGCGGGGTGCGTTTCAAGATACTGCGATGAGGCAAGAACTCGGTAGCTGAAATCGACCAGCGGTCTGCCAACATAACTCGAATCAACCGGACGACTCGATGCGCGGAAGCCCAAATCAAACCCCTCTTTCACCAGGTCAACGCTTTCATCACCGAGGTGAATATCCAGTTCAATGTCGGGATAAACCCGCATGAAATCTGCAAACAAGGACGATAGGTGAGTAATACCTAGCGCCATGGGTGCATTGATTTTCAGTTTGCCACGAGGGTACTGCTGGAGGTCTTCTACAAAATTGTCCGCGTCATCGAGCTTGGCCAATATCTCCCTAGCCCGTTGTAAATACCCTTCGCCAACATGAGTCAACTTAATATTACGGGTTGAGCGATGCAGCAAGCGCGCGCCCAGTTCGTCCTCGAGACGGCTGATCTCCTTGCTGATCATGGATTTCGAAGCATTGGTCTGCTCGGCTACTCGGGTAAAGCTTCCTAGGTCTGCCAGCCTGACAAACAAGCGAATCGCTCGTAGCTTATCCATCAATGAAGCCTTTGCCCGATTGATACGCAGAGTGATAGGTGGGGTAACACAATCATAGTTGTTTCCAGATTAAGAACAGTTAGTTCTTATTATAGCTATATATAGAAACAATAAAAAGATCTAAAGTTCATTCCATCGCTACTAGCAAGAGCAGAAGGAGCGTCTATTTACTTAAACACTATGAACCCCTAGGAGAAAACGATGTACACACTTTACTACCTACCCGGCGCCTGTTCGCTAGCAACACAGGCGGTCTTGCATGAGCTGGATCAGCCCGTTGAACTTATCGACGTACAGCAATTGGATAATTTTACTGACATCAACCCCGTCGGTAGCGTCCCAGTACTTATTGATGGCGACAGTACGTTAAGAGAAGGCGCCGCCATTTTGCTGCATCTGCTTAATAAACATAAAAACCCCATGCTGCCCACTAGTGGCGCCAGCCGTGAACAGGCTATCGAAGATATTTTATTTGCCAATGCCACGATGCATCCCGCCTATGGCCGTTTGTTTTTTATCGCCCAGCACATCACCGATATACACGCCAAGCAAACTGCGTTTACGGCCGCTGCCGAGGCCATTAATACGTTGTGGCAGGTTGTTGAGCAACAACTGGCAGGACGGGACTTTCTTGGCGGTGAGCGAGCTTCAGCTGCCGATATCATGCTCGCAGTCTATTTCCGCTGGGGTGCAAATTTCCCTGTCACGATTACACAAGGTAGTAACACATCACGCATGTTAGATGCGGTGCAGGAAATGCCCAGTTTTCAGCGTTCGGTTGCAGCCGAACAAACCCAGTCAGCCGCTTGAGGTAGGAGTAAACGCATGACCTCTGTCAATGAATTCGAGTCGGTTAACGCCATAGTGCAGGACTATTTTGACGGCCTGCACTACGGCGATGTAGCAAAGCTGCGCGCTATTTTTCACGCCGATGCAGTCTTGCAAGCACCGGGCTCCCGCCGGAGTCTCGAGCAATGGCTGTCGGCGGTCGCCAGTCGTCAGGTCCCTTCGCAGCAGGGGAGATCTTATGACTTCAAGTTATTGTCGATTGAGGTCATCAAAGACCAGGCCATGGTGAAACTGGAATGCCCGTTATTTGAATATTTTTATATCGATTTCCTAGGCCTGCTCAAAGAAGACGGGCGCTGGAAAATCGTCACTAAAATGTATACTGATTTACAGGCAGAATGATGATGGAAACGCTAAAGATAGAAATGATTCACGACGTAGTTTGCTCCTGGTGCCCGATAGGGTATAGCCATATGAGAAAAGCACTTCAGCGGCTAAATATTGAAGCTGACTTTCATTTCTTACCCTATGAGCTTAACCCTGATATGAGCGTACGGGGCGAGCCAATCGATCGTTTTTTTGAGCGTCGGTACCAGTGGGGTCAGTCTAAGTTACTCGATTATCAAGAAAATCTTGTGGCGGTGGCGGCGGCGGCCGATGTGAACATCGATTTCTCCAAGCGCAGCCATTACTACAACAGTGCTAAGGCGCATCAATTGATGCACTGGGCCGAAGGCTATGATCGTCAGCAAGCGCTGAATGAACTATTGATAGACGCCTATTTCAAGCGCGGCTTGGATATTAGTAACCCGTTAATACTTTTAGATCTCGTCGAGCAATTAGGTCTTGATAGCTCAAAGGCAATACAAGTGCTGTATTCGAGTGCTGTCGATGAACAGCTACTACTTAAAAAGCAGCGCGTGCAGCAGTTAGCACTGCCGAGTATTCCTGCCTTTATTATTAATGAAAGTACGCTGATTTCCGGATCAAAATCGCTTAGCTATTTCGAACAGGTCTTAGTATCTATGCAGGAATAAAACAGCGATAGATTCGTTAACCAAACCCCTAGAATCCCAACCATTAAGGAGGCAACCATGCCCTATATCAATATTAAAGTCACCGATGAAGGTGTCACCAGCGAACAAAAGCAAGCCCTGATCAAAGGAGCCACAAAATTAGTGGTGGACGTACTTAATAAAAGCCCGAAAACCACCTTTGTCATTATCGAGGAAGTGAATACCGATAATTGGGGTATTGGCTTTGAGCAAGTCACTGAGCTGCGCAGGCAAGCATCGACAACGCCAGCTGAAAAAACCTAACCCCCCATTTTCTAAAACTGCGAACACATCAACCAAGAAGGAATAGCAATGAACTATTTTGAACAGCCCATCTTTTATGTTTTGTTAATGTGTGTCGCAGGGTTTGGGATCCCTGTTATGGCGGCTTTAAATGGTGGCTTGGGGTCAAAGCTTGATAGCCCAGCGCTAGCGACATCCATTTTGTTTATAGTGGGTGCCGTCGTTTCACTGACCTATTTATTTTTGTCGGGTGGTATGCCTAAATCTCCCACTGAACAATCTATTCCCATAGTTTTTTATATGGGAGGCCTGTTTGTCGTATTTTATATTCTCAGCATTACATGGGTTATACCAAGATTCGGTGTTGCTAATGCCATTTCGTTAGTACTGTTGGGGCAGCTGCTCTCGATGACTGTTATTAACCACTTCGGGCTAATGGGAGCTCTGCAGAATTCAATTTCTGGTCAGCGTGTAGGTGGGTTAGTTTTAATGATTGCTGGTGTGTTTCTTACTGTTGGTCGTTTTTCATCATGAGTTGTATGTGCTCAATAAAGCTCGGTGCCGATCAGTGACGGAAAATCCGGCTATTGATGTCTCTGCTAGTGGGCTTGGTAGGTAAAATGCGGTTAACTCGACGATAAGCAAGTTGATGCTATGTTGATGCTATGTTGGTTATATGGGGCTACATCGGTAGCCTTTTATAATTTCAGAAATGGTAACTATTGGCGTATAGCTGACAGCCCTAAATGCTCTAGGTATCGTGTGTTGCCCTATAATAAGCGTAGGCTGTCGGAACGCCTTTTCGCTCCTTCGTCACTACAAGTCGTCCGCAGCTGTGGGCGTTATGTAGATTTCAGAGCCTAGAGCTCGATTCACATTAAGGAATGATAATGAACACTGTTGGGATTGTCGGAGGCATAGGTCCTGAATCCACGATTGAGTACTATCGTAAAATTGTTGCGGCCTATTGTGAGCACGACGATCACGGTAACTACCCTCAAATAATCATAAACAGCATTAATATGAAAGAAATGCTGGATTTAATAGGAGCAGGGGAATTTGACGAGGTTGCTGATCGCTTGGTTTCTGAATTAGATAAGCTCGCTTCTGCTGGCGCTGACTTTGGGCTGTTGGCTTCAAATACGCCCCACATAGTCTTCGATAAGGTGCGCGAATATTCATCTCTACCGTTAATTAGTATCGTTGAAGCTACCTGTAACAAAGCCAAAAGTATGGGCTTGCGCCGTGTGGCTTTATTCGGGACCAAGTTCACGATGCAGGGTGGTTTTTACGATCAAGTTTTTTCGCAGCATGATATTTCCGTATTTACCCCAGACACTGAAGACCAGTGCTACATTCATGACAAGTATATGGGGGAGCTTATCAAGGGTGTTATACGAGACGAGACTAAGTCTGAGCTACTTGCCATTGCTGCAAAAATGAAGCTAAAACATGATGTTCAAGGCCTTGTTCTTGGCGGGACAGAGCTTTCACTGATAGTTCAAAATAATGATGTTCCCAGCATTCATGTTCTTGATACCACAGAGATCCATGTTGAAAGCATATTGGAAGCCCTGAGTAAGGGCGCAGGTGTTGATCGATTAGCAACATAACAAGCTGTTCAAGCGGTACAACTTGCAGGTTGGCTGGTTCCGCTCCGCTTCACATTTTAGCCAACTACAATTTTCCCCTTAACAGGGGGGTTAATGTCTGTAGTTGGCACAAAGTTAGCTATCAGCTTTGATAGATCCGGGTCGATTTTATGTCCGCTTACGAAGGTACGGTTAGCATTGGCCTGAGGTTACCGCTTTTGCCTAACAATTGACCCACAAGAGACTTTAGGAAGAAAAATCATGTCCTCTTAACACCAGATGTTTAGGCTTGCCGGAAACGCGAGCGGTACCGCTAGAAATGCTGTTCAAATCGGGGAGGCAGGGAGAAGATGATAGATACTACTCAAGGGCATGGTTGGTATGGGTTTTTTGCGGGCTGGGAATGCCTCGCAAAAAAGTGGTGACACCATTCAGCACAATTAGTAATCAAAACGCGAGAAATTAGCTAATTAGTAATAACAACCGCCGGTTAAAATCGCGACTTTCGAATGTTCAGTGTACCGTCGCCAAAAATATCGGGGCGTTAATGCGTCCTATATTCTACTACTTTTTGTGAATTGGCAGCCAAAATGAAAATTTCTCGTCCCCCTAAACTTAGTCGTAAGAACGAGTGCTATCTCTAGTATTTTTCTTCAAAGTCCATTATGAAACCCTTCATACACGTTCCCAATTATTATCAATAAACGACGATGCAAGAAAAAGTAACCTACCAGCTGCTGAAGGAAAATGAATACGAATCCCATAATACAATTCCCTTCGGGGCCGCCATTTCCAAACCCAGTCATAATTGGTAATCATACGTACCGATGTTATCTCAGGCTGATTAATACTAAATTTCAACAAATCGGTGAGGGCAATTGCCCCCGGTGAGTATCGACGAAAAGCATCATTGAATGCCGTTTTAACAACCCAAAGTTTTTTGCCGCTCCCAACAATCATGTGCATAGCCAGTAGTTGATCGCCAGCATAAAGCTGATGCCAAATTATTTGCTTAGTATTCTGCGATGAATCACAAAACTCTTGATAGAATTTTCTAGAACTAGGCCGCTGATCGATGGCACTGCCAGCATCACCCTTCCAACCCGTTTTTTCTAACTGCATATATAAATCGAGAAGGTCAACTCCTTCTTGCTTTGAGTTTGGTTTGACTATCGATGATTGTACGGGCCCTATTTCACGCTCTACAAGCCGACGATAGTATTTCAGGTTGGAGCGGCTTTTTTTGCTTAACGTATCCATGTGTTGTTCGTAAGTGATGTCATCTACGTCAAATACTGCTGAATAGTCACTCTCGCAATGTGATATTTGATAGTGAGAACTTTTTGCCCATTGAAGCATGCCGAAATAGCAGTCTGGCGTTAAGCGTTCGAAACTCAGCCAGGCACTATTTGGATGGGAGTTGCGCGCAGCCTCAACAAGAGCTGCTGTCACACTTATATCATCAGGATCCGCGACAATAAAATCATTGATCAAATGGCTCCCTGATGACATCGCCGGAATTGGTAATTTCCCGCCCACTTTTGTCC
>CAJVZD010000092.1 GCA_913019905.1 uncultured Cellvibrionales bacterium
TATTTTGGATATCTATCCACAGAGCGTCTCGCGCTGTTTGTGAAAGCCCCAAGTGTAGCTGCTCCCAATCCTCCCTCTTGTCGACCGCAAATCTGGGATCGGACGGGCTCCATTCAGCGATTAATCGTTTGATTTGTTCGTCTTCGGGAGCGGGACGTGGATCGCCCCCGCCGCCGGCGATCATAATCATCGCTCTCACATCAAAATCTGTTCCGTGGTCATCGAGAAGACTGAGGACATTAGAAACCCCTAGCGAATGGCCAGCGATGGAAAAGCGCTTAATACCCAGTGTATTTAGTGTATTTTTTATATCAACGGCATAACTGTCGGGGCAATAATCAGAAAGAGAGGACGGGCGATCGGATTGCGCTGCACCGGGAAGACTAATTGCGATAGTGCGAATCCCGGCTGTAGCCAACAGATTCTGCATAGAATCCCAAATCATCGCCGATGAACCAGCGCCGTGAATCAAAACCAGTAGTTTCTCCCCGGAACCACGTTCGCAATATTCCAGTTGCCGCGCGCCTGCTTGAACCAATGCCATAGGATATTCTCCATATTATTATTCCACTAAAACTATCACAATGTTATTTGCAATGCCTAACGTTCGCGATAATTTAGGCGGCTTAGTCTACGCAGACTAATCAACCGTAGTAGGTACTACACACCGCATCCCGCCCTTCGACTCCTGTTCGTCATCTTCATACCTCGGTACCACGTGAATATGCATATGCGGCACTGTCTGACCGGCCGCGGGACCATCATTTATCCCTATATTATAAGTAGCTGGCTGAAACTCGCGGTCGAGCTGAATTTTAGCTTGTTCAAGCAATTCCAAAATACAGTGTTTCTCACCCTCAGAAGTTTTGAAAAAAGAACCAATGTGACGTTTTGGAATGATCAGACTGTGGCCAGCCGAAATGGGATTTCCATCGCGAATCAGAAAGGCATAATTGTTTTGCGAGACGATTCGCTGATGCGCTGGTTCTTGCGCGATCTCACAGAAAGGACAGCGATCATCTTGATTCACATTGTATCTCCACTAGTAAATTACGCGTCTAAGATAGACGCTTGTCGCCAATACGTAAAAGTATCACCATTGTGAAAATTAGTAAGCCATGGAAAAGCCCCAAATAGACAGCCTCGCGAACCGCACCCGTGCCAAAGCCATATAGATGGCAATGACACTCTATTCGCGTCACTGGAAAAAGAGGAGCGTTCCTGCGATGTCATTATCGATGTCCTAGCCTGTTTAAGTCGTATGAGCGGGTAACTTGACCGTCGAATTTCGGAGAACCAAGGAATTTACGCTTATGACGAAGCGCTACTCATTCGCGAGAAACGCTATTAGAAACATCCTGAGCACAGACCTGATTCTACCCGACCCTCCTTTTTAGTATTACTATTTGAGCAAAAAGGCTTAGGGCCAACATTAGCGTTAAAATGGTCCTTTTTTGACACAGGCCCGCATCGTTCTTGCCTTGCCTGGAAGCTATTCTCATTCCACCGCTCAATATTCTGAGATGACCATACCATGCCAGGTAATCTGTCGTAACAGAAAAGAAGGATTTCCGTCAATCCGTAAAAGTTTTCTCTGATTCGGCCGATAGAACAGTATATTTTCTTTTTTCCTGAATATAGCTCTATGTGTTGATGAATTTCGTGGTTTTACGGCTAGGTTACCTTTATATCATCATCGTTAGCGGCGAATGCGGAACTCAAAAAAGAACGATACTTTTCATTGGCCTATGAGTAAGGACGATAGATGGATTTCTTTGTAGTTGGCGTGATACTGATTACCTCTGCCATACAATCTGTATTTGGCGTCGGAGTACTCTTATTTGGGACCCCTCTATTAATCATGAGCGGGTATAGCTTTACGTCTACCCTATCCGTTTTACTGCCACTGTCTCTAACCATCAATGTATTACAAATCGTTAAAGAAAGAGAATTCATCAATTTCGATTTTTTCCGTCGGCTACTCCTTTTCTCTGTACCAAGCATAGTTATTTCCTTGATATTTGTCGTGGAAGTTGATCTGGATTTCTCAATATTAATAGGGCTTTTTCTTGTCATCATCTCGCTTAAATTTTTTTCCGAACGATTGTGGAATATTGTTATCTTCTTTTTTAGTTATGAAAGAACCTATTTTGTCATTACAGGCATCGTTCATGGTGTGAGCAATTTAGGCGGCGGTTTACTCACATCAAAAGTTTTCAGCATGAATGCGACGCGACAAGAAAAAAGAGCGACTATCAGCGCCTGCTATTTTACCTTTGCCATGTTTCAAGTAATAACACTAATCCTGTTAGGAGAGTTTCAGTGGTTCAGAATCGAGTATCTACTTCTGGGCATTACCATCTATTTTGTCGTTGAGTATTTTGTATACGCCAAGATACCGAGCAAGAATTACGACTATTTCTTCGCTGTATTTCTATTTTTTTCCGGCATATCCCTAATCAATAAGGGCGTTCTATAGTCGACTCTATTTGTGACTCGCTGCAAATTTGTGATAGTTTGATAGACAAATTCGAAAAACTATAAAAACTTGTCATCGAATAGAGCAAGCAGGAAGAAGAATGACGCCAGAGCAAGAAAGATTACACAATATGTTCCCCGATTTGGATTTTGATCCACAAGCACTACGTGAGAAATATAGAAGTGAGCGCGATAAACGGCTCAGAGACGACGGCGAAAGTCAGTATTTGGAGATCGCCGATGAATTTGCCCACTATGCAGAAGATGATCCCTATGTCGAGGACATTGAAAGAGACCCACTTGACCTGAAGTTGGATGTCGTTATTGTCGGCGCGGGTTTCAGCGGTCTTATGACAGCAGCACGCTTAAAAGAAAAAGGCATCGACAATTTCAAAGTGATTGAATCAGGTGGCGATTTCGGAGGTACCTGGTATTGGAATCGATACCCGGGTGCACAATGTGATATCGAATCCTACTGCTACCTGCCCTTGCTCGAAGAAACAGGGTTTATGCCACAAGACAAATATTCGTTTGCACCTGAGATTTTTAAACATACCCAACGAATCGGAAAATATTTTAACCTGTACGAGAACACCTTGTTCCAGACACGAGTCACAAAGGTGCAGTGGATAGAAGCGGATCAGGAATGGGAAGTCTCAACCCACCGTAACGATCGCATTCGCGCACAGTTTGTCATTCAGGCGACCGGACCGGCGAATCGTCCTAAATTGCCGGGTATTCCCGGTATCAAAAGTTACCAGGGCCATACGTTCCATACGTCACGGTGGGATTACAAATACACCGGCGGCGACCATTCGGGTAATCTGACCAACCTTGCAAACAAACGCGTCGCTGTGATTGGCACGGGTGCAACCGCTATCCAGTGTGTGCCTTTTTTAGGTAAACATGCCGAAAAACTTTATGTTTTCCAACGTACACCCTCACCGGTTGATCTTCGTGGCAACAGCAAAACTGATAAAGATTGGTACTCTGCGCTCGAACCCGGATGGCAGCGAGATCGCAGAGAAAATTTTGCCTCGGTTCTGGCCGGACAGGAATTCGCCCGTGATCTAGTCGCCGATGGCTGGACGGACATTGCCCGGCGCATTGGTTTGTCACTCATGAACCGTAATTCGGGCTCAGGCGATCTCGACATGGAAGAAATAATGTTGCGATCGGAAATAGCCGATTTTCAAAAAATGAACGAAATTCGCGCACGCTGTGACACCGATGTTAGCAATCCCTTAGCGGCTGAAAACTTGAAACCCTGGTATCGGCAATTTTGCAAGCGTCCCACGTTTAATGACGAATACCTTAAGACTTTTAGTCTCCCCAATGTCGAACTCATCGATGTTAGCGAATCAAAAGGGGTGGAACGAATTACCCAGAACGCTGTTATCGCCAACGGCATCGAGTATGAAGTCGACTGTATTATTTATGCAACGGGTTTTGAGATAACGACCTCCGCGCATCGACGCGTCGACTTTGATACCGTCGGCAGAAACGGACTTTCTTTGTATCAGCACTGGAACGATGGTTTTCGGACTTTACACGGACTAAGCAGTCATGGATTCCCCAACTGGTTCACCATCGGAATCAACCAAAATGGACTATCGCCAAATATGACCGCGATGTTCGACGATCAGGCTGTACATGTTAGCTATGTGATTAATGAAGTTAAAAAACGTGGTAAGAAAGTTGCGGAAGTCACTGCTGAAGCTGAACAACAGTGGGTAGATCATATAATAGAACTGGCGGGCTCGGGAATGGCAGCCAGCTCTTTTCTACAAGACTGCACACCCGGTTACTACAATCGCGAGGGACAAAGCGCCAACTCAAGCACCCAAAACTCTCCGTATGTACCTGGAATTAATGCGTTCAACGATCTTTTAAGAGGTTGGAGAGAGAAAGATGATCTTGAGGGCATCAGTCTTCGATAACCACAGAACGCAAAATGGAAAATGGAAAATGGAAAAGGCAGGGAGCAAGCTATCTATCGTCCGAAAATAGCCGCTCTCCTCCTCTTCCAATATATACTGCCCCAACGCCGATCATGGGGTTAACACATCAGTAGGTGAAGTATTGGACCGACACCCACCTCAGAATCATGATGATGGTTTTTCTTCCAGTTCCACTTTAGTTAATTCTCGCATAAGAAAAAAAATATCTTTGTCGATCTGTTCCCGCTCAACAGGGAATTTGCTTCTATACTAAACGTTAGTTAACGCAGTTTAGAGGCCTCCGATGGCAAAAGGAAAATTCGACCTAGATTTTTGTCGAACAATGTATGTGTGCTTCATCATCATTTTATTCTTCAACTCCACGTCGATAGTCGCCGACCCATTGTCCAAGCGTGTCCGTTTGGGTGTTTACATGAGCAAATATGAGCGATTTCCCGAGGCTAATGGGATCATGTGGGCTGATTCAGTTGCCCTCAGCAACCTTGAAAAACTGGGTTACCAAGTTGAAATTATTCCGCTACCTGCAAGAAGGCTACCAAAGGCGATTGTTGCAAATCAAATCGATATCTATGTGGGAAGTTTGGATGCTGTCGAAGATCAGGAATTGAACCTGACCCACTCTATGTTACCAATAGTAGTGGTTAACTTTTTTATTTATTATGACATCAGAAAGAATTGGAAACCAACCTGGCCCCCGAATTCGTCAATAAGGTCCCGAGCTGGAGTTTCCGCATTATCTGCGCAAGTATTGCGCGATAAATATAATCTCAATCTTGAACAGTCAAAGTCTTATGAATCCAGTGTAAAAATGGTACACGCTGGCCGTGTGGACTACTGGCTCGAAAATCGCGGGGGTATGCGCTCATTACCAGCCGATACACTTCGGACGCGAGTAGAGGGATTCACTCTCGATGCTCTTTATACGAAACCTATTTTTGCAATAACAAACAATACAGCGGAAGGAAAAAAATTAGTCAGTTATTTTAACGAACAATTCTTAAAACTGCTCCGCGACAGAAATTACGCGAAAGTATTTTACTCAAACGCAGTGAATACAGATGGGTTTACTACTGTGAATGAAACTATCCAGTATATTCAAACTCACCACCCAGATCTAAATATCCAAGGGCAATTCGAACCACCGTTAGAGAACGTGGATCTTTTTTAGAGCGAAAATAGTCATGTTGGACTGAATATACTTTAACGCCAAAATGTCGATTTTACTCGGCGCCTCTAATTCTAGTAGGGATCCACATAAATTTGGAATTTGAAAATATCGCACCGACCATTTCAACAACCCGATGACACTATCAAAATAAACTGAGGATTTTATGCAATTTTACTCCCGAAAATGGATCAAACCGGAAGATCTAAACCCAAATGGCAGCTTATTTGGCGGTAAGCTACTAAGTTGGATAGACGAAGAAGCCGCCATTTTTGCCATGTGTCAGTTGGGCAAAGAAAAACATCTGGTAACAAAGTTCATGTCTGAAATCAATTTCGTGAGCTCTGCAAAACAGGGCGATATTATTGAAATGGGCGTCGAAGTGGTATCACTCGGGCGCAGTTCAATAACGATGCGCGCGGAAGTCCGCAACAAACTTAACAAAGCCACTATCATCTCAATCGATACCATGGTTTTCGTAAGTCTCGGCGCTGACGGTAAACCAAAACCCCATGGCGTCACCCAAATGGCGGACTCGGACCTTTAGCCGAAATCCACAAAAAACGGCCTGCTCCCTTACAAGACTAAACATATCTAAACATCGCTTGAACATTGGCCATAAAAAGAACAATATCTCAATATCACGAACAATCACCAATCGAATAATAATTGACGACGGGAGTCTACCCAATGCCGACACTGGAAACCTTGAGCGCAGATACCGACATCAACACCCTACTCGCTATTCTCGACCGAGACGGCGCTCTTATTTTGAAGGACGCCGCCAGTGCCGATCAAATGGCGGCGCTATGGCAAGAGGTCAAACCCTATGTCGACACGACCGAGCTTGGCGGTGATGTATTTTCAGGACATCTCACCACACGCACAGGGGGTTTGGTCGCTCGTTCGGCGGGCTGTCGAGAGTTGATACTCAATAAGACGATTGATCAGCTGTGTCATGAATTTTTGCATCCTAATTGCTCACGCCACCAACTACATTTAGGTCAGGTGATTCGTATAATGCCTGGGCAGACCAAACAGGCCATTCATCGCGACCGCTGGGCCTGGGGGAAATACCTGAAAGGCGTCGAACCCCAACTCAATACCATTTGGGCGGTCAGCGAATTTACCAAGGACAATGGTGCGACTCAGGTGGTACCAACCAGCAGCACATGGCCAGACGACCACCGCTGTACAGATCAGGAAATTGCTTACGCTGAAATGCAGCCGGGCTCCGTGTTGGTGTATACCGGTAGTGTATTTCATGGTGGTGGCGAAAACGTAACAGATAAGGATCGGATAGGTATTAACTTAACTTATACGCTGGGCTGGCTTCGACAGGAAGAAAATCAGTATCTCTCGACACCGCCAGACATAGCCAAAGACCTCGACCCGAAATTGCAGGACCTGATCGGTTATACAATGGGCTCCTACGCCCTAGGCTATTACACGCCGCCCGAACCTCCCGGGGAGGGACCGGGTATTGTTGGCCCGGAATACGCTCTGGGTCGAAAAGTCAGCGGTTCAGGTTTAGGTGATGCGTCTTTATACGATGACCTGGTGAATTCGTAAGCCTGATGTGCTTAAGTGCTCACATCTATTCAGTGCTGACCAGTGCTGAATAGAGCGGTAATACGACAGTTCTTCAGTTGGAGTTGTCCTGTATATTCAGCTAGGCACGTGGTTACACAGGCGAATTTTTGATGTGTCGATTATCTCGACTAGAATTCATCAGAATTCTATGGATTGATGAAGCGAAAGCCGATCCGTTCCTATCTGTTAAGGTGCCGCCCAGCGATGAACTGGTAACATTTTAAATGTCAAAATCAACCCGGGGAAAAAATGGCTTTCAGTATTTCTGACGGCGATGCGCCGTTTATAAGCGTAACCATGTCAGCATGTCTGGATGATGATGAACTACCACATTATCAGGACGCGATCTACTCGTGCCCTGGATATGGTACAAAAAATCAACTCGTCGATTACACCCTCGTCACTGAGTATCTCATTACTGCACAGGCCTTGCTGGATTTCGTTACCAGAGCATTGCTGCGTCCCGAGGTTCAAAAAGCGGACAAAAGGAGGAAGATCGCCATGGTTTCGCCGGCAGCGCTGTCCTTCGGTATGACTCGAGTCTTTTTGGCCCATGCCGAAAAAATGCCGGCAAATTACAATGTGTTTAGAACGCGAGTAGAGGCACTGGCGTGGCTTGAATCGGATTCAGCTGAAACCATCTAACACCTATACTATATCATTATCAACGTTCGAAAAATTAAGATGGGTTCGCTGTAGACACGTGAGAAAACCAATTAAATAGTCCCGTAGAACGACAATAGAGTCACATTTCGTGACTGCTATTTGCGTTTTCAACGAAACTTTTCACGGTCGACAACATCATGATTTTCAATGGCCAAATAGGGCGACAAGAATTTCGCGACATCTTCAGCAAAAACATTCTCCTCTACGCTGATACCTGCGTTTACTAGCATTTGGATTCCTTTACCATTGTTTCTTTCGTCGGGATCCCGCAGCGCTACAAAGACCTCAGCCACACCTTTTTCTATCAGCGTCACAGCACATGAAGGCGTGCGCCCCTGGAAAGAACAGGGTTCCAATGTGACATAGGCGCTCACTCCCCGTAATGAACCGGTATATTCCTTAAGCGCACTAGCTTCGGCGTGATCGCTGCCTGGACGTCGAGTGAACCCTCGAGCAACAATTTCACCCGACTTCACTAACACACAACCGACGGGAGGATTTGGCAAGCAATCGGGCAGTGCTTTTTTCGACTCCGCTAGCGCAATGCCCATAAAGTACCGATCTGATTGTTTATTCATGACAAGTCGGACTTCAATTGATTAATTGCCCATGATTGGATTTCCATGATTGGGTTGCCATGGTTTGACTTCAATAAGTAAACGTCTCAGCCCGACATTTTGAACCGTTCATTCATAAGCGTCATACTCAGCACCCGGTTCAAAAAGTTATCAGCTAACGCTCTTTCCTCTGGCGCGATCTCGCTGAAGCGCTTGAATGCGGCGCGAACTGCCTGTGGATCATAGATTGGCTGGTCGTCTAACATTTTCGATGCGAAGACGTCAGCATATAACTCATACAAAGCATCTTTCTCACCAACTTTAGCCGGCGGCGTCGTAAAGGGATGTTTTTCTCGATTGTATACCGCGTCAATAATCACGTCTTTCGTTGCTTCGCGCAAGACATGTTTTTCCCGCATACCGTTTATTTTCATGTGAATCGGTATCCGGGTACAAAATTGCGCAACTTTGGTGTCGAGAAATGGCACCCTGCCTTCTATCGAATGAGCCATTTCCATCCGGTCGCTGAGAAAGGTAAGAATGAAATTGGGTAGCTGTATTTTAGACCAGCAGTAAAGGGCCTGGTTGAGCGGGTCTCTGCCATGGAGCTGCTTGAAGACGGGTAAGCGGGCCATACTCATCGCATAAGGGTTTATGCCTTCTGTACTGTTTTTCATTACGGTACTAAACTGTTCCCTTGAGATTTCTCCCATACTCGACATTATTTCCATCCATGAGGGAACAAACCCCAGCTGACGGCGAACCAGATCTAACGATTCAGGTGGTTTACTGTCATTACCCACCAGCGCTGGCACTGCCTTGTTACTTTCCTTCATTTCGGCGAGTAGCCGCTCTACTGTAGCAGGATCCTGTCGTTCGCTATTATAGAGTAATACATCGCGTCTAAAAGGCGCATAGCCGCCCAGCATTTCGTCGGCGCCCTCCCCGGTAAACACGACTTTAATACCTGCATCTCTTACCTTGCGGCTAAGAATATATTTTGCTACACCGTGTCCGTTAATAAAGGGGGTTTCGGCGTGCCATACCGCATCACTGTACGAGTCGGCAAGCATTTGGGTTGTTACCGGTACTGGGTGATAGCTGGAACCGCATAACTTCGCCTGTTCGGCGGCTAGAGAACTTTCGTCGAATAAGGTATCGTTAAATGCCAGAGTGAAAGCACGGATGGGGCGTTCAGACATACTTTGCGCTAGACCTAACACAGCGCAGGAATCAATACCTCCGCTCAAATAGGCTGCCACTTCCACATCGGCAACCATTCTTTCTCGTGTTGCGTCAGCAAGGACTTCCCGGAATCCCTCGATAACTTCTTCATCCGACCGATCATCACTAGCAAGTTCAGCGGCCGATGGAAAATCAAGGTCCCAGTAGGGGAATACGGAAACTTCGCCGTTTTGAGCAATGGCATAATGTCCAGGCGGAACCGAATAAACGCCGTCAAATAATGACTGCGAGTGCGGTCGTACAAAATAGGTTTCCTGCAAAACCGCCTCGCTGTTCCACCGTAAGGGAATACCTAGGGCCTGCAGGGCCTTTATTTCCGACGCGAAATAGACTCCCCCTTCGTGAACGGCATAAAAGAGCGGTTTGATACCGAAGCGATCTCGAATACCCAACAGGGCATTGTTAGTTTGATCTGCAATTAAAACCGCATACTCACCCCGCAACTCTTGCGCGAGATTCATCCCATCACGATGATACAGGTGCAGCGCTATTTCACTGTCTGAATCAGTAGAAAACTGATAACCCTGGCTGCGAAGCTCGTCTCTAATTCTCTTATAGCCATAAAATTCACCATTAACGGCCATATGCACACGGCCGGTCGGATCTGTCATCGGTTGCCAGCCATTATCCAGCCCTATGATAGACAGCCTGGTATGACCCAAAAAGCAGCGCCCGTCCCGCGACTTCCAGCGGCCAGTGGAATCGGGCCCGCGATGATGAAGAACCTTTAGAGCGGCTTCCAGTTTCACATCGTCGAGTGTATTCGGGAGGATTCCGCCAACGACTCCGCACATGCGCTACTCCTCTCCGGGAGGTTTTGGCTCTCGGCTTTTATTGTTGTTTTAGGGGTAAAAACAGAACTAGTTTATCCCTTTCTCCAACCAGTTCCTCTAACGCTCTATTGGAATAGTTCCGAAAGAACGGGAAACTGGCTACTCAATTTTTCGATGAATACAACTACTTCGATCTTCCCGCCATTTATGATTACCCAGCGAGACACATCACTCCTAAATGGTCTTCCCTGCAATACCTATAACGCTAACTCCATAACGATCAAACAAAAAGCCTATCGCATGAAATTTCTACGACATAAAATTTTGATCATGCCAATCATATAGACCGAACATATCACACAGATACCTTATCGATTCGCTATGGTGCCGAACGCCTTAGTATCCCTCACCGATCGCAGCAACTTAGCTAATGTCAGACCAGAAATGCGAACGTATCTATTGTGTGCCAATTGTAGGTTCGGCTTACCCCAACCTACAAAAAAGCTGTTAATGGACAGACACTAACGCTGAAATATATTAGACAGCTGCTGCATGAATGCTATGGTCCACAGTATTAGGGATTATCGTTGACACCTCGTGCCCGTGTACATCGCCATTCATTATATCGGTAAAGGTCTTTTCGATAACTTCTTTTCCACCCTCTCCCGCGTGATACATATTGCCAAGAAAATACAAGGTTCTGAGCGATGCCCCGGTGAAGACAAATTTGGTATCGATAAATCTGTTATTGGCAAAAGTCGGAGACCGATCGCCGTCATAAACCAGTTCACAATCGGTAAATGTACAACCTCTAAATGACTTTCCGTGCAGCTCAATTCTTTCGTTACTATATGACTCGTCAGTAAAATTCATAAAATATGCTCCCAGTATCAGAAAACGGAATACTGAATTAAGTTTAATCGGAATTGGTGATTTTCATAGGAATCAAGACAATATATTTTCGAATCGATCCATGCTCACTACGATATTGACTGCCTAGAACGCAACAATATTCTCCACAAAGGCTCATATTAGACAGAGTACGGGAACGCCATAAAAAACGTGGCACTGCTCGACGCCATTAGAGACGGCGTTGCGCATGGACCGGCATATCTCTTCGTAAAATATCCTGTTGTTGATAGTCTAGCTGCGCAAAAACAACTTGCTCGCCAAGATCAGCTCTTGATATAACCTCACCCCAGGGATTAACGACCATGCTATTGCCGTAAGTCACTCTCCCAGAGTCGTGCACCCCACCCTGGCAGGCAGCTATTGTAAAGCAGGCGTTTTCAATAGCGCGAGCCCGCATCAGTATTTCAAAGTGTGCGGCTCCGGTTACAGCAGTAAACGCAGAAGGTATCGCGATACACCGGACCTCAAACGACTGTAATTGTCGGTATAATTCAGGGAACCGAATATCGTAACAAACCGACAATCCAAAGACGCCAAAAGGTGTATTCACCCTTTCCAGAGACTGTCCGGGCTCAAATGTTTTCGATTCAACATAGTTTTTTTGAGCATCATCGACAACCACGTCAAACATGTGAATTTTATCGTATCTCGCGACTTCCCTCCCGCTGGGATCTACCACGATGGATGCCGCACGCACTCTTCCTTCGGGAACGGGACTACCATCGGGCCTGCAGGCAACTGGCAGGGTGCCACCAAAAATCCAACAGTTGGTGCGGACAGCCATTTCCGATAGAAATCGGCGCCCAGGTCCATCAGGATTTATTTCATCAAGCCCTATCTGGAGCGGATTTAGACTGGCGAGAGCGAGGAAGTTTTCTGGCAAAAATATTGCTTGTACATCGGCTTTTGCAGCCTCTTGAATAAGACATTCAGCGCGTTGTAAATTATCGCGTACGGTCCGACTACTGACCATTTGAATTAGCGCAATGTTGACTAGATCAATCATCTCCAACCCTCAACTATTTTCAAAGCCGCACGGTTCTGCAAATTCGCAGAATAACTATTCTACATATGTCATTTATTCACGCCTTCAATTCACTCATTAATTCATACCTTAATGATATACTGAAATCCGAAACCGCTAGCGACAACCCCTTCATCACTCAGCATGACATTTTTACAATCAGTAAACCACTGATAGCATCGGTAAGCGCCCTTGTCGTTTGTGTTCAGTCCGTATTTTGGGCTTCCGCAACTAGCCAAAGGCGCGAAAATTAGTTTCTTCTGTGGCAGTCACAATCGGACAGTTGGTAAAAGATGCGGACTTGAGATTTTACGCGCTAAATGGGATATTTGTTGTAACATCGACACATCACACAAGCAGGAATAATTTATGGAAACCCGGTTTAGACCGTCCACCGCGGAAGATATAGATATTGCGGTGCCGCTAATTTACAGCTCGGGTCCGGCTCAGTTTCGCTACGTATTTTCCGTTAACTACGAAGACCAAGCGCTTGATTTTTTGCGATATAGCTTTGTGCGTGGCAATGGGCAATTTGGATTTAGGAATCACACAACGGTTCTCGCTGATAATCAACCGGTTGGCATTGGCGCTTTATGGACGAGTAACAGTAACGTTGGTTTTTTTATTTGCTCTGTTGTCCAAATATTCGCATTCTATGGGTTAATCAACGGCATAAAAGTCTCTCTACGAGGATTACGTATTGAATCAGTGGTAAAACCTGCTGCGAAAAACAAAGCTTATCTTGGACATTTGGGTATTCACGAAAAGTTGCGCGGCAAAGGGTTGGGGCGTCAGCTCGTCGGTTATTTTCTCAAAGACGCAAAGAATCGTGGATTAAGTCGTGCCAGCTTAGACGTAGAATCAGACAACCGCCGCGCAAAAAAACTCTATCAGGGTTTGGGATTTATCGACGTAAACCGGAATGCGTCCAGTCTAAAAAATACCTTTGGATACGTACTGGACCATTTCTATATGGAAGCCGAACTGTAACTCCACCGTAAAACACTAGTGAGGAAAATAATAAATGTTCCTCGTCAATCGCCAGACCGATCGCTAGACCTATTTAGAACTGAGTCGTTGAGATGCCAAACTCGGCTCCTATATTCGATGACATATGGCTCATTCTTATTCACTTCATGGAGTCACTTCAAATCCCAACAGGACATTTCCAGGCAACAGTCCGAAAGAACTATAGCCCGATTGCATATACACCATATCGCCAGCAAACTGCACAGCTACGTTATCCATCGATCCACCGTGGGCGGTCGAACCACTGACTGTCGTAAATTCGCGATTGCTGTCAAACTGCCACAAAAGCTTTCCCCGATTAATATCAAAAGCACGTACTTTACCGTCTAATGCGGGAGCAAAAACTACGTCGTTGGCAATACTTACCGCGGCCGACATGGCAAAATAAAAAGAGCACTCGGGATACACCCTGTCGCGCTCAAAATAAGCGCGCATTGTTGTTTCGCAACCGCGATCCAACTCAAAGTTCCACAATAATTCACCGTTGTCGATATTAACTGCGTATAGGCCCGGCTTGCCGAGGTAACCCTGAAACGGAGGGTCATTTACGGCAGCGAACAGCGTTCCATTCGCCACCGCCATACCCCAGTGGATTCCGCCCAGTGCAGATCCAGCCCCAATTCGCGTGCGCCAAAGAACCTCTCCTTGATTATCTGGATCTAATGCAAAAATATCACCCGACTTTTGCCCCGCTATGAGCAGTGGCCGTTGTTCTGAATTTTGTGTGACTATCACTGATGCGCCAAAATCAAAATCGGGACCAGGTCGGGCCGGACAACTGTATCCCTTTGGAAACTGACTGCAGGCTGCATTATAGACATCACCAGCCATAGCTTGGAATTGCCATTGCGTTTTACCATTACTTAAATCCAAGGCAATAATGGCGTCACTGGTCTCTGTGGCGGGACCCGAAGCATTTTGTCCCGTGCCGATATAAACCAGACCGCGATCTTTATCGATCGTTGGCGTTGACCATACGGGAGCACCCGAAGGTCCCCATAATTGCGTTCCCAGCTTATTCTTCTTTCTTGGCGTCGCCTCCGCCGTCATATGGGCCGTCCACTCGATATCCCCATTCTCAGCATTTAATCTGTGTACAGCCCCGTGCGCCTTACAACACTCGTGTCCATCATCAGCTGCTAGAACCATTTCGTAGGAGGAAACGGGGACTATCAAAAAATCGGCGGCTTGCAGTTCCGTCGTTTGCGTTGTTTCCACAGTATAGCGGTCCGCAACAACTGCTCCGGTCAGTATTGAATGCTCTTGCACTCCCACATCCTTTCGCCAAAGAAGTGTTCCCGTTAGGGCATTGAGCGCATTGACAAAATTGTCGCTATCACCGAACAACAGCATTGTATTAGGCTGTACATTAGACGATTTGTTGTTCGGTTTGTTAGCTAAGGTATGCATCGTGAGAGACGTACGTACCGGCACCTCCGAGTGATAATGCCACTTTATACAAGCCGTTTTTCGATCGAGGGCAAATATTTCCCCACTGGTGGCTGCGACAAACAAACTATCACCGCTAATGACAGTTTGAGAACGCGCTGCCGAAGATCCGGGTAACTCGAATGCCCATTTCAGGGAAAGGCTGCCTATGTTTTCGCTATCGAGGTTTGACAAATCCGGACCTACAGCAGCAGTATTGTCGTGGTCGACGCCACGCTTACCGGAAAACATCCTATCGAGAACGATACGTTTATCTTTACAATAATCGCTAACAGATGGTTCGTAAGGCGCTTTTCCACCGGAAATATAAGTGGCAATATCAATTTGTTGAGTGATAGAAAGACTTTGTGCCTGAGTACGCATTTTCCCGTTACTTAGGGAGAAAATAACGGAAGCTGTACTCTTCTGTTGCATCGCCGCAAAGGACGGTGCTTTTGAATTTTGATCCTCGTGACAAGTCGCGCAATGTGCTTGAAAGAGCTCTGCAGCGGATCTATCTTTTTGCGCAGCATTAGCCGCGGAATCGATTGGTGTGGGGTCCGGGACACAAGCGGAAACGGCAACTAAAACCACTCCGAAGAAGCTCGTCCGCCATAGATACATGCCGTCACGCAAGTCGGCTTTTACCCGAGCAGGCACCGTAAATCCGCTACAACTCACCTTAACGCCTCCAACAGGTTTTTAAATTATCGGGCAATAAAAGCTGTTAGATAAAATCTTTCTTTCGAAACTGCAACACAACCGCCAATACCAGCATCCCGACTATGGCGGCGATGAAGATGCACAAAATACTGACCACCGTCGTATTCCAAACCGCTTCATTGCCACCGATAAAGGAGCGAACGGGGTATAGATCCGCGATATACCATAGGAGCGCTTGCAGTCCGAGATTGCCAAGAACAGTAGCAAAGATTGCGTAGCCCTGGGATGCTGTGACCACTGTAATAGTCAGCATTACGGTGTAGGCCGCAAGAATACCTACCAAAACGATACTCAGAAACGGCATCGAACCAACCGGCATGCCGTCATCCCCAACAAACACAACAAAGCTGGCGGCAGAGAGAGTGAGCCACACGCTACCAAAGATCAGTAAATTTGCGATCAGCTTCGCGCTTGTATATTCCCTTACAGTAACAGGAAGACTCATAATGAAGGGCAAGTTCATTTTAATTTTTTCCTCCACGATCGTCTGAAATAAAGCATGTACTCCGGCGCCAGCCATCGCCGCGATAAATAAGATAGAACCAATCGTACTAGCAACCTCCCCACTCGCCAACACAACGAACGCGACCGACAGGAAACCGCCCAGCCAATACAGCATGACGAAATTGCGCATAATCATGAGATCTTTAACCACTAACTGTCGAACAATAGATTGGCTCATTGGCTCACTCCCCTTGCATACTGCACGCTGGTCAGGAAAATCTCTTCCAAAGTCATGCGCTCAGTACCGAGTAGTTTATGACCGGTAGATTCCACCTGGCGCAGTAACTGGTCGTTAAAATCACTCACAGTGACTGCGGCAAGATGACCACTTTGCTGGACGTCTTTGATACCAGGAAAATCGAATAACTGCGGAGTGTCCTTAATCTCGAGACGAAGGCGACGCCAACCGTCCAAAAAAGATTCCTTGTCCCTGGAATCGACAATATTTCCATCATAAATAAAAGTGATGTGGTCAGAGATTTGTTCAACATCCAAGGTATTGTGCGAGGAAAATAGAATCGAACGAGTTTCGTCCTCCATTGTCGAGATCATTTCATCGAGCACTTCATGTCTCGCGACTGGATCGAGGCCAGTGGTCGGCTCATCGAAAACGAGTAATTTAGGCCGTCTGGCCAATACCAACATCAAACAGGCTTTTACTCGCTGGCCATGTGACAACCCTTTTACTTTTTGATTCTTAACGAGATCAAAGCGCTTGAGTAGCTGCCCCGCGTAATTGTCGTCCCAGCTGTCGAAAATGGATCGGATAAACTCCATGTGAAAGCCGATGCTCTGGCTATCGTAAAGTCTCATGTCTTCCGAAACAAAACCGATGTCACGTTTGGCAGCAATTTGTTGTTCAGGCATCGCATTACCCAGGACGGTTACGCTGCCGCTATCTTGGGCAATCAATCCCATGATGATCCGCAAAGTTGTCGATTTACCGGCCCCATTTGGACCAACGAACCCCATCACTGAA
Organism: uncultured Cellvibrionales bacterium; assembly: GCA_913019905.1. Classification (GTDB taxonomy): domain Bacteria; phylum Pseudomonadota; class Gammaproteobacteria; order Pseudomonadales; family Dasaniaceae; genus Oceanicoccus. Next base: position 17,038 of record CAJVZD010000092.1, read on the forward strand.
CCTTCCTCAACGGACAAATTGACGTTATTTAGCTGAAAATGAGGATAGACCTTAGTGATTCCCTCACATTGAATCGCCATGGATGCTGCTGAAGTTGCAGTCATATTTAAAAACCTCGTTATTCGAAATAGGGATTTAGCAATAACAGTATTTCTTCTTTAGACAAGGACAGTGTCTTAGCTAATTCGGCTGTTTTTTGCAGCGCCCCGTCGAGTTCCTGCCGCTGTAAGCTGAGTAGATCAAGACTATCGTTTATCCAACTGCCTTTGCCCTGTTGCGTGACAATGACACCCATCCGTTCCAACTCCAGGTAGGCCCGCTTTACCGTGATCACGCTCACTCGCAACGAAATCGCGAGCGCTCGGATAGAGGGCAGCTTTGTCCCTGGTGGCCAATCACCAATGGCAACGCGCTGCTCTATCTGCTCCATAATCTGCAGATACATGGCTCGGCCATCTGATTGAGAAAGAATAAAGTTAATGTTCATGTCTGTATACCGAGTATACACAGTATATACGGATGGTCAACTGTGTATATACAATTAACTTAAGTAGACGGATCATTTCATCAAGAGACAAAAGAACCCACCGCAGGTTTTTTAATAGCCAGGCTGTTACCCTAAATGACGCCACTATTGTGATTAGCGGTCCGAATCGGGTTTGGACTTCTAGGAAAAATTACAGATTACTGGGCCAGCTGGAATCATTGTGAATACAGAAAAAGCCCGCAAGCAGGATTTTTCTTGGACATCCTATCCGGTAGCCTGTGCGAAAGATTGAGCCTAACCACCCAAAAACGTTGCGATCTTTGAATACTTGCCTAGATGCAAAAGATAAGCTGTGGCTTTTATGTGGCATTCAGAAATCGAAAGAAAGAGTTGAATCGAAAATATTTCAGGGACGGGACAGGGGTCCAACTTTCCGTCAACACCCGGTTGTCAATCTTTGAATTTGTGGTCTTCTAATCTTCTAACTGTGAAATGGAGTTTTCCCCGTTAGTTTTTTTGTCGATAGATGCACCGACTTCCCAACAGTGCTGTTTTACCCGAGAGTATACTGTTTTGTTATTTTGTTATTTTGTTA
>CAJVZD010000093.1 GCA_913019905.1 uncultured Cellvibrionales bacterium
GGCGGATGACGGATACGCTGCTTTTAGTTCACTGGCTGCCATTATGGCAGTGCAGAAACAAAACCTGCCGCACGCTCGCATTGTGGTTATTATTGAAGCCTGCGAGGAGTCCGGCAGCTATGACCTGCCTTTCTATATCGACCACCTGAAAGATAGAATTGGCACGCCTTCGCTGGTTATTTGTTTAGATTCTGGCGCAGGCAATTATGAACAATTGTGGTTAACTGTTTCGCTGCGAGGTATGGCGGCCGGTACCTTAAAAGCCGAGGTGTTGAACGAGGGCGTACATTCTGGTTATGCGTCTGGCGTCGTGCCTTCAAGTTTTCGTATTTTACGGCAACTGATGACCCGACTTGAGGATGAGGTTACTGGTGCGATAAAGCCCAGCTATTTGCATGCTGATATCCCGAAACAGCGCATTGAGCAGACCCAAGCTATGGCAGATGCTCTCGGCGATAACGTCTGGAAAGCCTATCCACTTGTTGAAGGCGTGGAGCCTATGGGCATCGATAATGTGGACCGAATTCTGAATCGTACTTGGCGGCCAGCGTTGTCTTACACCGGCGTCGGCGGCGTACCAGAACTTGATTCAGCCGGTAATGTGTTGCGACCTTTTACGGCTTTGAAGTTATCTATGCGATTACCGGCAACCGTTGATGGTAATGCGGCTAGTCGGGCGATGAAGGAAACGCTTGAAGCCGATCCACCCTCTAATGCAAAGGTAAGCTTCGACTATGACCATGCAGCGTCCGGTTGGAACGCCCCAGAAATTGCACCGTGGTTGCATGAGTCGCTTGAAAAAGCCTCGCGTGGTGTATACGGCCGCAGCGTGATGTACATGGGGGAGGGGGGCACAATTCCCTTTATGGCCATGTTGGGAGAATTTTTCCCGGAAGCTCAATTTATGATTACGGGTGTTCTAGGTCCACAATCAAACGCGCATGGTCCGAATGAGTTTTTGCATATACCATTTGCTCGTAAATTGACAACCTGTGTGGCGCAAGTGCTGGTTGATCACTGTAAGCGGAATGACTAACCGTTGTATCTAAATAGTTCTTAAGTATTAGTTTTACACATAGCTCTAAACATGGCTCTTAAAAATAGCTCGTAAATATGACTCCTGATTCTAGCTCTTAATACTGGTAAGGGCGTTGCCTTACCATTCGGGAGCATGCTTGCACGACGCTACATAGCTTATTTAGTGTGAAGGATCTTTTTAGATATTCGTTTTTCTAGAAGAGGGATGATTACATTTTTTCTGGCATGATCGTTAGCCGATATATCATCTTTACGCTTGGGTTTATTATGAGGGGCCAATCTTTGTCCCCATCACTAAATGCTTAGAATGCCCTCTCACTATCGAGGTCTCAGAAATGTTTAAACCTTTTGTGTGTTTCGTTCTTGTTGCTAGTATTGTCTGTCCCTACTCGATAAGCGCGCTTGAAATAAAACACATCTCATTGAGAGAAGGTTCCCAGTTAGATCAATATGCGGTTGATCTACTAAAATTTATTGTCGAAGTCTCTGGGGAGGAGGCCGAGTTAGTACCCTTTGTCGACTCCGGATCTCAAACCAGACGGCAGTTGCAAATGATGCGTGGTTCCTATGATGTAGATTGGTTCGGCGCAACCGAAGAAATTGAAAGCCGTGTTGTTCCTATTCGCTATCCCATTTTACGAGGACTTTTAGGACACCGGGTTTTTATTACCAATCGCGAAACATACTCGGTGATTAATCGTGCTATGCCTTTTAGCGAATTGAAGACTTTTGGCCTGATACAAGGTCAGGGATGGGGGGATATTGTGATTCTCGCCAACAGTGGTTTTAAAAAAATCAGTGTTACAGCAGATTACGATAATATCTTTAGGATGATTCAGTCAAATCGAGCATCGCTTTTCCCTCGATCGATTGTTGAGCCGTATGGTGAGTTATCTTCCCGTTGCAGCTTGGATCGCAGCAATCGCTGTACCGACAAAAATATGATGGTTGATGATAAGTTGCTGTTAGTTTACAAGCTACCGATGTTCTTTTTCATTTCTCCTCATCGGCAAGATCTGGTGAAAATGTTTAATTCCGCATTTGAAAACCATTACGATGAGTTTCTCGTATTTTTTAGAAATTACCCTCTTGTAAAAGACGCACTGAGTAAGTTAGAGAATCGATCCGTTTTTCGTATTAATGAAAACAATTTTTTGAGCGAAGAAACGAATAGAATTGACGATTTTTATTGGTTAGAAACGTATGAGGTCGATGTTACAAAGGCGCGATCAACCGATTGACTAAAGGTTTAGCATGAATCTTCGTAAATGTTATCTATACTAGGTCAATGAAGCTTATTCTTTTTACTCTTATGTGGTCATTCATTGTTTTCCCCGTTTTGTTGGGGGCCAGTCGTGGCACAGCTGCGGATTGTGACGATCCAGCGGTACTTAGAGTCGCGCTTAATTTTGGATACCAACTTCCCCGTCGTATCGACCAACAAATGGCTATGAAACGTTTTTTGACGCAATTGATTGGAAAGGATATCGAACTACTTGAAACCAGTGGTTACAGTAGGATGATGGTGGGATTGCAAAATAACAAGATCGATTTGACGTGGGTGGGAGCCAACACATTTATTCAAGCAGAAAAACTTGATTATGCGATTGAACCCTTTGCTACCTACTACCAGACTTCCGGCCACTCCCATATTCCTGGAATAGGCTATCAGTCCCTATTGATCGTCCGCAGAGGGAGTGAATTTGATACTATTGACTCTCTTCGGCAAGCGACGCTAGCGTTGGTTGATCCCGGCAGCACGTCGGGGTTTTTAGTCCCCAACGTGCTATTTACTGAAATCATTACTACGCCGTTGGAAGGCTATTTCAAAAAGGTGCTCATGTCCGGCCGCCACAATCGTTCGATTGAAGCGGTAGCGAATGGTACTGTAGATGCCGCTTTTGTCGCTTCTGAATGGCTAAGCAGGGAGTATTCGAAAGGAGAGTACATGCCCGACCACTTTTCGATTCTGTGGCGTTCCCCTATTATTCCATCGGGCCCTTTCGTTTACCGCAGCCGTTTGTGTCATGAATTGAAACAAAAAATTTCGGAAGCATTATTGCAAGCACATTTGCATCCACTGGGCCAGATTTGGCTCAAAGAAGTTGAAGCGGACAAAATCGTACCAATAGTGAGTGAGCGTTTCGATCTTGTTAGACGTCTTGACAGAAATAGACACAGACCGGAACACGAGTCTAAGTGACGAGGTAGAACTCATGGGAAAGAAGTGGTTTTCGTAATAATTCTGATAGTGAATTACCATTCCTAGTCTTGCTTTTGTTTTCTTTATTAGTTGAACTCTTCAATACAGACACAGTGCCAGGCAGGCCGTCTGTTCACCAGGGTTGAATGTGACAGTGGATAGATTTTTCGACGTAGGCACTAAAAAGAGAGTTTCTGAAGTGGAGAGTCTATCTCGCGCCACCTTTTCGAATGTGTGAAAGCTCATGCAAAAACGCGATGCAATCTGAAGATTGAATGTTATAGGGATCAAACGACTCACAGTGATTGTACTGTTTAATTAAGTCTTTATGCGAATCGACTTGAGTGACAACTCCCATACTCCAGTCACCAAAAACACGTTTATCGATTTCATTATATTTTATTAGGCTGACTTTATCGTGACGCGGGTCTTGCGCAATTTTTAGATAAAGTCTATTCACAGACTCTCTCTCACCCTCCAGACACTGCATAAAGAACTTTAGATTGGCACATAGAAATCCAGTCAGGTTCACACTCTCGTTTTTTTGCGATGCCTGCGCCACAATAGTTTTAATATCCTCAACGGTTACAGCCTCCGCAACAGTGCTGGCATAAGTCAGTTGAACTAGAGGCATTTACTTACTCGCGCTAAGGGTTTCGATAGTCTTTTGAGTGTATATCAAACGAAGCTTTCTGGGAAATTCCAATGGGTTTGCGAGGCGAATATAGATGTTTCTTTTCAGCCTCTTGAAGCGTTTGCGAGGCAGATTGTTTGTCTGTACACAGCCATTTATCTGCCTCTGATCGCATTTTACCCAATTCCAATAACCGTCCCTAGATTAAATCCGTGTCGGTGCTATACAAAATGGTTCTGACACTATTAGAATCTGTCGTAGGCGCTGGTTAACACTCAAAGTCTCAGAAAATCGTTGTTCTTTCAACAGTACATTGATTTTGCGTTAGTTCAGAGTATCGGTTGTTCAATATCAGTCCTATACTGAGATTATTCAAAATAAAAGTATTACTTATGGCTAGTAGAACATTCTCTCCAGTTCAGATATTAACCGTGTTTCTCGGTGGGCTCGCTAGTTCATCGTGTTACAGCGCACAGAATATCTATGACCTTAGTTTACAAGAATTGGTAAAGGTACAAGTTGTTTCAAAACGTTCCGAAAATATTAAGCGAGTAGCGAGCGTGGTGTCGGTAATCACAAGCGCTGAAATACAGAAGTTCGGCGCTCGGCATTTGCGTGATGTAATCGACCGGCTACCAAACACTCAAGTGATAGGCTCTCAATTATACCCTCACAACCGGACTTCGATGCGTGGCGTTACTCAGACACATCTCGATGACAAGGTGTTGATCCTGTTAAATGGCAGGCCTCTTCGTGACGCTGGGCAAGGTGGCATCAATGGCGACATTTATTCCTCGTTCCCCTTGGAGTTGATTCGACAAATAGAAATTATACGGGGCCCCGGCTCGGTATTGTACGGCACGAATGCTTTTAGCGGCGTTATAAATATTGTGACCTTTGAAGCGTCTTCAGAAGCCAAGCTGCAAATAGATGCGACCGCAGGAACTTTTGGTACTCGACAACTCACGGTTAGTGGTAGTAAGACCGCTGGCGGTGCTGCCTTTGTCGGTTCGATTTCAAAGCAACGAAGCGAAGGGGATACATTCTCAAATACGGATGCAGAGATTGGTCCGGCTGGCGATTATGAAACGGGTGGACGTGCACTAGAATCGGTGTTCCGTGCTAGCTATCGGGGGCTGACAGTGAACTCCATCCTTAATAAAGTAGAAACTAAGAGTGGTAATAATCTATTGTCATATCCGTCCACTGACTGGGAGGTCTCAAGGCGTTTTCTGGATGTAGGATATAGCTTTCCATTGAAAAACGACTGGAATCTCACCGCCAATATTACTTACAACGGCATGAATAATACGGCGTTTATAATCGGTGGCACTAACCGTTTTTTCCAAACAAAATCCCGAGGATATTTAGCAGAGATTTCGGTAGCGGGAGAGCTTGGTGAAAAAACTAATTTGGTTTTTGGCACTGTATACGACCGTTTGAAGGGTGAAAACGTTTCCGACGGAGAATTGAATACCGATATCAATACTTGGCGAGCTAGCTTTTATGCTCAGGCAGATTACAGTGTTTCTCCAAGCTTAAATCTGAGTAGCGGCTTTCAGCTTAACAAACCTAGTGGGAGTCACATCGATATTTCTCCACGGATAGCAGGGGTTTATACCTTGTCTTCGAACTGGTCTTTGAAACTGGCGTATGAAGAGGCTTATCGGTCTGCATTTGGTTTGGATCTGTTTTTAAACGCTTCATTTTTGGTGGGTAATGAAAACCTGAAGCCGGAGACTATAAAAACGTATAGTGCTCAGATAGCTTTCGGTTCAAATACTGCCGATGTCGCTGTAAGCTATTATAACAGCAAACATAATGACTTAATCATTCGAACCATTGATAATTCAGGCCAGGTCACTCTAGAGAACGCAGGTAGCGTAGCATACGAAGGGCTTGAGATAGAGTATCAGTGGCGTTGGGCAATAAACTGGAGTCTACAGGGCAACGCCTCTTATCAAAGTAATAAAAATGATGAAGGCTTAAGTGATACTACCTTTCAACCAAATTGGATGGTTAAAGGGGGGATTGCACAGGAAGGTGAAGCCTATTCGATGGCTGTATACGCCAGCTACTTTAGTGAGCCGACACAATTGGTGGACTTCAATCCAGGGTTACCCGAACTCAACCCCGACGCCGATGCATACTTTCTGGTGTCGGCAAATCTGTCTATCCAGGCCGGTCAATGGACTGGCAACATGGATTACGACAATTTAACTCTTGGTTTTTATGTTGACAACCTGTTGGATGAGGAAATTTACTATCCTGAAATTAGCAGGCAAGCGATCAACACCATTCCTCATCACCGGGGAAGAAGTTTCCATATTAAGGCGCGCTATCGTTTTTGAACGGTGTTAGAGACATAAACATCTAGCCGATTTACATCGACCTACGTACTTTTCAAATTAACAGTATCTGCTGGGATTGGCATATCTATTTCACGCGCAATTTTTGGGTAGGGGTGTTGTCAAAATTGCCCGCTCTTGTTCTCGATCTGACAGAGGATGATGATAAATGTAGACATTACTCGAATCCGCTTTTATTCTAGCTGCAATCACAGTGACAATTACTTTTGATAGCCAATAGCCGAAACCTAGGCAGGCACTGCTGAGACCAAGCTGAAGTTAACGAATGAGTTGTTGCACCAGTGAAAGTTCGCGGCAACAACTTCCAGGGGAAATGAATGGTTGAGAGTTCATCTTTTTCCTCACAATAAATAACGTCAAGGAGCTGAATTTATGGCAGAAGTTAGAATGGCGCACCCGGATTTGCGGAACCCCTTTGATACTGAAAAGGTAGGGTCAGATGGTGGCGCGACCGTGTTATACAATGATCGTACCGTTTTGATAGAACAGACATTAAACGAACCGGATCTCTGGGTTAAACCCGCCGACCTGACTCGTATTAATGGTTTTGTCATTAAGCCGCAAGGTGCATGTTTTGAACACATATGCATTCCGATACAGGACGGGGCTGGACTCGTAAAGATTGTGTCCGAAGAACAGTGGTTCAATGTCGTGGCCTTCGCCGATCTAATGGAGCAGCCTTACGTTGTCGATAAAGAAACTAACGCTTGGAGTTTTGGGGAGATTCCTTTAAAACGACAGGGAATGATGGTTGACGCGCAGGCGCCTGATTTCGAGTTGATTGATCGACAAGGAAAAGTTGTTAGGATGGCCGATTTTAAAGGAAAAAAGGCCCTTGTGATGACTTGGTCCTCGTGGTGAGGATGCCAACTCGACGTGCCCGTGTGGCAATCAATCTACCAAGAACTTAACGATCCTAATTTCGTCATAATTTCAGCGGCTCAAGATACCGGCGGAGAAGCTGTTGCTGGCCCCATTTTCGATGCAGCTGGTGCCGAGTATGTGCAGATAGTCGATGTGAATCACACGATTAGCCGTGTGTTTAATTTCGTCAATGTACCGTCTGCAGCTTGGATTGATGAGACCGGGAAAATAGTCCGCATTGATGAGGGAACCTATGCGAAAACTCATCCCTTTGGAGGAACAGACGAATACGCACCGGCTGTCAAAGACTGGGTTCGAAAAGGGCCTGACAGCGAATATATTCAATCCGCTGCAACGGTGACAAATAACATTCGAAATCGCACAGCCGATGAAGAAAAAGCCGAACCCGCCTTCCGTTTAGGTAACTTTTTTCGCGAAAAAGGGCATGGTGAGAAAGCTGATTTATATTGGGAACAAGCGAGACAGCTAAATCCTGATAGTATTAACTTTTTTCGTCAGGACCTAACACTTTCTGAAGAGGGGTCGGCAGGAGAGTCGTTCATGAGCTATGTTAAAGATTACATCAGTCAAGGTAAGGCGTACTATAGACCACTGGATCTTGACGAAAAGTAATCACTGCTGAAAGGCAGGCTTAAGGGCTATCGGTCTGCGCGGCAGTCCGATAGTTTTTTTTGGCATAGCATCTAGAGATACGCGAGTTGGGACATGGCTTTTTGGCCGTCTGTCCGTAGCGGTTTGACTTGAACCGCGAGATGAGACGCAGCTTAGGAGAGGGCAAGGGTGTCTATTCCGGACACCTTGTGGCAGCTACCGGTTTGTCGATGTTGGTATTAACTATCTATGATAAAAAGTCATTGCACTGAGATTCATAGGTGTTCGGCTATGTAATCTGAATTTGCGGTATTCTTTCGTATGCCGGTTTATTACCAATCGGAAGGCATTACTCGTTCTTGGTAAGTTCCGCAAATATGGCTTCCACCCTTTTATGTTGGATTGTTCTGGGCGAAAAAACTGCTTTGCTGTCCAGCTTCGTTGATGTAAAAAGTTATTCTAACTAGATAATTCTGAGTAATGAATGGGCTGAGTATGGTACGTAGAGGTGCGTCTTGATGGTTGTGAGCAGTAATTTTTTTACAACTAATCGCGTTTCAACGCTTTGACTCGCTGCAAGGAAATCAAATAAGCATGAGTCAACACGATAAAAATGTGGCTATTCCATTCGCAGTCGCTACGGTAGGAATTGCGACATTTGCGATTATGGATGGTTTGATGAAAGGGCTGTCGATGGAAATCGGCGCCTACAATGCCATGTTGTGGCGAACCTTAATTTCACTGATGCTGGCCGGTATATTGTTTTTGTGGAAAAAAGGTAGATGGCCTGATAATTCGATCATTCGAGTTCATCTATGGAGAGGAACTGTTACGTCGCTGATGGCGTTTCTCTTTTTTTGGGGGTTGGCGTACGTCCCGTTGGCAGAAGCGATCGGCCTATCATTCATTGCACCGCTGATCGCCCTATACCTTGCGGCCGTTTTGTTAAAGGAAGAAATCAGTAGAAAATCTGTTTGGGCATCTATGGTTGGTCTCACCGGCACATTGGTGGTTGTGGGTGGCAAGCTAGGTGGCGAGTACAGTCAGAATATGGGTAACGGAATTGCTGCCATTTTACTCTCTGCTGTGCTTTATGCCTATAACCTTATATTACAGCGTCAACAGGCATTGATCGCAGAGCCCATTGAGATTGCCTTCTTCCAAAATGGAACGGTGGTGGCGATATATCTGCTCTTTGCTCCTTTTCTCGCCGTTGTTCCTCCCGTTGAGTTGGCCGCTAATCTAGCCGCTGCGGCGCTAGTTGGCATCACGTCCTTATTATTAATTTCCTGGGCCTATGCCCGAGCCGAGGCTAAAATTCTCATTCAAGTCGAGTATACGGCTTTCATTTGGGCGGCTCTATTTGGTTGGTTGGTATTTGATGAGGAAGTAACGGCAGTTACGTTAGCTGGAACATTACTCATCGTTTCTGCTTGTCTGGTAGCCGCTAGACAGCGACCGGATCAAACTGAGCGCATAGAACCCACAGTCGTTTAGTGACGTTAGCGCGATGATAGGTTTCAAATCGTTCCGTAAAACGATTATCGAGAAGTATTGCGCTAAAAACTAACATATCTGCTGACAGTGACTTTTCAAACGGCAGCTCCACTAATCACTGTTTAGCCATCACTAGTTATCAATAGTCATCACTAGTTATCAATACAATTGACGATACCTATCTGAACTTTCTTCCCCAGGAATATTGGCTGGCGCTATCGGCTTTCCAAAAAAGGACCTTTGCGCACGAATTCCTTAGAGGAAATTTGTTCGATTACAAATTGCGCCAACTCGCCTGCTCTCAAGTAGAAAGAAGTCGGTGAGTCAAGGGATGCTATGGCTGGAGTTTTAAAGGGCTTGTTCGAAATCAGTGGGCAGCGTACTAACGTCCACTGAACTGTGCTTTCGGACAGTAATCGATATTCATTTTGCTTGTCTTTCAATGTGTCGGGGTAGCGAATGGCAGCCAGTTTTTGGATCAGCCAACCGAACAGATTCCGCTTATCAGTCGGTATCTTTACGGCACCACCAGAAACCGCGATATAGCGTTTTATCTGGTGTTTGGGCATTAATTTAACGATATGCGCAGTCGTAATCGTACTGATGTTTTTGGCGGCTTGTCCGTCGGTCTTCACCGGCCCAATTGCGCTAATAACAATATCACTACCTTGCAGCAATGCGTCAATGGCAGAGAGTTCCGTGGCGTCGCCTTTAACTATGGTGAGTTGGTCTTTTAGTCTTTCCAGTTTTCTAGGGGTTCGTGCCAAGGCTCGTACTTTGTAACCGTTAGCTAGGGCTTCATCGAGAATATAGCTACCCACCAGTCCTGTCGCTCCGAGTACAGCAATCGTTGTCTCGGTTTTGATGACCGGATTACTGCTGAAATCGGGACTCGACGTTTTTTGTTGATCTGTCGATAAACACCCGGAAAATGCCAATGCGCCTACAAATACGGCGATTGTTTTAGATATTTTACAGCTGAAGAAATTCATATCGCTCACTATCATGGTAAAATCTTAATTCGAATCCTAGAATTCTTTTTGTATATCCTATGCAACCGGGCCTATTGCTTGGTTCTATTGACTATCACCGCTATTGTCGCCGGCCCATTTTGGGGTGATTTCATCCCCCAATTTTCTTTTCCACTTTCGATCAAGCTTATCAGGAGTACGGCGCTCTAACACTCGTTTCCTGGATACACGGCTTTTCCTTTGAAGTAGACCTCTCATTTATGCTTTGCTAGCTGCGTTCTCGAATCCGCCCTTCCGAAGATATTAGGGTAGCGAATATTTTGTGCTCAATGTTAGAGTTGGTCGAGAGAATGACCGTCTCAAGGGTCTTGATTACCTCTTATTTTACCTTTGTAGTATTGTCGCAGCTGTAGTCTGAATAATTAAATAGTAGTCCTGTATTGTTGCCCATTCAGAAATCTTCAGCTAACTTAGCATTCATAATTTCGCCTATCTTTAGAATTTTTTCCGTTTGAGTAATGTCCGTGCATAAAACCCTCCAACCGCTGGCTGCCCTTTTTATCAGCTGCTTTATCTTTTTCTTGGGCAATGGCCTAATTAATGTTTTGTTGCCGGTTCGAATGGGACTGGATGGTGTTAATGTTGAGACAATCGGCATCGTGTTGTCGCTGTACTATTTGGGCATGTTCGTGGGGGCTATCTATGGGAAAACCTTGATAAAGCGCTCCGGTCACATACGAATGTTTGCCGGCTGTGTGGCTTTAGCTGCGGTAAGTATTTTACTGTGCAGTCTCTATTCCGATCCCGTTTTGTGGGGAGCAATGCGGATAATGATTGGCTTCTGTACTGCTTGCGCGCTGATCGCCGTGGAAAGCTGGTTGAGTGACAGTTCGGATATCGATACACGCGGTAAGGTACTCGCTACTTACAACGCCGTCGTTCTTGCCGGTTTGTTCGGGGGGCAGTTTTTAATGAATATCGCTGATCCCATCGATACCAGTCTTTTTGTCGTCGCGGGAATATTATTATGTGCCGCTACGATTCCGATCGGTTTGAGTGAAAAAAGCGGTCCTGTCATCGAGACAGTGGATTCAATGCCTCTGCCTAAATTGTTCGCGATGTCCCCTCTTGGCGTCGTAAGCTGTGTGGTTTCCGGCATTATCTATTCGGCTCTATTTAACCTTCTACCAGTATTCGCTGCTCAATATGGCATCGCCGAATTTCAGTTATCGCTGTATATGGGTGCCGCCATATTTGGAGCCTTTATTCTTCAATTTCCAGTGGGATATTTATCCGATCGCTTTGACCGACGGACGGTATTGTTCGTTCTATTAGTGGTGTCAGCCATTACTGGGCTTTCAATAGTTACTTTTGCCGAGTTGGGTTATTTCTCTGCGTTATTTATTGCGACAGGTTTATCTAGTGGCATTGTCGCTTGTATTTATCCTTTAAGTATAGCGGAGGCGTTCGATCGTTTACGTCAGAGTGAAATGGTCGCAGCGATGGGTTCTATGATTCTGGCTTTCTCATTTGGAGGAATTCTTGGGCCGTTTATCGCGTCCATTGCCATGACCCGTTTTGGCGGAGCTGCGCTATTCTACATGTTGGCTGTCGTACAAATTTTACTGGCAGGATTTGTTATTTATCGCATGACGGCTCGGCATGCTTTGCCGATTGAAGATCAAGAGAGTTTTGTCATGCAAAATCCGGCAGTACCACCATCAGTTGATCTCGACCCACGTACGGAGTACTTAGAGCAGGTACCTGAGCAGAGCGCCGAAGAAGAGATCGCAGTAACGATCGCCAAAGTAGATCCCGTTGCTGCACTGAAAATGGTGCAGGCATTGAGCATTAACAATCCGCAGTTGGCAGTCGGAATGGCTGCTGCGATTGCAGCCGTCGAAAAAATCGATGTTTTACGCCTTTTTGATGAGATGGTTGTCAATCTCCCTGCACGGATTCTGGATATCACTCGTGCTTTGGTCATCGCCCGACCTGAATCAGCTTATGAGCTAATGGGTAGATTGGGAGACTTACGCCCCGCAAGTGTCGTCGATATAGCTCAGGAATTAGGCCACGATGTTCCCGAACTGCGTGTTGTAACTGCGAAAGCAGCGATGGAGGTTGCGCCGGAATCGGCGTTTGAAATGGCTGAGTACTACGCACAGCTATTAGCAGAAGAACATGAGTCGGTCCGTCCTGCCGAGCGCGACGAAGATAACAGTGAGGAACTGGCTCTTAATATTAGCGCAGAATTATGGAACGGTGCTGCGGATCAGGCGTTAGATGTTGCTGTCGCGATGGTGGATGCCATTCCAGAATCATCTGTGTCGGTAGCGGAGGAATATATTGCAAGTAATGCCGGGTTAACTGACGGTGAATCGTATGAATTTAGCAAAGCGGAATTGGAAACATCGCCGAGCGGCGACGATGTCAGCGAGCTTGAATCGGATGAAGCCGAGGTTGAATATAAAGACACCGTTGAATTGGTCACCCGATTTGCAGACGCGGCCCCTCTACAGGCAATGGATATGGCGGTAGCGGTAGCGAGTGCTGTCCCCGGAAGTACCGTCGAAATAGCGTCAGCAATGGCTGGCAGTCTGTCTACAGAAGATTCTTCAACGGAAAAAGAGCTGGAAAGCTCCAAGGTCGACGATCCGGTTGAACATGATGAAATGGTAGAGCTTGTTCAGCGCTTAACTGAAGTGTCACCTGATAACGCTATGGATGTGGCAGTTGCTGTAGTGGAGCAGGTACCGGAAAGTGCCGCAAAAGTAGCTACAGAGTATGTGATAAACCTTTCAGAAGACCGGCCCGGGAGTGAATTAGACCACGATGAAGCAGTGGAACTGGTAAATCGTTTGACTGACGTGTCGCCCGACAATGCTATGGATGTTGCGGTGGCTGTGGTAGAGGTTATACCAGAATCAGCTTCAGAGGTGGTCGAAGCGATTAGTCAAGGGGATGAGCCCGCAGACGGAGAATGGATGAACTCGATTAGCGACAAACCGGAGGGTTAAAAAGGGGATTTTGAGTGTGTATACTGTAAGAATCTGTCGGCGGTTCACGGTGCGTATTAACTTGTCTTGTCGCGGTTAGATTTTTCTTTTTGTAGCATCGGCAATCAAGTTCATTTTGGTATAGGCGGCGTTCGCTAGTCATTCAGCTAGGACCATGCTGGACAGTAGCCAGATAAAGAGCGAAATAGTGGGTATTATTAGTAAAGATAACGCCGAGCATTATAACTGGGGTAACAATTCTGATGGATGGCATTTGTTAAAATCGGATTCATTGAGTGTCATTCAAGAGAGGGTTGCTCCTGGCGCCTGTGAACGCCGCCACTATCACAGTAAAGCCCAACAATTCTTCTACATCCTATCCGGGACAGCTCACATTATAATGTCAGACGTCGAATATGAAATAGTAAAAGATAAAGGCTTCCATATTGCGCCAAAGAAATCGCACCACTTAGTCAATCTTGGCAGTGAGGATCTTGTTTTTCTGTTGATATCGGAGCCCAAAAGTCACGGTGATCGTGTGAGCGAAGAATAGGCCGATGAACAGCTGACACCAAGGTTTGCCCGATGGCGTCGGAGCCGCACTTACTCTTGAATTGTCGATGCTAAGTTATCCCTAGAATTAGAAATTGAAAGTCCATAGGCAGTAATATATGACTCAGAACGTATTGATTGAGGATGAAAGGAAATTAGTCGTTGTTTTTAGGGTAGAGCCAGGGTCGCTCGGACCCGATGGCGTAGATCACGTCATAGGATTTTGTTTGTACTCACAACAGGAGCTGGAAAACAATAATGAAAAATTAGTTCGCTGCGAGATAATTCCGAGAAATGACAAATCTCTTCCCGAGATGGAATATAGAGTTAGCAATAAGAAATTGTCGCACGGTCAGGCCTCGAAGTATCTATCCGCCCTAGGCGGTAGTCTAGACGCTTTCGAAGATGCTCTACTAGATAGTATGTCGAACTTTATCGAGCAATATATGGGGCATTAGGACTAGTCGTATTTTAGTGCCCCCGCATGCGAAGTTTTAAAATCTACTGTGAAGAACCGATACCATTAGTTGTCTTCTTTTTTCTCTTTCTTTGTTGTCTTGGTGTTCTTTAGTCCTCCAAGAGTAGTCAGCGTCAATAGGTTCAGATTGTTCTCTGTTGAACGTTTTTTTCGATCGTGCAGTGCTAGCCGTACTAGAATCAATGCGATTGATAAGTTGAAGAACAGTGTCACGGCCTTGAGTTAAGGATGTTATCGGTTTTAATTCGTCAGCTAGAATCACATTTGTTACTAGGATTTGAGGTGATCTGTACTCGTTACTCAGTTCTTTTATGGCTTTCTCTTTTTCCAAGATCAATTTTCGGGATTGTTTCGTCGGATTCAACAAGGAGGTGATGTTAATGACTTGAGGCGAAGAACTACGTTCTAATAGCGGGAGTAACAAGTCAGTGAGTTGTGCATTAGACCGATAATTTGCCAGTGAATGGAGAAAGTGTCTAGTGTGAGCCGTTTGATGAACTGAATTGCTGATTTGTGCGGTAGCAACCTGGGTAATTAACACGTCAATGTGGTGAAAGTTCTTCACTATCGTATTAGAAAAAGATTGTATTTCGTCGTTTGAGTTGAGATTTGCTGGGAAAAAACTTGAGCTGCCTTTTACACGATCGTTTAATTTTTTTACTAGAGCTTCACCTTGTTGCTTTACGCGATCATGCACAATAACGTGATCGCCTTGAAGGGCGAGGGTAAAGGCAATTTCGCGCCCTAAACCACTGGTGGCGTCTGTGATAAGAACAATGCGTTGCCCTTTGTGCACAGGACTTTGCGGCTCGCTTGCCTGACTAAAACAAATCGTAAAACCAAACAATATAACTAAAATCCACTTCACGATTATTTCTCCAATAAATGTGCCATAAGACACATCATTGAGATTAGCTAGAAGCCGTTCACTATTCAATGATTTGGTTTAGCTGACCATTCGTTTTGTGACGGAGTTCCGTTTTTTGAGAATGTGAAGAACGGACAGTGAAAAATCCGGACTATTTACAATTTGTTAGTATAAATGGAAGGATTCCAGCACGACTAGACGTACTAAAACGCAAGAAATGGCGGTACTCCCCTGCCACAGTAGAAATTATCATCCTTACTCAATAGTCTCAGGTCGTGTCAGTCGATGGAGCATCCCGCGGCATGATAATCGACTATTGCATCATCAAGAAGTTTGGGCGTTGCGCATAGCCGCGATCTCTTCAACAATTTCCCTATGTCGTTTTCCGTCGATTCGATAACGCAAATAGAAAAGGATACCGCAAAAAGACAGCAGTGTCGTTGCTGGACCTTCAATGACGCCCAGCCACCAAATCACGTCTGGATCTACTGTGCCCGCCACTGCACCCGATGGAAATTGAATTAGATCCAATGCAACGCCGCCAACGATAGCACCCAATGCTCCGGACGTTTTATTAGCAAAAGATCGAGCAGAAAAAATGACACCTTCATGTCTCTCCCCAGTTTCCAGTTCTACTTCGTCGGCAATGTCGGCAAACATTGAATTAAAGGATGCCAGAATGACTGGTAGACAGATTGCCTGTAGCAGATAGCGCGAGAAGTATATCCAGAAGATCCAAGGCGATTCATTGTCTGGGAACCAATCTACGTCGAGTAATCTTAATACAAGAGCTGCGTTGGCGTTGACCATGACAAACACGGCTGGGATGACCAACGCTTTCTTTTTGTCAAACTTTCGAGTAATGATTGGAGCTAGTGGCAACCCAATCCACAGCCCAACCAAGGTTCCCAGTGACACAAAAGCTAAGGTTTCCGTCGGTAATCCCCAAAAATGGACCCCCATAAAGGGATTAAATACTGCTTCGATTGCAATGGTAAACGTCGTCAGTAACATGCCAAAAAAGATTAGTCTGAAGGAGCTGTTTTTAAATACTGCAACAAAATCGCCAGTGATATTCTGCGCTGTAAACGGGCGTACGGAATTACTTTTCCGCAAATGAGGTATTTCACTAGCGGTACCTAAACAGCAAAGCATGATAACGAGGAACATAGCGGCAGCGAAAAAGATCGAAAACCCACGATATGCCTCTGGGTTTAGGGTTCCGGGACTAAACAGTTCGGTAGTAGGAAAGAAATAGCGATAACCAACGAAAGAGACGATAGCCATTGCGGTAATGGCAAAAACCGAACTGAGGGCAAAAAGAGTCGATCGTTGGTGGTAATCTCTGGCCATATCCGCGCCGAGCGATAGATGTGGAACGTAAAAGAAGGTGAGAGAGCCGCGTACTAATACAGCGAAGCTAGTCAACCACAAAAAGCTAAACCATTGACTTAATCCATCCGGGGGATTAAACAATGCAACAAAGGTCAATACTAAAGGAAAAGCGCTGACAAACATGAAGGGGTGACGACGTCCCCAGCGACTGTTGAATCGATCACTAATAACACCGGCTGCTGGATCGGAAATTGCGTCAAATATCAAAGCTATCGCTAGAGCTAATCCCGCTAGTGATCCTGGGATGCCAACGACCTGCTGGTAATAAAATAGCAAAAAGACATTGAAGGCTTGGTTCTTAAATCCTTCCGCTGCCTGCCCTATGCCAAAAGAAACCATGGTAGGTAATGAAAGCCGACGGCTATTCATGCAATCTTTCCTTTTTATTGTTAGTAAATCTCAGAGCCCTGGTAAGGTTTTCCACTATTCACTACCGGTTAATCTAGTGCTAAGAATAGATAGAAATTAGATGAATCAAGATTCGTAACCGACAGCCGGATCTTCAGTAGATATTAGTTTTGTAGGAACATTTTGTTTCGGAGAATTATTGTGTTCCGAATACTTTTATTGAAATTGATAATAGCGGAAAAATATTCGGATGAACACTTTCTCAGGCTACTCCTTTTCCGGAAGGGAGTCGAAGCGAAAGAGTTTAAAAAGTTTTCTCGCAATTTATGTGGCTAAGAGAGGTCGATTGCGCCCAAGTGTCGAAATTGTCTTATGATTTCTAATCAACCTAGAGAGGTTCTCAACTCCTTTTGAAGGAAATTTTACCGTGATGTGTTGGAAAAACCCATACTGATCAATCGGTTAAAAAGTCAGCGGTCGAATTCATAATAGTGTTCTATAGAACAAGACGTTTCGTTGACAATCACAGAAGATGTCTCGGTATTTTGAGAAGCTCAATAAATTAAATTTTCGTAATTAACCGCTTAAACCAAAAATGTGAGGTCTATGGCACGTTAAGATACGAATAGAAGATCTACAAAATGTTGATCGTTATTGTGAAGAATGCCCCTGTGTCTGTGTTACTGTAATTTG
>CAJVZD010000094.1 GCA_913019905.1 uncultured Cellvibrionales bacterium
CCGATCCAACTCGAATGGTTGAAGTACCTTCCGCGATGAAGCCAATTAAGACCGATGTTGCTGCGCTCGCTATGCCTTTCATGTTGTGATGTTCCGCTACCCAAAACCGCTCGAAGCCATACTTTTCCGCGTGTCTGGCAAGATCGCGAGAGTGGTGTAAGGCTTCACGGGCAGTACTGCCTTGTGTTATCGGAGCGAGGTCGAGAATCGATAATTTTGTCATAAGGGTTCGCTTTAAGAAATTATTTGAATAGGGAAGTGGTCAGCTTAATGGTCGCAGATTTCAATGCAATGGTCGAAATCGGAGACGTTGGTTATTCGCCCGACAAAAAATCAAAATAATGTGTTATCGATGAAACCGGCAGGCGGGAATGCAGAGTTTGTCTTGAGCAATCCCGAAGGATTGGCGACCCAACCATTATTAGGACGGCAGCTATCGGGCTAACAGCTATCAGACCAACACCTAACTATCAGGTCAATACCTATCTGATCAATAGGGGCGGAAATGCGCCTGCGTAAAACTGAGAATTTAACTTAGATTGCTAATGAGACATAGAACTGTGTATTTATCACATTTCCACACAGGCTTTAATCGCCAAGGTTTTGAAAGGTGCGATGCTAAAGCCCAGCTCTGACAATTACCGTTTAATGATAAGGTAATTGTCAGAACAGGTTTTACAAATTACCCTTGAAATTCAGGTAGTTGCAGAACTAGACCATCGAGTTCGTCGGTGCTGTCTAGCTGACACGATAGGCGAGAGTTAGTCTCACGCATCGTATTTAAGCCCAGCATAGATTCTTCCATCGCATCGATTTCAGGCAACTTATCAAACCAGTCACCTGCGACCATGACATGGCAAGTCGCGCAAGAACAGGCGCCACCGCAATCCGCATCAATCCCCGGCACGCCATTATTAATGGCAACTTCCATCACTGAAATGCCTGTGTCGGCTTCAATTTCGTGTTTTTCACCACTGTGTTCAATAAATGTAATCTTTGGCATAGGGTCCTCGGTGTCGACTAATAGTAGTAATTAAAACGTTAGAGTTTAAATGTTCTTGATTCAAGATTCTAGTGGCACCAATTTAACAGGAAGGTGCGCATAACCTTTAACAAACGCCGATCGGATGTAGGTGGGTTCGCCCATTACCTGGACACTATGAAAACGCGCCATGAGCTCTTCCCAAACGATACGGATTTGCATTTCGGCTAATCGATTACCCATGCAACGATGAATGCCGAAACCGAAGGATAAATGATGACGAGCATTTTTGCGATCAATAATGAAATCATCGGGGTTTTCAATGGCCGTTTCGTCCCGATTTCCGGACACGTACCACATGACAACCTTGTCACCTTTCTTAATTTGTTTGCCTCCGAGTTCGGTATCCTCGGTCGCTATTCTGCGCATGTGCGCTAGTGGCGTTTGCCAGCGGATGATCTCCGGGACCATAGAGCCGATTAACGAATGGTCGTTCCGTAATTTTTCATACTGGTCCGGACTTTCGTTCAGAGCTACTACACCGCCAGTCAGGGAATTTCTAGTGGTGTCGTTACCACCGACAATCAATAGGATAATGTTGCCGAGGTATTCCATAGGCTGCATGTTTCTTGTAGATTCGCCGTGGGCGAGCATCGATATTAAATCGCCAGTGGGCTCCTTATTGACGCGTTCGTTCCAAAGATTAGTGAAGTATTCTAGGCATTCGATC
Organism: uncultured Cellvibrionales bacterium; assembly: GCA_913019905.1. Lineage (GTDB taxonomy): Bacteria > Pseudomonadota > Gammaproteobacteria > Pseudomonadales > Dasaniaceae > Oceanicoccus. Next base: position 1,713 of record CAJVZD010000094.1, read on the forward strand.
AGTTCGGCACGGCGTTCGTCTTCTGTCTCTATCAGTCCTGCGTCGAGATTTGTGGTGGCTATATCTGACCACCGCGTTAGTTTACGACGTTCTTCGAACGGAAAATCAAACAGAGTTGCTAGCATTTGTGTAGTCAGTTCGATGGCTACTCGATCAACCCAATCGAAAGTCTCTCCAACCGGAAGGCTTTCAATGATAGTGATGACACGCTCGCGAATGGTCGACTCCATATTCGCCAGATTCATCGGACCTACCACGGGATTGACCGTACGACGCTGTACGTCATGTTTAGGTTGATCCATAGCAATAAACATCGGCAGTACAAAATCTTCATCCTGACTGGCTATGGTAATGCCCGTCTCGGAAGAAAAGAGATCGTGATGAGTATCTACATACATGATGTCCTGAAATTTGGTTACTGACCAATACGCGCCATGCTCACTGTCTGAACAATAGTGCACGGGGTCTTCTTTTCTAAGGCGTTCAAACCATGGCCAAAAATCGTTGTTTTCGAATCGCTCCGGGAGGCTGACGTCGATTTCATTAAGAGGGACGGCATAAGGATCGTTGCCTTCGTAGACATTTTTTTCCGCGGTATTGTTCATACATAGTTCCTTGTGAAATTCGTTGTGGCGACAACGCTCTTGATTTTCAGAAAATAGAGGATCTCATTTCTCGGAAAATAAAAGTATTGAATAATAAAGGGTTATTTGTGAATAAAAAGGTTTAAAATTGACAAATTATGATCATATGTGGTCATAAGTCGTAGTGAGTGCTTATTGTGAAGCTATGAGTGGTCTCGCCGATGTTCGTTAGAAATCCACAGCAATGTTACTGAGATTGATTCGGGGAGTGTTAAGAAGGCCCTGCACTTCATTCTTTATTTGTTTGTCAGTTAGTGTTTTTTATCGTCCTGAGGTTCGTCTAATCGGGTTTGTCGACCAGAGCAATAGCTCCGAACATGCTGGACTTCTACCAGTGAGAGGGTCGGTTTCGCAGGGGGCCTATTTTCCAGAGAAGCCATTTTGTGATTCTCGCGCCAAAAATCGCTGATCCGATAATCATACCCATTAAACCGAGTTCCAAAGTATTGCGAGTGAGACAATCATCGAATCACGCTTGTTTTTTTTTCGGGGAGCGAATACCTTATGACGCTTTTTACAAAGGAATCAAACGATGGGCACAATTTCTCACGAAGTACGTCTTAAAGCTCGGCCAGAGGGGGTTCCCAAATCCAGTGATTTTGAAGTTGCTGAGGTTGAGATGAGTCCTTTGAGTGAAGGCCAGGTTCTTGTCCAAAACATCTATATGTCGGTCGACCCCTATATGCGTGGACGTATGCGTGAAGATTTTAAACTGGGCGAAGTCATGGACGGTGGTGCGCTCGGAAAAGTTGTCGAGTCTGCGAATAGTCAGTTTGCTGTTGGGGACTACGTCAGCCATTGGAAAGGCTGGCGCGAACATACTATCTCGGACGGCAGTGATCTTGCCAAAGTTGATCCGGAATTGGCACCATTGTCGGCCTACTTGGGTATTTTGGGTATGCCGGGTTTAACCGCTTACGGTGGTCTTCTCGTCACCGGCGAACTAAAAGACGGAGAATCTGTTTTTGTCTCAGCGGCATCCGGAGCGGTGGGAAGTCTTGTTGGGCAGATCGCAAAAATAAAAGGCTGCAAAGTCGTCGGTAGTGCCGGCTCCGATGCCAAAGTCGCTCACCTTATTGAGGCCTTTGGTTTCGATCATGCCTTCAATTACAAAACGGCCAATCCCAAAGACGAAATCGCCAAGGCTCTGCCGGACGGTATCGACGTGTATTTCGAAAATGTTGGAGGCCCACAGCTGGAAGCGGCGCTGGACCATATGAATATTCGTGGCCGCATTGCGCTGTGCGGCATGATATCCATGTATAACAATGGACCGACGATTGCTCCCGGCCCGAAAAACCTTTCAGCCATGATTTACAAAAGAGTCATGATGAGGGGGTTTGTCACACCTGATTTCTTTGATGTTCAAACCCAGTTTCGTCAAGATATGTCTCAGTGGATGAAGGAAGGGAAAATCAAATATCAAGAAACGGTTTTCGAAGGAATTAACAATGCACCAGAAGCCTTTATCGGGCTGTTTTCTGGAGGAAACGAAGGCAAAATGTTGGTTAAGCTGGCAGAGCAGTAGGTGTCTAAAGTGAGTAATCTAACGCATCAATGGGCAATCGTTCAATGGCTTGTTAAAGTCCTGATATTTGGGTTTTGTTTACTGTTTGGCAGTCCATTTGTTGTGGCCGAATCTGATACCTCTGACGTAAAAGTCAGGGGTGCAATAGAATCGGCAATCGATCCGGCGGTTGAGACCTTGTTTCATCTCGTGCGCCAGCGTCTATCACTTATGGACGAAGTGGCCAATTATAAGTGGCAGCATAAATTACCCGTAGAAGATTTACCTCGTGAAACCTTAGTGCTTAACAGCGCTGTAAAAAACGCTATGAACTTCCATCTGGAACCGCAATCGAGTCGCGCTTTTTTTTCTATTCAAATAAACGCTGCCAAAGAAATCCAGCAGGGTTGGTTTGATTACTGGCAAAACACCTCGAGTCCGCAAGTCGGGCGCGACCTGAAAAAAACGATTCGTCCGCAGCTTATAACATTAGGGAAACAGATACTTCGGCAGATTGAACTTGCGAGGGAGGCGCTAGATTTTTCTGCGCTAGATGTTTCTGGACTAGATGTTTCAGGACAAGAGATTTCAGGACAGGATGTCTTGCGAAAACGTTTTTTACAGGTGGTCGATGTGCAATACCTGAGTGAACACACCAAACTCAAGCTCTTTACCGCCCTTAAACAGATTAAAACGCTAGAAAAACCTCCATTGACTGACGTTCCCGAGAGCCGTCCTGAGGTACTCAATGAGACTCGACTTAGTTCGATTCTGCGACGCGGTGAGATAAAAGTGGGGACAACCGGTGATTACGCGCCCTTTTCGTGGATTGATGGCGATAGCGGGGAGTATAGCGGTATCGACATTGAAATGGCCCGTGACTTGGCAGCTTCGCTAGGCGTACGGTTAGTACTTGTGCCAACAACCTGGCCAAATCTGGCTGATGATTTTACGGCCGACAAATTCGACTTGGCGATGAGTGGGGTATCTATTAATTTAAAGCGACAGCGACTAGGTTTTTTCTCGGCGCCTTACCATTCGGGCGGGAAAACTCCGATAAGCTTGTGCCGCACCGTCGATAAGTACAATACATTATCGAAAATCGACCGACCAAAAACACGGGTAATAGTCAATCCAGGTGGGACGAATTTTCGGTTTGCCTCGTCTCGATTGGGTAAAGCAAAAGTAAGAACCTTCGAGAATAACCAGACAATATTTTTGGAAATCGCTGAGGGTCGCGCGGACGTGATGATAACGGACGCCATAGAAGTTCGATTGCAGTCCCAGCACAATAAAAAGCTATGTGCAGCCATGCCGGGAAAAACGCTAACAAAAAGTGAAAAAGGTTATTGGCTTCAGGCAGATATTCACCTGAAAGAGTACGTAAATACGTGGTTGCATCAGCGGAAAATAGATGGGTTTGTCGACGGTGTTTTTGATAAATATCTGGGTTCTGAGTCGTGATTTTCAACTAGACGTTATCCATCTAGAGCTCAATAGTAAAAAAAAGAATGTACCTGTAGTGTTCATTTAAAATGTCGATTAAACATGTATGGCTCTGTTATAGGTAGGGGTATTAACCCGACAGTCTCGTGTAGGCCGCGCCAATTTGGGTATTGATGTGCACTTCGCACCATGAGATTACCGTATCGATGCGTCAAACCGTACGCTCACTAAGCGCAAACACGTAAACCGTCATTGCGAGACGAAGTCGTGGCAATCTCGTTGTTCCGAGTGCAAAGGTGCATGGATTGACGCGTCGCAGCGCTTCTCGCAAAGACATCGCTGAAAAACGCCTATTTCTGGATGGGCACTAACTAACAATTGATGGTAGATATTTATGAACGAATATGTATTTTCAGGTCTCAAAGTTCTTGATCTCGGCACTGTCATAGCCGCACCCGTAGCGGCCACTATACTGGCAGACTTTGGTGCTGATGTGATCAAAGTGGAACCTCCGGGTGAGGGCGATTTGCTTCGAATGTTATCGGACATACCCACGACACCGGACGCTGATAACAACTTTTTTTGGCATATGGATGCGCGTAATAAACGTAGTATTACACTAAACCTAAAAACAACGGAAGGCATGGAAATACTGCACCGCTTGATTAAAGAGTGTGACGTTTTTATCACCAATCAACCCTTTCCGGTACGTCGGTCGCTGAAGTTATCCTACGAAGATTTGAAACCTCTTAACCCCAACATGATCTATGCCTCGCTATCAGCATTTGGTGAAGAGGGCCCCGATCGAGATAAGAAAGCCTTTGATTTGTATGCCTACTGGGCCCGCAGTGGTTTGATGGACTTGGTCCGAAGCCCCGGATCGCTGCCTTCGCAGTCTTTACCGGGCATGGGCGATCATCCTACCGCCGTTGCTTTGTACGCAAGCATTGTCACTGCCCTTTTTCAGAGGCAACAAACCGGTGAAGGCGCGATGGTACACACCTCATTACTCGCCAACGGGCTTTGGTCTGCGGCGAGTATTGCGCAGGGTGCGCTGGCGGGCGGTAATATGGATGATTATCGAGAAACCAATAGCGTTCCCGGCGTTACTGGCCGTGTATATCACACCAAGGATGGGCGCTTCATGCAGCTCACCATGGTCCGCACGGAAGAGGAGTTCTTTCTCTTATTAGCAGCGACCGATTTAATTCATTTGTTGGAAGATGAACGTTTTTCTACAGCAGAAGGGTGGATGGAAAATAAAGGCGCTCTATCAGATTATATTCAGGAAGTATTGTTGACCCAGACCTCAGACGAGTGGCTCGCGTCTTTTAGTGCTATGGGCGTGCCCGCGGAAAGAGTGGTTCTTATCGACGAGGCGATAAAAGATGAGCAGATTATGATTAACGAAATGGTTGTGCCGCTTAATGACGAGACGGTCGATATCTCTCTCATCGTTAATCATCCTCTGAAAGTATCCAGTTCCGCTCAGGTTGGCCCCGAGCGTGGCCCCGATTTAGGTGAGCACACCGATCAAATACTGGAAGAGCTTGGCTATAGCGCCGATAAAATTGTCGACTTGAAGAGTAAAAACGTGTTTTGAATTTAGGTGGATACTTCTAGCGTTGGTAGAATGACGAGAGCCAATTTTCGCAATGACTAGACCGATTCAGTGGACCGTATTGTTCTCATTGCGAACGATACCAAATTCACCTCACGCGAATAGCACCAACTCTACGTTAATACGACTAACACTAAAGTCATGTCATTGCGAACGAAGTGCGGCAATCTCTTCCCCCTCGCGCTTAATCGACAAGATTGCTTCGCTATGCTCGCAACGACTGCATTTTTTATGGATCGCGTCACCCAGTTTCTCTTTGGTTAACGCGTTGAATTCCGATCAATTAGTCTGTCAGATCTGTTAGGTTGATTCGAGCGTCATCGACGCTGTATCAATGTGAACAACACTAATACTACGCTAATACGACTAACACTAAACTCATGTCATTGCGAACGAAGTGCGGCAATCTCTTCGCCATTCCCTTGAATTGATCAAATGGCCTTGTCTATCCGTCTATCTATTACTAACGCTTGCAATGTTGGATTTATCCTTATTTTTAGAATCAAATAGATATTGATTTAAGCCGCAAAATCACGGCATCAAACTTTGGAAAACCTCCCTATTCGCATTATCGCGCTCTTCGAGGCGTTTTATCTCTGACTCTTCAAGATTCAATTCAGACAGAACCTCTCTAGTGTGATCACCGAGAAAGGGCGCATGACGTTTTGGAAATTGATCCTGGTCGGTCATATTGAAAGGTGGCCGCGGGTATCGCATATCACCCAATACCGGGTGTGTTGTTTCGATTAATGTGCCTTCGTGTAAAACCTGGGCATCCTCATGCACGTTATCAAGAGAGTTAACTCTGGCAACGGGTATGTTCATCGAGTCGAGAGTCTCACATACTTCTTCGACGCTTCTGTCGGCCAATAACTTTTCTACCTCGTGTTTGAAAATGTCGAGATTCTGTAAGCGATCGAGCGCGGTTTTAAACTGACTTAACTGATGTAATGTTGAGCCGAGCCAGATGCAAAATACCTCCAGGTCGTCATCGCTTATTAATATGATGGAAACGTGACCGTCGCTTGCTTTAAAAATCTGGAAATAGTCTGCTAGCTCACCTCGGTGCTCGACATCATTTCCCTGTAGCGTTCTGGACCACATAACGTCGGGCCAACTGTAATAAAGGGCTGATCCCAGCATTGAAATGGGCAGGTATTGCCCCTTGCCGGTTTTCTCTCGTTGTAATAACGCCGCGGTGATAACCTGCGCTGTTGTTAGTGCCGTAACTTTATCGAATACAATGCTTGCCATATTCGCAGGCTCGCCCTCTTTGCCCTGCGCGTTAGACGTGCCGGTGCTGGCTTGAATCAAAGGATCGTAAACTTTACGATTTTTATAGGGGCCGCTTTGGCCGTAACCGGAAATGGAGGCGTAGATCAGGCCAGGGTTAATTTTCTTTAGCTCGTCGTAATCGATGCCCAGTTTTTTCACCACACCAGGGCGATAGTTTTCCAGTAGTACGTCTGTACTTTCTACCAGCTTTTTTAATATTTTGATATCCGCCGCATCTTTTAAGTCGAGGACGATAGAGCGTTTATTTCGATTGATAACAGCAAACATGGCGCCCATGCCGGCCCGTGAACTTCCCAGGTATCGTGCCATATCACCCATTAAAGGGGGCTCGATTTTTATGATGTCGGCTCCCTGATCTCCGAGCACCATCGTTGCCATAGGTCCCGAGACTGTAGAGGTTAGTTCAAGAATACGGTAGTCACTGAGTGGTCCGGACATTTCAATTCTCCAATTTATTTTTTGTTTTTATCGAAAACCATAATCCATTTTATTGAGTCTTACGATCGAATAGTTGTCTTGAGAATACAGCTTAGTGATATTGAATGCAGCATTGATTTATGTGAACGCAGTTAAGCATAAGGCGTAATGACCGTCGCGGGCAAATATTCGATAAATAAAAAGTCTCCTATTTCTTTCTTCGTTGCGACAATTAAGGTTCGAACCCTCAACCGGGCAGACGTCACACATTCGAAGGGTACTAAGTTCCCGTTGTTGGCAACAGAAACTCTTTGCTAACCAAAGTACAGCATAAAGTTAGATCACATGGTGGTAAACAAGTGTAGTGACGCTTCTCTGTAAACCGAGAGTAATTGGTGCCCGTCCAGAAATGGTGTTTTTCACCGATGTCCTTGAGAGCAGTACGGTTCGACGCTTCGACGCGACAATCTCCTGCAGACCGCGCCACTGTAGGTATTGATGTGTACTCCGCACTATGAGATTGCCGCGCTTCGCTCGCAACGACGCCATTTCTGGAGGCGCACTAATTTGCAAAGCCACCGAAAAATAATAAAAGCCCTTTGACTTATCATCATTTCTTTATAGTATAAGTTATGGATATTTCTCATCACGGTGCAGTTAATGGAGTAACCGGTTCCTGTCATGAACTGACATTAGCCAATGGCAAGGGACTTCTCATTGACTGCGGACTATTTCAAGGGGATGAAGTATCACAAAGGCGTGATGCTAATTCCAGCGAGCAGGCGATCGACTTTCCCGTCGATCATATTCAGGCGATGGTTGCGTCTCATGTCCATATCGATCATGTCGGCAGAATCCCCTATTTATTGGCTGCCGGTTTTAGGGGGCCAATTTATTGCAGTGAGCCCAGCGCTAAACTGTTACCCTTGGTATTGGAAGATGCACTAAAAATAGGCGTTACACGAGACAAAGAGGTTATCGCAAAATTCGTTGGCCTTATCACTTCTCGAATTAAGGCAATTCCCTATGGGCGGTGGGTGGATGTGTTTGATGGTTTGGACATACGCTTACAGCCTGCCGGCCACATATTAGGCTCTGCTTACGTAGAATGTCGATGTCGCGAGGACGTTGACGAACATGACGGAAATGATGAGCATGACAAAAAGAAGCATCCATTCACTGTGGCAGTCGGGTCAGCGATTGGTGCCGCTTCAGATGTCACATCGATCGGAACGCCAGCAGTAGTTAAATCTTCTATTGGTCATCATTCAAAAAATCCCTCAGCTATAAAACGCCTGAGGAAAAAGACCCGCAAAATTGTGTTCTCGGGGGATCTCGGTGCCCCGTATGCGCCTTTATTACCTAACCCTAAGTCACCTTACGGCACCGATGTTCTTGTGATTGAGAGTACCTACGGCGACCGTTTGCACGAAGGGCGTGCTCAGCGTCGAAAACGTTTAAAGCGAGTCATCGAAAAAGCTGTGAAAAATCGTGGCACTGTTTTGATTCCCGCATTTAGCATTGGGCGAACACAGGAGTTACTCTATGAGCTGGAAGGCATAATCCACGCTGCGTCCGTCCGGGATGCAAAATCCGCAGTGGCTAATGCCCGACAAAAAAAAGGCCGCGAAAACTCGCATTCACCTTGGAAGGACATCGACGTCATTGTTGATTCGCCTCTAGCCAGTCGATTTACCGATGTTTATAGACAGCTGAAACCCTTTTGGGACAAAGAAGCGCTACGAGTCGTTTCCCGAGGGCGACACCCGCTGTCTTTTGAAAATCTGTTGACGGTAAATTCACACGATGACCATCGGCGGATTGTAGGGCATTTAGCCCGCTCGGGACGTCCTGCAATCGTGATAGCCGCCAGTGGTATGTGTGCGGGTGGGCGGATTCTGAATTACTTGAAAGCTCTGTTGCCGGATCCTCGAACTGATGTATTGTTTGTCGGTTATCAAGCCGCAGGCACGCCGGGTAGAGCGATTCAGAAATATGGTCCTGGCGGCGGTTATGTTTATCTTGATCACGAAAAAGTTTCGATCAGGGCGGCTATTCACACCCTGTCCGGATACTCTGCCCACGCGGATCAGAAAGATCTCATTAACTTTGTAAAACGTATGCGGAAAAAACCGAGTGAAATTCGAATTGTTCACGGTGATGATGCCGCAAAAATTGAACTGAAGAGCCTTTTATCATCACTTTATCCAAAGGCAAATATTCATATTCCCTGAGCTGTTGCTTGATGTTTTGGTCTGAACATACTCTTGCACCTGTTCCGTAAAATTACGGAAACGACGTGGTGTCGATACATTATGTCGATACTTAGTGATCTTATAAAAAGAGTGCTGCTCGAAAGGTTTTGCTGCGTCGAGCTGCAACGTTCGCAAAGCTCCGTCATTGCGAGCGCAGCGCGGCAATCTCCTTACATCAACTACAGAGAGCTGTGCGTAGCTGGACGTTTAATAAGAGATTGCCGCTCTAACGTTCGCAATGACGCAAAAAGATGGTGTAGCCTGGAAGAGATTGCCGCTCTAACGTTCGCAATGACGCAAAAAGATGGTGTAGCCTGGAAGAGATTGCGGCGTCGAAACGCAACGTTCGCAAAGCTCCGTCATTGCGAGCGCAGCGCGGCAATCTCCTTACATCAACGGCAGAGCGCTGTGCGTAGCTAGGCATTTAATAAGAGATTGCCGCTCTAACGTTCGCAATGACGCAAAAAAATGGTGTAGCCTGGAAGAGATTGCCGCTCTAACGTTCGCAATGACGCAATAAAAGGTGTGGCCTGGAAGAGATTGCGGCATCGAAACGCGGCACTCGTAAAAACACAATAACAATAACAATAACAACAGCGATAGATGTTTCTTTGTAGCTAGCTGCCCTTATACATTCGCAGATCGAGCGAATGTATGCCGTACGCCATTTCTCTTGTGTCCTTGTTTATGTCCAGTGTGTCAAGGACGACGGCCTGCGGATGTTTCAACTCAATACAGATACGTTCAGCGCCGATGATTTCCGTCATCGGTATTTCTATTTTCGCTTTAGACAAATCGATATATCCCAAGCTACGAGTATTACATAAAACAAGGGTTTTTGGACTCACCGTTTTTGCGTACATACCTCTAAACGCAATGACGGCTTTGGCATAACTTTCGTCAATATTTTCAGGATTGATCAGTAGCTCAATGGTCGATCTTTGCTCTGTTGACCACGTTCCCCACGTTTCATTACGATGCCATCCCTCTTTCAAATGTGGGCTTAGCGATAACTCATGCGCTTCGCCATCTTTAAGGATGGAAATATGTCGATGCTGTTCGACATAAGATAAAATATCGGCGAGTTTTTTTATAAGAACGGCGTCTTTTTTCGGCGAGTCCTTCCATACTTTCTTATCGGAGGAAAATACTTCGCCGCAGACCTCATATTCAGACAGTAGTTTCGTGTTTGATTCTTTGTAGTGCTCAGCTACGGCATCGACTTCGCTCTTCGTAAAAAAATATTTCTCGGCTGTTTTGTCCCTTTTGTAATCGAGTAATACTTCAACCAAGTCTTTTCGCTCGTACTTGTTCATGGTTTGCATCGAATCGATCAGGTTTAACGCGACACAAGTGTAATAATCGAGGCTTTCGTTGACCGTCGATGATGACTGGTCAAAATCATAGTCTGTAAAATCACCCACGCGGGATAAGATATCCGCAACGATATTCTGCTGGAAAAGCTGATCGCGTAGATACGGGACAATCGTTATGTTTGCGTTTCTAAATACTTTTTGCCAATTCTTGATGGTGGCGTAGTAATTTCTATTGTCGGGTTTATCGATGACTCTGGACTCATCGAAAAAGTCGAAATCTAGCCTGTCCGTTTTCAACTCTTGCATAATACCGCTTTGCAAAATTTCCGTCTGATTGCGCACGTAATAAATGATACGAATATCGAAGTCTTTAAAATGGCGGCCCAACAATGCGATGTCTTCTGTTCCGATAAAATGAATGCCCTCCCAACTGATGAGTGCCTTACTGCAGGAAGATTGATTTATTTCATCAGCGACCGTATTTAAGTTCGTCTCATTAAAATGTAAAAACAAATGGGCATGGCCGTTATCAACGCCTAAGAATTTTTTCGGTACAAAAAGACCTCTTTCCTCCAAGCGTTCGCGGTTTTGAAAAAGGTGCACTTGCAGGGCTGTGCTCCCGGTTTTGTCTGCGCCAATGTGGAAAATGACTTCCCTTTTTGCTGGTGTCTTCTTGCTGGCTCTTGATAATAAACGTCGGGCCTTATCGATTAGCGAATTTTTGACTTTTTTCGGTGTGATTACGTTTTGCTGGTTTGTCTGGGTTGGTAATCTTCGAAAAACTGCATTGGCCCGTTTTGGAAACGTTGCAACCAGGGTTTTAAGCTCACCAGCCAAACTATCAATGTCTGTCGTATCAGATGTCTGTAAGAAGAAATTTTTGGTCGCAGCAATGTATTCGCTGCTAAACATTTTATTGTCGACAATGACCTCGTCACAGAATAAAACGGCCAGATCGATTTTTTTCTTTAAAGCAATGTCATCGCTACCGGCGGCACCGATGGCAATTTGGACGGCAATCTCACTCAGTGAGAGATTTGCTGCCGACAATTGATCGCAATAATACCGCAGTCCAGGTTCATCGACTTCCCGTCCAAACATTTGTTTGAATAGTTGCGTGATTATTTCTTGATTCGTAAACGTGTTATAGGTTGCCTTGAACTCCTCCGATTTTGAAAAATCGTACAGAAGCTGAGTGACATCATCATCATGCTGGTCAAATTGAATAGCCCAATAATCCAGACTGTCGGGATCGGCAGGGCGACCAAGACAAGCCAGGTATACTTTTTGCGCTAGGCGGATTGATTCTTCAGATGGCATTAACTCATATTCTCCTGATTTAAAGATTTGTGATTGGAAGGTTGGTGGCTTAGGCTGACGAAGCCAGTGCGTAAGGGCTCAGCGCGTTAAAGTTGTTGTACTAATGTTGTACCAATGTTGTTCAAATGTTGCCTCAATTTTAGTGGAGAGAGAATTTCAATTATTCTACCAGAGTGCTTTTCTCCAGACCTGTTTTTCTTCTTTTGTAAGGCGTATCGGTAATAAACTTCTTGGAAATAGCCAGCAGTAGGGGTGGTTAAGCTAAAGCAGCGGGCCCGTTTCCGCAGCGCGAATTCCGTATCAACGAGTATCATCATCAAATTGTCTGCTGCGGCAAGGTTAGATGGTCGTAAGTGAAAGCCAAAACATGGCTGATAACGCCTCAGATACTGAGCACTGTTCTTATTTTCTACTAATTGTATGGTATTATGGCCGGCTTAAATATTTTACCCCTTGCAATCACAGTTATCGGCACCATATATCTGAGCATTGCTAATACACTACCAACGTCGGGTTATTTGGAATGAATTTTGGATCAAAAGATGGAGAGATGCGTAAAGCTGTCTCCTCTGCGAAAGTCTACTTCGCTTATGCAGCGCTATTTAGCTTTTTTATTAATGTTTTGATGTTGGTTCCTGCAATATATATGTTGCAGGTTTATGACCGTGTTGTCAGTAGTGGCAGTGTTGAAACGCTGATTATGTTGACGTTAATCGCAGTCTTGTTGTTTTCCTCAATGGGCGGCTTGGAATGGGTCCGCAGTCGAATTTTGGTTCGTGCCAGCGTATACATTGACCAGCTTCTCGGCCAGAAGGTTTTTGATGCGGCTTTTAAGCAGTCACTCTATTCCGGTGGGCGCGCGTCTATACAACCACTTAATGATCTCAATGGCATACGCCAATTTTTGACCGGCAATAGCTTGTTTGCTTTTTTTGATGCGCCCTGGGTACCTGTCTATTTGTTCGTGATGTATTTGTTTCATCCGCTGTTTGGCCTGATGGGACTGATCGCAGCGATATACCTGTTTATATTGACCATTGCGAATGAAAAAAGTACGCACAAATTACTAGAAAATGCGAGTAAAGAGGCAAATGCCGGAACGGCGTCTGCCGCCAGTAATTTGCGTAACGCAGAAGTTATCGAATCAATGGGCATGTTGGCAACCTTCAGGGAACGCTGGCAATGGCGCCAAAATGAGGTGTTAGCACTTCAGGCGAAAGCCAGTGACCGTGCGGGTATTTTTGCGTCATTATCAAAAGTGTCAAGAATGGCATTACAGTCTTTAGCTTTAGGACTAGGCGCTTATTTGGCGATTAACCTGGAGATTAGCCCGGGAATGATGATTGCCGGCTCTATTATGTTGGGCCGTGCGTTAGCGCCTATCGATCAAATGATCGGGGCCTGGAAGGGACTGGTCAGTGCGCGTTCACAATTTAATCGATTGGATGAACTGCTGGGCAAAATGCCGGACGACACTGAGCCAATGCCTCTGCCCGAGCCGCAGGGTAACTTTTCCGCCGAAAATTTGATGGTAGCTCCTCCCGGTACACGCCAAGCTGTATTATCCGGTGTAAATATAACTATTAACAAGGGCGAGGTTATTGGCATTGTTGGACCTAGCGGAGCAGGCAAATCCACTTTTGCGAGGGCTCTTTTAGGTATTTGGCCAGCGATGTCTGGAAAAATCCGTCTTGATGGTGCTGATATCTTTCAATGGGACCGAGAAGCGCTGGGCCAGCATATAGGGTATTTGCCACAGGACATCGAACTCTTCGACGGTACGATCTCAGAGAATATTGCGCGCTTTTATAACGTCGACCCGGAAAAAGTGGTTGCGGCTGCACAGGCGGTCGGCGTACACGAATTAATTTTGGCTCTTCCAAAAGGCTATGACACTGTGATCGGTGTCAGCGGCGGGGCATTGTCTGGTGGGCAGCGGCAACGCATTGGGCTTGCCCGTGCAATGTACGACAACCCCGCCGTGCTAGTTCTAGATGAGCCCAATTCTAATTTGGATGATGAAGGCGAAAAAGCACTATTTGCGACCTTGCAAAAGATAAAATCAACGCGTTCGGCGACCGTCGTGATTATTAGCCATAAACCGGGTATTTTAGCTGTTACTGACAAAGTGCTTGTATTAAAGGACGGTCAAGTTGCAGCCTTTGATACTACCCAAAATATTATGGCAGCTGCTCAGCCCAAAAAAGCTGCACCACAAGTGACCTCTGCTAGTTCAGTTGTCACTATCTAGTTAGTACCGGAGTATTGTAAAAGTGAATGTTGGTATAAAAGGTAAGTTTGCTCAATTTGTAGGCGGTGCAGCTGCGTTTTTTAAAGACGAGCGAGCTGATATTGAGTCTGATTTGGACTACAGCCTCGCCCCCGCTAAAAGAACAGGTTTGATCATAGTCTTTCTTTGTTTTGGCGCATTTGGCAGTTGGTCTCTATTGGCACCAATTGCCGGCGCGGCTGTTGCACCGGGTGTTATGGTTGTTGGTTCTTACCGACAAACGGTTCAGCATCTGGAAGGCGGTATTGTTAGCGAAATTCGGGTTCGAGACGGGCAGGAGGTTAAAAAAGGCGAAACGCTTTTGACCTTAGAAACGACTCAGTCGCAAGCGCAATTAGGCATGGCTAAAAGTCAGTATTATGTTAGCGCTGCCACCAAGGCACGTTTAATCGCGGAGCGTGATAACCTGAGCACCGTGAATTATCCCTTAGAAAAGCTACCCGCTACTGCTCCAGAAGCCGTTGAAGCCATTCATGCCCAAAACCAAATCTTTAATGCGAGACAATTGGCCCATGATGGTGAGCGGCAAGTTCTAAAGCAGCGCGTCGATCAATTACATGCTCAGGGTGAAGGGCTAAAAGAGTTACAAAAGAGTAAAAAAGCATTAGCAGAATCCTTTGCCGAGGAAATTGAAGAATTTGAAGAGCTTTTCAAAGAAGGTTTTGCCGATAAAGTTCGGCTACGTGATTTAAAGCGCAATGCGGTAAGATTGGACGGAGAAATTTCGGAGAATTTTTCAGCAATTGCTCGGGTAGGTATTCAAGTCGGTGAAACCGAATTGCAGTTATTGCAGCTTGGTAAAGATTTGCAGACTCAGGTAGCAGGCGAGCTCGGTGTAACGCAGTCACAACTATTTGATTTGGAAGAGCAAATACGGGCATTGGCCGACCGGGTAAATCGAACAGATATTGTTTCGCCCTCAGACGGAATCGTGTTGGGTATGACTGTACACACAATCGGTGCGGTTATTCCAGCTGGGCAAGCGATACTCGATGTTGTTCCACAATCTCAAGAATTGGTCATAGAAGCACAGGTATCACCCGCTGACATTGATAGGGTTCAGCAGGGGCAGGAAGCGGTCGTGCGCTTTTCAATATTTAGCAAAACCCCTCCAGAATTAATCGGTCATGTGGAAAGCTTATCCGCGGATCGAATCATCGATCAAAACTCTGGTAATGCCTATTTTCTAGCGAGAGTTTCGATACCCGAAGCGGAAATGGTGAAGCTTGCCGGTGAGGAGTTGCAGCCTGGAATGCCTGCAGATGTATTCATTCAAAGTGGCTCCAGAACCTTGTTCCAATATTTGATGAAACCCATTAACAATGCGTTTGCCCGCTCGTTAACAGAAGATTAATGTAGAGTGTTTGAACTGTCGATGA
>CAJVZD010000095.1 GCA_913019905.1 uncultured Cellvibrionales bacterium
CCCTTTGCAACTACCACTCTTTCCATAAGCGCTTTACTAATACCCATAGCATTAATTGGATAAACAGCTTTATCGGTACTCAAAGCTATCACTTTTTTTACTCCAGCACTAATTGCAGAATTTAATAAATTTTCAGTGCCTATTACATTGGTTTTAAGTGCCTCCATAGGATGAAACTCAATTTAATGTCGTCTTAGAAGTTTGTGTAACGTCGCTAGGTACAGCAAGAGTGACAAGTATCACCGGCTGAATGGTGTGATAAATCGTAAGACCGTGTTACAGAGAACGAAGGTTTTTCGTTTGCCGAGCCCACTCTACTAGCGGGTACATTAAGCGCTTCATACCAAGTATCTCATGCTGTCGCATGATGATTCTGAAACTCGCGCTTTTTTTAGGAATGAAATTATTATTTATACTATTGCCCCTAAAGTACCCAATATAAGACCGACGCCATAATCTCTTTGCTTAGCCCATCCCTTTATCTTCGTCAAAGTGACTTTACTGGCGCGTTTCTCATTATTGTGAAGCGTCTAAATCACTTTTATAGCGCTGATAAAAAGCGCCATTTAAGGCCTCTCCGTAAACGGAAAAACTCTGACGAAATGATTCCAAAACCCGATGTTTTTTGAGAACCACATTGATATCCTCGATAATTTTCTTACCCCAAGCATTTTTAGTGCATACAACATGCAGGCTGTGATATTTCGCTTCTTCTTCTATGGCGACTAATTTTAGATTATCCAAGCTCCTTTTTTGCAAAAACCGGTTCAGAACAATTTCGTAGTCAATGGTAAAATCCAATCGATTCATAGAAATCATCGAGTATAGCGAGTCGAGATCGATCACGTGCCGGAGGAAATTTGCATCAGCCTTTAGTTCATTGTTTTTAAGCAAAGTATCCAGAACATAACCGTAGGAGCGCGTACTGATAATACTGCCGCTTAAACTGTCGACCTGAAGTAACGCGGACAAAGACATGCTGTCGGGTTTACCAAGGGCTTCCCAGCTTGTCTGATTTAACACTATTTTTGCTGGAGGGATTAATGTCATCGGAATCGAAAAATAGGCGTATTGCTGTCGTTCAGTCGTCCTTTGTGCCCCGGCCTCACAGTAGTTTTGCCGACGCTCAATTTCGTGCCAAAAACGTTTTCTACTCATATCGACATTGTGCATTTCGTATTGCGAAAGTTGGGTGGATAAATAACGAATGACTTTTTCAACAGCACCGTTGCCTGCGTTTTCGCCTCGCAGGATATAATTTGGCGGAAAGTCCAGACGTATCCAATTAATACTGGGCGTGCTTGCGTCAGCAAAAACCTCCGCGCAACCGAACACAGCTGACATTCCGACTATCATTAAGCCCAGAATTTTTCTGGCCAATTTTTTCATATCGATCAATTTAACCTGCTTAGCAATTTTCTTAATACCGATTAAAAGTATAGTGTAGCGTGGAAAATAAAGAGCCATTTTGGGTCCGTTCCTGTCACAGACAGATTCCAATGAACTCCCGCACCCCCACTTCTAGCATCACTTTTCTTTTCTTTTCTTTGTTTCACCCTTTTCTCGCAACCCAAATAGAATTACTCTTATCTGGAACCGAAATTCTAACTCGCCCCCGGATAATTATGTTACTACTCGAAGCACTATTCCGTTTTGGGTCCATTGGTCTCTTAAGCGCTATCGGTATTTTGATCCTTCGTGACGGTCGGCACATATTCGCACTGCGGATGGCGCTACCTCTAATTGTGACGATGACCTGCCTGTTTTTGACAACGGGATCGGAAAACTTACGGATTAACGGAGTCGCTGCGATTCCATTACGCCTGATCGACATGTTGAATATCATTTTTGTCTGGTGGTTTGGGCTAGCATTGTTCGACGACGACTTTAGCCTTGGCTTGCGGGAATGGGTGGTGGCAGGATTATTTGCTGCGGTGGTGGCGCCGACCAGGCTAGCCAATTTGGGCTTCGAAATACCCGTAGCTGAGCATATGGCCATAGCTGGTTTCATCTGTACGCTGGCCCTAATGGGACATTTAGTCTATCACGCGGTAAAAGGTCGCGGCGAGGATCTTATTGAAAGCCGCCGGAAATTAAGAGTGGGATTCGCGATTGCGATCGCCCTGATCGTGGTGACTTCCACTGTGACCGAGCGCGTGGCTTACGCCGTAAATGCCGACCCGTACGTATCTCTCTTTTTTACCTACACCATCACTTTCCTCTTGGGAATATGGTCAGTTCTTTGGCTAACAAGATTAAATCTGGAGGCTCTGGCAATTCAAGTTATTCCAGAACAGTTATCTGTGGTCGCCGCTATCGATCCTCGCGATGCTGATACTCACAAAAGACTAGTGCATATCATGGAAGAAAAGCGTGAGTTCGCACAACACGGCTTGACCATCGGCAAGCTAGCCAGCCAGCTCGATATACCCGAACATCAGCTAAGGAGCTTGATCAACCGCTCCATGGGATATAGAAACTTCTCTGCCTTTTTAAACCACTACCGGCTTCAAGACGTAAAGCTCGCCCTCGCGGATCCAAATAATAGCCGACTGCCAATTTTGAGCATGGCTCTCAACGCCGGTTTCTCTTCTCTTGCCCCGTTTAACAAAGCGTTTAAATCCTCTTTCCATATGACACCAACAGATTTTAGAAATCAATGCCTCGAGGTGAATTCAACCAAATCGCCTCTTCCCACCGATCTCACTGATCCCACCGATCTCGCTGATCTCGCTGATCTAAACTAGAAAAACCTCCTCTATTCATAAATCAAACAGGCTTTTTCAATGCCAAGCAGACAATAAGACGCCCTGCCCGTAATTTGAAGCTCCAACCAATACCCGGACTTATATCCGCAGAGCCCGGTAATCAGGAGCACATTATGGAGTATTTAACGGGCGCATTTAGCAGTTTTATTAGCAATTTACCAGAAGGCCTACAAATCGAAGGGCTTCGCTATCTATTTGGCGCAGGGAGCATATTTTTGCTTACGTGGGTGATTTTGGCCGGCATATTAGCCAACCGGCGTATTCGAAGGCCACTTCCTGCTGTCATGCGCAATCGGCAAATCATTCGAGAAATCGGTAATTCGGCACTCAGTATTTTTGTTTTCGTCTTTGCTTATAGTTTCACTGAATATACCTTATTTCAATTATGGGGCACCTCAGTCTTTAAAATCTACCCTGACGTTGCGACCTATGGATGGCCTTACCTGATATTTTCCGTCGTATTATGGACCATAGGATTAGACACTTACTTCTATTGGACTCATCGATTAATGCACCACAAAAAGCTCTATCACTTTTTTCACCTGACACACCATCGCTCCCATAATCCAACACCCTTTACAGCGTATTCTTTTGCGCCACCTGAGGCGATTTTGATCTATTTGTTCGTACCCTTATTTTTCACCTTCATACCGATGCATGACACCGCCTTTGTCACTGCTATGCTCGTGCAAATTACCCGTAATGCCATCGCTCATTGCGGATACGAACTATTTCCTAAAAACTGGACGCGGCACCCAATCTTAGGTGTCTTTGCCACCGTCACGCATCATGATATGCACCACGAAAAAAGCAATGGGAACTACGGGTTTTATTTCACTTTTTGGGACCGTATTATGGGGACAGAACATTTGCATTACCATGAACGTTTTGACCGAGTAACGCAAAACAACGACAGGAACACCTTGGCGGAAAGCTATTAACTCAACGTCTAATAAAGGGCATTTTAAAGAATCAGCATTTGCTTGAAGAATGCTCAGTATTGCGTTTATTTTGGAAAGGGTAAAACACCATCAAACGCATACCGAGGCAAGCCTTAAGGCCAATTTTCACCATTGGCACGTGCCTGTATTCTTATTAAGCCTTAAAACTGCTCTATGAATCAGGCCTGCCGGTGGACGAATTATGATGCATTCCGTTTGGGACAAGAACCCGCGCAGGGATATCCCTTCAACAATTCAGAAACGGACATGGTCTTCACCGTAGTGGGTCAATACCAAAGGGGGAACCGGTGCATTAAGGAAGAAACCGTTCGGTTCATATTTCGGCGCAGCGAATCTTCAATTTCGCTAAGTAGCAATTCCCTCTATGCAATTGCTAACGCTAACGATCATTCCTTAGAAAGAGCAATGTATAAGTTGAACGTGTTTGTCGACGCAAACACCTTGTGACTAATCGCTTTTCTACTACGTTATTTTTGTACTGGTGGCTCAATATAGTGCAACAATGTTTCAGCTAGAATGTCGAGCTTAACGGGTTTTTTAATAAAACCATTCATCCCAATTTCAGTACATCGCTCTCTATTATTATCCATAAAGTTGGCTGTAACCGCGATGATCGGTATGTTTTTTGAGTCGTCTTCACGTTCGCGTATTTTCTCGGTACAAACGAATCCATCCATGACTTGCATTTGCAAATCCATTAGAACCAAAGACACCGCCTCAGAATTAAGAATCTCTAACGCTTTTTGTCCGTTGCCTGCTAATACCGATCTATAACCTAATTTCTCCAGCATTTTTTGTAAAACAATTTGATTAAATTGGTTGTCTTCAACGACCAGTATGGGAAGCAGAGAAGACGCCAGGGTCGTTCCTTCCGTGCGTTTCGGACGCTCAGCTTTTTTGACTGGAACGTTTATCGTAAAACAACTACCTTTACCAACGGTGGAATCTAGATAGATCGTTCCTCCCATTGTCGCGACCAGATGTTTACAGATGGATAGGCCAATGCCAGTGCCACCAAACCGCCGATGAAAACCGCCTTCCATCTGGGTAAATGCTTCAAACACGCTGCTCTTATCTGCATCGGGGATTCCGATACCGCTGTCTTCAATTTTCACCACTAACTGTAACCCGCGCGAAGATTCCTCACAGCGAGCCTCGAAAAAAATAGAACCCTCGTCGGTAAATTTGACCGCATTGTCCATTACTTTTTCGATCACTGTCTGGATTTTTTCATCATCGAGCACAAGCCACTCGGGCATGCCCTTATCGACAGACCACTCCAACGTCAAGTTATTATCAATACACTGCAATTGATATTTTCCGTACAGCTGTCGTAACAGTGCGGGAAGAGAACATGTTTCTGCATGGAGTCGACATTCATCCGCCTGTATTTCGACATAAGCAAGAATGTCGCTAATCAAACGCATCATATCTCTTGCACCGCCTTGAACTACGTCCAACGGTGACCGCAGATGTTCTAAGGGATGTTCCTGGGCAACTTGCAAGCCACCAATAATGGCGTTCATTGGTGTGCGCAATTCATGGCTAATAGCGGTGAGAAAGTCATTTTTTACCCGCAAGGTTGTTTCAAACGCGACTATGGCTTTTTCCTGTGACTGTCGAATCTTTCTTTGTTGCCAGATAATAATTGCGGCCACAACAGAAAAAATCAAAGCGCCCCACATTGTCAGACTTCTCAAATCAAGTTTGGGCGGAATGGGTGGGTTCACCCATTTGTCGAAAATTAATTTTTTCTCTTGTTTTGTGAATGCGTTCAGCGCTTTATAAAGTATGGGAATCAGTGGCGCCAATTCCTTTCGTAACGTTATCACTGGCTCATAGCGATGCTCCGTTGAATGGACCGTTTTTAAATTTCTTATATCAAGTTGCCGCTGCCAAAAGTCTACCGATGCAGAGTTCCCCAACATAGCGTGAACCTCACCGTCTGAAACCGCCCTCAGTCCCTCCGCTATGTTAGCCACGAGTACCAATGGAAATTCAGCATAAAAGCGTTGCATTACATGGTGTGCTGGAGATTGATCAACGACGGCGACTACCTCGCGATCCAGCTCCTTTAAAGACTGAATCAGCGGTTTGTCCCGTTGTGTTACAACCACCAGGGGAATACTTAGAAACGGTCGGCTGTAGCTGAATTGTTCAGCGTGGCGCTCTGGTCGCGACAATACAAGACTCATGTCCACTTCGCCATTTAGCAACGAAGCGTGTATCGCAGCGGGATTCTGAACCGGCACCGGGTCAATGCTGATTCGTAAACGCTGTGCCAGTATGTTCGCGTAGTCGCCGGTAATTCCACCGAGCAGTCCGTCTCTTCCAATATTTTCAAAGGGTGACAGGTCTTTCAGCACTGCAATCTTTAACGGCGCTAAGCTTTTTAACCAACGACGCTCTTCGGCGCTCAACATCTCTCGGTCTGGCGTGTCGAGCCAATGGGAGGACAGTTTTGTTACCTCTTTTTCTCCTATGGCATTGAGTCCTTTATTAATAATACCCACCAATTCCGGCCAATCAGAGCGAATGGCAATACGTATGGGACTATTTTCCGGATCAATATAACTTATAGTGATCCCCGGAAGCACGTTCTTGCCAATGTGATAATTATCAACTAAGGCTCCTACAAAGACGTCGGCTTTGTTCGCTACCACCAGATTCAGCGCTTCCAGGACAGTCGGTACAACAATGATCTCGCTTTTTATCGCGTAGGAATCAACAATTCGCTGTGAGAAAGCACGGCCCTTGACGAGGACTACGCGCTTTCTCGCTAAATCAGACCAATCTTCAATGGGAAATAGAGAATCCGTGCGAGAGTACGCCGCCGGATTAGCGCTCAATGTAATGTTAGTGGAGAGTGCCTGAAGACTGTCGACAAGTTCATCAGAGACAGCCAACAACCCATCCAGCTGCCTTTGTCTTGTCTTCTCGATGACTTCAGACATCGGCGCTACTTCGATAGAAATATCGGTAAGCAATTGGCGGTTGAGTTCCGCCATTAAGTCGACAATGATACCCGATTGTTTTCCATCATCATCGAGAATCAAAAAAGGTTCAAAGCCAGAACCAAATCCGAGCCTAATATCTGGATGTGAATTAAGCCAATCTCGCTCTCGATGAGTTAAGGAAACCGGTTGACGGCGAGCGGGCAAATTCAGCCACCGAGCATGGATGGCATTGATTTTTGCAGCGCCGACAATCGCTAAGCCCTTATTTAATATATTGACAAGTTCAGGCCAGTCGCCTCGCACGCCAATGCCAAATGGCTCGCTTTGAGGAGCCAAAAAAGCCATCTGTAACCCAACGATCGATCCATTGCTGATGTGATAATTATCAGAGACTCCACCGAGAAAAACGTCCGCTTTGTTTTCGAGTAACAACTTGAAGGCTTCTTTGATATTCGCAACTTCCAAAATTTCACTGTTATCGCGAAAAGGAGAGAGAAATTCTTTGGTGAAGGCGCGATCTTCAACATTAACGATACGCAGGCCTGCGATATCCTCCAGGCGGTCAATGCTAAAAGACGCATCAGCACGCGAATAAATCGCTGCGCTATAATTTGTAATAGGGTCGGAAACAATCTGCTTCCGATCTTTCCCACCTGCCCTGGATGTTCCCGGAATGGCGGCAATTTCACCTTCATTAGCCTTCTGTATGATTCTAGGCCAAAAATCGGCTTCCATGGTCATTTGCATGCCCAACGCTTGATTGAGTGCATCCATAAGGTCAACGTAGATACCGTAAAATCTTCCGTTTTTATCTCGCATTAAAAATGGCGGTAAATTGATGCCAAATCCCCACCGGATGTCTGGGTTATCTGCTAACCATTCTTTTTCTTCTCGTGTGAGGCGAAGTATTGAGTCAGCTTTATTAACAAATTTGGAAATCAGCAATGAGTTTAAGTTAGCCCCAACGGTCAATGCACCGATTGCCCGACCATTGTCCATAATGGGGACTGAAATTTGAATCAGTAAGGCGTTAGTGCTCTCGTCAAACTTCGCGTTATTGACATGGACTGCACCCGCTCCGTCGAGAAATGACTCGGTAAACTTAGCTTCATCTCCCTGCCAATAATCGGAGGTACGGTTAGTCATGGCTACAATAGCGCCGCGCCGATCCATCAGAAATAACTCTCTATAATAGGACTGGCTACTCTCCAGTCGTAGCAACTCTTTCGCCGCGGGATTGGCCATCAAGTCCCGCATAATGTCAGTCAGTTGGAGGGCAGCTATCCATTCGCGGTCTATCTTCTTAATACGATTCAGGCCGAGAGTGCGATTATTGTGAGCCTTAACCGCGTCAACGAGGATTGGGTTAGATCCCCAAAGCTTGATACCGGGTAAAAGGTATTTGATAGCATCGGGGACATTTTCTTGCATGGAAGATTCGTCAGCCTGCGAGGCAAGACTAAACAAAGCAATACTGAGCAATAAAAAAAAAGAACCGAGGTTTATTCTCCCCACTATCGCCATCCCCGCGAATTCCGCCCTACCTTCTCGGTGTAGCGGAAGATGTTAGGGTCGCATATTCGAAATGATTATTAAATAATAGTGTATGACTAAACAGCAACTTGCGCCAACCCATCGACCCGCTTCGGGATTGAAGTGATCGCTTTTGCTGCTATTTCGAATCGTCCGGAATCTATCGATAAGTTTGAGCACCCTCGGTCACCTCTTTCCCTTAGAACCCCGACAACACAGAAGCCTTCAACAACGAACCCAGAACCGAGGGAATAGAGCAATTTTGGCCCGACTCACCTTAGCAACATCAATATGCTATCCTTCGGTCCTAGAATTGCTAGAACGATTTTCTGAAAGACAATTAACGGTTAATATTAGTGACATTATATAAATAAAATTTAGGTGAACATTATGATCTCAGGCCCAGGTCAACTATCGGTGAATGAAGTGGGTACGAAAACCATTGCGACCACCACGTTACTCGACGCACGAACAGTGATGGCTTTTGCATCTAGTATCAATGAGGACAATACTGCCTACTTTGATGACACCCGGCCCGATGGTCTTAATGTACATCCGGCAATCGCATTTTCTCTACAATGGAAAAGCCGCTTCAAGCCAGATATTACCGTTAATGAACGAGCTTTGCCTTTTGGGGTTCACGCCTATACGGACTTGAAACTATTTCAACCCTTTCGCCAGGGCCAGGCAATAACCACTCAGGGACAACTGATAGGCCGGCGAAAAATGGCGCCCGGTGTATACAATATCGACCGGTATACCATGACTGATAGTTCCGGAAATGTAATCGCGCAACTCGATTATAACGGGATAACCCGCGGCGCGACGTTAGATGCTGAAGACTATTTAATAGCTGACGAAGATCATCCACCAATACGGGAAAGCTCATCATTAACAGAACTTTGGCGGAAGCAGATAGACATTCCACTCTGTGCGGCACAACAATACACTGAATGTGCATCGATATATAATCCCATTCACACAGAAAAAAGTGTGGCCTTGGCGGCAGGCCTTCCAGATATTATTCTTCATGGCAGTGCGACAAAAGCCATCGCCCTCACTGAAATTATTAACCAATGCTTTGACGGGGACTCGACGAGAATAAAAAGGCTATGTGGCCAGTTGCGGGCAATGGTTTTCATGAACACTCAGATCGTAGTTTTGTGCCGATCGATCATCGACGAAGGTAATCTAAGAACTGTGTTCTATGAAGTTATCAACCAGGACAATGATCTTGCAATAGCGAAAGGTGTTGTGGTGGGAGACTTGTCGTAATCGGAAAAGACTCGAAGTTAGCCGTAGCTAAGACGATAAATAACGCGACTAGTCTATTATGACATTTCGTCTAACAGCAATAACATTCCGTTGGACATCGCCACTAATCGAAAGTTATTACGGGCGAGTGTTCTGCGCTGCCAAATTTTCACGCTAATTTATGCGCCAAATTTTATAAGTTATGAACCCAACTAACGGCTGCGCCTATTGAGTCAAAAACTCTACAGGGGCAGTGTTGAATATAAAGGGTTTCATACTCCTTAATTTTTACAGCACTTTCCGGGTCTACAACCACCGCATGCGCTTTGATATTCGATAATAGATCGCGGTACTTTATGTAAAAGCTTGGATCGAGTGAATATGAGGAATCTCTAAGTTCGACAACACTAAATGGTCTGTTTTCAAATACCTCAAAGCATAGAGAATATAACTCCAACAACTTCCCAGCGTCCATATCAACCCCTTCGTCTATAGCACTGGTCACGTAGCCATCGAAAAACTGAAAGCGCCCAAATTTAAGCGAATAGTCATGGAGAGGTAGAATAGGTTTGCTCTCAGGCATTAGCATAAATCGCGTTCGCCGTTTCAATGGGTAATGTATAGACATACAGGATAGGATTTGTGCGTACAACAAGTAAACTAGTCATTTCAATAATTACTCGCACAGAAAATTATTATTATGAGGATGATGAAAGAGGCAATGCTCTTTATTAAAGCAGCTAACCGCACTCCCTGTGCGTCCTTGTATATAATTCCTTACAACAGTTTAGCTTGAACACAATATATAACGGACCGATTTCGATCGCATCACCTATATGGGTGATATTTTTCTTTATACTTGTTAACGCAAATTCGTTCCTGCTACTGGGAACTAATCATCTACAATTCAATTTTTGACCAATAGGCAGACAAGCTCTCGAATCGAACATTAATCGCTACAAGATCACCCGCAAGCACCGCCTTATTCAGCTCTTTTGCGAGGCTGTTGACACTATCAATGCCCGCCACTCCAATCACACCCAACAATTGATGCGTTTGCTTCTTAATAGCACCCAAATCTTCAGACTCTAAGGCACCCCTGATAATCTGTAGCTGGCGACTCACTTCCTCTTCGATCTGCTCAGATGGAAGAGTGATTAATGCGCGTTCGACGAATGGCCCTTGCGGCTCACTTCTCCCAGACAATGAATGCACTTTTTCAATTAACGCCTCTTCATCGATCGGTTTATAACAAATAGCATTCGCACCCGCATCCATTATGGTCGGCTTTTGCTGAAAAACGTCCGCCGTTAATATAATAATGGGCGTGTTTGCATTGGCGCGAGCCCCATTCCGAATGGACTTGCTCAACTCCAAACCGTCCAATTTTGGCATATGCAAGTCCAACACTAAAACATCAAATCGATTATTATCACATAATTGCAACGCTTCTTGCCCGTTACTCGCTAACACTACCACAGCCCCGGCCGCCTCTAACAAAGTAGCTAAAAGCTGCTGATTAAACAAATTATCTTCCGCTACCAACACCGTTGTTCCTTGCAGCAGATACGGCGTATTAAATACTGGAGTTTGCAGTTTTAAGACATTCGGGGGTGCCGGAACAAACATAGTGCCAAATTCAGCTGCTGCTTTATCAAAGACCTCACGCAAGCTGGTCAATGGCTTGTTAACTACGACCAAAGGGCCGAATTGCTCACTCGTTATTTCACGAATGATACTACCATCATCGGCAGCAGCCAAAATAATCACGCCTGTAAACACCGACCGTATTTTCATCAGCAGCGATTTAAGATCCTCGAGAGAACCGCTATAACCATTGAATCCCACCACCAAAATATCGGTTTCTACATTGGACTTAAGCGTCTCAATCAGGTCGTTCTCTGTGACCGGTGCTCGCACATTCGAACTGAATTTGAGTATTTGATTTCTCCACGAGCGTCGTGTCCACGGGTTACCGTCGTAGAGAACAGATCGCCACGGGCCCGCGGGAGTAAAGTGTTCGCCTACATCATTTGGAATACCACAGCGAAAGTTAAACTCGACCTCGGTTCCCTCGCCCTCGATACTATCTATGGAAATGCCACCACCCATCAACGTGACGAAATCTTCGGCTATAGAGAGACCCAAACCCGTGCCATCATGACTACGGGTACTGCTCTCATCAGTCTGAAAAAAGGGATTGAACAGCCGTTTGACATTGCGGGGACTAATACCCACGCCACTATCTTTAATTGACACGATAATATTGGCATCGCCACTCTGCTCCTCTCCCAGGGAGACAAACATCACGACGTCACCCGACGAGGTAAATTTCACTGCGTTTGAAACAATATTGTTCGCTACTTTTTGAAGTTTATCGATATCAGCTAATACCTCGATAGGCACGTCCGAATCGACTAGTATATTAAGTTCAATGGATTTTTCGAAAGCTTTGACACGGTGTTGATCCAATACTTCCCGCAAACAATCCGCTAGATTAAAACGAACAGGGGTTAAATTAAACGAATTGGCCCCCAGTTTAGAGAAATCGAGAATATCGTTAATCGTCGATAACAATACTGACGCCGAGGTCAAAATCATATCGCTGTATTCTTGTCGTATTTTCGGTTGTTCTGTTTTCGAGAGTAGCCGCACAAATCCCATAATACCGGTCAGCGGCGTTCTTAATTCGTGACTCATGCGCGCTAGAAAATCGTCCTTGGCGTCGTTGGCTTCCTCGGCGCTTACTTTTGCCAAAGCCAAATCAACATTCTGATCCTCCAAATCTTTCGCCGCTTTCATCCATTGAGCCGTCGCGCTTTCAACCTCTTCTCTTAAAATCGCTTGCGATTGCCCAACTCGTTCAGCCAGTCTATTGATGCCTTTTTCGAGATCACCCAACTCACCGCCACTTACCTCACCAACTCGATGACTAAAATCCTCTTGTCCATACCTACCGACCGCTGAAGTTATCTTCGTAATGGGTTGAACCACTGCGCGGCTAAATCGCAATGCCAACCAGGCCGCTAGGCTAAACATTAGCGTCGCCATCAATAGATTATTTCTCAGCACTGTCGCTTGGTAGTCGCGACTTTCTTTTAAATCAACAGCTAGCACTACCCAGCCCAACAGATCTAGGTCTATAGGCTCAGCATACTGTTCCGGGTGTTCGTCAAATGCAATGTTGCTCTGCTGTACCGCCTTAATAAAATACCAATAATCACCCTCGACATAATTTGTGCTATCGTCAACAATGCGGTTAGCTAGTGTAAAAGAATCACCATCAACCGTTCCGCTACTAAGCTGTTGTTTCGCTTCATCAAAAAAGAGCACCGCGGCAATCTGTGAATCCCGCATAATCGCGTTGCCCAAATTATTTAGACTAGCTTCATCGCCCGCAAACAAAGCCAGCTGGGCAGCATCGGCAGCCAATAGCAGTAGTTCTTCACCACGATCTTGTAAACTCGCGGTTTCGCGACTCAGAGCAGAATTGATGTTATAAGTCGTCAACAAGGTGATGCAAACCAAAGGCAAGGCAATCAACACGGAAACTCGAGCCCGCAAACTCCACTGCTGAAAAGAAAATAATTTCATCGTATCCAAGACTATTTTCCCTCCTTTTTCTTTAACATACTTTGTAATTGTTCAGCGTCTAATTCCATACGCAGCTTGCGAGCAATACGCGGGTTGATCACAAGGCTAAACTCACGTCCATCTCTCGGAGCGGGCATCGAATTAGGAGAAGCTCCTATCCATTCACTAAGGATAATACCTGTATCGACGCCGATGTTTTCTGGACTTGCGTAAAGAGATAATAAGGCTCCGGCTTTCGCATATTTTTCCGAAAAACCAATGACAGGCGTTTTATATCTCATACTCAGTTGTAGCACTAACTTAGCGACTAAGCGGTTAAACAAACTGGTATTTGGCCTAACAATAAACACATCACTGTTTTTCATTAGCGGTTCAATTTGCTTTATTGGATTTCCCGTTAGCAATAAGGTCGCAGAGTTAATTTCAATATCATTGTTTGCCGTAGCCCCTTCATTGAGCAAGCCTGGCTCTGCCAAAAACTTTTGACTCAACATGCCAATTTTATAGGGTGATTGATCTTTTCTGATTAAAGTCGACATTTGGATCAGTCGCTTTATGGGCTGATCAATAAAGACGGCTGTAATCGCATTCTCAGCTGACGCATCAGCAGTGATAGTATTAAAGGCATTGCGGGTGATGAAACTGCAAACAATCTGTGAGTCTACGAAGTTATGCACGGCATAGTCGGCAGCCGCTGAACCAACGGTAACGATGACACTATTCTTCTCTGTCATTGTTGCTGCTGTACCCTTTGCTTTTACCTCATTTAACAACCAAAACTCGGTTGTGTAAGCTGATGACGATCCGTTTTCGGCCAACTGCCGTCCCAATGTCGTCGCCGCAAGCTGGTAGGCCGGTAATTCGGAAGAGGTAATGACAATGATTTTCTGGCTTGCGAAGGTAATCTCAGTCCAGCATAGACTCAGGAACAAGCCGGCAGCAACTGCGTACTTAACATAAGCGATGCGGTGCCGGACTGAATTGCCAGAAAGAAAGAAATGCATCAGGACGACAGTAAACCTAGCTTTTCAGCAAGCACACCTGCCTCTGTCCGGTTACTAACTCCCAATTCAGCCATGATAGCTTTCAAATGGGTCTTTACGGTGTTTTCGGAAATAAATAGAGTACTGGCGATCGCTTTATTACTCATGCCCTGCGCCAGGCAACTCAGGATATCCAACTGCCGTTTAGTCAAGCCATCAATAAGAGCATCTCTCATTTGCGGGCTATCTGTATCCACTACTTGATTTGGATTGTTATTATTTTCAGTTAACAAAGACTCAGGCCAGTGAACGCCACCAGCGAGCACTTCGTTAATCGCTTTATGCATCCCCTCAAAGCTGGAGCTTTTATGGATAAAACCACTGACACCAATGTCAATCGCTCTACGCACATGCTTTGGGTTATCCGACGCCGATAATACAATAACCGGTAATTCGGGATAGTTTTTACAGAGTTTTTTTAGAAAACCAAAACCGTCGCTACCCGGCATAAAAAGATCGACGATAGCGAGGTTCAATTTTTCTTTCTTAGCCGCCGCTAACACGGTATTTGCGTCACTGCACTCGACGATGTGGGCAATTGGAAACATCTCTGACAGTGCCGCGATAACACCGGAACGGGTCATCGCGTGATCATCCGCAATTACTATTCTCATTCAAAATCCTTCTTTAACTACCTTCCACAGCTCAATGTATCCTCGCTGTTAGGTAGCCCTATAACGTGCTCCATGACAAAAAAAACGAAGACTCACCACTCCAGAAATGCACTGAGGGTAGTCGTACGCTCGAAGTAATTATTGTTCTCAAATTCCAAATTCGTTTCGTCTAATATATTCTCCACCTTTAAATCTAATCGAAGTCGATACCGGTCAAAATTAAACGCTTTACTAATGGCAACATCGTGGCGATAGAATGATTCGGCGAACTCCCCACCCCGCCAATCAACGTCAGACTGATGATAGCTCAGCAACGACGCATTCCAGTCACTACCCAGCCGCTGTGTAATCAAAAGGCTGCCAGTATGCTCAGGCACCCTCTCTTTATCGCGGTGAATCCCGTCCGGCGCCTGGGGCCATTCCCTTATCCGCGTAAAATACAATCGAGTATTTGCGTACTGAAGTGAAACTAGGGTATCGGCTGTCGGTTGCCACTTAATCTGCATATCGTAACCGGTGATACGCCAATTTTTACTGTTAGTAAAAAAATGAGCCCTACTGGGGTGCTCACCTGGAGCAAAATCATCTTCATTAAGCGGCTCTCCCAGGTTACCTTCATCATAATCGTCGCCGGCAACCCATTGTTGATGATCGACCCACCATTTGACGTGGTCTATGCCACCTTCCATCTCTTCATGGAAGGCCCGCCAATCGATGTCTAATTTACCGTCAAAAAAACTACCGAAGTAGGCCAGTTCAAGATTATCAATTTCTTCGGCTTCCAATCCATTTTCCGACAACAAATCAAAATCGGTAAAAAAATCACCGGCACGATCAACAACCTCACGGTGAGACTCAAATACAGACGGTGAACGGTATGCCTTGGAAGCGCTTATGCGAAAGTTATGCTGCGGTAACAATTGATAATGTAAAGAAGCTCGCGAGGATAAATGGGTATCATCCAACTCCTGATTTTCTACCATCACGCCTATGTTGGTAAGCCATTTACGACTCAATTTCCACTCAATATTAGAGAATCCGTAAAAAATGCCATAATCAATCTCTCCGCCGCGATTCAGGTTAGTAGGGGCATCGATATCCTGGTATTTATAACCTATCCCATTTAGTACGCGAAGTTGCTTGTTAAAAGTGTATTGGTGCTCGAGTTCAGCC
Organism: uncultured Cellvibrionales bacterium; assembly: GCA_913019905.1. Classification (GTDB taxonomy): domain Bacteria; phylum Pseudomonadota; class Gammaproteobacteria; order Pseudomonadales; family Dasaniaceae; genus Oceanicoccus. Next base: position 15,899 of record CAJVZD010000095.1, read on the forward strand.
TCCCATAATTGAGATTCGCGCTTACCCCAACCATAAGTCATCAGTGGGTCCGGATTGCCTTGCAAGTAATACTCGTACTCTTCTGGGTTCCATTCCTTTTCTACTGACAATAGTTTTTTATAACTATGGTCTGATTTACTGTCATACAAGGATAAGTGTCCCCGCCATTGCTGACGATCCTCAACACGCTGCCAGCCAAGCGTGACCCAGTAGCTCGTATTTTCATCATCTGCGAAATCCTCAGCATGATCGCCATCGCCAATACCGAAACTCCCATCACTCACTCCCAATTCCAGATTGAAGGTGTCCAGTAAGCTAGGCGTTACAGTCGCGTTAAATGCGGCGTGCGCTACCGAAGTGTCATCAGGCAGAGTATCAAAACCGTCATTCTCGCTGTGAGATATGCGCCATTGTGCATAGCCATTCTCGATCTCAAAATTAGACCGAATGTTGATATTACGGGTACTTTTTTCACCAGCAGTGGTACGAATAGAAGTACCGCTCTCTTCAACAGGGCTTTTCGTAGTGATGCTTACTGCTCCGACCACGGCATTAGATCCGTAGGCAGGAACGTTCGATCCACGCACAACTTCGATGCGTTTTATATCATCGGGGGTAATGCCTAAAGACCACCAGGAAACAGTAGGATAAGTCGGCACATAGACGCTGCGGCCATTAATACGTACCTCCAGTCGCCGCGGATCATCATCAGTCAAGTCGTGCCCCGATAAGCCCGACAGCGAGCCGTTTATATAAAAACTCATAAATCCGGGGACTAATCGAAACACTTCTACCAAATTGTTGGGTGCCAGCGCTGCAATCATTTCGCTATCGATTACGGTAACGGAAGACGGAGAATGGTGACGCGTCTGCGCCATACGAGCACCGGCACTCACAATGGGAATATCGACCAACA
>CAJVZD010000096.1 GCA_913019905.1 uncultured Cellvibrionales bacterium
TCGAATAGAGGTCGATGACAACGGCTAAATACAACCAATCTTCCTGAGTCCACAAATAGGTGATGTCACCAACATACGCCAGGTCTCGTTTCTCAACCATGAACTGATGATTCAGTACATTGTCAAAAACTGGATGCTTATGATTACTGTTAGTCGTGACTTTCTATTTCTTCCGGTGTTTCACTTGTACACCGGCTTCTCTCATCAGTTTTCTGGCCTTGCTGCGACTGACTGAATAACTTAGCGCATCCAGGGCCTTTTTCATTCGACGGCTGCCGTAACAGTAACCACTGCCTTCAGCTATAATACATACAGCCTCCCGTAACTCTCGGTGACAGGGGCTGTCAGGACTGCCTTTATTCCGGCGCTTATAACCATAATAGCCGCTGCGAGTAACACCCAATACTCGACACATCAGGTCGATTGGCCAGATCTTCTTTTTCTGGGAAATAAACAAATATTTACTTTGTTTCTTTGGCAAAGAAGACCGTCGCTTTTTTTAAGATTTCTTTCTCCATTTTCAATCGTCGATTTTCCTCCTTCAATCGACGAATTTCCTCCAGCTCCGGCGTTAGTTTTCCGTTGCCCCTAAACGCCTGCACATCATCTTCTCGCAGCTCTTTGATCCATCGAGTGAGCTATTGGCATTGATCCCCAAACTTCTTGCTGCCTCTGCTCGCGTGTAGCTTTGATCCATCACCAAGCTGATCGCATCCGGTTTAAATTCCTTCGAATATTTCTTTCTTATGGTCATCTTTTGTTCTCCAGTTAAGACAATTATACTCTTAACTGGGTTGTACAGATCTATTGGACGACATCAGCTGAAGTGCAAATAGCGAGACGTGAGATCATGTCAATCGATACTTTGAGCTTGGAGATCAAATTGGGATTGTTAGTGGAATATCAGGGGCGGATATTTGTGCTTAGCGACGGCGAGGATTCAATGTTGGGGCTGAAGTGTCGATTTAATTCCAATTAGTGGTGGGTCTCATTAAAAACTTACTATTTTAATAATTTCAATTCAAGGAATCGGACAGCTAACCGTAACGCGACGTCTAAACTACGTTTAGACTGGGATTTGAATAAGAACCTGGTTCTCCAGTTCAAAACTCCTATTCCTGAGTGTTTTAAGACGGCTCGTCGAGACCGGATTCTACTATTTAGTAGTTGATATTGGTAATGTCGATTTTCACTGCTAGACTAAAAAATGTCGGCATTTTCGCCGCTACCTCACCAAGGCAAACTTAAGCAGATCGTATATACGAGTAATCAATGTAGTCCGTATGTTTTTGCATCTACTTTCTAATAGTATCTACAATTAGAAGGAAATTGATATGTTGAAACAAATAGGAAAGGTGCTCACGACTTCTTTGATAGCAATAATTGGCTGTGCAGCAGTTCATGCTGCGGAAACTCGAGGAATAGTAGAGTCATTTAGTTGTAATTATCTTGCCGGCAAAGATCAGCGCGACCTCGATAAGGCAGTTAAGTTTTGGCAACAAAGCGTCGACAAAATCAACTCACCAACGCTAAATAGTTATTTTGCAACCGTATTGCAACCGATCAGATCGACGACTGATTTCGATTTTTTTTGGCTTGGAGCAAATCCCAACCTCAATAGCTGGGCAAAAAGCAGTTCTGATTATGTAAATAGTAAAGAAGGTCAGGCTGCTGACGCTAGATTTGCCAAAATGAGTAAATGCACGTCTAACATGTATTTTTCGGAACCACTCCATGTAGGACTCACTCCATCCGGTGACGCTGACGGAGCGGTCATGATCGCCGCGGGATGCACACTAAAAAAAGGCAAGACTATGCGGGATGTTATGGCTGCGGAAGCACCGAGAATCAAGCAGTCAAAAGCAGCAAACACCGCCTCGAGCATTTATCGACTAACGCCTTATATTGCTAACACTCCTATAGATGTCGTCTATCTTATTGTTTACCAGGATCTGGAATCTCTCGGTAAAATTGGCACTATGCAACTAACCTCAAAGGACTGGATGGCGACGGGTGGAAAGTTTGCAGAAACCATGGAGTGTAACTCGGGGTTATATAGTACTAACATTGTTCATATGCCACCCAATCCCAGCTAGTTTGGTTTCTTGACCTTTTGCCAAAATTCCACAAAAGTGCTTCGAAAAACTGGAAGCACTTACTACATGGGATTTTGGCTTGTCGAAATGTTAGTTTGAACCTTGTGTTTTTCATTAAATTAAAATTGATTTTCTCTTTACGATCACCGCGTCAATTCTAACGCACTCGTAAGCTAATGGTCTTTACCCAATCCATCCTCACCCTGTTATTGTCTATTGCCATTCCGATCTCGGTTTCGTTTCGTCGCTCTTAACTACAGATTGGGGCTCGTGCCGCTGGCTGATTGCGCCGTATGGAAATCGGTAGCCAATATCGCCGCTGTCTTTGTCAGTGACAAAAAGGCAATGGGATCAATGATTGTGAAATGGACTGGTATTTTGTGGAAAAAGTTCAGTCTCCAACTAAAATTAGGGAAATCGATCATCTAAAAGACGGAATGATTATGTGGAGCAAATTAGCTATAAGGCACAAGTTATCAATCGTAATCGGTGGGGCTCTTCTACTTAGTCTGATTATATCGACGTTTATTAGCAATAGTGCAATGCGAGATATGGTGTTGCACAGAATTCAAATACAGGAAATTCCCTCTACTCTCGATGCGGTTGCAAATGCGATCGAGAAAGAAATCAACATTCCCTTGGCGATTTCGAAAGCGATGTCGCTTAACCATTTCAGCAATAAGTGGCTGGCCAATGGTGAGCCCGTGGGAATGGTACCCGATATTACTGAATATCTGCGAGTAATGCGTGATAACAATAAAGCGATTACGTCATTTATAGTTTCGAATAACAGTAAAAACTACTACACCCCGGATGGGATTTCCAGACAAGTTAGCCCCGAAGAAGACGCCTGGTTTTATGATTTTATGCGTAGCGGGAAAAATCAATCTCTCGATTTAGACATCGATATTAAGTTAAAGAAACTAGCGCTGTTTATAAATTTTCGCACGAATAACGATCAGGCGATAACGGGTATAGGCATGGGTATCGACCAGGTATTAGAACTCATTAACAATTATCAAGTGGGAGAAAAAGGGCTCGTATACATAACCGACAATCAGGGAAATATAGTCATCCATCCCGACAGTAGTGTTGTCAGCGGCACCAGCATAAACGATTACTTGAACGATCTTGTTGGCGAAAAACTTCTGAATGAAAATGAAACTCAAGTACTTGAAACTCACGGTAATAAAGACGCGATTATCGCCGCGAAATTTGTTTCCGCGTTAAACTGGTTTATTGTGGTTGAGATACCGACGGAGGAAATTTACGGACCTATTAATAGTTCGTCTATAAAGCTGGTAGGGCTGAACTTTATTGTTGCAATCCTACTCATTATTCTTGGTCTTTCAGTTGCCATGGGTGTGGCGAAACCGGTAACAAAAGCTGCGCAGATGTTGAATACCATTGCTTCTGGTGACGCGGACTTAAGTAAAGAAATGGACGTTCTGACTCAGGACGAGGTTGGCGAATTGGCAAGATCATTTAATCACTTTATTTCTCAACTGCGCGTTCTTATAAAATCTGTTGCGGGAAACGCGATTCTGGTAAACGAAGCGACATTGGAGTTATCCACTGCTGCCGCATCAACAGAAAAAAACACCGAAAATCAACAGCAAAGTGTTGATATGGTGGCAACAGCGATAAACGAAATGGGCGCAACAGTACAAGAAATCGCAAGAAACGCGAGCGATACCGCCGAATCGGCTAAACACGCTGCCGTGGAAAGCCAGGAAGGGCAAGAGGTCGTTAACAAGACAATTGCAGGTATTAACAGTGTCTATGAGAAAATACATAGCGCCTCTGAAGTTATACAGTCGCTGGCTAACGATGTTGGTCAGATTAGCACTGTTCTGGAGGTTATAAGGGGGATCTCGGAACAAACAAATTTGCTGGCTTTGAATGCTGCGATTGAAGCTGCGCGGGCTGGCGAACAAGGGAGAGGGTTTGCTGTCGTTGCCGATGAAGTGAGAACGCTCGCTCACCGTACGCAAGAGTCCACCCAGGAAATCAATCTCATGATTGAAAAACTTCAAGGTGGTGCGCAAGACGCGGTCAGCGCAATGAACTCAGGCATTGAAACCGCAACTGATTCTGTTGAAAGTGCCGATACAGCCGGGCAATCTCTAGTAAAAATTACCGAAGCTATTAACTCAATTAGCGACTTAAGTACTCAGGTCGCGACGGCGACGGAGCAGCAAAGTTCAGTAGTGGAAGAGTTGAATAGTCACATATTGAACATCAAAGATATGTCCGATGATACGGCGACCCAAACTAAAACCATCAGTGATAAATGTTTGGGTTTGACTTCGACTTCCAATAAATTAACGGCATTGGTGGGCAACTTTAAACTATAGATTTCAGCATAAATTATGCTCGCCAAATCGATAGCCTAAAATATCGATGCTGGTGTGTTTGGACTTTCAGTCCATAGTCGTTGAGTCCTATTTTTCGCTTAACAAAAAGGCTATAACTTTTGATGAGCTAAAGGATATTAGACAATACAGAGACCAAAGACCAAAGACCAAAGACCAAAGACCAAAGACCAAAGACCAAAGACCAAAGACCAAAGACCAAAGACCAAGTTCGCAAATTAATGCACTTTTGTTGACTGTCTCTTCTTTAGCTCTAAATACTTACCCATTTTCTGGCGTCGTCAATCGTCTGAAAAACTTCGCATTCAAATCTTTTTCCGATCATATGTTCACGGTAACTGTGTGCCAAAGCCGTGAGTGGATCCTGAGTCACAACAAGTGCGATTATTAGCTGATTTTTTGTATTAGAAATTATTTCATCTGTTTTGGCATAGACTTGTGTGTGGTGGGCCTCGATCGAATGTCCAACAACTTCTATAAAATCGTTAAGAACATATTTGATGTTCTTAAAATGAGGGTCTTTGTGCGTTTCAAAATTAGACAATAATATTTCGTCACTACTTACGATTCCGGTAAATTTTCTGTAAAGGCCCTGTGCTTCCCAGTTGTAAGTATATGGCATAAATAATTTCCTATACATCTAATCGATCGTCAGCTTGTTTACATGAGATCGCGACTCCAATCGATCAGTTCTTAGTGCGTTCTTAATGCGGTCGTATCGTTGGTCATAGCGAATAAAATACACGATAGGGCTTACGGCATTAAGAATGTCTATTTGATGGCTTGACGATTGCTCACATTCACTGCTTTGTGTGCTCCTTGTGTTATTAATGGTAGTCTTTGTTGTACGAAAATCAAAAGTTCGATTTTGATCGCGTCCGGTATGATGGCGGAAAGTGGGAACTTGTGGCAGCGATACAATCGTGGGAGCAATTGGAAAGTTAGCGCTAGAGTTTTGGAGTACTAGGGTGGCAGGACGTTAAATGCTACTCTCGGACAAACGGTAAAAGGGCCAGGAGTTAACGTAACGGTCGGCTGTGTTGAGTAATGATGGGAAAGATCAGGTATTTTCGCCTACACTTCGGATCGGTATCCAAAAAGTCGTTGTGTTTTTGTCTTTGTTCCAATGTCGGGAGTTTCTGGTACATCCATTGCCAATTTTCTCTAGAAGCGAGATATTTCCCTGACTAGGCTAAATCGCAAATTTTAATATTTACAGGTCGTCGGACTAACCCCGGAGTGTTTATGAGTCTTATTGTCCCTGACTTCGAAAGTTACTCTTTCGAACATCGTTGTTGTCATGCTAAGTGTATAGGTCAAGTCGTTGCAGTCACTTTTACTGACGGCGAAACCTTTCATGCTCCTTTGATCTGGTTGCGCGAATTTAGTCCAGACGAATCGACTCATCATCCGGTGACGAGGGAGCAAACTATTTTGCTAAATCAGCTTCCTCCGGATCTTGGCGTAGACACTATTGGCATCGATTCCGATGGTTTTCTCACTATTAAATGGATGCCGGAAAACCTTAGCTCAAGGTATCACCCAGGTTGGTTGTACACACACATGCCTGACTCTGAAGAGTCACTTTTAGAATTACCTGATCATAAATTGTGGGATTCGTCACTGCATCTCGACCGACTCGCGGGTGACCGAATGCTTAATGGCGATGAGGAAGTGTTTGAGCAGTGGCTAAAAAACATCCACGTTGACGGGGTCGGATTACTAACACAATTACCACTTGACGAAGACTTGGTACCGAAAATTCCAATGATGATCGGTCCTGTAAGAGCATCGAACTTCGGTAATATCTTTACGGTAGAGGTTCTTGCCAACGCGGATTCCAATGCTTATACATCCATTTATCTGAGCCCACATACGGATTTGAGCACACGAGAGTATCCGCCGGGCCTGCAGTTTTTGTTCAGTCTTGCCAATGACGCACAGGGAGGAGAAACAATACTGGTTGACGGTTTTCATCTGGCAGAGGTTTTAAAGTCTGAATCCGCTGAGTTTTATGAAGTGCTTTCAACGATGCCGGTACCGTTTGTGAATAAAGCTGAAGATTCCGAATATCGTTATCGGGCGCCAGTGATAAATCTCAATAGGGAGGGGCAGCTCGACACTATTCGTTTTACCTATTGGCTGCGGGCACCGATGAAAGCCTCTAATGAAGATCTGGCGACTTTTTATGCAGCATTTATTCGATTCCATGAGCTTGCTGAAGAAGGGGAAAATCAATTCAGGTTCAAACTACAGCCGGGAGAGATGATCGGGTTTGACAATAGAAGGGTATTGCATGGCAGAACAGCTTTTAATCTGGAAACAGGTCGGCGAAAATTGATGGGTTGTTATGGAGAGCGGGAGGAGCTTCTGTCGCGATTACGTTTGCTGGCAAGGTCCCGACGTGCCCGCCAGACTTAGTCATACGTGAGAGACCCATTCACTCTTTCTCGAGCCGCTTATCCATTAGATCTTGAAAGCCTTTTTCAATTTTTTCGCGACGAGTACTTTCTTTAAACGAACATAGTCGGGTACGCCGTTTTTATAGGGTGGATAATCTTCACCCTCGGTGAGCGGTTGCAGATATTGCCGTCCCAAATCGGTAATACCAAAACCGTCTTTGCTGATATAATTTCGGGGCATCATTTTCTCTACGTTGGCAACTTTCTCCAGTGGTGCTTCACCGATTGACCAGCGATACTTTTTGCCCTTATTCCGTTCGATTGTCACCATAATGGCATTTTTCCCTTCGACGGCCTTTTCTACCGCAGCTCTTCCAACGGCGTAAGCCTGTGCGACGTCGGTGGCCGAGGCAATATGGCGGCCTGCCCGTTGGAGGTAATCTGCGAGTGCCCAGTGGTATTTGTAGCCTAACTCATCCTGGATCATGTTGGCCAGGGTTGGCGCAACTCCTCCAAGTTGTTTATGCCCAAAGGCATCAGTCGTGCCGGAGTCCGCTAGAAAGGTTCCGTCTTTGTATTGGGCTCCTTCCGATGCGACGATAACGCAGTAGCCTTTCTCCTTCACCGTGGCCTTAACCTTGCGCATAAATTTATTTCTATTGAACGCTATCTCGGGCATAAGAATAATATGGGGCGCGTCTCCCTCTTCTTCCTGTGCCAGTGCGCCTGCCGCTGCAATCCATCCGGCGTGGCGGCCCATAACTTCAAGGATGAAAATTTTAGTAGAGGTTTCACACATCGATGCGATATCCATGCTGGCCTCTTTTGTCGATACGGCAACATACTTTGCGACCGAACCGAACCCTGGGGAGCAATCGGTAAATGGTAAATCGTTATCGACAGTTTTAGGGATGTGGATCGCCTGGATAGGATACCCCATGCTTTCCGATAACTGAGACACCTTCAGACAGGTGTCGGCAGAATCGCCACCGCCGTTGTAGAAAAAATACCCTATATTGTGTGCTTTAAATACCTCGATTAGACGTTCATATTCTGCTCGGCTCTCGTCAAAGCTTTTAAGTTTGTAGCGGCATGAGCCAAACGCGCCCGAGGGCGTATGCTTTAGTCCTTCAATGGACTTTTTTGACTCTTTGCTAACGTCTATCAATTCTTCCCGTAGTGCGCCGATAATGCCGTTTTGACCAGCGAAGACCTTAGCAATTAACTTTTGCTCCCGCGCGGCTTCAATAACGCCGCAGGCCGAAGCATTAATAACGGAAGTAACTCCACCGGACTGCGCGTAAAAAGCATTTTTTGTAGCCATAAACTTTCTCGATATCAGAAAAACAAACGTCGTAAGCGGTCGGTGATCTGCGTACCGAAGGATTTTCGACTAACCGACCGACTAAAAGGTAGAGAATCATACGTTAAATGGTTGCTCATTGCATGGCACGGCATTAGAAATTTCGGGTTCGCGGCGTGAGTATTGATATTGGCACGTCGCCGCTATTTGAATATCTGCTATTCGGCGGTCGGAGCCTATTAGCGTCTAATCCATTTTATTCCTTTTCGGGGAGTCAGCCAAACCAAGGATTGTTCCAATGAGTCATGATAATTACACACACTTTCACCCAAGCGACGTTCTGAACAAGGTCTACGCCTTGTGAGACTGTGTGAAACGTGTCGCCGATGCAGGGAACCGCCTTTTATTGTTTACCATTTTTTCCTCTTTTGATGACTTGTGGCCAGCTAAAATACGTCCTGCCTGCTTATTAGGCTGTTTTTTGAACTTTGCATGAACGGAATTTCTATTGGTTCCGTGGCCGGGAGGTTGTCGATGACCTAAAATTACATTCTACTGTAGATCTCTTTCCGTTAGAATCAGTGGTTCGTGGAAAGCTAGTGTCTGTTTGATTTGTGATGTGACTCAAACGAAAAAAATGAAATAACGTAATATTTTGAGGCAATAGATGGCAAGTATTGAATATCTGCAACAATTTGATCCGGCTCAGCTGTTCCGTTTTTTTGTGGATGGCCGGTTTCAGAAAGCCAGTAAATATAATGGCTGGGTGGGCTATGATGCCAGGGAGCCCGGATCCGTACAAGCAATGCTAAATGGCTTCAGTTATATGCTGGATAACCTCCATTCTCCGCAGGGAATAACAGCCTATTATCTTTGTAATCTTCATCGGATTTGTATGTTTAATGTACGCACCGGTAATCCGAAAGGAAGTCCGGGGGAAATTCGATACGAAAAATCAGGGCTTCCGTTTTTCAAGAAAACGACGTCTTACGAAAACATCGTCGAATTTATCAATGATCGCCGTAATGACGATAGTCCCATGTTCTTCGACGCCGAATTATCCAGTAAGCCTGCCCGGCTTCTGGATGCAGACAAAGTGTTTGACTTGCTGCAAAAGAAGGGAAAGCTGACCTACCGTGCTTGGATGCCCTTGCACAGTGAAGTTGATTCGCGCGCACTACAGGGCAAATCCTCTTTGCACGCTTTTTATCAGGCACGGTACGCGATCCAAATGCAGATCGTTGATAAAATGGAGGCTTTGGTCACTCAGTACCATAGACAAATCGGTGAGGCCTCGTCGTCTGACGAAAAACTGGCGGCTATCGCTTGGCTAGTAAGAGAGCTGGAAATACTGCATCCGTTTTCAGACGGTAACTGTCGAGTATTTGCCTGTATCTTACTCAACCAATTGCTGCTTAGTCACGATATGTGTCCCAGTATATTACACAATCCAAACCACGATTTTGAGCGTTCCTATCGTCAGTGGGTCGAAGAAATAAAAAAAGGTATGGACTGCACTGAACTGCTGCTTAAAAACCCCAATGCCAAGGTGTTTGACTATTCCAGCGAAGAAATGGCGGACGAACAGCGACTGCAGTTTCTCGATATGGCAAAAGAGTTTTCGCGGAAAATAGCAGCTTATGGAGAGCTGTTTCTAAAGCCCGAACAGCTAAGTAATTATACGCGCGGTAGGTGGGTCACTCCTGCCCCTGCAGGCTTACGTTATACCGGCGTCAGTACACATAATAGTGGTCAGGAGGGAACCTTATATTTTGCTGCTTCCGTCTCTGCTTGGAAAAAAGACAAAAAAAATGTTTGGGCTGAATTACAAAAGCGAGTGGATAAAAACATACGTAGCATCGTGATTGACGACGCTGAGTACGCTTATGGCTGGGATATCCCCGTTTTTCTGGTAGAAGATGTCATGCAGGCATTTATGGATGTCGCGGGCGGAAATCGACGTGAAGCTAATCCTCTCACGGTGCTTATCACAGGCACCGAAGGAAAGACTGGATCAAAAATTCAACTTCATCATGTTTTGAAAAACCAGACCCGTGTTCACGCGCGTCTGGATAGTGGTAATACAGTCATTCCCATCTTTGGGTCTTTGGTTTCACTCGATAAGCACGACAGGGTGGAAATTAATGAGGTGTCAGTCGACGCAGATATCGATAAAACCCTGTATCGATCTAAAACGATCAGTCCTGATATCTGCTTTTTCTCAAATATTTCCGCAGAGCACATGCATGTGCATCAGACTATGCAAGGTGTGATGGAGAATAAAGCGGCAGTCGTGGCAGGACTGAAAAATGATGGAAAGTGCATTCTCAACTCCAGTATGCCTGCTTTTAACGACTTCCTTGTTGTGCTGCGACAACGCAAACCCGATGTCAGTGTTCTAAGCTTCGGGTATGAATCCGATGACACGGCAAGGCTATTGCATCAGGAGTTAGATAGCGAGAAACTTGGCTGGAATATTAGGGCGGATATTGCAGGACAAATAGTCGCCTATTTCTTGCCCTTGTTCCAACATCATGCACCTATGATGAGTGTTGGTGTCCTGTTGACCGTACAAACGCTGGGTTATGATGTCAAAAAAGCGGCCAGTGATTTTATCGGTATTCAAGCCTTTGAATCTATGGGGTCTGTCTATTCTGTGGAAAAAGACAAGGGAGCATTTTTGTTTTACGACCAGAGTCGGCGATCGTCGATCTCGGGAGTACGTTCAGTCTTTAAAGACATTGAAAATCTTAATGTAAAAGGAAAAGTCATTGCTTTGTTTGGCAGTGTATCTTCCGTAAAAATGAATGAATGGACAGACTCTTACCACAGGGAGCTGGCGGGTTTGATAAACGGTAGTGGTATTGATCGACTTTACACCACCGGCCCAAACATGGAAATCGTGCACGAGCACTTGGCAAACAAGTCGGTATTAGCTAAACATAGCGACGATTTTGACGATCTTTATAAGTCAATTATGCGCGAAATCGGTCCCGATGACTTTTTAGTTGTCCAGGGTTATTACCGGCTCAATCTTGCCGAAATAGCAGGACGTATCATTAACTTTAACTCGGATGAAAATCTGGCGGACCAGTCTGCATTGTTGGGTTTGGAGGATGACCGACATACGCGGTACAACGCGCTGCTTTTTCTTAGAGATATTGATCGAGGTGCGAGAGTAGGCGTGTCGCGTAGATCGCACAAATTGAGCGCGGAGGATGTAAAAGTGTTAAAAGATTCGGACATGAACTTTCGCAACTACCGGGCGAGCTTACTGACCAAATTTTTCACTGACCTTGATCATATCTTGCCAGATCAGTGGGGCATAGCCTGTATTAACGACGAAATTAAACGTAGCGGAATGCCGATGGTTATCCATAATCCGACTTTTTGCGAACGATGGTTCAATAACCTCGATAAAGTTGCGAGTCTTCCAAAAAAACAACTTTTTGGTAGTTTTTACAATTTCGGCGACCCTAAATATATCATTCATGTAATGGCGGGAAGCACAAACTTACATGTCGGTCTGGTTAAATATTCGAGACAAGAGCACAAATACGTCACTGAAAAAATGAATAGTGATGACGTCACTGGAATTCTAGAACGGTATGGTAAGCGCCTACCCACCTCGCTGAAATTGGAAGAGCGCCGCTGGGGATTTGGCTGGACGACCATTGACTGCGGAGAATTTATTGATTCCTGTCAGCCCGACGTATTTTCAGCGCTTTACGATGTGGAGCGTAGTGAATTCTTTGCTACTTACTTTAATCCGTTTCTTGGCTTACTTAAGCCAAAGAACGTGGCTGATCAACAGTGATTTTCCGAGCGCAGCACACTGTTGATAATGGGCCTCGCGACAGGACCACTTTTGTTGTGTGTGGCGACCTGACCCCGTTATCGAGTAGATTTTATGGGTTACGGTAAGAGCGACAATCCCCGAATACATGTAATTGAAGACGATTCTAACATTTAATAGAGATACGGCTTTATACTGCATTCCTTGCGAATAAGTTTGAGCGGTGTCAAAAAGTTTCTAAGAAGAGATAAGTGACCGATAAAGTGAATATGACCATGACAAATAACTGGCACAAATTGTGGGAACGAAAGACGCTGGCAACCGAAAAGCCCGATTTAGCAACTCTCATCTCCATGGTCGGTTGGAAAACGAAAGATGGAGACCTTTCGGAACAGGAGTGGCTTGAATTTGTACGGTTTGTAGCTGAAAAGCTCAATATTAGCAGTGGCGATATCATTTTCGAAATCGGTTGTGGCCCTGGTGGTTTCCTCTTGCCGTTTTACGAAAAAGGGCACGCGATTACCGGTCTCGATTATTCTGAGAGCCTCATAGAAATATGCCGGCAAATTATGCCGAGCGGAGATTTCCACTACGGCGAAGCGAATCTTTTACCGCTTCCAGATCAGTCTTTCGATATCATATTCAGTAATAGTGTTTGTCATTATTTTCCCGACCACGATTACTCAGAGCGTGTTCTGAGCGAAATTTCCCGCTGTTTGAAATCCGGTGGGAGGGGGGCGATTTTAGATGCCAATGATGCGAGTAAACGCAATGCTTTCCTCGAACATCGCTATGAACGATTTGGCGGCAAAGTTGAGTACGACGAACAAAACCAAGATTTGCCCCAATTGTTTTATGATAAGGATTGGTTTGTTAACACGGGCGCGAAGTATGGATTGATCGGTTATACTGAAGATCAATCGATCGAATGGTATCGCAATACGCCATTTCGATTTAATTACTTCTTCTCTAAGCAGTAACTATGCAGATTTAAATTTCAAGAAACTATCTATTTGTCATCGAACTGCGTCATTCTATTTTGGCGCTTAGCTTAATGTAGGAAATTCTAATGCTCTTTACTCCTGGCCCCACCATGATAGAACAGGAGGTTCGCGATATAGCGGCGAGGCAGATGCCTTATTTTCGCGATGGGTCCTATACTTCTATGGTGTCCGAGCTAACAGAAAACGCCAAATATTTATTTCAAACCAAAAATACGCCCTTGACCATTACTGCTTCTGGTTCTGGAGTTATGGAAATGGCGATTGTTAACTTGCTTAACGCCGGCGATGAAGTGGTGGTCTTGAACTGTGGGACCTTTGGAAAAAAATGGGTCACCATGTGTCAGGCGTTTGGCGTGAAAGTACGCGAAATAGTCGTTCCGTTGGGGAAGATACCAGATCTTAACGAGCTAAACGAAAGTCTTAAAGGCAATATCAAAGCACTTTTGGTGACTGCGCACGAAACGTCAACCGGCTTATTAAATGACATTGAAGCGATCGGCCAGTTAACTTGCAAAAAAGACATACTATTTATCGTAGACGCGGTTAGTTCAATCGGAGCTGATGTGTTTCGTATGGACGATTGGCATTGCGATTGTGCAGTCGTCAGCTCGCAAAAAGCGTTGGCATGCATGCCTGGAATAAGCTTTATCGCCTTTAGCGAAAAGGCCTGGGATGTTATCCCTTCAGTAACACAACCGCGCTACTATTTCGATGCGGAAGAATATAAAGTCAATATATCGCGGGGGATGTTACCTTATACGCCGGTGATTGGAGTCACTTATCAGCTCGACTATCGTTTGAAACAGATAAAATCTCTGGGCTTGGATAACTTCATTCTCAAGCACCAATCTCGGGCCGACGTATTCAGAAGTCGAATGCTGGCGAATGGGGTTTTTTCAACATTCGTCGAGCGGCCGTCAAACGCGATGACATCAATTAAATTGCCGGACTATTGTAATATGCGGGATATGATTGCGTACATCAATGATCGCTATGCTTGGCATCTCGCTCCTAACCCGACGGGTGATTCAAGTTATTTACGGGTTTCCCATATGGGTGACCTGGCAGAGGCTGATTTGTTACTTCTGGCGGAAAGGTTGGAGCAAGCGGCGGACCATCTTAAGAATATTAACAGCTGAGACCCACTCATCGGACCCAAGGATAATAAATGAAAATTTTGATTATGGCGGCAGGCAGAGGCACGCGCATCAGTCGCCACATTCATGGTAAACCCAAGTGCTGTGTGGAATTTGAAGGCGAGTCGCTCATTCACAGAACCGTTAGGGTACTGACCGAAATGAAACTCGGTGAGATCGGCATTGTGACGGGTTATCAGTCGGGCGAGGTTTTGAAGGAAATAAGCCAGTTTCAGGTCGCCAAATTCCACAACCCGTTCTTTGACGTAACCAATTCTATTGCATCGATGTGGTTCGCCAAAGACTTTTTCTCAACGTCTGAAGACGTGATCATTATGAACGGCGATCTCTTTGTTGAGGAAGCGTTGATTGAGCAGATCGTGAATGAGCAAACCTTACCCTTATTACTGGCCGACAGCTCGAGAATTGAAACCGCCGACTACAAATTTCAGTGGAAAGACAATTTGCTAAAGAAGTATGGTAAGGAGTTACCAAACGATGAAACCAGTGGCGAATATGTCGGTATCGGTAAAATTAGCCATAAGTTTATTCTGAAGTTCATCTCAAAAATGGAAGAAATGATTAACGCTCAGCAAAGTAGCGTGTGGTGGGAAGACGTATTGTATTCCTTTACCGGTACGGGTGTAGATATCTACATTAAGGACATTAAAGGTGTTTTCTGGGCGGAGGTAGATTATATCGAAGAATTTCAGCGTATTGATGAGCATTTGAAGGAAAAGAACGGATCTTAGGCGTTTATGAGCTGGACGGCTCTGTCGCGAAATTCATTCCAGGTGAAGCAACGGTGTTCGTCATTCACAGTTAAGCTGTTAGGGCCACCACTAAAACTGCTCACCCGTAGCAAGTGAACTCTTGCTGTGACCTTTCTTCCGCAGGTGCCAAAGTTCAATGCCAGATATAGTCGCCGGTGCTTAGGAGAATGATTTGAAGCCGGGCGTGAGTCTATTTGTTCGCTTGATAGGTCGGTGACCGGAATGCCGTATCAACTGTTCGACAATCTCCTTTTAACATCTGTACAGACTCCTCCGGATCCCGATCGCTAAGCCAATAAACCACTCACCAGCGTACACATTGTAACATGATAACTTGCTGGTAGTGACCTTCTTTGAAACTGAGCACGATCTATTCAAATGTTGGGATACTGAACGCCTCCGAATATCTCAGCCGGTCAGCAGTTCCTTGTAATGGGACAGAGCCATATTGAATTTATCCAGTCGTTGACGGGCGAAATGACATCCATGCAGAGAATATGATCTACAATTGATAATTAAAATGCTTGGAAAGACTAAGCACTCAATAAATTGTTAAACCTAGCGCTACATTAAGCGCCGACGCACCAACAGGAATCACAGGCTTAATTACCTCCATCTTGGACACACGGGTGTTATTGGCATGGATGAAAAAAAGGACATAACGGGTGTTGGGCGTCTGAGAGCCATGTTGTGTCTGTTGTTCGGTCTTTTCATCTCAATAGTCGCTGAGGTCAGTGCCAAGCCTCCTCCGATTTCGACAGCGATTGATCTCACTGAGCGCGAAATACAATTTCTGAAAAATCATCCAGTGGTTTATCTAGGTACCGATCCGACTTGGGCGCCCTATGTCTCTGCCGACAAAAAAGGGCAGCCCATTGGATATGTGGCCGACTATATTCGTCTTATCGAACAAAATACTGGCCTAAAGATTGAGGTGATTTTTGACCAGTGGAGTGAGGTGCTGAAAGACGCCAAACAACGAAAAATTGATGGCTTGGCCTGGTCAACAATGAACCCAGAACGAGAAAAACACTTCCTCTTTTCTCGAGCATTACATACAGACTACCGTGCGCTTTTTGGCCGTAAAGACTTGGTCGAGAAAACGCCACTGGCTGGTCTCATGGGAAAAACAGTTGTTGTGCAACGGGGTAACTCCGTTGACGAAATAACAGCGAGGCGGGTCGAAGGCCTAAATATTCGCTACGCTGACTCCGCAAACGATATGATTTCAGCTGTTTTTGAAGGACGGGTTGATTATCTGATGGTCGGGTATTCCTGGGTTGCAAGGTCGAATATTCCGGCGGTGTTGTCATTGAGAGCTGCCCATGTGTTTACTGATTATCCGGTTGATTATGTATTTTCCCTGCGTAATGACTGGCCAGAACTGCAAAGCATTATGGATAAGGGGCTTGCTGCTATTTCCGCGACTGAGAAAAGAACAATCAGTGACAAGTGGCTTTCGGCTAAAGTCAGTAAGGATGACGGCCTAAAGGTATCTTTGAACGACGTTGAAAAACAATTTGTGCTTGATCATCCCAATATAACTCTGGCGGGCTCGGAGGATTTTAGACCCTACATTTTTCTAGCAGAAGGCGGTCAGGTCGAGGGTATCGCTCCAGATTTTCTGA
>CAJVZD010000097.1 GCA_913019905.1 uncultured Cellvibrionales bacterium
TGGCAATATATGTATTATGAAATTCGTTATCTTTAATGCCATTAGAATAGGATTGAAAAGACTCAAAAACACCTATTTTGAGTAACTGTTCTTTTTTGATATCAATTCCTAATTCTTCTTTCGTTTCTCTAATAATCCCATTTTCAATAGTTTCGCCAGCGTTAATGTGCCCAGCCCCTCAGGATAGGAGATTTCTGAAATCCGGTTTCTACCGTCGTAACTGATTGTTTGAGAACGACTCAGTGGATCCGTACTGGAAATAAGTCGACCTCCACTATCATACGCTCGCTCCCAATCATTGCCATTGGGGTCGGTGATCGATGTAAGTTGACCGAATTCATTACGCTCATAAGTTATAGACATGGAAACATCGTTAACTATGATGCCGGAAATATTACCTGATGCATTTCGATTAAAGGTTGTAAGGCGGCCTAGTGGGTCCGATGATGTATTGAGCAACCCCATTTCGTCATAGGAAAAGACGCTAGATAATCCCAAAGCTGTTGTAATTCCAGTGGTTCGACCCATGACATCGGTGTTATAGCTAGTCGTATTACCTAATGGATTTGTTCTGCTGGCAATTCTGCCTTCAGCGTCGTAGCTCGTCTTCCATATACCACCTAGAGGATCTGTCACTGATATTAGCCGCGACAATTCGTCATAAGCATGAATTGTTACGTTTCCTATTTCGTCAGTGAAGGTGAGAACTTGGCCCGTCGAATCATAAGCGGTCGTCGTAGTTCCAGCTAAAGGGTTTGTTACAGTGACAAGTTGATCATTACCATTGTAAGAAAAACTAACTTTTTCGTTCAACGGCGTTGTGAATGAACTCAGGTTACCGTTGGAATCATAAGTATAACTTGCTGTATCACCATTCTCATTGGTAGTGGTAAGAAGATGATTTGCATTATCAAAGGTATAACTTTCTGTAGCGCCGCCGGAAAAAGTCGATTGAGCTGGCCGCAATAAAGTATCATAACTAAAGCTAACAACATTACCAGCCGGATCAGTAGTGGTAGCCAAAGTGCCATTGCCGTCATAGGTATTGGTACTGCTGCCACCGGTCGGAAATAAAGTAGTTAGTATCTGACCTCTATTGTTATAGGTATGGCTAGTAATATTGCCTAAACGATCGGTAACACTGGTCAAATTCCCAGATGAGTCATAGGTCATGGATTTTGTTGAACCATCAGCAAAAGTGATGTTGGCTAGGTCATAGGATGTGAGACCAGATTCGGTTCTGTCGGTATACGCAAAGCTCGTTGTATTAGTTTCAGTATTGGTAATCGATCCGAACCGGGCACTGACTGCGTGATAAGTCATGGTCGTTACGTCACCCAGACGATCGGTAATGGAATTTCTGAGCCCATCGGCAGTAGACCCAATACTTACGATGCCACCACTACCATCTTCGAAAGTTTTCAATTCTCCCGTCGCTGCATGAGTATGTTTTATTACGGTCGCGGCAGAATCGGTGACAGTCGTTACATTATTTAAACCGTAATTAATGGTTGTCGTATTACCCTCACCGTCAGTTTGACTGGTTACTTTGCCACTGCCATCAAATACTTGGGAAATAACAGAATTGCCAGCGGGCTTGATATATGATGACATCAGTCCATTCACGGCATAGACATAAGTACTCGTGTAGCCATCGACTGAAGTTGAGCCAACAAGATTATCGTTATTGTATGAAAAACTAGCCGTTCTCGTTCCATCACTTACCATCGACAACTTATTTTCTGAATAGGCAAACGTCAATGTCCGTCCGATTCCATCGGTAACTTGGGTAAGTTGATTGCTACCATTATAGGTTAAGTCATGTTGGTTGCCTCGACCATCATAAATATCGGTTAATAGGCCTGTCGTGCTGAACAAATAATAACGCTTACGCTTAACATTCAGTAAAGTAAATTCGCCGGTACCGCCATCTTCTACCAACTGATATTTGATACCAGTATTTCCGGACTGCTGCCAGTTTCCAGCACTATCAGAAAATTGGATTAAGGCACCATTGGAACTAAGAATATCAACACCAGTACCTGTATTATTGAGAAACCAATCAAAATTATGCCGCCAGTTATTCCCTAGTGTACCTGCCAATATTCCATCACTTTCCAAGCCAGAACCGTAATAGCGGCTGAATGAGAGAGACATTGGACCACCCAAATCAATATCTGCAGCAAACTGCTTGTAGAGCTCTCCACTGAAAGTGCTAATGGGGTCTTTCACCGACGCGGCAGTCGGTTTATTACCACCACTGGTCCCAGAGGATAATCCCTGCGCCTGATCAATGGTGATACTGACAGAATAAGAACCCATTCCATATGCTGCGCACGACCAGTTAACAGTGGCAGAGGTTGAACCCTCGGCAACCCCCGTCACAGTGAATGTTTCAGGTGCATTACCAATTAATTGCGATTCCGGCGATACAGTTGCAATCCTGGTATCTCCAGTAGCTGCATCAACTTGTGCAGTGCAAACTGCGTCGCACATCACCGTAAAGGTGGCGGATTGGCCCATCAAGATTTGCAGCGATGTAGGTGTTGCAGGGTTACATGCAAGAGCTAGCGATGGAGTGAGAATCAGAATTGACTCTACGATTAATTTCATTGGCGTATTCGCCACATGCTTCATGACGGTCATGTGAGGCTCCCTGTATCACAATACAAATCATTCAAAGTAATGGATCGAGCGGGACGGCAACTACTGGTGGAAAATCAGACATCTCAAACATCTGCAAAAACGAAAACGGTCCGTGTTTAACAGACGTTAGTTCTTGAAGGAAGTGCTGTCAAGTTAACAGAGTGCTTTCAGAGCCCGGTGTTAAGAACAGTCACATTGGATGACTATACTGGAACAACAATAGGAGCCGACATCGGACATTATCCGTCTTGCGGCTCCATCGACATAAACAGACACGTACTTTCCTGAAAAGTATATACTACGATAAAGACACCCAGAAAACCGCTGCTCGCGATTGAAGAAAATTTTTAAACCCATTGGTTCCCGATGACGGGGGTTTCACGGGGCAAAGACGAGCCTTGCTCAATATGTGTCTAAGAGGCATACTGCTATCTCCGGTCGAAACGCAACCCCTTTTATTGTCATGAACATCACTGAATAGACCGAGGTCTAGATGGCTTTATGGTCGCTGTATCTCGCACGTTTAATTCACACTCTATTCTATTATTACCATTTTTTTGGTGACGAAAACGTTTGTCTCGACGGTAATCGTCTGACTGTCGATATTGCCAAAAGACACAAACAGAATGCAGAAGACCAGAACCCGATCAGGCAAATACGCCTTCTTTGCATTCCCTCAGATAGCTGCAATACTATGAACGGAGACAATAGAAAATAATTATAAAGTCGAGAAATCACCTCAATTAAAACTCATTGCTGATGTGCGAAAGAGAGTGGTTTGCACAAGTTATTTTTTCTTTCGCTACACATCCGGAAAATATTGTTGAGGTAGGAAATTCGTATTTTAGTCGCAGACGCGACACTGACTTAATATGAGAAAAAGCACTCGAGCAGCTTGAAAATGAAAAAGGATTATCAATGAAACGTCTAATAGCCATGTTAACGACAGCAGTTATTACGCAAAACACCTGGTCCGATATTCCACGGACTATCAGTGGAAAACCTGATTTCAATGGTAATTACAATACCGGAACATTGACGCCACTAGAGCGACCGGACGGGTTTGGAGACAATCTATATATGTCTGTGGAGAAGGCAAAAAAAATTGTCGCGGCGCAAAAGAAACAAATTGAAGATTTATTTGGTGGCGATACTCTTGATCCAAACCGCAAAGCTCCACCCAAGGGCGGTGATGGTAACTTTGCCTTTGGCGCTGGTGGTGTCGGTGGCTACAATTCATTTTGGATTGACCGCGGCGATGGTTCTACCGAGATAGATGGCAAGGTTCGCACCTCTATAATTTACGAACCTAAGGACGGAAAACTGCCCAAACTACTTCCCCTTGCGCAAAAAAGGTTGGCGCTACGATACGCTCAGTTTAGCAGAGGTAATCCCGGCTATGCCTGGTGGTTAGATGAAAAAGGTCCGGGACCCTATGACGGGCCCGAGTCACGAACATTATCTGACCGCTGTTTACAAGGTTTTGGTTCTACCGGTGGCCCGCCGATGCTACCGACTCTTTACAATAACTATAAACGCATTACTCAATCTGAAGACCATGTGATGATCTTGGTGGAGATGGTTCACGATGTACGAATTGTCCGCTTAAACAGCGAACACATTAGCCAGGACATCCGAAAATGGATGGGTGATTCTATTGGTCACTGGGAAGGCGATACCTTAGTGGTCGACACCACCAATTTTACGGCACGACCAGGCTATGGTCGTGGCACGCAGGATTTACACGTCATAGAAAAGTTTACGCGAAAAGACAAAAATACAATTCTGTATCAATTCACCGTAGAAGACCCCAATAGCTGGGAAGGTAGCTGGAGCGGTGAATATTCCTGGGCACAAACACCTGATCCTGTGTATGAATATGCCTGCCATGAAGGCAACTACGCGATGGAAGGCATTTTGCGCGGTGCCAGATTATTGGAATCAGAATACAAACCCAAAGAACGATGAGAAACCCACATTTCAATCACTATACTGTTGTTTCCTTCATGAAAAATTTAAACTGATACCTGACCGAGCAACTCATAGATAGGGAATATGCTCTTTTTAGACAGCCACATTTCTTCTGAATACGTCCTATCCCTGCTGGCCATGGCCGAGGAGCAAGGGTGTGACGTGGATAATATGCTCGATGAACTGAATGTTACGCGATGTGAGATCGAGAAAAACCATCAATTTTCAGCGGTTAAGTATGGCCAGCTTTACCAAAAAGTGATGGTGGTCGTACAGGATGAATGTTTTGGTATGATGAGCGGTGATCGGGTGCAGCTGGGCTCGTTTCGCTTGATGTGCCTTTCTGTGATTCATTGTGACAACCTTTATCAGGCCTCTATTCGCGCCGGTGAATTCTCCGAGATCTGTCGCGGCTTTTTAACGCGCCCTCGCACGGAAATTTTGGATAATGGGCTGGCACGCACCCAGATGTCTGGGATCAGACTGTTATCACCGGAAGATTTTCAAAGTCTGATGTCGGCCGAAAATGCCGATAAAATTCGTACATCGCTCGCAGTTTGGCATAGATTTAACTGCTGGCTGACAGGACAGGAAATTCCGTTGGAGAGTATTTCTTTCAGCTTCCCTTGCCCGGAATCTTTTCGTGAATTGGTCGAATCCTATCCCGCGCCGATTCGTTTTGATCAGACCTTCAATGGTTTTGAGTTCGATGCCAAATATTTACAAGATAAAATTGTTCAAAATGCCAAAACGCTGGAAGATTTCTTGCGTATGGCACCCTACCATTTGGTCATTCGTGAAAGTGCCAAAAGTACCTTGGCCAATAAGGTCAGGACCATTCTTTCGAAGGACGTCAGTGAATCCATGCCTGGGGCTGAAAGCGTCGCCTCTCAGTTGAATTTGTCGTTCACGACACTTCGCCGCAGATTACAGCTTGAGGATACATCGTTCCAAAAAATTAAAGATGACTGTCGCCTTGAAGCCGCTATACACTATTTGAATTTACCGGATTTGAGCAGTGCTAATATTGCTGAGCGCCTGGGCTTCGACGAGCCAAGTGCATTTTTCAGGGCATTCAAGAAGTGGACGGGGCTGACTCCAGGGGAATATCGGAAACAGATGGCTCAGCAGTCTGACTCCTGAATTGTGTGATTTCTGACCTCCATGACCTACTTGGACGTTTTTACCACTATATCTAGTCAAATTTACCATTGAGTGAACAGTCAAAAACGAGGAATCTTACCCGTGATTGGGAAACGCCCAATTCATACTAGTGAGGTTTTAAGAATGGCCGATTACAAAGTGCCAATGCGCGATATTCAATTTAACTTGTTCGAACTGTTTGACTACGAGCAACACTGGCAGTCTATCCCGAAGTTTGCCGAAACCACTCCAGAGCTTGCCGGAGCAATTTTGGATGAAGGAGCGAAGTTTTTCGAGAATGTCACTGCTCCTTTGAATCAATCCGGAGATAAAGAAGGTTGTATCTGGAATGAAGGTGTTGTGACAACACCTAAAGGGTTTAAAGAAGCTTACGAGCAGTATGTACAGGCCGGATGGCCCTCAATGAGTCACAATGTGGAGCATGGTGGGCAAGGTTTACCGCCTTCTCTAGGACAGATAGTGACTGAAATGTCTGGTACCGCTAACTGGTCCTGGAGTATGTACCCGGGCTTGTCACACGGCGCCATGAATACCGTTGCCGAGCACGGTACTGAAGAACAAAAAGAGAAATACCTGACCAAAATGACCAGCGGTGAGTGGACTGGCACTATGTGTTTGACCGAGTCGCATTGTGGTACTGATCTAGGGATGTTGCGGACCAAAGCCGAGCCTCAAGCCGATGGTTCTTACGCCATATCGGGCACTAAGATTTTTATCTCTTCTGGCGATCACGATATGACGGAAAATATCGTTCATATTGTTCTGGCTCGCCTCCCCGATGCCCCCCCAGGGACCAAAGGCATCTCTCTGTTTATCGTTCCCAAAATGAACTTGGCAGACGACGGGTCCGTTGCCGATCACAATGGAGTCAGCTGCGGATCAATCGAACACAAAATGGGCATACACGGTAACTCGACCTGTGTAATGAACTTTGACAGTGCCAAAGGCTTCTTAATTGGCCCTCCTAACCGTGGCTTGAATTGTATGTTCACTTTTATGAACACGGCTCGTTTGGGTACTGCCATGCAAGGTGTTGCACACGCTGAAATGGGCTTCCAGCATTCTTTAGAGTACGCACGCGATCGTTTACAGATGCGCTCTTTAAGCGGCCCCAAAAACCCTAATGGACCTGCCGACCCGATCATTGTTCATCCCGACGTGCGCCGCATGCTGCTGACTCAGAAGTCTTTTGCGGAAGGTGGCCGCATGTTGATGAGTTATTGCGCCAAGCTGGTTGATTTGATCGAATCTGATGACGACGAAGTGGCCAAAGAAGCGGATGCCAAGCTCGCCTTTTTGACCCCTATTGCTAAAGCATTTTTGACAGAAGTGGGCTTTGAGTCCGCAAACCACGGCGTCCAATGCTTCGGCGGACACGGTTTTATCTCTGAGTGGGGCGCTGAGCAAAACGTGCGTGATGCACGTATTTCAATGTTGTATGAAGGTACCACAGGTATTCAAGCACTGGATTTATTGGGCCGTAAAGTTCTGATGACTCAGGGTGAAATCATGAAACCCCTCACCGAGGAGATTCATAAGTTTTGTCAGGCCAACGAAGCAAATCCACTGGTATCTCAATTAGTTGACGCCACCAAGCTGTGGAGCGATATGACTATGAAAGTCGGTATGGCTGCAATGGAAAACCCGGAAGAAGTTGGTGCAGCTTCCGTTGATTACCTGATGTTATCCGGTTATGTAACCTTAGCTTATTTCTGGGCGCTCGCTGCGCAGAAAGCACAAGACACTATCGATGCAGGAACAGGTGATCTGGCTTTCTACCAAGCCAAGATTCAAACGGCTCAGTTCTACTTCGGTCGTATCTTGCCTCGAACCGCCGGTTTGGCTCAGACAATGGTGTCGGGTGCTGATAATCTGATGGCTATGGATGTAGACTCTTTTGCTTTCTGATCATTGAATCACCTCTTGTACTTAAATTAAGAGAGGGATTTGTAAGAGCCACACTCCGCTTCTATTCCGACGCGGCTTGTGGTTTTTCTTCAATCTTCCGACAGCCAACGTTAAATTGATAGTTTAGGCGACTGTCCAACAGGCCAACCCGACCAACTCCTACTCTTCTTCTCTCCAGTTAATTACGATCAACCAATTCAAATCGCCATTAGAAACGTCGTGTTAACCGACCGGTTTATTAGCACCGACCGCTTAATTATGACTGGACAAGGGCAGCTTCGCTGACATAGTGCTGCCCTCCCCGAGTACGCTGCTGATCACGAGACTTCCGCCGTGCGCTTGCGCAATGAGTTTGCATAGATGTAAGCCAAGGCCAAAACCGCCCGTAGCTCGAGTACGGGAAGCATCAGCGCGGTAAAACGGTTCGGTTAAGTGCGCAAGGTGTTCCTCTGCAATACCATCACCAAAATCCTGTACACTTAACTGCAGTGTATTGTCGTGAATGTGTGCAGTTATTATGGGCGACAAGTCTGCGTTGTGACTGTGCGTGATGGCGTTGGCGATGAGGTTGCGCAGTAACAGTCGGATTCGCGTTTCGTCCAGTTCCATATCTGGGAACGGTGTGACCAGCTGGAACCGTAATACGTCGCCTGTAGATTTCGACCCAACAAACTCCGACCCCGCAAACTCTTCTGCAACCGATCGAATAAGCTTTTCAGGATTGATTTTCGTTCGGTTTAGAGTGACATGCGGACCGTTCATGCGCTCCGTTTCAAGTATTTCACTGATCAGATTCTGCATTTCAGTTAAGTCTTCGGCGATTGATGCTTGAGTTTTGGACTCCTCCAGCATTTGTACAGCAACTTTGGCGCGGGTAAGCGGCGATCGCAGCTCGTGACTGACAGCGAGCAACAACTGCCGTTTTGCGTCGAGCATGCCCTCAATATCACCCGCCATTTGATTAATGCTGCCAACGAGTTCCCCGAGATCGTTGTCGCTCCTTACCGGCACGCGATGGTTAAGTTCACCTAACCCCATACGCTTGACGCCGTACTTCATATCTTGCACGGGTTTGAGCATACGCCGGATGACCCAGTAACCCGCTGCCAGGATAAGCAGTAACCAAAACATAGCGCGCCACATAACGCGAGAGCTATGGGCTTCTGCATTTCCGTGTAAAACCTCGAAATAGACCGTGTATTCCCCCAATTGGTTGCGCAGTATAGTGCGATCCTCACGGCCGCCAAAGCTCAAAGATTCAACCGTCGTTGATGCACCGTTCGCATAGGGCTGTTCGGCCCGACGTCGGCCACGAGGTCGTTCGAAACTTATCTCTTTCAAATCGAGTGGCACGCCCGTAGAGGAATATCGCTGCTCGGGACCATCAATGTAAATATTGATCGGTAATATTTTTGCCAGTTCTTCAGCACGAGAAATGTTAGGCGGGTTGCCTATGTCCGCATTAACATAGCTCAGGTACTGATTGAGATGTGGTTTTATTCCGCCGTTCCATTGGGAACTCAAGCCTCTTGCCAGCGTGCCAATAAGCAGGATAACAACAAAAAAGCACACCACCATAAAGACAAAAAGTAAGCGTGTAGGCAGAGAACGTCGAAAGCGATTGAAAAGCTTTTTCATTGGGCGTGCCCGACGAATGCGTAGCCCGAGCCATAAACTGTCTTGATCGGAGCAGCGGGTTTGAGCTTAGTGCGGAGTCGACTGATCAAAATGTCGACAGAACGACTAAATAGCTCTGTCTCCGTGCCTTTCAGGTGATTCAAAATATCGTCACGGGTGTAATCCTTACCCGGTGTTTCAGCAAGCAACAATAACAACTGATACTCCATCGTGGTCAACGTGATGAGCGCCTCTTTGACCCGTACCTCGCGTGTGCTTTTGTCGATGACAAGATCTTCGAACTGCATTAATTGTGGGTTAATGGCGGTAGGATGCTGTCGCTTTGCAATCGCATGCACGCGTGCGACCAGCTCACGCGGCTCAAAAGGTTTTGGTAAGTAGTCATCGGCTCCGAGCTCTAGACCAACAATACGGTCTGTTACCTCACCACGCGCGGTCAGCATGATGATAGGGATTTCGCTGTTTTGTCGAATAGTCCGACAAACTTCAAAGCCGTCCATCTCGGGCAGCATAACGTCCAGTATCACCGCATCATAGCTATCCGAATCTAGACGTTCCAAACCGACAGAGGGCAAGGTTACGGGCGTTATCTGAATACCGTAGGGCTCGCAAAAATCAACGAGTAGTGGTCCTAATTTTTGATCGTCATCTATCAACAGTACGTTGAGCATGTTTCTCCGGAATCTCTAAACGGGATCAGTTTTTTTGCAATACACTGTGCCACAACTATAGGTGACTTGTCTCGTCACACGCTTCCTATCGTCGTTTATTCCTCCGAACTCACCGCCTATGCCATCTATGGCACCCAGTTAGTAAATATGGCCATCGCTGCGCGGCCTCTTCTGTCCTTGAAACCATTTCGCTCGGGGCATTCGTTCTGCCCCAAGCTTTAGTTTGCAGCTTAGTGTTGGTCTTTCCATCCACGGTGGCCGCGCTTGTGTTGGATAAACTCCAGCACTTCTTCTTTCTGTTCGGCGCTCAGGCTGTCTAGAAACGCGCCTAATGCGGCAAGCACGTCGGGCGCGTGTTGATTCATCAGTGCTGTTTTACTAGTGAGCATTTCCAGCGCCTGATCTTGATCGAAAGTGTCGGCACTGATAAGCGCGGTTACATCGCTATGCATGGGTGCCATCTCGCTGCGAAATAGCTTGCCAGTCTCCATCATCTTGCCCGCCAACGCGGTGAGCTTTTCACTTTGGCTACTATCTAGATCAAGCTCTTCAGTCACGTAACTGATGACATGCTTGGCTTTTGTTTCCGGGTTGCCCCATTGATGTTTGCCATAGGCGACAGCTCCGCCTGCGATGCCAAAGGTTAAAATAATTGCTGTGATGATTTTAGTTGAACGTTTCATGGGCTAGCTCCTGTGATTTCCTATGAAGTACAGAGCTATAGTAGGCGCGAACGACCGGCAACTCATTGCAGTGGCGTATCAGCTTGTAACAACTTGTAACAATTACGTGATTTTATTTGAGAAAGCTCGTGCGTAGCTTCGAGAAAGGATCTTAGAACAAACTGATGTGGCCGGTCTCATCTGAAAAGCACCGTTTGAAAAGCACCGTTTGAATAATCTCCATGTCTTAACTATTTTTTATCCGCTGGATGGCGGTATCGAGGTTAATCGAAACGTCAACGTCCATACCCATATTCTTGGCTACGGTTCCTGCAAAATAGGTATAAAACTGTCTTTCAGGAACGGGGACATAGACAGAAATAAACAGCTTGTCGAATCCGGCCCGATAAAGCTTTGCTACTAACTTTTCCATCATTAATGGTGGCCAATCATCTTCAATGGCATCTTCTAACAGTAGTTTTTTGTGTGTGGTCTTCAGACATAACTCGATAGCTGGCAGTACCGATGCGACGAACAGATCTATGTCTTGGCCCGATCCTCCGACCTTCGAATAGATGTAATCACCTCTATCCTCTGTCACTACATCGTAGTTTGTTTTCATCGGTTAATGATTCTCGTTTCTTCGAATGTCCAAATTTCTATTGGTAGTATAATCGCTTGAGCCAACTTTACCCTCTTCTTTCGACCCTCATAGATTTTTTTCACCCACAGTTTTTGTGTGAATGGTGAGGGTTTCGTCATGCACAGAAATATTTACTCTTCTATAACTTCAAATAATGCCGAGATACCCTGAAAATCGACAAACGTCGAATCCAGTGCTCTGTATTTCCCAAAATGCTTTATACGATAAACACCTAATTGGGTATCTTGCGGTACGGTCCAGCTAACTGAAGCAAGCAAACCCGGTTCCTCCTCTCTCCAACGAATGATGGTCGACCAATCCATATCGCCATGGACTCGCTGCCAACCGGAGGAGCTCTGCCGCTCTATCTGTAGGTAATTATCGCCATCAACATACGCCGCCGAGGGATTGCCAGACCAAAATTCAGCCACAATCGTTTCACCCAAAATGACGGCATTCTGTTTCAAGGGAAGCGCATCGCCAAAAGAAACGCCGGCGGGGAGACTATCAGGTTCATCACCAACAATCTCCGCAGAATTAGATTTGCCCCGCCAGTCGTCGTACTCCGGTCCCGCCGGAGCATTTCCCCCCCCCTCCAATGCTCGTGCCAACGCTACTAGCTTTTGTTGGTATGCTGGCAGGCTCCATTTTCCGTGCAGAGTGTGTCCTCCTTCATACTGCTGAGTATCATATTCTTCTGGTGTAGTCACATAACCCGCATAACCATTCGCATAACCCGCGATCACCACGTGCTTTACCCACGGACCGAGCGTAGCCCTCACCGTTTCTTTGATCCGCCGTGCAGCCATGGTAGTCACTTCGGCTGGCAGGGCGATGATCGCAAGAGAGCCCAAACGCGCCAGGGAAATTGATCGAATTTGCGATTGTATCGGTGGTTCTCCCGTACCCGTCTGAAACAATATCGCCTTAGGGTAATGGCAAACCTTGTCGCTCGGCGCCGGAGCCTCAGCACCGATGAGAATGTCGATCAGTATATCCCGCCACCAGCTGTATTCCGTCATACCCTCGCGGAACAAGAAATGCCCACCACCATCCTCGGTTGACCCAGCGGCAAATGAATATCCATAAGCAGAGGGGCAAGTCATTTTATCACCGGCTCCGGTAAAAGCATCTTTGACTGTCATATCGGATAAGTCGACGTATAAGCGACGTACATCAATGGGACCCGAGACTCGCTCTGAAGCCTGTTCAAAAAGTTGCTGCGCAACATCCAGTTGGCGTTGACCAATAATGCGCGTGCTGTCGAAATCGTCTATACCGGGACCCGTATTATCCAAATTGAGATTAGGCGTGACATCACCGGGCGTTGACTGGGCAAAGGCTGCTACAAAATCATTACCTGATTCATAGCGGACGCCTTCATCAATTTCCCAGCTGAGCGAGGCGTAACCTTTGTGATCGCCTGAGATTAACCGGTTATCGTAAGTCATAGCTGTCGGGTGAACGGCAAACCAATTGATTAATCCCATTGGACTGTCTGTGCCTTGAAGGCGAAGTAATGTCATCTCCAGATCCATTTCACTGCCATAGCGGTTCCGTTCGCCTTCCGGGTTAGCCCCATAAGCTGTCATAGATCGATTGGCACCCGCCAATTTTACGTCGCCCTTGCCTATGAGGATTGTTCCGGGAAGTATGTTTTTATGGGCTTGCTCTACGGAAGCAACAATGCCTGACACGATACGATCAAAATGCGTTTTATAAAACTTGCCAGATAACCCGAACTCCACCCGAGAGTGCCAGTAACCCGCAGGGCCGGCGTGGGTATGCGTCGCCGATAGAATGGTGTTGTCTAATTGATACAAATCGCCATATTTCTTGCTTAGCTGATCGATCACTTCCAATACGACGTGGTGTTCGATACTACCAATGTCGACGCTGGCAAAGAGCAACCTCTTTTGAGTTTTCGGATCGACAAAAATAAAGGCACGGGACTTCAGTCGGTTGTGCAGGCCTTCAGTGTTTTGGCCCTCTTTAGAGAAACCCCACATAGGATTACCGTAGGCAGGACCGGTTACGTCAGCCATACCGCGACCAATGAGGTAATCAGTATCAGCTGCACTCAGGGAATACGAGTTGATAAGAATCATCAAACCTAAGGAAATTCGTAGAACTGAGTTAACCATAAATACTCCGCGCACTTCTTATTGTAATAGCGTCTACTAAAAGTCGTAGTTGCACCCCAGTGCCAAATATTAACTCACAGACATGACCGGCGCCAGGCAAAAATAAATACCTGGCCGTGCTGACTCCTCTGAGTTCAATCCGCCAAAATACCCCGAGAAAGACCAGAGCGCTCCCCATAGGTATTGACCATCAATTTAACGAGATTACTTAGCGGCCGCATTCCCGCAAGCAAGAGTAAAAGGATCTCACTGCACATTAAAGAGCACTTTCAAACTAGTAACCATTGCATCGACTATCTATAAATCATGTAACAAACGGACCGGATATTGGTGTCTTAAGCATTCATTTTTATTCTGATATTGTTTAATACAACTAATCAAAGAGTCTAAAGAGGGTGACGACGGCGGGGAGATGTGAATCTATCGCACTGCCTTCCAGTTACAGTGTTAGGAAGACAGCGTTTGGAAAAAATCTTGAAGAAAAAAACAACACTAGTTGCTTAACAGCTCAATCAAATTGAGTAAATTATTGTGGTCTGTACTGCCTTCCACCAGTCTCGCGCCGCCACCGTGTGCGACGCCGAGTGGTTTAGATTGATACAATTCCACTCTATTGCTGCCAACGGCAAGGTAATCACTAATTACTTGCATGTTAGTCGCCTCGTGTTGAGGAGCATTAGCCAAGCTGTATAACAGTGGAGTCGCTCCAGCAGTACCACCAACAACGTGACAAGTAATGCAATTAGACTGGATAATCTGCTCGGATATATCCTGGGTAAAGAAAACCAAAGCGGCATCCTCGTCTCCGAGTAGCTGACTGGCTATTGCGCAGCGACCACCGAGACTTCCGGTATCGGCGGATACACCGGCAATGAGCTTAGTTAGATTTTCGGCACTGGGATCGGTAATTTCGACCTTCTCTCTTCCGGTAACATAGTGATTTGCTACGGTGATTCGGTTGTCAATATTAGTGATGTCATCATTTTGGGATCCATCCAATACCTCGATAGCAATCGCTTCCAACGTTCTGGCACCCGAATCGAGAGCGCCGACATAAAAGTCCAGTCCTGCAGGGTCAGCATCACGACCAAACAACTGTTGAAATATGTTGTTGACTAATTCCGTACTCGATAGATTGCCAAAACGTTGCTGGTATTCGGAAGAATTGCCAAAGTCATTAATGATCGCATTCAGGCTGCCGCCCGAATTTTCCAATTCACCGGCCCAGAATGCCAGTCCTCCCGGGTCGGCAGGTCTGCCGTAGTACGCCACATAGGCTTGCATCACCCGCGTTTCAAAACTGGAGAATTCTCTCGCGTCACATTGCGCGAACACTTGGTTGGTGCACATCAGCAGGAGTAGCCCCGTCGCAAACGACGCCTTTTTGTAAATGCGGAAAATTAGTGCTGCGACAAGCGTGTTAATCATAACAGTAGGTCCTGTGTCATTATTGATTGGGAGATCGTAACAATCTATATGAGGCGATATTAGTAGAAAAAGTTCATTCTGTCAGCCGTCATGAAGTTGAAACTCTGGCTATTGTTGTGACTGTCCAGCCCCAGGTGCGCCCTCAGCGCCATGTGCACGTGCATTGGATATATATATGTGTGCCGTTGCGATCTACCAACAAGCTGTCGGCATTAATCGCCAAAGCATTGCGTCCCTCGTCGGTGGCGCCAACCGCCCGATCGCCCCAACTGGGATTTTTCTCCATCACCATAACACTGCCTATTGGCCAGTGATCCTTACCGTTTTCGCTGTTATAAAAGGGCGTGCGACCGAAATCGGAACCGACGACTACCGTAAGACGATCGGCGATGCCCAGTTGGTCCGCATAAGTCCACAGATAATCTATTCCTTCTGCTAAGTGACCTAGCAACGGCTCCTGGAGCTGATCGTGATTCGAATGGGTATCGAACCCAGACAGTTCGATATCGGCTGCACAGGCTACATTGCTAGTGAAACCCAACAGCACCAACTGATTTTGGCTCAGGAAATACTGTTGATAACCATCAATGTTTAAACCGTTCTGCAGCTGGTCTGCGCTGGGAATATTGGCGGCAAATTCCTGTAGCTGGTCGGCCTGTTCCCGCGCCTGTTGAAAGCTGCTGCAGTTGTACAATTGCCTGGCGGTCAGGCCTGACTGGGACAATAACCGTTGTTGACGAGCGGCCTGGAACCGCTGTAGACGGCTAAAGCTAGCGTCGGTCAGCATTCTTTCGGTAGAATTCCACTCAGGTGCATTAGGCGTCAATAGATTGCTCAAACCCTGAGTATCTTCCAACCGGGTATAACGTACCAGCCGAGCGGTTTCTGAGTAACCACCATTGCTGATGTAGCTAAGAGGTAATTACGATGCGTTGACTGAGGTAAACAGAGCCGTTAGCGAAGGGAACCCTTCCGATATCCGACCGCTCCAGTTATGGATCACACCGGCGGAATGGGAATTCGTTTGGGCATCGATTCCGTTTATGACCAACATGTAATTGCGATATTTTTCGAACAGCTGCTGATTATTCGCGTATCGCTAGGGTTGGCGATAAAACTCTGCAGCGCCGCGAAGTTATGCGTCTCGTGATTACTGTTATCACTGGTGATGAAAACCAGGTTGGTGTGGCCCGACAAACCGCCCGATACGTGGCACATTACACAGCGAGTCTGGACTATGGTCGGTGAGATGTCGCTACTGAAAAAAGTCATATGCTCAGGGTTTAACTAAAGCCGCGACTTAGCTTTCGATTTTGTAGTTACGCTCGCCGCCTCCTATGGATTATGGTGGCTCTTCCAACTATTCGAGCACTGTTAATCATCCTATATTATTCGCTTTTACTTCCTGTATCGTAGCGACTAAAGGTGATAAATCGATCAGTAGTGATGATAATTCGGGAATAATGGGTAACGTTTGTTTTGCCGATACTCGCCATGGTAAGCTTAATCCAAACAC
>CAJVZD010000098.1 GCA_913019905.1 uncultured Cellvibrionales bacterium
TAGAGGATTCCGTGCCTATGAAGACGAAAGATAGGGCCAAAAATTGTTATGGGTTTTTACTTTTTTTACCAGATATCGAATGGAGGACCGTTTTACTTTACGTTGCTGCCGTCAAGTGCAGCTCTTTGTTCAAGTACAGCTCTTCGCCTGGCGTACCTTGCGATTTGTCGGAAGAAGAAGACTTAAGAAAAAAAGCAGAGTAAAATCGACGCTATCCGATAAACCTTAACAGTCACCTAATAAAACACTGATGCAACCATCTGACACTGGTCCTCCGGAACCAGGATTAAACATTTGTATGTCCACGCTTTTTGGACAATACCTTCTTAAGCGTTTCCCCCTTACTAGAAATGAAAAGCTTCGTGCTTGGGACGCCGCGGATGAGTTGGTTCTCGATCATATCTATAAACATAATCCTTTGGCAGAAAGAAACACTAAAGATAGTGCACAGGTCTTGCTTATTAATGACGGCTTCGGTGCTTTGTCCGTTGCTCTTAACGAATATCTTCCAGACAACTGGAGCGACTCTGTTACCGCACATTTTTCAACTAGTGAGAATCTAAAACTCAACGCTCTAAAAAATATCAAGCTAATTGAAAGTACAAAGTCCCCCTCCAAATTATACGGCCTTATCGTTATTAAACTCCCAAAAAGTTTAGCTTTATTGGAACACCAACTCATTGAGATAAGACGGTGTATGACGTCCACAACGACAGTTATCGCAGCAGGGATGATAAAACATAGTCATAAATCT
This sequence comes from uncultured Cellvibrionales bacterium, assembly GCA_913019905.1. Taxonomy (GTDB): domain Bacteria; phylum Pseudomonadota; class Gammaproteobacteria; order Pseudomonadales; family Dasaniaceae; genus Oceanicoccus. Next base: position 755 of record CAJVZD010000098.1, read on the forward strand.
CAACTAGCGCTCTTCGAAAAATATATCGGGAAAACGCATACTTCACTTGCAAAGAAAAAAGCTAGGTTGGTTTTCGCCACTCCCGACAACAGGATATTGTCCAAGAATTACTTGTCTCCGTTTCCCTTTACATACCAGGAAAAAAGCTTAGGCCTATCTCTTTCTAATCATGCCAATGTTTTCTCGCACGACAAGCTAGATATCGGGACCCGGTTTATACTTGCGCAATTTGAAGTATTACCCCGTGCTAACACAATCGTTGATCTTGGATGCGGGAATGGAATACTTGGAATAAAGGCGGCGACCGCTCAAAAAGAAAAATTCGGCATTAACAGCAAAATTCATTTTGTAGACGAATCTTATATGGCATTGGAATCGGCAAAAATAAATTTTTTCGATAGTTTCGATAAAACCGTCGACAGCTTTGAAAGCCCAGAGTTTCACGAAAACATCAGTTTAGAGGATATCGAATTAAGGGCAGTTGATTTGATTATATGTAATCCTCCCTTTCACCAAAACCATACGATAACTGATCATATCGCTAAAGCAATGATCGCTAACAGTCAAAGGATGTTAGGCAATGGTGGTGTTATGTGGCTGGTCGGAAATAGACATCTGGACTATCCGGCAAAAATGAAAAGAATTTTTGGGAATTGCCAATTAATTGCAGGCAATACAAAATTTGTTGTACTTACGTCTTCTGTTTCTAAAACAGCTAAATAGAACTTATGCTCTGATGATTTTTCGTCCCGCTCTTTTATTGTCTATTGCACGGACTTAGTATACTTGATTAACTTAGACTGTCGCTCAATACTACTCGCTTTAAGTTTTTCTATGTCCCTATTATAAAATTCAAACCACGCTCCAGATCCACGGGTTTTACTTGAAACCTGATACACTGTGCTTTGATAGTTTTTGATGAATTGCCCGAAATCCCGTTCGTGCTCGAACGCTGCGTTGTACACGAGATTGAATCTCACATTCATATCAAGTATATTTTCATCTTCCATCTTGCTTGTATGTTCTGCGTATTGTTCAGCAACCTTTTCTTTGACTTTATCGATCTCGCCAAAAAAAACTTCAGCACGGTTTGACGGTTGTACTGAATCTAACAAAGTCACTTTCAAAAAAATGGTTCTTACATTGATAAGTCCCACGACAAAACACCCGATGATAATCGGCAACAGCACTAGCCCAACGACCAAATGTCGAAGAGACTTTTTTGCTAAAGATGTCGTTCGTACTTCCAAATCGTCGTCAACCATTTCGATAATCCTGGTTTTTTCTTTTCCTAAAGGAGTGTGTCAATTTGGGATTTTCGAGCCTCGCTCAGTTTAACGATATCGTCCATCGATTTAGCATGTGTTCGGAGCCAATCTTTTGACCCTTTATTCATTCCCGCCAAGTCTGCGGTTCCAGACTTTACGGACGTAATCAACAATTGAAAATCCTCTTCCCTTTGTGACAGATATTTTAGAAAAGGCGCAGCTTTTTCTGCGCTGCAATCGTTACTGAGTTTTGCCAGTTCTTTTGTGTATTTGCTAATCTTTTTTTGTTCGCTTTTTCGAAATTCCGCAATCTTTAGCAAGCGTTCTTCCAGTAGCGTAAATTGTTCGTCCATTTGATCGTCTTCAAGTTCCAGTGCTGCTGTCTCCAGATCGCCTATTCGGCCATACATTACGCCTATACCGACACCAACGGTCGATGCGACTAGAACTGACAGAACGATTGTCGCTATTAACAATACTCTAGTTACCTTTAGTTGTTTCTCTACCTTTGGTAATAAAACCGCTGGATCAATCTCAACTGTGGTGTTTTCGTCAGCTATGTCGTCATTATCATCATCTGCCATTTAAAGCGCCTTTTTGATTATTCATAGTGGACATTGCCTTTTTCAAATAGTGGGCAACAGTCATGTTATCGTTGTCATCTGTCGAAGGGGTTCAGCATCCTGACCACGGATAGAAAATCGTCGGCTGGACATCACTGGTGGCTGAACAAAGCCATTATTTCTACATGTTCAGTCTGCGGAAACATATCAATTAATCCTAGCTTATCAATTACATATCCCCCGTCAATTAATATTTTTGAATCTCTAAAAAAGGAAGAAGGATTACACGAAATATAGAGAATATACTGAATTCTCGGTGGTACAAGCTGAGCGCAGACATGTTCTGCGCCTGCCCTCGGTGGGTCTAGAATGAGTTTGTTAACATGACGATCAAATTTTAGAGAATGAGAAAATAGATCTACGGCAAAGAACGTGGTGTTCGAGAGGCCATTTTCTTTTGCATTTTGAGCGGCTTTTTTTACCATTTTTTCGCTGATTTCGTACCCTGTCATACCCTTTACGTTTTTTGCAGCGGGCAAACTAAAATTCCCTATTCCACAAAAAAGATCAATAACGTGGTCTTCCTCAGATAAGTCTAACCATTCACATGTTTGCTGGATCATTTTTTCATTGATGGTCGGGTTTATCTGCGTGAAATCATCGAGCGAATAATTATAGGAGACACTTTCGTTTGACAGTTGAGTCAAAGGCTGTGTGTCGTCAGAAGACCAGTAGGTCATTTGATCGACAAGGTTTTTACACGATATACCGATGTTCTCTCTATCTGACAATACTTTTAAACTATCGACGTCTCGGTCTGCCAACCGCTTATTAGAACGAATTTGTATGAATGCTTTGCCATTGGAGTCCTCGAGGATGAGTATTTCTCGAATGCTCGATCGGTATGACAGCCCCGACATACTCAGCCGCAATTTTGGTAATACGGTATTGAGGCCGGGTAGTAAAACCTCGCAGCTGTCTATATCGACCACTTTGTTTGAGTTGTTACCTTTGAAGCCCAGCACGAACTTATGACTGTTCGCTTCGACAGAAAATCGAGCGCGGTGTCGGTACTGAAAAGGATCAGAAGTAAGCAGCGGACTTATCACGCTTTCGAGTTCATCATTTTTAACTAAGCCGAATTCAACCATTCTCTTTTCGATGCTTTTTTGTTTAAACGTCCTCTGGGCCTGTAGCTTCATGTGTTGTAAATTACATCCCCCGCAACGCTCGTAATATTGACACTGCGGTTGAATACGATCGGAAACCGGAGAAATGATTTTAACGCTTGTCGCTTCGTCAAAATTTTTGAAAGACTTTTTGAATTGTACTTTTACCGTCTCGCCTTTTAGCGCTCCGTCAACAAAAACAATCTTTCCTTTGAATTTGGCGACCCCTCGTCCATCATCCAATTGTTCGACAATACTAAGAACCTGGGTGCCTTCAGGAACCTGTCGCTTTGTTTCTTTGAACGTTTGCAGATTGCTTTTTTTACTTCGAAATTTTGACAATTGTACCCTCCTCGTCAGAAATGTTGGTCACGAACTCCTAGCTATCGTTTCGAATTAGTCCATTATATAGAATTTCCACCGGTGTTTTTGACAGTCAACGATCTGGGATTCAGGGGACTCAGTCCGATAGAATAGTCGATGTGATCTGTGGCGTCTCTACCTCGCTCCAATGAGAATAACTCGTGAAATATAATGCCACCCGAATTTTCTTTGTATTACAGTAAGGCGGAATTTGAGAAAGTTGATCTCTATAACCAAGCAATTGGTGGCTATATCTTTCCGTTACACGGTCAAAGAAATCTTGCGCCAGTTCGTCTTCTCTTAGCCGCGAGGTTTTGTAATCGACAATCCAGCAGTCGTTTTTGTCATCGATGAAACACCGATCAATAATTCTTTTATCTACGGTAGTACTTGAGAGTGAAAGTAACGCTAATTCCGCAGTTTGTTCTTTGTGGTTTCCAAACAAGATCCAGCGACCTATTTTGTCGGAAAGCGTTCCGTTGATATTCTCTATGATTTCGTCGATCGCTTGCGGCCAGTATTGTTTTTCTAAGCCGTCATACTGCAACAATGCCTCCAGCCATATTTTGCGACTAGCGTCTGAGAAGGTGGACCATCTATTTTCTGACAATGAAACTGTCGACTGTCGATGGCTCCCGCCGCCGAGCATTTCCAATATCCAATGACAAATATTTCCAACGCTAATGGGCAGCAAGTCAATCGACAAATTTGGAATGTTTTTGTAATCAGATATAGCGGAGCTCTCGAGGTAGTATTCTGTTAGTGGGTTTGAACTGTTGAAATCCGGTGCTCTCCATTCTTTTTGGATACGAGTGAAGTTATTAGTTAAATCCTCAGAGGAAAAATCGAGACCGTATTGTTCGGTCGCCAGTTCGTTTTCACAATCCCATACCACGGAATCCTCTATTGAACTCCAAATGCGGCTCAGTAAGCTATTTTTTGATGGCGGCCGCGGCCGTTCGGATTTCTCGTCAAAAGGCGTACTAAACAGAACGTACAGTTGTTTGATGCTTCTTGTCGCGGCTACATAGACTAATCTTGTTTCCTCAAGTGCGGTTGTTATTGACTGTTCATAACGCAAATGCTTATAAATGGTATCTTCATCACTACCGGTTTCTCCGACCGGACTGATGATTAAACCTGTGCTACCCGGAGCAGCTGGGCGATCCGACATATACTCACGCCACATTAGTAAGGTTTTGTCATCGCTTCGAGAAGACCTCGCGAGGCCAGGAAGTATCACCACGTCAAATTCAAGTCCTTTCGCCTTGTGAATCGTCATAATGTGTAAGTTTGCTTCTTCAACCAATGGTTCAGCGTACAGTGAACCAATGGCATTCTCGAGGTCTCTGAGCGAAAGGCGGCCTTCTCCCGGTTGAAGATTTTCCAGTAATTCAAAATAAGCATCCACGTATGAATACTCTTCGAGGCAAGTTACTGTGCTCGCACCTCCCAGTGCTAACCAAATGCCCTCAATCCAGCTTCTGAGGTTTAATCGTTGGCGGTCCTCGTAAGCCGTAAGCAGGACAGAGGCGACGATCTTAATTCGCTTAACTCCATGCGTCGTCATGCTGTTAGATATCTCTTTGCTAACTAGGCGGGAGAAAACGGAATTAGATGATGGTTTATCGCCCAACAAACAGTGCATATCACTATTGTCCAATCCAATCCAGGGCGCTCGCAATAACGCGGCCCAGCTAACATCGTCTGCAATATTGAGTAATGCTTTAGTAAGGCTAAAAAGATCGGCCACGGCAGAATAGTTTAGTAATGGGTTGATGTCTTTAGCTGACCATTTTATCCCTGCCCGGGACAGGGCAGGAATAATGTCAGCTAGCCCACTTCGACTTCGAACCAGAATTGCAATACTAATTGTTTTATTTTCTAACTCGGCATTTTCTATGATGTCGACTATTTTCCTAACTTCACGGGAAGTTGCCGATTCTCCGGAAAATCCTAACACCTTGACCACGCTATCTGATTGAGCTGCATTAAAAGGATTAGCGAATTCGTAGGGAACTGCGCCTCGTGAGATATTTTCGTGCGAAGGAAAAGCAGTTGAAAACGTGTTGTTCACCCAATCGACAACCTGTGGTGTCGAACGAAAGTTCACGGTTAGCCTTAAATCGTCCAAATTTATGCCATTTACGCCATTCTTTTTTGCGTCCAAAAACAAACCGACATTAGCTTCCCTAAAACCATAGATCGACTGCATTCCATCGCCAACAATAAAAAGTGTTTTCGGATTTTCCGGATTGCTCATATTATGCTCAGACCAACCCTCCACGAGCCGCTGTAATAGGTTGTACTGGGTACTGGCCGTATCCTGAAATTCGTCTACCAAAATGTGGTGTAACTGATAATCGAGTTTCATTGCCAATTCGGATGGATTTAGACCTCGTCCTAAGGCAGCGGAGGCGGCCAGACTTATCTCTGTAAAATCAACGACACCCTGTTGCTGGAAGATAAGTCGCAGTTCCGCGGTTAGAACGGGCAGCAAACGCGTTAGCGCATCCAACAGCAACCATTGTTGCTCTGGGTAAGTACTCGTGGGTAGAAAACGGACTTCGATCAAGCGGTCCAAGAGACTCTTATTTTCCTTGCAGATAGACAATAATTGGACGAAGGTATTCTTGAGTTCCTTCGCCTGTTTTTTGTCTCCATCTCGGGTTTCTGTTGGAAATCCTGCGTTTTTGTTAACGGTTTTGCGCCATCCTCCTTCTTTCGTTATTAACAGTTCTGTAACACCTAACCATTGAGAAATATTCTCCACTTTGGTCCCTGGTAGCTCCACCAAGCCAGCAAGTTCAGCGATGGGTGACAACTTATGGCCTCTTAATAAGTTATCTCCTGCATAGTCCATTAGCGGTAACAATTCTGCTGCGACAGGAGCCAACTCTTTTTTCAGGCTCAATAAAACATCTTCGATAACGTATCGTAAAGTAGTCTCAAGGACTCTACGGGCGGCTTGCGAAGAAGGCCCAAGGCCGATGTGTAATAACCATTGATCACGCCGCCCCAGCAAAGATACTAACAATCGCTCTACTTTTTGCATATCATTGTCAACGTGGTTTAACAATGTGACTAGATCTTTTGAAAATAAACTTTTCGTTTCCAATTTATCAAGTAGACTTTGCGTTGCATTAATATAAAACGTCTCTGCATGTTCGGCAATTCTTGGTTGAGCCCCGAAATTTGATAAAATCGGCATCTGGCGAGTTAAAGAACTACAAAGTCCATCGATTGTCTGTATTTTGAGTCTGTTCGGATTGGCTAGTAGCTGCCAGTCTCGGGCCTTATCTTGTGATAAGACTTCGCGCGCTAATTCCCAGCTCACTAATTTATGAGCTTGATCTGGTTTCGGCGAAAATTGAGCAAGCCGCAATGCTTCAATGATCCTAAAATGCATTTCCGCCGCAGCTTTACGGGTAAAAGTTATCGCAAGAATTTCTTCCGGTTGATTGACTTTCGCTAGTAATTTCAGAACCCGCTGACTTAATAGTTCGGTTTTTCCAGAGCCCGCCGGTGCGGTAACGCACACTGAACGTAAACAATCTAATGCCGCTATCCTTTGTTTGTAGTCGATGGGGACGGTTATATCCGACACAGTTTCGTTCAATGCACTGCTATCATAAGAGTCTGGAGTTTTGTTCACGCTGTTAACTCCTTATGGTTGATTCGACAGACAGGCGCAAGATCACAATATTGACAGGTTTTTGCGGGGGTTTTGGGGTCTATAGTCGCCTTTCCCTCAATAAAATCTTCCGCGAGCGCTGTCAAAACTTTTACCCAGTCTTGTTTCAAGTGTTGCCAATCAATGGATCCCGCGTCGGTTTGGGCTTTTCCGCTCCATTTTATCTTGTCTTCCGGTAAATCTGCGTCTCCAATCCCCGTCAATGTACAGCCATCAACTCTCACTTTAGCAAATGCGATACCTCCCACAACTTCACTGCCCTTGCCCGCTTCCGTCAACATGCTGTAGAGCGGCAGCTGGGGCTCATCAGGTCGATCGCCCCACCAGCGATTAATGTTCGTTATCCCTGTTTTGTAATCTATAACCAAGAGACTCTTATCGGCTAGTCGGTCTATCCTGTCGATACGGGTGTCTAGCTCTAATTGTTGGAAGCGAAAGAGCTTTCGTTGTTCTAAGGCCTCAACGGTAAAGTCGGAACGTTCTTTTTCAATCGATAGCCAAGCTAGCAATAATCCTTTAAGTCGTAAGGCTTCTAATTTTTGGAACCGACTTCCCAGCCTTTGCGAGTAGGTTTTTTGCGCGAGCTCGGTCACCGCGTAGGTTGCCGATTCGAAACAAATATTTTCTAGCTTTTCATCATCGAGTGACAGCAATCCGGCCTGATCTTTCAATTTCTCCCAGATGAATTCTAATGCGCGATGTAATAATGAACCTCGGTCTGCGGCGTTGAGGCCTATTTCAGGCTTTTTTAAGGCCTTTATCCCTAAGCGATGATTTGCGAAGGCGCGAAATGGGCACGCCGATTGGCTAGAAAACAAGCTGCTGCCCCCCTTTACTTTTTCGCCTGCTGCCAGTCGAGGTGCGTTCTTTAGTTGAATCGTTTCCATGGACGAAGATTCAAAGTGGCGTCTGCGCAGTTCAACCTTCGGTACTAGCTGCTCAAGTGGCTTCCCTAATATATCCTGGACCGATTTTTGCGGGAACTTAGCGAACAACGCGCTAATGCTTTCAGGATTTTCGTCACGTGTTTGGGCAAAACTAACGACCACGTCTTTGGCGCTGTTTACAAGTCGCTCAGTAATGCTTTTTGCAAACTCCAATTCTCGTTCGGGGCTTGCATGCGGCATGAGTGCACTACGTTGAAGTGCAGTAGGAATGAGCGGATTAGGCGACGGCGATGGTGGCCATTCACGCTCGGACATCGACGTTACCCACAAATGCGAGAACTGAAGGCCCGCCGCTTCCAGTGTACCGAGAACCTGTAATGGAGAATCAACCGTTTGCGGTTGGAAAATTCGCTTTGATAGAATGGTTTGCATATGCGCAATCGCTTGCCCATAACTTAAGAGCTCTGAACTACACACTAGAATGAGTTCGAGATTCGAAAACTCCGTTAGAATTGATTGCCACTGAGACACTTGCTGAAATTCTATGCTATCCAATTCACGATTACCTGGCCAACCGAAGCTCGTCAATAAGGACTGAAAACAAATGACCCACTCCGCTGGAGATCGTGGATTTGATATCGATAACCGTCGCGCTAGGTTAGCTTGGTCTTGCAATAAAGATGAAAAATACCAGGGATTTGAATTTTCTGAATGGCCGTCATTCACTTTTTCTGCTAACTGCCGAAAACGAGAGGTCGTGGTCGACTTAACTTGTTCTGCGTAAAGCAGTGATATTAGTTTACTTCGGCATTTGATATCTTGTGGTGTGTCAGTGGGTTTGTCCAAGCCGTAAAACGGTGACTGCGCAATCGCCTCGAGTGTTTCTGTCTCCTGATTAGGCAACTGCAAAGACAGAACATTGAGCGCGGCAACTATAACGGGCGCTTCCAATAGAGGATAACCCGCCGACAGATTAAACGGTAAATTTTTTCTGGTGCCGTTATTGCCATTGTTGGAACTGTTGGAACTGGCGGAACTGGCGGAACTGGCGGAACTGTGATTGATAGTTCTATTTGGAACCTCGTTAAAGCCAGTCTCAAAAACCTCCTGTAATACCCTTTGAACCTGATTTCGACGCTGGGCCAAGTCTGGAATTACAAGCGCCACTCGAGCCTCTTTATCACTACGTAAAACCTGTTTAGCCCAAACCGCTGCAACGTTCAACTCGCTATCGTCAGACTGACAGCGAACGACATTCACTTGCGCGTTTAACCTAGGGTAATCGACGCTTTGAAAATTTCCCGCAACACTTATTAGCCGTTTATACAGTGGAGGAATACTCTCGAAAGCAATTCCATAAATTGATTCCATTCGAGATAAATGCCCGGCAATAAAAGCGTCTATGACAATTTCGGTACGGCGCACGTGGCTCAGCCAGGAATTTTCCGAACAAATAGCTTCAAACCGATTTATCCAGGTTAACAAAGCCGCTCCGTCCTCGTCGTTTTGAAAAAATGACAGTAAGGCTTCGGACCCTAGATCTTGGTCCCACTCAATTAATGTACGGTAGGCCGCCGCAGCTTGTGCGGCCGTAGCCGATGGGCGAAGAAGTACTTGTCCCAGAGGTGACTCCGAAATGACGGTTTCCCAGACAGCCTGCTCGTTGATTGGACCTAATACTCGATTTTTCAAGGCATCAGGATATGCGGAAATGAGTAGATCACCCCAACATCTTTCTATCCAGCCGTGGAGAGAATGGACATTAGGAGGCTTAATCACCTGTAATTTATCCGTCTCACTCTGAAATATTGCATAAGAAGCGGAAATCCGGCTCGCCAAACGTTGATTAGGCGTGATGAATAAATTACCGCCGGCTAACTGCGTTAGTATTGGCCGAACGTCATATAGTGAAATTAGTCGAGGCATGGTTCTTCGTGTTAGTGAATTGGAAACAGATTGTTGTTTTTTAATGGGTCAAGCCGGATGTTAGCTTTTCACGCGATTGTAACCTCCTTAACAATCAAATACCTTACAAATTTGTTCCGAAGAAGTCTTTTAAACTCATAAACTTACAGGTCTTTCGTTAAGTCGAAGATATATCGATTTAATAGGGCATTTTATTCTTGTGAACTGAGTATTCTATAGCGCGATCGGCTACAATCTACGGTTCGACGCGTCTGTCTGATTGGCTGGAGCTAGTACAATGGCGGGCGCACTATAAAAGAACGGGAAAATATCATGACCGATACTGTAGTAGACAATTTAAACGTGGAATCACAGGAAATTTTAATCACACCGGAACAGCTTAAATCCGAAGTGCCGATGTCAGAAACAGCCGCGCAATGTATTGCTGAAAATAGAGAAGTTATTCGTAACATACTCGATGGCAAAGACCACCGGCTATTTGTAGTGGTAGGCCCCTGCTCGATCCATGATGTTGATGCTGCACTCGACTATGCCAAACACCTTAAATCCTTGTCGGATGAGCTTGAGGACACGCTTTACATTGTCATGCGCGTTTATTTTGAAAAGCCGAGAACTACTGTTGGCTGGAAAGGGTTAATAAACGACCCGCATCTTAATGACTCGTTTAAAATACAGGAAGGATTACATATTGGCAGAAAATTGCTGCTAGATATTGCCGAGCTCGGCCTGCCAACGTCTACTGAAGCGCTCGATCCGATATCGCCGCAGTATATGCAGGATTGCATTGCCTGGTCAGCGATTGGTGCACGAACAACCGAGTCCCAGACACACCGCGAAATGGCAAGCGGACTTTCATCTTCTGTGGGCTTTAAGAATGGTACTGACGGTGGATTAGAAGTTGCAATGAACGCGATACAATCCGCCAGTAAACCGCACCGGTTTCTAGGCATTAATGGAGAGGGACAAGTTGCAGTTATACGGACCAAGGGAAATCCGTATGCCCACGTAGTGCTGAGAGGAGGCTCAAAAGGCCCAAATTTCGATTCGGTCCACATAGAATTAACAGAGCAAGCACTGACTAAAGCGGGTGTCGCAAAAAATATCATGGTCGATTGTTCTCACGCTAACTCGAGTAAAAGACCAGAATTGCAACCAAAGGTCGTCGATGATGTTTGTAATCAAATAATTTCGGGCAACCAATCAATTGTCGGGTTGATGATCGAATCCAATATCCACGAGGGAAATCAGTCAATTCCAGAAGACCTGTCCAAGCTCGCTTACGGAGTTTCAGTGACCGACGGCTGTATTGACTGGGAAACGACGGCGCAATCCCTGACATCGCTTCGCAATAAATTAAAAGATGTATTGCCCGGTAGACGACTATAGAGTCGTATCTGGATAGAGCTAAGGCTGCCGCACTTACGGTTTTAGCTCTTTTTACGATTGGTAATTTATATCTTCACTGAATCAGGTTTTTCCCCGAACGATTTGTCCGGGCGGGTTTCCCGATGCCCTTCGCTGAGGTAAGTGTGTACTATTCGTAAAAATTCAGCTTATCTCGGTATACCGAAATGAGCCACGGATTTGGTTTTCTGGACAAAGAGTTCTTGAGCTCCCCTGCTCCCAAATTTGTTTTCGCCGAAAACAAGCCTATAACAACATCTGCCGATACCGGTTTATCTCGCTCCATTGAATTTTTGTCTGATTAAATATGCGGTACGAAGCTACTGGCATAAACGTAATTCGAGCAGAGTGCTCTTAGCGGAAATAGGATCAGTAAACCCCTTTTTCAATCTGCGTACGACGGGAAGTCTGCTATAAGTGACAAATAAAACGCGAAAAAAAACCGCGACAAGCGCGGTTTCATACTCTCTCTTGAAAAGAGCGAGTATTGTATAGACAATTAACGTGTCTAATTAAAGGGAATAGCTAAAACCTATTCCATTATCTCAGGGCAGTGCCCTAAGATAACAAATTATACAGGCTTAACGTTCTCAGCTTGTGGGCCTTTTTGACCTTGTGTAACTGTAAATTCTACCTTTTGGCCTTCTGCCAATGTTTTGAAGCCATCGCTGTTGATAGCGCTAAAGTGTACAAATACATCGGGGCCAGACTCTTGCTCAATAAAACCAAAACCTTTGCTTTCGTTGAACCATTTGACGGTGCCAGTAGTTTGATCAGACATTGTTTAAATCCTATTGCTTTTACGTAAGTAATTATTATATGTCTATTTACGCTCGATCATCAGAACGAGTGCAAGCAGAGCACATGAATTAGCTGAGAAAAAGTGGTGTTACTTATGAAGAACAGGACGAGTTACTTACTACTTCTGGAACATCGTAATGATTGAACATAAAAACAAGCCGTATTTTCAAGCTGTTAGCATTCTATACCTCTTGACAATCCCGTCAAGCCTTTATTTCCTTTAATTTTTTACAATTAGACCTAGAAATCAGCCAGTTGAGGCAAATTCATTGAGTAACTTCACAGCAAAAGCCTGTATTGTTATGATTTACCTTTGTATGAATGGAATTTCAAGCCGAGTCTATCTGCCCTATTTGAAATATGCCTGGGACGTATCGGTATGGTCGGTAACATCGCGTACAGCAGTCAATTGCGGGATTTGATCAAGCAAACTTTTTTCAACGCCTTCCTTTAGTGTCGCTTCAACCATTCCACAGCCTTGACACCCGCCACCAAACTGTAAAACTGCAATCGATTCGGCAGTGACTTCAATTAACGAAACCTCACCTCCGTGCGCTGCCAAAGAAGGGTTTACTTCGTTATACAACACGTAGTTAATCCGATCTTCGATGGGGCTATCGTCGTTTACTTTTGGCAACTTGGCATTAGGCGCTTTTATCGTTAACTGCCCACCCATTCGGTCCTTGGCGTAGTCTACAAAAGCTTCATCTAAAAACCCAACACTGCGAAGTTCGTACCGTGCTGTTAATTTTTCGTATTCCACGACAATGTCATCATCTTGCACGTCGTCGGCGCGACAGTAGGCGATGCAGGTTTCAGCTTTGGGCGTTCCCGGGCTGTTTACAAACATCCGAATTCCCAAGACGTCGTCGTCTTGATCAGACAATAGCTCAGCCAGATAATTCTGTGCTGACTCTGTTATCGTTAAATTTAACTCAGCTAGTTCTGTCATTGCCGGCTTTTCCTCTCGAAAATTTATGCTTCAATCAGCTAAGATTATGGACTAAATCGCCAATCTATATCGAAATATTTTGATATAGCTTTTCTTTGTGTCACAATTAGCGCTAAATCTAGGCATTATACTCTTTCTTCGGTTTGTAGAAAGGAGTAAGAAGAAAATTAGTTCTTGAAAAACCTTAATATATTCATGGTTTTAGCGCTGTATTTGAAAGCTTAATACCGACAAAATTCTGACAAGATGATCAAAATATGGACACCTTAAGAAAAGAACGCATAGCGAAATTATATCAGGCACTATCAAATCGAATACTGATTTTGGATGGAGCCATGGGCAGTATGATACAAAATTATCAGCTGCAGGAATCTGATTATCGCGGTGACCGCTTTTCCAATTTTCATGTTGACATCAAAGGTAATAACGATCTTCTTTCGATAACTAATCCAAATGTTATTAGGGATATTCACGATGCCTATTTGGACGCCGGTTCAGATATTATTGAAACCAACACCTTCAACGCGACACGAATCTCTCAAAGTGATTACGAATTGGAAGACTTCGCAAAAGAAATAAATATCGCTAGTGCCGGTATTGCTCGTGCCGCAGCAGATGCCATGACTGCTAGGAATCCGAGCAAGCCACGTTTTGTCGCCGGCGTTTTAGGTCCCACAAGTAGAACAGCGACAATCTCTCCCGATGTCAACGATCCAAGTTATCGAAATATTAGCTTTGATCAACTTGTTAGCGATTACACAGAAGCAACTGAAGGGTTAATTGAAGGTGGCGCTGACATTCTTTTAATCGAAACGTCGTTCGATACACTCAACGCCAAAGCGGCCATTTTTGCGGTTCAAGGCGTATTCGAACAGCGTGGCTTTGAGCTGCCGATAATGATTTCCGGTACAATTACCGATGCTAGTGGCAGAACGCTTTCGGGACAAACATCGGAAGCCTTCTGGTATTCCGTAGCGCATGCGAAACCAATCAGCATCGGTCTAAACTGCGCTCTCGGCGCTGCAGAACTTAGGCCTTATATTCAATCACTTTCTTCGCTAGCAGACACCTACATCAGTGCCCATCCTAACGCAGGATTACCTAACGAGTTTGGGGAGTATGACCAAACAGCCGAAGAAATGGTCGTTATTATCGAAGAATTTGCCGATAGCGGGTTTCTCAATATTGTAGGTGGTTGCTGTGGCACAACGCCGGAACATATTAGAGCTATTGCTAATTCCGTCGCAATGCATAAGCCGAGATCAATCCCCTCAATACCTGCTGCTTGTCGACTCAGTGGGCTGGAACCATTCGTCATCAATGACGATTCACTTTTTGTGAATATCGGTGAGCGGACAAATATTACGGGGTCGGCAAAATTTAAACGCCTCATTATCGAAGAGCAATATGATACGGCTCTCGAAGTTGCATTAGAGCAAGTCAAAAGCGGCGCGCAAATTATAGATATAAATATGGATGAAGGGATGCTCGACTCCCAATCGGCTATGGTGAAGTTTTTACACCTGATTGCTTCGGAGCCTGACATTTGTCGCGTCCCTATCATGATAGATTCGTCAAAATGGGAGATTATCGAGGCTGGATTAAAATGTGTCCAAGGGAAGTCTGTTGTCAACTCAATTAGCTTGAAAGAAGGTGAGCAGGAATTTATTGAAAAAGCCAAGTTGTGCTTGCGATACGGTGCTGCGATTATTGTTATGGCATTTGACGAAGACGGCCAAGCAGATTCTGAGGTCAGGAAAAACCAAATATGCAAGCGGTCATACGATATCTTGGTTAACAAGGTCGGTTTCCCGCCTCAAGATATAATATTTGATCCAAATATCTTTGCTGTTGCGACGGGCATTGAAGAGCACAATAACTATGCCATCGACTTTATTCGCAGCTGTGAATATATCCGGCGGGAACTACCATTTGCCAAGATTTCCGGAGGCGTCAGTAACGTTTCTTTTTCTTTTCGCGGTAATAATCAAGTTCGTGAAGCTATCCACTCCGTGTTTTTGTACCACGCGATTAAAGCTGGCTTAACAATGGGGATTGTTAATGCCGGGCAGCTGGCAATTTATGCCGATATCCCGGCTGAATTACGTGAACACGTTGAAGATGTTGTTTTGAACAAGCGCGAAGATTCTACAGAGAGGTTGCTCGCCATCGCGGGTAATTATTCCGGGGATGGTGTCGCCCGACAGGAAGAGAATCTAGAATGGCGAGACTGGCCAGTTAAAGAACGTTTGGAGCACGCCTTGGTAAAAGGGATTAATGCTTT
>CAJVZD010000099.1 GCA_913019905.1 uncultured Cellvibrionales bacterium
ATGGCCGGTGGTGGGGGGCTGCCGAATATCGAGCGAATCAACTATGACTCGAATCAATTATCCGAATTTGACGACTTAATACTGGTTGAGGCCGTCAACCCATTAACGGATGGAACGACTAACATAAATTGTTGGCAGTTGGCGTCCCTTTCTCAAGATGCCCTATCAAGTGTAAGCAAATTGTGTACTGAGCTTGGCATAGAGGATGGCGTGGAACCGGTGAAACGTGAGACCCCTGAGCCGCCAACAGGTGAGCTAACTATCGAAAAAGCCTGCCAAACAATCGCTGCCATGTTGCCGAAAAATGCCATCATCTGTGATGAAAGTAATATAGCGCCATCGGCACTATCTACTTATCTGTCTAAAGCGCCAAGGTACGATTTATTGAGCCTGACAGGAGATGCAAAGGGACAAGCGCTTCCTATATCTATTGGTGCCGCTATTGCCAGTCCAAGCCGGCCCGTTTTCGTTTTAATCGATAGCCAAAATGCGATGCATACAATCCAAGCGCTTTGGACCATTGCGCACGAAAAGTTGAACGTCCAGGTTGTTGTTTTCAATTCCAAAACTGCTTCGCAGAAAACCAATACCAGCAAGTTGGACTTCGTGAGGTTGTCGCGTGGAATGGGCGTGCCTGCGTCGAAAGTTAACTCAGTAGATTCGTTGATTTCGGGCTTAGACAAATTGGCGGCCGGAAAAGGTCCAAATCTTGTTGAAGTCGAGTTGCTATAGACTGTGTGCGTCGTCTGGCGTCGATCTAGCCAATGGCTACAGATCAATAACACTGATGCTTCGATTCTGCTTTTTGATTCAGACTCTTTGGTTCAGACCGATGGTAGGCACGATTTTTAAATCCTGCTGAATTCTAAATATAGCGTGAGATAAAATAATGCAAGGTGTATCACTTCAAATAATTCAGGTACTTGTTCCTATCACCATGTTTGGCCTTATGTTTGGCATGGGGCTGACCTTAACGCCGGCTGATTTTAGACGGGTTCTTTCCGTTCCTAAAGCAGTTATCGTTGGATTATTTCTTCAGTTGTTGGCGTTGCCAGCCATTGGTTTGGGATTGGCGATAAGTTTTGAATTGTCCGCCATGTTGGCCTTAGGGTTGGTGGCGGTTGCAGCCTGCCCGGGTGGCACAATGTCAAATATTGTAGTGCACATGGGCAAGGGGGACACTGCCCTGTCGATCACACTGACCGCAACCGCTACCCTGGTGACTTTATTTACGCTGCCATTGTGGATTAATTATTCCATGAGCGTCCTTGACGGGACTGAAGCGTCGGTTCAAATGCCGATTTTATCAACGGCGCTGCAGTTGGGTTCATTTACCTTCTTGCCGGTCACTCTGGGTATGTTTGCTCGCAGCCGCTGGCCAGTCCTGATTTCACATGAACCGAAGATTTCCAAGATCAGTACCGTGGCTATGATTATTGCGTTTGTCACGGCAACCGTTATGGATGAAGACAGCGCTTTGTCCAGTGCAACAGCGTTGTTTATTCCCGCCACCCTCTACCTCTTAATCGCGGTTGTGATGGGTTACGGTATGCCTCGAGCTTCCGGGTTGGACAGGAAAACAAGTTCTACCATTGCCGTTGAAACCACACTCAAAAATATACTGCTCTCCATGTTTATCGCAACCAATACGCTCAACGCTATTGAAGCGGCCTATGCCAGCGCTGTGGTCGGCACGTTAATGGTGCCGCTAGCCATTGCTATTATGACGGTGTACAACTTTGCGGAAAAACGCGAAGCACGGCTGGGCGAGGTAGCCCCGTAAGGCACCTGCCCACTAGTTACAACGGCGTTACCAGCCCGCGCGAACCTCGAATGAATGGTTTTTAGGAGATCTCTATGAGTGCAATTCTGTTGAACGTAAAAAACAACGTCGCCACATTATTCAATGAGGTTACACAATGTCTATGAGATCCAAAATCGTTAATTTATTCCATTTTCAATATCCTTCGCCTGTTGCCATTAAAACGGCCATCACAGTCTGTTTGCTGCTAGCGGTTGCGAGCGGTTGTACGCCATCCGGTAATGGTGGTAATACACCCGATAACGATGGTAATACACCCGATAACGATGGTAATACCCCCGAACCGGTAAGCCCTTTTCCGGTGGAGCGGACTACGGCTGAGATCTCCCTCGCCGTAGAGCTGACTCAGACTTTCTCGGGCCTCGGCATTGATTATGACTTCTATCGCAACGATGCCTACAGCTGTGGCCTCAGCGGCAGTTACACCTTTATGATCGTCAACCCACTAAACGGCGACGAAACCAGTGAGGCACCCCTGTGGGTCTACCTGCACGGCGGCGGCTCCGGCTTTTTCGACGAGAATGGGGATTACATCGCTGTTAACAACCAAACCGAGGACTCCTATAATCACGAGGAAACCTTTGATGACTTGCTCGTTGGACAGCTCCAGCGCCACACAATCGACAATGGCCAGGCCCGAGATAGCACCCTTACCAGACGGATTCAAGGGGGTTATCGCATCGTTTTGGTCTCCATGTGTGATCATGATCAGTACTCCGGTCTTGGCACGGCCTATCCCAATAACCCGAACCCGGGTGCCGAAGTCAATGGCATGCAGGCCACTATGGCTGCAGTGGAATATACCGCAGCAAACTACCCGACTACGCATGTTTTTGCCCACGGTACTAGTGCCGGTTCTCCTGGGGTCTACAACTTGGCAATGAGTTTCGCTGCTGAAGGTATCTACCTCACTGGGGTGGTGGCAGATTCTGTGCTAAGTGCGAGGCAGATAACGCTGGTGGAAACATACGGCTGGCTGGAAGGTTCACAATATCAGCCGGGGTGGACCTTCGATTTATATACAGAAAAACTTGGCTACTACGGCGACCTAAACAGCAATTCTGACCCAGAAACACGCATCGCAGCGGGCTTTGACGAAGTGCCCCTGCTGTTTATTGGCGGCAAAGAAGACCCCGTCTGCTTCGCCGGCTTTGCGCCTGTACCTGAAGCTGCTGCCCAAGGCCTTAACAACTGCGAGTGGCTAGGCGCCGGTTTAAGTCAATTAATCTCCGCGCAGACAGACAGCCCGCATCAAATTTCTCAGCTCGACGACGAGGGACACGTGCCGACCAATAACCCCACGCCCGCAAACGACATCGTCGATACTTTTATCGGTGACATTCTCGCGGACAACCCACCCGCGCCTTTTCAACACCTCCCAGGCTACAACGCGATGTTGATGGGTCACAGTTTCTTCCGGCCCATGGCCGACCAGATGCCCTTCCATGCGTCAACGGCCGGGATCGAAGGCCACACGCAAGCCGTAGAATTTTCCGGTGGTGCTTCCGGCGCGCCAATTGAGCTATGGTTGGATGAAGAACACCGTAACAACGTTCAAGCCGTGCTGGATACCGGAACAATTGAACTCTTTGGTATGACCTACGCGAGCTCCGGCCCTACCACCGAAGGTTATGAACTGTGGTTCGATTACGCCTTGTCGAAGAACCCAGACACCAAGTTCTTTATCGCATTACCTTGGGCCGACTTCCCCTCGGATTATGTGGATGCCGCAGCCTACGCCAACTTCTGGCAGCCGAGCCATGATGGCCAATGGCACGATTTCATTGACGAGCTGCGTGCACTCTACCCAGGCGTGGAAATCTTCTGCATTCCTCACGGTCAGGTCGCAGTGGAATTATTCAGTTTGTTTGAAGCGGGTAACCTGCCAGACATATCAATGTTAACGGGAGACGCGGGCGAGGGCTTATTCAGAGACTACAAGGGCCATGGCCATACAGATGAAATTCTTTACGATACGATGGAGCTGGTTTGGCTGAACGCCATTTATGGCGTTGAGCTGGATGAGTACGCCTACGAGCCGGGTTACATCACTGACATCAAGGCGATCGCGAAGTCGATCATGGGTGGTCACGATCCTGCCTACAACAAGCAGTAAACAAATTATCGATTTTCTTCAAAGTATAGGGAATATGAAGGCCCTACCCACCGGTGCTGAAGGGGGACTGAGGGATTGAAATTGACTCGTTGGCCGCTGATCGAAATATAATTCCTCTCCTTTAGCCATTTCTAACTGCAACGTGCGTTGATGTTGGGCTTGAACAAGCGGTTAACGAAAGTCACCAGAGGAATTGAGGAGTGCTTTGTCAGGCTCCACGATTAAACGGAAAACTTAAAATAGAGAATAACTTATGTCAGCCCCCCTATTGTTTACCCGTGAAGATGCCGTCGCCATCATTTCGATTAACGATGCACCCTATAACCGGATGTCCCTGGAATTCATGGACACACTAGAGGTTCTCGTCAATGAAATTGCTGAGGATGTCAGCATTCGCGCCGTGGTGATTACCGGCGAGGGCATGGAAAACTTTTC
Source organism: uncultured Cellvibrionales bacterium (assembly GCA_913019905.1). GTDB lineage: Bacteria > Pseudomonadota > Gammaproteobacteria > Pseudomonadales > Dasaniaceae > Oceanicoccus. The sequence continues at coordinate 4,374 of CAJVZD010000099.1, forward strand.
GGTGGGCATGAACTTAAAACAATTCCCCGAAGGCATCAAACTCAAAGGCAGTGCAGACGCGGTATTCGATCAACGCTTAAATGTGATCTCCAAAATTGAGAATATGGGGAAACCATGGATAGCCACCCTGTTTGGTTACTGCCTGGGGGGTGGTCTCGAATTACCCCTGGGCTGCCACTTCAGACTGGCGGCTGAAGAAAATGCCCAAATCGGGCTGCCGGAAATGGACTTGGGATCTGTTCCTGCCTGGGGTGGTAGTGCGCGCCTCTCCAAATGTGTTGGTAGCCACTATGCGCTTGATATGATTTTACGTGCGAAAAAAATATCCGGACCAGAGGCTTATCGCATTGGCCTTGTACACGAGGTGTGGCCAGGAAACGTTCTAAAAGAAAAGGCAATTGCTCTGGCCCACGATTTGGCAAAACAGCCAGCAGGCGCTGTGCGTAGTATGCTAAACGTTATTGTTGGTTCAGAAGATAAATCACTGGACGAATTGCTAACAGCTGAACGCACGGCAGTCGTCACAAACCGGGGCACTGCAGATTCAAAAGAAGGCATGATGTCATTTCTGGAAAAGCGCGAACCGGTCTTTAATCGAACTAGTTGACAGAGGTACAGGGTTGGCTAGATTTTGCAACGACTGAGTTTGGTAACGGTTAGCTGTGACCACGACTTCATTTCGAGAAAAAGGACCAGAAATTCGGTAAAAGCAATATTGTCCTACGACTTAGTTTTCCTGACACTAAACGCAGCAAGAAATGGCCGATAAACGATTGGTGCCTTAGTCCAGTTGTGTTGATAAGCATCTCGCTCAAGTGCAAAACGATTAGAGATTTTAAGTGGCGACGCGAGTCCTCTGACCATGCTCGATGGCTGGATGAGCTCTTTCCCGAGAAACCACTCTACCCCTCGGAGCATCGGGCAAAAATCGACGAAATTGATTGCTAGCGATGGCTGGCCCGATGTGCCGGAATTTCCCGGTCTGCAATACGTCACTACGTCCAATGAGGTCTTCGGTCTGGATGAATTTCCCAAGCGAGGGCTTGTGGTGGGTGGGGGCTAAATCGCAGTTGAGTTTGCCAGTATTTTCAACGGACTGGGTGCTGATACAACGCTCTTGTACCATGGCGATAGTATTTAGCGCGGCTTTGATTAAATAGCCTCTATGAGAGAATGACTATGCACTACCTTGCTAACCTACCTGCAAGCACGCTTGCGCTGTGGTGCTATCTAACCTGGTACCTGTGCATCGTGACGATATATTTCAATCCAGACCCTGATATCTGGTTGAATTCTCTGGGTCTGTGCATAGTGGTGGGTTACGCGTTGTTTTTAAGTACGGGCCCTGGTAGTTGGTTGCGGGTCAAGCAACGTTTTTGGGAGTCCTTGCGGTTGTTCCTATGCCCATTTTTAGTGTCAAGTTTCACCTCTTTGGTGAAGGGTAAGGGTTTTGTACTGTTGTTTTCTCCCGTGCTGTCGGACAACTTAATTGCCACCAGTGCCTGTATGGCAGTTATTATTAGCAGTAAAGTGCTGGCGATAGTGCTGCAGAAAAACGGTATCTCGAAAAGCTATACAAGCCTCAATATGAAATAGAAGAAAGATGACTGGCTTGAGGGATGGCCTCGAAAATCCGTAACAAACGGCGTAACAAAAGGCGTAACAAAAGGGGCGTAACGAATATTTCATGATCAGACGACGCAGTACGAAAACAGTCCGTTACGACCCCTGGTCAGTTTTTTCTCAGTTACCCTAAAGCGGGCCTGTTCAATAAATATGCGATACGGCCCCTTTTCTTATTGCTCGCGCGCGCAAAGATATGTGGCCTTCGTGTGCGTTTTGAGCCTGGTCAACCAAAATAACAAAATAACAAAATAACTAGAGGCAATACAACATGACAATACAAACCCCACTGCGTCTCTATGGCGAACACTGCTCACCCTATACCCGCAAGATGCTTTCACTGCTGCGCTATAGGGGAATCTCTTATCAGTTATTGCAGGGTGGACCAGGACACGCGCCTCAAGAGCTACCAAAACCGAAGGTGGACTTGCTGCCGACCTTCTATTTGACCAGCGAGGAAGGTGAAGTGGAAGCGGCTGTTGATTCCACTCCGCTAATTCGTAGGTTCGAGCGAGAGTTCAACCAATGCTCTGTAATCCCCCCGGATCCTGCTCTGGAGTTTGTCGATTATTTGCTGGAAGACTATGGCGATGAGTGGCTGACCAAAGCCATGTTCCACTATCGCTGGGCTCACCAGCCAGACGCCGCCAAAGCAGGCACCCTGTTACCCTTGCAACACACTCTCGCATTACCTATAGGGAAGCAAGAAGAGGCACAGAGAATCTTTCGCCAGCGCCAAATTTCCCGGCTGTATGTAGTGGGTTCCAATGAGAATACTGCTGAAGTAATTGAAAATAGTTACCAGCGTTTTTTGCTGGAATTCGACCACATACTGCAGCAGAGACCTTTTCTATTCGGTCATCGCCCCAGTGCTGCGGATTTTGCCTTCTATGGGCAGCTGACGCAACTCGCTGGTTTCGATCCCACGCCGATGCGGGTGACATTTGAGGTCGCACCGAGGGTATGCGCATGGGTCAACAAAATGGACGATCTCTCAGGTCAGGGTGTTGGCGAATCGGATTGGATTGAACGGGATCAATTAGTGGAAAGTCTCAAACCTCTACTGACAGAAATAGGTCGCACTTATGTGCCGGTAATGTTGGCCAATGCAGAAGCATTGGAACGTGGCGACCCAAATATCCAGGCTACCGTGGACAGCAAACTTTGGAAACAGCCAGCCTTTCATTATCATGGACGCTGCTTACAGAGCGTACGAGCGCAATATCTGGCTCTGGCTAACAGCGACCGACGGTGGGTGGATGCCTTATTTTTTGGCACCGGCTGTGAAGGTATTGTCAACTTGACGACCACTTCTCGGTAACTGCGATAATCCAAGTATGAAAAATAAGAAAATGTACTCAGGATATCGCTGCCCATCCCAAGTCATCAGCCATACTTTTCGGCCGAACTATCGTTTCAATCTTAGCTATCGAGATATTGACATTTTTGTGGCAGAACGAGGTATCAATGTCAGCCGACACGCCATCAGACTCTAGCCCCCGGAATTTCCATCAAAACTGCCCCTCCGAGCAATCCTGCCACTCCGTCCTCAGACCCCAAAAGTTACCCGCAGTGCACGCGCAGTCAACCTGCAGGACTCTCGATCAGTTACCCTTGCAGGGAACGGGCGAGGGCATTCTCGCGGAGGTGATCCGGCTTCCTCCACGACCAAATTACCGGCAGTCATTTGGTCTTCCCGCTGATTATTCTCCCTCAGGTACAAAAAAGCCCCGCAAATTGATGATCTACAGGGCGTTCTCGATAAATATGGCTCCGGATGTTGGGATCGAACCAACGACCCATTGGTTAACAGAAAGTCGGGTTACGTTTCACGTAAGAGTAAGTTTACGAAAGCTAACATGTTTGTTCTGCAAACCGTCGACACGTTCTCGATGAAGACCTTGTCTGAGTAGAGCAATCGCATAAGTTTACCAGGGTAAGAGAGCGAGGCATGCGCAGAGATGACTAGATGCTCACGCAGCTATCTATAATCTATTCCATCGTGGCAGACACATGATCAATTCGGGGCATTATCGAAATCTCGAGAAATTTGCGTTTGAAAAATGGAGTAGGACGGTAACTGAAGGTGGGAGCCTGATTTATTTGGTCTGAGTAAGGTAATTTGTCTGTCTCTTTGTTTGCCTAAGATAACCTATTCCGCTATCGTGAATGTAGGACTGAATGTAGGACTGAATGTAGGACTGAATGTAGGACTGAATGTAGGACTAATGCATTCAAAAAATAAAAAATAAAAAAGTAAAGCCAGCTATGTTCCGCGCTTTCCCGAGGATCTAATGATACCCAAAACCCTGAGTCTCGCTGTTTCTGCATCGACCTTGCTTGCTGCGACCCTAGCCTGGCCTGCTGTGAAGGCGCAGGACGAAGGGGGCACTGTAGTGCTCGAAGAATTGCTCGTAACGGCTCGTAAGCGCTCGGAGTCGATACAGGATGTCCCTTTATCTGTCACGTCGATTGGCAAAGAATTGAAAAGCGCCAGCATCAGACGATTGGAAGACATCCAGTCCTTCACGCCCAATGTTTATATTAGAAACACTTCAGGTATTCCCGGCGGCGCAGCTATCAGTATTCGCGGCGTTTCCTACCAAGAAACTGACAAAAGCTATGACCCGTCAATTGGCGTGATCATGGATGGAATGTATCTCGGTACTTCGAGTGGTAGTTTGTTGCAGAATTTCGATACCAAACGCGTAGAGGTACTTCGTGGCCCGCAGGGTACCCTTTTCGGCAAAAATACCACCGGTGGCGTCATTAGCATTATTCGTGGCGACGTTACCATGGAATGGGGCGGGGATTTCAGCATAACGCTCGGCGATGATGGCAGGGAAGATAAAAAGGGCATACTCAACGTACCGCTCATCGACGAAAAACTCGGAGTCAAGTTATTTGGCAATCAAATCGAAAGCGACGGATGGATCCGGAATACCACCCTCAAGGAGGATGTGGGTGGCGACGATAAGCAGACCTATGGGTTTACCGCACTGTGGAGTCCCACCACGAATGTCGACGTGAAGTTCCATTACGAGAAAAACAAGGATAAGACCGACACCGGCGCCTGGGCCAACAAAAACCAACCCGAGGATTTGAACTGTGTCTTGGAGGGTGACCTCTGGCTAATAGGGTGCGAAGCCACCGATAGCGGTAGTGACAAAGACCACGTTTCTAGTGATATAAGAAATAGAAACGATAGCGAATATGACAGTTATATACTTACTGCTAACTGGGGTCTGGGCTCAGTATTGTTAACGTCCATCACTGCCCAACGCTACGTCGATGAGCATAATTTGTCAGGGTTTGATGCGTCTCCGGCACAATTCCTTTACTTGGATTACTTCAACAAGTGGGAGCAGTTTAGCCAGGAGCTGCGCCTGACGTCGCAAATTTTTGAGACGATCGAGGTTGTCGCCGGTCTGTATTACTGGGACGTTGACTACGAGCAGCGCTGGGATGTCGGACAACTTCACTACACACTCGATCAAATTGGCGCCATTACCGGAGTGCCCGGTGGCGCTGGATTTCCCTCCGAAGTCTTGCATCATAATGGTCAGAATCAGGAGACTGCCTCTTACGCCGCATTTGCCTCGGGCGATTGGGAACTAAGCGAGCAGTGGACGATCACTGCAGGTTGGCGCTGGACCTATGAAGAAAAAGATTTCAAGGGCTCTGACGGCGCGTTTTACGCCGACAACGAACCTCACCCCGAGCTGAGTTTCAGAGAGTTTGAAGATGACTGGAGTGAGAATTCTCTTAAGCTCGGCTTCAAATTTAGGTATAGCAGCGATGTTATGGTATTCGGTTCCTATGGCGAAGGCTTCAAGAGTGGCGGTTTTATCGGCCGTCAGGCGAATTTCCCGGACGGGTTCGATCCTTCGTATGACCCTGAGACTGTCGGAAACTGGGAACTGGGCATGAAGAGTACCTGGCTGGACGGTCAAATTGTTTTTAATCCGTCAATCTTTTATAGCCAATTTAGGGACAAGCAGGAGGACCTCCGAATACCCATCAGCCTGTCCAGCATAGCTTCTGTTGTAGAGAACGCATCTAAATTAGATATTTTTGGTGTCGAGCTGGAACTTCAGTTCCAAGTGACTGAGGCTTGGAATATTCGCGCATCTTATGGTTACCTGGATTCAGAATATGATAACTACGTCGCTGACGTGAACGGAGACGGTATAGAGACAGACAACTCGGGTCGGATTCCGCGCAATACACCCGAAAATACGTTTGGCTTAAGTACCAGCTACGCCCTTCGGGTCGGCCCGGGAGAGCTTATCGGGTTCGCCGCCTTTCGTTGGAGGGATGAAGTCGAGACCATTGCCGACAATGACCCTTTGGGGCACCTCGATTCGATTTCAAATCTGGATCTTACGCTCAACTACCTTTGGAATGACGATCGCTACAGGTTGACCGCCTATGCCCGCAACATTACGGATGAACGGGAGGTCAATGTCACCCGGTTTGAAGGATTGGTTGCCTGGGGACAGTGGAGTCAGGGCTCAAATTATGGAGTGGAGTTTGCAGTATCCTTTTAGTGGGACGACACAATGCGGCTAGTTTCCTTATTCAACTAACGTCGCTGTGGTTTCAAGCCGGATGGAACTCAGGGGGTACTAGTTGCCAAGGTGTGTACTGATATGCCGAGCCAAGTCGGATTGCGTGTAAGGTTTCATCAATAACGTCCCACCGTAGCTTTCTGCATCGGAGGAGGCTGACTCATCGACGTAACCCGACGTTAACACGATTTTCAGGTGGGGGTGTAGAGTAAGAGCTTGTTTCACCAGCTCATAACCATTTATTCCTCCGGGCATTAGAACGTCACTGAAGACAATGGATATCTCAGGTACCTTTTGTAACTGCGCTAGAGCTTCGGCCCCATTAGTTGCCGTTACCACGGTATAGCCCATTATTTTCAGAAATTCCTGTGCTATCTCTAGCAGTTCCTCTTCGTCCTCCACAACCAATATCGTTTTGTTACTCTCAAAAAGTATGATTTCACTGGTGTCGTCCTTTGGTGGTAATAACTCTTGTTCACACTGGGGTATATAAAGCTCGAAAGTGGTACCCTTGCCAATTTCTGTACTCATCTCAACGTATCCATTACACCGGTTCATTGCTCCAAAAACCATGGCGAGTCCCAGGCCCGTACCTTTGTCACTTGGTTTCGTCGTATAAAATGGTTCGAAGATATGATCAATATTTTCTTTGGCGATACCTTGTCCGTTATCTTGTATTGTGATGAGCACATATTTTCCTGGTTGTATCCGCGGGTTTTGCTTGCAATCAATTGAATCTAGGAAGCAGTTGTTAGTGCGGAGAATGAGTTCACCGCCCCCAGGCATCGCGTCTCGGGCGTTTATTACCAAATTGAGTAGTGCTCCTTCGAGCTCTCCCGCATTGATTTTTGCGAATGCTAGGTCTTCGGCCAGAAATAAATTAACTGACACTTCAGGGGTGACGGACCTGGATATCAAGCTGTCCATTCCAATAATTAAATCGTTAACACTCACGGTATTATTTTGGGAAGTTTCATTTCTGGAGAAACTTAACAACTGTTTTGTCACGTCAGCGGCACGCTGGGAGGCATCTTTAATCTGATTGATACGTTTAGTTGCCTTTTTGGTGTTAGGAGTTTCTATCTCCAATAACTCCAGATTCCCTATAATGACGTTCAGCAGGTTATTGAAATCGTGGGCAATGCCTCCGGCGATTTGTCCCACAGCATCCATTTTTGATGACCGTAACATCGCTTCTTCGTCCAGTTTTTGCTGCGTAATATCTTGAAAGATACCCGTAAGTTTTGTGGCTTTGCCCTCATCTTGGGTAACCTTGCATGTGGTGCGAATATGAATTTTACGGCCTTTGGTTGTGTAGGTTTCCAGCTGCAAATCATAGTCTTTACAGTTGTTGACGGCATCATCGAGTGCATTACTGATGATTTTTCGTGAATCTGGCAGAAAATAGCTGACTCCCGCATCTACAGATGGATTGAATTCATCGGGAGATGTGTCGTGTATATGATAGGTCTCAGCTGTCCAGAATAAGCTGCCCGTGGCGATATTAAGCTCCCAGCCACCAACTTTTGCTACCGATTGCGATTCGTCTAACAGAATTCGCGCTGTCAGTAGTTCTTGCTCTGTATGTTTGCGCGCGGTGATATCTTGCGCGATTCCTCGAGAAGAAATGGGTAAATCGTTTTCGCCGAAGGAGGTTTCGATCTTAAGTTCGAGCCACAAATTCAATCCGTCAGGTTGAGGCACACGGATGTCGATACTGTAATCAACATTCCGTTTTCTTGCATCTGCAGAAAACTGTCGATACATGTCTCGATCGTCCGGATGAATGAGTTTCAGGAACTCCTTTGGTTTTGGTGGTAAAGAACCGGGCTCTACATTAAAGAATCGGTAGATTTCTCGTGACCAAGTCACTTCGCGTGAAGAATGCACCAAGAGCCAGTTGCCCAGTTTCGCGGCGGCTTGAGCGTGAGCTAAATGTTCGTTTATTTTCGCGAGTTCATTTTTCGCGGAGTTTAAGTCCTGCGTTCGATGCGCTACTTGCGACGCTAAATCTGTCTGTGCCAGAAGAAGTCGTTCTTTTGAGTAAATTTGTGTTCTGATATACCAAACAATCATCAATAGAACGAGCAGGTTGGTGGCAATAAACACTGTTCGCATTCGGTGATAGGATTCCAGGACCTCGTCGAGATCGATTTCGCTGGCAAGGCCGAAATTGAATGCTTTATCCCACGTCCATACGCCAATAACATCGACTCCACGATAATCCCGATATCCGGTTATATTGTCACCCTGCCCAATTGTTATAGCGTTATTGGCCATTAACGTGAGCGGCCCGTCTACATTCGGTAATGAAGACAGGTGGTTTTTTAGTAAATTTCCGCCCGGATCCGCGACCCGCATAGTGAGGACATTTGTTTGGCCTGGTTGAATTAGGCTTGTGCTAACGAGTTGGTCGATAAATCTACTTTCACTTAACATATAGCCGTTTTTGTCAAATGCATAGGTTTCCCCCGTGTCTCCTATTCTGCCTAGTCCAGTAAGGTTTGAAAAATGGGTTTTTGCATCGATTCGAAGTGCCAAAACGGCGATGATGCTCTCATGGTTACTGGGAGAGCGAATGGGTGACAAGATAAACATAGTCGGAGAGTGATTGCCTAGGATATTGTCTTCATCAAGCAAAGGAACGTCGGATGAAATGGTGGGGACGAAAGCTGGTGAGCCGGTAAACGCTTTTTCAAGTAAAGTCGGTTTTGAGAGGTGCATCAGGTTAACTTGGCCTAGATTTGAATCCCGCATGGAAGCAATGTTGATGTGGTCAGGACCAATAACAAAAAACCCTTTGTCTCCATTTTTCGCCAATTCGGGGGCCAACATGCTGCGGAGTTTTGCGAGTGCTGGTGAATTGATCGAGGCTTTATTTTGATTTCTTTCTTCTAGCAGAGAAATGGTTAGTGATTGGACGAGGGGGTTGTCGGCAAGAATCGACGCGTGTAATTTTCGTTGCGAAATTAACGTGTGATAAGACTCTTGGACAGTGAACAGCAGCGCATTTAGTGACTTTCGAGTACTGCTTGCGGTTTCCTGTCTAATTTGATTCAGCGTATAGAATGACAGGAATACGATCAGGCAGGAAAGAGATACGCCTATCATGATCTGGCTTGATTTATTCCAACTTAAAGGCGGCAACGTGATTCAATAACCTTGGTTAAATTTCTAACTAGAAGAACCGAGTCAACTACGTCGGTATATGACTGAGAATACGGGACGAACCGAGGCTCGCAAACAACTTTTTTGGGACTCTATCACGCTTATTATAGGAGAGCAAATAGTCGAAGCACGGTACTTCTGACTGGCGCTTTTCGAAACCGGTGTCGTCGCAGATCAGGTTCGGTGTTGCTATTGTCGTTGGTGTGTTATTGCAAATTTACTCAGGGAAAGGGGATCGACAGATTCAACTTGCCCAGACGGCTAGAATTAATAAATGGGTATTTGCAAGCGTAGCAGATATCCTGTCCCTGGCGAATTGTTAATTTTCCAATAATATTAGAGCGTTGGCCCTTGCTGCTTTTATTGGCCAATACTACCCTCGGTAGGCATAAAAGATGTTCTTTGTCTGCTGTTTCACCTGCTCACCACCCGGGTTAAGCTGATTAGACTCGGTGGCAGCGGCGTGAATTGCGAATTCGCCATGGACAGCTTTATTCACGGCCTATGGATTTTCGGGATATTTGCAACTCAATTGCCATTTCCGAGTATGTGCGATGATTCAAGCATGAGAAATAATAGAATGTACTCCGGTTATCGCTACCCTGTGAAGATTGTCGGCCATTATGCCAATCATTGAGATATTATTGGTCGCTTTAACGTTATAGCGTTATACTGCTATAACGTCCGAAGGAGTTTATTATGAGCAATCTATCAAAAAGATCCACTGTCTACTTTGAGCCTGCAATTCACCAAGCTTTGAAGATCAAAGCTGCATCTTCACAGATCTCTTTATCAGAGCTCGTTGATGAAGCTGTACGCCTGCTAATGAATGAAGACCAAGAAGATTTGGCGTCATTTTCTGCACGTGAAAATGAAAAAGAGATCAGCTATGAAGCGCTACTCAATGATTTGAAGAAGCATGGTAAAATATAAAATCACCTTCAAAAAATCTGTTGCTAAAGATCTTCGTAATATTCCGTTGGCCGATGTTAAACGTATTCTTGAAAAAATTGATTCTCTAGCAATGGATCCTCGAGCTGAAGGCTCTGTAAAACTTTCAACGCAAGAGCGTTATAGAATTAGACAAGGCCTCTATCGTATCGTATATGAAATACGCGACGAAACTTTAATAGTTCATGTAGTTAAAGTGGCCCATCGTTCAAGTGTTTACAAGAGTAATTAATAAGTGACTTAGCTGATGTTGAGCTTTTTGGTGAGGTGGCGCCCTTGCCGAGGCGCTCCAACTTACCCCACGCCCAAATTACCGGCAGTCAATTGGTCATTCCTTAGGGTTATGTTCTTTCAGATACAAAAAGTCTCTCTAAGTTCATCATCTACAGAGCCTTCTCGGTAACTAAGGCTCCGGATGTTGGGATCAAACCAATGACCCATTGATTAACAGTAAGTTGATCAATGTTTTTGCGTTTGAGTAAGTTTAATAAAACTAGCATGTTATTTTTGATTAGATCACAATTTCCCATGGAAATTGCCGGGGCAGAACAATCTCATGCTGCTGTCTCGAATATGTTTAGTCTGGGTCGGTATTTAATTTCTGCGAAACACTATCAAAGCGTCAGAATAGGTGTTCTAGCGAATGGGGTAGGGTTATCGAGTAAAGGTAGGACCTAGATTTCTGTAATATCGAGAATTTAGTTTACCGATACCAACTAGGGTGTTGTTCGAATTTACCAAGGTAAAGGCTTATCTATCAATTCTGCCAGTCCTCGATTTTCTTTTTTATACATCTCGGACAATTTCTTGATCTCACCGGATGTCACGTTAATCTTAGGAAAGTCGATTGACTTTAATCCAGGGAACAACCGAAAAAATCTCCGCGTCCATACGGGAGAGTAATAATTCGTCCGCATGAACAGATGTCCCGAACGCTTATTATATCTACGATCAATTTTCTCCGGCACAAAGCTCTCGTCCACGCCCAAAAAACGAAACGTCGTTTTTAAGGTTTCCAGCTTGTTCGTTTTGATATTTTCTTCATAGACGAGAAACAAAAAGCGGTCGATCGGATAATACTTCAACCACTCAGTAATATTTCGATAATAATACCCCATCGTAATAATGCCATGCCGATGACCCACATCCAAAATAGGGCATGAGGGTGAAAAGCTTCTATTACGAAGAAAATGGAAATACGCTGAAACTGCACGATCAATTGGGTTACGCATACTAACGATTAGCTTCAGATTCGGATATTGTTGATGGATCACTTCAGTAATAT
>CAJVZD010000100.1 GCA_913019905.1 uncultured Cellvibrionales bacterium
GCAAAGCGTTGCGCCGCTCTTCCTCGGGCGTGTTCCCCCAAACGGCGGCCGATGAGATACCAGCCTTGATAAAATGCGCAGCCATAAATTGTGCGTGCTTCACACTGACGCAGAAGCCCAAGGCCTTCATTTCGGTCAGATTGTCGACACGGCTGCCCACTTCATGTATTACCCGCCGAGCCCAGGCGTCATTCGACGTATACAGTTTGCTGAGCTCATCAATGTCATACCCTCCCCCTCTACGCCAAGGAATGTCTCGCAAATCCAAACCATCGTGAATTCCGTAATACGAAAACGGCGTAAGACGACGCTGATCGATGGCATCCCAAAGCCTGAGCTCTGCGGCAATCCGCCCGTCAAACCACTCAAGAACAGACAAGCCATCGGTACGCTCAGGTGTCGCCGTTAACCCCAAAAGCTCTATGGGTTTTACGTGAGACAATAAGTTTTTATAAGAAGGAGCCGCTGCATGGTGAAACTCATCAACAATCACTACATCGAAATGACCCGCCTCAAGGTTTGAGAGTCCTGAAGCGTTCAGTGATTGTATCGATGCGAATACATGATCAAACTTGTTCGGGCGATGCTTACCCACCCACATTTCACCAAATGAAGCCTCTCGGAGTGCGTATCTGAATGTTGATAGACTTTGCTCCAGTATCTCTTGCCTGTGAGCTACAAACAAAAGACGGCACCGCTGCATAGATTGGCGCAGTCGAGAATAGTCAACGGCCGCCATCACCGTTTTGCCCGTACCGGTAGCGGCCACCAACAGATTTCGATGATGACCTTGTCGGCGAGCCACTTCGACTTGCTCAAGTAAATGCTCTTGAAAAGGCTCCAAGCGAAGCTCTATGGGACTCAAGATGATGGAAGGCCCAGACGCAGCCTTACTGCGCTCCGTTTCACTCGCAAACTCATCACTGTCAAATGAGCGAAAATCCCCACCGGTCCAGTATGCATCAAAAACCGAGTTCATTTTTCGAATAACATCCGGGTTGCGTATCCCAGACACACGCACATTCCACTCCATACCGCTTACTTGAGCCGAGTGTGTAAGGTTCGACGAGCCGATAAACGCTGTTGAAGCTCCAGAGTTTCGGTGAAAGTGCCAAGCCTTAGCGTGTAGTCGCGCGGTGGTCGTATCGTAAGACACTTTAATTTCTGCACCCAAGGCCTGCAGCAAAACCAGGGCCTCGAGTTCAGTTGACTCGGTGTACGTTGTTGTCAGCACCCTTAATTTCGGCGCACGCTTGCCGGACTGGCAATGTCTTCGTAAGTTTTCAATAAACGGCCTGATGCCGCTTCGCCGAATAAACGCCATGACAATATCAATGCGATCTGCCGATTCAATTTCAGTAGCAATCTGCGCGCCCACCCGAGGCTCACCGGGGGAGTTCGTAAACAAGGTCGTATCTAGTAGAGGCGTAAGAGGCCGGCCCATCGACGCCACTGAAGCGTCAGGGTTGAGAGGCAGGATGGCGTCCAATTGCTGAGCTGAGATGTCCGGCTGGTCCCCACTAACATCTGCTTTAGGCAAGGCATCATTAATTTTCGAAACCAATTCCCGAACCAGTTTAACACCTAGGTCAACGCGGTCCTTATCACTGACAGAAGCCAAGGCATTCTCTACAACCTTTCCTAAGTGCAGCGCTAGCCTGTCACCTACCTCAGCCGCATGAAGGGCGACTGTTTGAACCTTGACTAAATCGCTGCCCAGAGCGTCCAAGTCTTGATATCTCGAGTCAGTGATAATTGACTCGTAGAGGCCAACGTGGGCCGCGCTGTCATCCATGCTGTGATTCCTAATGTCCGGTTTGGCTAAATTTTCTCTATTGGGTTTCTAGCCGCTTTATAGTGTTTAACTAAAGGTATATCCGCTGGAGCCCAATTGACATCATCAAGCTCTGACTCATCCAGCCAACGCATCTCGTCATGGTCAATCAATTCGAAGTCACCACTCACGTGCTCCACTTCGTATGCCAGCAGGCGGATAAGCTTCGCGCCATAGTCGTAGAGGCTTTCACCCACAAAATGACCCACACGAACCTGTATATTAAACTCTTCGAGAAGCTCACGAGCTAAACATTGTTCCGGGGTTTCCCCCTCTTCCAACTTTCCACCGGGAAACTCCCAGAAACCCGCCAGATGCGCACCGGGTTTACGACGGGCAAGAAAAACCTTATGGTCCTTCACTATGATTGCTGCTGCGACGTCTATCTGTCCTTTCATTAGACTCCTGAGGATTAAACTTGCGAATATGCTAGAGCTCTTTTTTATTGAGTTGTTCTAGGTGTCAGCCCAACTAGACCACCTCAGTTCTTGGTCAATGACTTAAAGAAATATGCGCTTTACAGCTGCACTCTAAGGGGCTAGTAAACCGATTTATTCGACGGATAACGATATTACCCGAGAATATCATGGATTAATGATGTTAGTTTTTACTCTGACCTTAAACCTTCGCCAAGTGCACGTGAAAACTTTCAATCGTTTATTGCCTAGATAGGAAAGGTTCGATAAGAAATGGCGCGGTGTTAACCAACGCCATATCAGATAGGCAGTAATTTACCTGTTAGCTAGAGGCTCAATAATATTTGCTGACGAGTGGTTTCATATTCATCTTCACTGATAAGTCCTTTTTGTAGAAGCCCTTTCAGGTCTTCCAATTTATCAGCGGTACCAGTACTTTCCTGCCGACCGGGGTTAGCATTTGAACACTTGTCGTTGTAAACAGAGGTAAGGTGTGAGATCCGGGCATCAACGGAGTCCTGGTTCTTATTAGCCCTAACTTCATTAACGATGATTCCTGGCCAGAAAAGCAAAGCCAAACCTACATTTTTTCCTGTAACTCCTGAATCATCTTTTACACGCTCAAATTTCGCTCCATTTTGAGCCAATTCCATTCTAAGACTCTCACAAGATTTGTCACTGTCGCCAGTCTGAACGGTTCGAACCGCTTGGTTGGACACACAACCGGTAATTATTAGCGCCAGAGAGAGCATTGCTGTTTTTTTGAGCATCTAAAATTCCTTTTATGATTTATTATTTTAGTGATTTTTTGCGAATAGACGCCGCAATTTGATTACATCAAAAAAGCAGATCGAGCCAAAAATATCACGAGCCAACATACCCTAACGGCAATCCGAAGTAACCACCCATATGGGTGAGAAAACCTGACCATTATAAAGCCTCTGCCAGCTATACTTTCGTCATTCCGATTGACTAACACTTTCGATGACAGCTCTACCTCAACTTCAAATACGCACAATAGTTTTTACTCTGACCTCAATAAAAAACCCGCCGAAGCGGGCCTCACTAGAAATCACGCTTAGTAAGAATACCTTACACCAAAGCCAGCGCTGGTATCGCCTTCAGAGCTAGCGAAGTTAAGCGTTCCACTAAAATCTTCAACGAACTCGAATACAAATTCAACATATCCAAGACTCGCACCACCTTCGTCAAAATCAACATACGAAAGTCCGAAGTTTAACTCAGTCCTCTCGCTCGTATTCATCCTAACCCCGAAGCCTACGCTGATTCCATCAGCATCGGCTTTAGCACTAGTACCGGTAAGACCGTCACTCGCTTTTGCACTTTGGTCTACGTAGCTCAATTCGCCAAAAACAGTTGCGGTACTGTTTGAACCGAAGATATAACCAACACCAAGCGCATAGCCGTCTACATCGGCCTTCAAGCCCGGAACATCCTCATCTAAAGACACGTCCGCATATCGTGCAGAGACAAACACCTCATCATTAACTTCATAACTTCCACTCAACTCGAAGCCATTAAAATCAACATCGCCTCCCAGAATATCGATTTTTTGCTGTAAATAATCAATCTCTACGTAGTTAAAGTTTGAAGCCTCCGCAAGGCATAGCCCCGGGGCTAACAACGACGCTAGTAGGATTGGCTTAATAATACTCATGTAAACTCCTGTTATACATTTTGGTCAAATAGGTAAAAATAAGATTTATGCGGGCCATACTGAAAAATTACAGCCGAAATGAATTTAGCAACACATTGTTGCTGATGAAGAAAATGCAGAGGGGAAATCTAAAAACCATACATGCTGGAAAATCAACCAACTCCATTATTACACGACTTAAGTCAAACTCCCTTTGCACTAACCAGCATCACTGTGAACAGTGAGCGGCCGGAAACATAACACCAATGAAGGCCGCTGGCCACCGCCACTCATTAAAAAGCACTATGAAAATTACCGACAAAGTGTGCAAGGCGGAGTTATTACTCTGACCCCAAACTTCCAACTTAACTATTCCTTCGAATAGAACGCCTAGTGCGCCACTTCACAAACCCTTCTTTAATCGTTAAACCATTCTTCGCCGCGTAAAACATTCCAACAGGCAAGGTGATTAAAATACATCCCATAACAATGTCTAAAATTGACCTTTCAACAACACCAATATAAAAAAGCCACACACCCAAAACAGCCACCAAAATCTGAGAAAACATGAAACATCCCTATAGCCAATTACTCAATGACAACTAGCAGTCCACTAGACTGCTTACCTTAAGTACAACACCACGATTACCCTCCCTTGTAATATTTAACGCCCGTCTCCCACGCATCAGGTTTGCCAGGAAAATTCGAGGTGAAATGACTAACCGGCGTAGAAACATATTTTCTATGGCCAGCACTGAGGCCATCCCCATATTTCAAAAATCCTTTTCGCCAGATCTTACTTTCGTGCTGAGAGGCATATTGAACATAACAGGAGAAGGTTGCGTTAACTTCTTGATCTGAATTGTTCTGAAAGCTTACATGAGCCTCCATAATGGAGAATAAGTGATGAACTGGACCAACCACCGCCCCTTTATCTCTCACACCTCCCCAAGCAAGATAAGGATTAATTACCCAGTCTATACGCAATGAATCTTCCGCCGACCTCCCGTGAATGCGTATTTTTAAATTGTGCTCGCAGAGGCGATGATCTGGAAATAGTTCTGTCTTTTGTAAATAGCTAGCGTAGAGGGCATTTTCCTCAGTAGTGGGAGGAAATTCTGTGCCCGCATAAGGCGTCGGAAGGAAGGATGGAGGGTGAGGCACAACCAGGAAGGCGCTGGGTCGCTTGGGCCTCACCCTAATTTGAACGTCATCATTTACCACTTGCTGCTCAGTGCAGGCAGACGTTAAAAGAGTCAACACCAGTACGCTTAATGCAAATGGAGTATTCGTTGGTTTAGTTATCGGATCTATTGGTGGTGTTAATATTGACTTTTTTATTATATTGGAAAATATGAAAACCGCTCTCAAGGAGCAATATAAAGGTGTCATCCGTTTCGCCTTTTAATATAAGTTGGGTACGCATCAGCCCGTATAGCAACTAGCCTGAAAGCTAAATTCAAGAAAGGAATTCACAAGAAGCCACAGATTCCTTTCTGTGCAATTACTAGACTACATATCTCACGGGCAATACTGCCATTGATTCAGCTCAACGGCAATCGAAATTGGAATCAGATATGGGCGATTATAGTTTTTACTCTGACCCCAATATTACGTAATCGGAAACCGGCGCTGAGCCAATTTATGATTGAGCTTGTTGGTCGCCTGATAGGTTAGGTTTCACCAAAACAGTTAAACAAAGAGAATACCGGCATGGAAAATCATCAATCACTTTTCATGAGCACAAAAAAAACAGCCACATAATGACGCCAATTTTGATAGAATATTTCATGCCAAACAAAGGGTGATAAACATGGAATGGGACAACCTGAGATTCTTCCTGGCGGTTGCCAGAAGCGGAAGCCTGACCGGCGCAACCGAAAAATTACGATCTAGTGCCTCTACGGTATCGAGACGCATTGAACTCCTCGAACAAAACCTAGATCTCAAGCTATTTTCTCACCACCAAACCGGTTACCAGTTAACCGATGAAGGAAAAGTGTTATTTGAAAACGCCGAGCGGGTGGAAGAGGCCGTGATGTCGCTTGAACAAGACGCTATGGCACAACATACCGACATCAGTGGCACGGTGCGTTTGGCAACCGCTGAGAATATCGCTAATTTTATGATCACACCCGCCCTTCCCTCTCTTCTAGAGAAACACCCCGGCATAGTTCTCGAAATGGTACCCGGCATTAGCTCTATTAACCTCACCAAACGCGAGGCCGATATTGCGCTGCGAATGCGGCGCCCCCAGCAGGGTAACGTTGTTGTCAGAAAACTAGGGGTTCTGGGTTACGCTCTTTACGGCTCTCAATCCTACCTCAATAAACGCGAAGCCGGTGAGAATGAAGGTCAATACGACCAAGATGATTTTGTTACCTTCTCTGAGGAATATGCCCATTTGCCTGCATCACAATGGATTGAATCCGTATTGTCCGGCAGGCCTCCAGCGATGATAACCAGCAGCTTATACGGGCAGGTAGCGGCAGCCTCTGCCGGCATAGGGCTTGCGGTTCTGCCTTGTTTCCTAGGGGACCGTGACCCAACGTTGCAACGAGTGTCTTCCCCTATCGAGTCAACACAGCAGGAGATTTGGCTGGTTATTCATCGCGACCTGAGGAACTCAAGTCGTGTGCGTGTAGTGGCAGATTTCCTTACCGACCTGGTTCACAGCAATTTGGATAAGCTTAAGGGTTAATTGCTAAACTAAGGTCTAGCGACTAACAGTTAACGACTAAAGAGCCACCTTCTCTTCAATCTGCCGAGAATAGAACGACCGTGCAGCGATTGTTAGGAAACCATATAGCTGACCAACAAGAACACTGCACATAGCAATAGAAGCATCCATAAATAGGGTGGCCCATTCATTGGGGCGACCATCGTGTAGCGCAAAGAAGCACGCTGCGCCGAGAAACCACAGCGGTATCCAATCTAACCTGCCAACCCGCTCAAAAGGAATAACGCATAAAGCAACGAGACCTAAGGCCAAGGGAAAAGCCCACTTTGGCTCAAGCTGCAGAACAGGCCCAAAAAACCGAGTAGCCAGAATGATAACGGTCACTGCCGCTATAAGTCCACACAACCAACAGCTCACCACCTTAGAGACGTCTCGCAACACTGCCTCCCCAACAAAGGTAAAGTAACAAGCCCAAGAAACAAATCCCATCCAGGCGACAAATGGGCTCCACTGGAATTGTAAAAACTGCATGGAACCTGCTAGCACTGCAACAATTAGCGGATGGGGAAAATAGAGAAATACCTTTTTCATGACTTTTTATTCCTCTATTGATTTGAAGGTGTCTGCTGCTGTTCTTAAACCATTCAGCGCAGCCGGAACACCCGCATAAAGGGCCACGGTCGATATAACTTCTGTAATTTCTGTACGACTGCAACCTACATTCAACGCTGCTTGTATATGAAATTGCAGCTGGGGCTGTGCGTGCCCGAGTGTGGAGAGCGAGGCAATCACAGCCAGTTCTCGCTGCTGTAATGACAAGGCCTGTTCGCGGGAGAAAAAATCGCCAAAGCTCTCTACTACGTATTGCTTGAAAAATGGAGCGATGTGCTCGACGCTGTTCATCATTGTTTCTTCGATGCCAGGCGACACCTTATTTAAAGCAAGGACTCCTGCTTCATAACGCTGTGTTTTTACTAATTTTGATTGTGTCATATTATTCTTCCAATAAAGAAAATTGCTGCTCTCTAAGTAAGTAACTATCGCTCTTTAAAAGCGAATTAAGCGCTGTGAAATCCAATGGAATTAATCGACCCGCTATTCGATCGCCGCCCTGGATCGCTTGCAATTTTCCCAGCACGGCATTGGCAGACGCCAATAAAGTTTCAATGGGATGTAACACAACACGATATCCCATATCTATCAATTCAGCCGTAGTCGGATTCCAAGCATCGCCAATGGGAGCCGCATTGAATAAAACAGGGCCGTCGCACAAACGAGGAATACGCTCAATCTGACTTCGGGTTTTCGGTGCGTCGATAAAAATGGCTGTTGCCCCCGACTCAAAAAAAAGGTTTGCGCGAGTAATCGCTTCTTCAAAACCTAGTACTGCCACTGCGTCGGTGCGGGCAATAATGTCGATCGAGCCCACAGACACAGCCATTTTGATTCTGGATATTGCTTCCTGGCGGGAAACCACTGACTTGCCGCTCATATGTCCGCAGCGTTTAGGAAAACATTGATCTTCTATGTGACACGCGACAATGCCAATGTCACTCAAATGAATCAAGCTTCTCTCTAGGTTTAACAATCCCCCAAAACCCGTATCGGCATCTACAATAAGCGGGCAGGTAAGGGCATCACTAACGCGCTTATAGTGCGCGGACATTTCTGCCAGGCCAAGCAGCCCTATGTCTGGGAGGCCATGTGCTCCAGCGCTGGTTGCAAAACCACTGCAGTAACAAGCTTCAAACTCAGCCAATTCAATTAACTTTGCCGAGAGCGCGTCAAACGCCCCCGGCAAAATCAGCGCTTCCTTTTGCGACAGTCGCTGTTTAAGCCAGGCCATATTATTACCCTATTGAAAACGGATCGCGGGTAGCGCCGTCCAACTCTACCCACACAGACTTATTCTCAGTGTATTGCTTCATAGCGTCGAACCCGTTCTCTCGGCCCAAGCCACTTTCTTTGAACCCACCAAATGGCGTGTTGGGCGAAACTACGCGATAGGCATTGATCCAGACGGTACCCGCCCTCAGTTTGTGGGCAACACGATGCCCTCTTTGCCCAGATAGCGTCCATACGCCTGCGGCTAGGCCATAGCGAGTATCATTGGCCTTGGCAATGGCATCCTCTTCAGAGTCAAAGGTAAATACGCTTAAAACGGGACCAAAAATTTCATCCTTGCCGATTTCCATTTCGGGGTCTATGTCCGTAATAATTGTGGGTTCGATAAAATATCCGTCATGGGCGGCACTCTTGCCACCCCCAGTCACGAAGGTTGCGCCCTGCTCCTTGGCTCGTTTTAACATGCCCAAAACCTTGTCAAACTGCTGGCCCGTTGCCATGGGCCCCATTTCAGTAGCCGGGTCCATGGGGTCGCCCATCACGATAGTGGCGGCGCGTGTTGCAATCAGATCAACCAGTTCATCCTTAACTGACTCGTGCACCAACAAGCGGGAACCCGCCATGCACGTCTGCCCGGTGGCGCCAAAAATACCGGCGATCACACCATTTGCAGCCGCTTTCAGATCGGCGTCTGCGAATACAATATTGGGAGATTTTCCGCCCAACTCTAGACTTACACGGCCAACATGTTCAGCCGCGGCTTTTGCCACGGAGATACCCGTTTTGGTTGAGCCCGTGAATGCAATTTTATCCACACCATGGTTATTCGCCAGCGCATTACCCGTGTCGGGACCACCGGTAATGACATTAAATACACCTTTAGGAAAACCCGCTTTATCAAACAACTTCGCAAACTCAAGAGTTGATACCGAAGTGTGCTCGGAGGGTTTAACGACAAAGGTACAACCGGCCGCCAGCGCAGGGGCTAGCTTAAAACCCAGCAACAGTACCGGAGAGTTCCAGGGAGTTATCGCAGCGACTACGCCTACGGGTTCAGGTCGTGTGTAAATAAAAAAGTTTGGCCGCTCGGAAGGAATCGTCGCCCCTTGTAATTTGTCCGCGGCGCCTGCGAAGTAATAGAACCACTCTTGAAGGTAAGTGGTCTGTGCAAGCATTTCACGATAAAGCTTGCCGTTGTCTAGGCTTTCCATTCTACCTAGATGCTCGGCATTTTCACCCACCAGGTCGCCCATCTTCCTAAGTAAGGCCCCTCGATCTTTGGCGCTCATGCTGGACCACTCACCGTGTTCGAAAGCTTCTCTTGCTGCAGTCACGGCTTTATCGACATCTGCTACTTGGGCGTCTGGAACCGTCGCCCAGTCATCACCCGTATAGGGATTGGTGGAGACCAAATTCCGCTCGCTCTCAGCAGACACCCACTCCCCACCAATGTACATTTGATAGTTCACTTGTTCGTTAGACATAATTTTACCTCAGATAGAAAATAGGTTTGTAGTGATCGATTTTAGGCAGTGGGCGCGCAGCCTATTGCGGAAGAGCCGTCGCGACACGCAAACCACTTGAAAATGTATTTTAGAGGAAGGCCAATGAGCGATATACGTTTCAAGTTGGAAAGCGGTTTACTGTTTTTGGAAAACAAAATATTGATTGAGTTATGGTATTCATTTCGAAGCAGAGACACCTTTGTTAAAAAATTATTTTCTAAGAAAAAATTCTCGCGAGCACTTGTTCATCTAGGCCTATTTACTTTCCAATAAAACCGCATTGAGCGTCAAGGCCCGACTGCGAAGCGCCTTGAGTGAGCGATATTCCGTCGAACTATGCCATGCCAAGGCACGTTCGCTGGAAGGGAACTCCACTAGTACCAGCGAAGGCCGCCACTCCCCCTCAAGCACCTGCACACGACCGCCAACCGATAAGTAACGCCCGCCATAGGACTCAAGCAACGGCATCACCCGCTTTTTATAGGCTTGCAATGCTTCAGCATCGTGAATTTCAATATTGTCAAATAAACAGTAGGTTGCCATTAGCGGTTCTCCCCTTTTATTACTGAGCCCAACAGAGCAATCAATTCCGCCTGTATAGGTGCGGTTTTTTCGTTTATTTGATGAACCCCCATATCACCCCCCACAGTAGTTCTTATCGGACGAACGCCTTCCATTTCTACCAACATCCGTATCTTTTCAGCCACGTTGCCGGCTGAGGTAATTTCCTCCATCTCCGCGAAACTATTCTGGAACATAGACAGCAGTCGCTGCCGGCCTCGGGAATATTCCCCATACCCATCGATGCATTGCCTATCTGAAGGAGGCGGCGGATCAATCGCTAGATCGGTTGCATGACCACCAGGCTCCAGCAATACCGATTGAATTCCAAAAGGTTCAAGTTCATAGCTGAGCGATTCAAAGTACGCCTCGAGCGCCCACTTGCTGGCGCAGTACACACCAAAATTGGGGATCGCGACACGCCCCGCCGTTGAGCTAATATTTATCACTAAGCCTGCCGCTCGCTCGCGCATGGCAGGCAGCACGGCCCGGGCACAACGCACAGCACCATAGAAGTTCACATCCATGCACCGGGCGATATCCTCTTCGGTAAAGGCCTCAGTTAAACCTACCGGCATAACACCCGCGTTGTTAACCAGCACATCAATTGGGCCAGTAGCCTCACAGGCCTCTACCGCAGCCTTCACAGACGCAGCGCTGCCTACATCAAGCTCAACCACAACGATGTCCACAGCTACGTCCACATCCTGGTCTATACGCCAACGCTCCAATTCTTTAACAGTGTCCCGGTTGCGCCCCTGTAAATCTCTAATGCCGGCGTACACTCGGTGGCCAGACAGCGCTAAAGCTTTCACTGTTAGTAAGCCAATACCCCTGCTGGCGCCTGTAAGTAAAATATTCTTTTTCATGTGTTTACATCCCTAAAAAAAAGCCTCACTGTTTAGAAATGACGCCAGTGAGGCAAAGCGGTATTAATGGTCAATAGAACGATACTTGTGCTTTTTAGAATCGAAGCCCTGCGGTCAAGCCAACACGTCGCGGCTGTGCCTTAAAACCGAGATCTGTGTTGAGCGCCGTAAATTCATTGGATACAAATTCTTGCCAATAGTCTTCGTCGGTCAGATTTTCCGCCCAAAAGCTTATGTAGTAGTTGTTGAAGTCCAAAGACGCCCTAAGATTAAGCAGATGGATATCTTCCTGTTCATCTAGGTTGTGAGCCTCCCACTTCATATCGCCGCGCCCGCTGTAATCTATTCGCACCTTTAATTCGGCATCCAGTGATGGCAAAGCTGTAACATATTGCGCACCAATTGAAGTAGACCAACCATAGGTCAGAGGAATATCATTTCCCTTGAATCCACCAAAATCAGAATTGCCATCTAGTTTCGTCAACTCAGCAAAACTTCTGTTGTCGGCTTCCGGGCGCACAGGTTCACTGGTGATTTCCGATTCAATGAATCCCACGCTGGCAAATATTTCCCAAGAGTCCGTCACCTGAGACTGCAGCTCAATCTCCAAGCCATAAAGCTCCGCCGTGGGGAAGGTGAAAATTGTTTGGGCACCGGCTATGAAGGTGAAGTCTTGTCGATCTTCAATCTCTGTATAGAACAGCGCCGCATTGAGGCTGATAGCGTTATCAGACAACTTTGATTTAAAGCCAAACTCAATGGTCTCTACCACTTCTGCAGGATAGCTGCGAGTAACATTAAGAACCTGGTTGAAACCTCCACTGCGGAATCCAACACCCCACGAACCGTAGATATTTATTGAGTCCGCAGGCTGATAAGACACCTGAAACTTCGGTTGGGCCTCACTAAATTTCTCGCTACCAATTGCATTCTTGGTACCTAAAACGTCATAAAAATCCCTTTCATCCACATCGTAACGCAGCGCAGCCGTTAGGCTCCAACTCTCGTTAAGGTCGTAGCTCAGGTTTCCAAAAACAGCATAGGCATTACTTTCTTCCAAGGTATCAAATGCGTTAGCGGGATTTAGATCGTACCCGGCGCCCTCAAATTCGCTAAAACCAACAAGGGGATTATGTTCGCCACCAAAACTCGGATTCCAGGCATTTTGCCATGTCAACACATTGGCAAGGTTACCGCGGAGGCTTGTTCTTATCGTACGTTCACTACTGAGATAATACGCACCAATTTGCCACTGCCAGTCACCGCCATCGTTTGAATTAAGCCGAACTTCTTCACTCCAGGCCTCTACCGATCGCGCCTGGGAGAAATCGAGAATGGGGGCCACACTGAAGTCTATATCCTGAGAAAAGCTTTCATTTGTGTCGGTATAAGAAGAAACTGATGTAAAGGTAGCAAAACCCAAATCAGCGTCAATTTTTAGCGCGATTTCGCTCAACTCCCGATCAGACTCACCAAGAATATCCCCTTGAATATCCGAAAACACGTCTGTGGCGCCATCCAGAGTTCTGTTATTTTCGTCCACAATCGGCGTAAAATAAGATGAACCTGAATTCAATTCCGAATAAGACGCACGGAAGTCTAAGGCCACAGTGTCAGTCAAATCGGAAATAATACGAAGCCGTAGATTTTTGTCCTGCGCAAAGTCGACTTTTTCATGCAGCGTTATATTTCCCAAAAGGCCGTCATAATCACTGATGGACCCAGACAATCGCGCATAAGTTTCGTCGCCTAAGGAACCGCTAACAAGCCCTCTTAAATATTGATAGGAACCGTTACCTAACTTTACCTCGATGCTGCCTTCACTTTCCTCAGAGGGAGCTTTAGTTGTAATATTAATGGCTCCCGCTGGCGCATTACGCCCAAAGAAAGCGCCTTGAGGACCTTTTAACACCTCGATCTGCTGCACGTCATAGAGTTCTTGGCTGATGGCGTCGGTACTAGTCAACTGCACACCATCAACCACAATGGCAACCGGCGGCTCTGCATTGCGAAACTGCCCGATACCTCTCATGTTAATAAATACCGTGCCAGGGTTTTGCGTATTGACGAAAGAAAAATTAGGCACTAACAAGCTCACGTCTTCTACACTATCAATACCTGCATCGGTAATTTTTTCATCGGTCATCACCACGACTGAATCTGATATCTCTAATAGACTTTCATTGCGTTTTCGAGCGGTGATAACCACCTCCTCGAGCTCCATGAACGAATTATCGTCCGCAGCAAGAACCTTCGAAGAAGCTTGCCACATCATCAAGGGGCTTAAGGTTAATGCTATGGCCGACGACAAAGGCCGACGAAAGAAAAAACCGTTTCTTTTGTAGCTGGTCCTGTCTGTATTGAAATTGATGTTCATAACTCTCTCTCCTCATTTGACGCATGTTGCTGCAGTCGTTGTTTTGCGTTCCAGAGAAGT
Organism: uncultured Cellvibrionales bacterium; assembly: GCA_913019905.1. Classification (GTDB taxonomy): domain Bacteria; phylum Pseudomonadota; class Gammaproteobacteria; order Pseudomonadales; family Dasaniaceae; genus Oceanicoccus. The sequence continues at coordinate 13,805 of CAJVZD010000100.1, forward strand.
GTAGAGCCATCCAATGTAATAAATATAGGTGGATCGATGCCAAGCCGATTTCTAAAAATGGAAGATACTTTTCAGACATAAAAAAAGGTGCCGAAGCACCAAAAAGTCACCTTAATTTCAGCTACTAATATTCAAGTTAAGAGCCGAAAAACGAAACAGTTTAAACGAAAACGTTTTTCATTCCCTCGTCTGAATAACGCTCTCCCTGTGCAATACCTATAGGCATTGCCCTATCCAGTTCTTTAACATCGTCCATTTTCATCGTGGAATTTAAAGTCGCAACATTTTCTTCCAGATGTTCAATATTCCGTGTGCCGGGTATAGGGATAACGTTCCTGTGCTTAGAAAGCAGCCAATTGAGTGACACTTGCGCCTGAGTCATTCCCGTACGCCTGGACACTGCCGCGACATTTTCAGTCGTTCGAAGGTTGCGGGGTAAATTGTCGCCATTAAATCGAGGGACAGAATGCCTGAAGTCATTAGTAGAGAAATCATCTGTACCACTGAGCCGCCCCGTTAAAAAACCACGCCCCAATGGGCAGTAGGCAACCAGGCTAACATTGAGCTCTTCGCACATCGGTAGCAGCTCTCTTTCAGGCCCACGCGTCCACAATGAATACTCCGTTTGCACAGCGCTTATTGGAAAAACAGAATTGGCTTTTGACAACATGTCTGCTGACACTTCACACAGGCCAATTGCCTTAACTTTGCCCTCTTTAACCAGCTCAGCCATTGCACCCACAGTCTCTTCTATCGGCTGATCGGGGTTAACCCGATGGGCATAGTACAAATCGATTTCATCTACGCCGAGTCGACGCAATGACGCCTCACAAGCTCGTTTAATGTAGGATGGGTCATTTTCAATAGAGCGTGAATAGCTCCCAGGTTGATCACGCACTATGCCAAATTTTGTTGCGATAACTATTTCATCACGACAAGTCTTTGCGAACTTCCCGAGAAGCTGCTCATTGTCACCGTGGCCATACATATCAGCTGTATCGAAAAAGTTTACCCCTAGATCACGAGCTCGAGCCAAGGTGCGAAGCGACTCGGCATCATCCGTCGGCCCGTAGAACTCAGACATACCCATACACCCTAAGCCCATACGAGAGATCAGCAGCTCGCTCTGGCCAATTCTTAACATACTCACAATTGTTCCTTCTCCGTGTTGATACTACTGTGCGAATCAATATTTATGATCATTCTACGGAGATACCCGGATGGGAGGTACAGACAAAATTGGCAAGCCGTTTTCCACAGTTGAGAATCAATAGCGACGATTACAATTCAGTAGACCTTGCTCACCAAATCCTACTGAAACCCCTTGAAGTTTAAGGGGTTTTCATTGCATGGCACTCCGCACTGCAAAACGCAGAGATGAAACCTGCTGTATAAATGAAGCTCAGGCAGATTCACCTTGAAAAATTTTCAAGTATTCGTTGATGTCGATATTGCCCCCGGAAATCATGCAAACTATCTTCTTTCCTTTAAGAGAGGGATCCTGTAGCGCCGCGCTTACCGAGGCGGCACCCGCGCCTTCGGCAATCACCTTGCTTCTCGACGAAATAATACGAATGGCGTCCTCTATCGAGGCGGTAGAAACAACCTGAACGTCATCAACAATGTGCTTGGAAAACTGGAAAATTTCATCAAATACCGAAACACTGCCGATACTCTTAACAAAACTGGGTTGCATCAGTGTCTTCACAGGCTTTCCGGCGGTCATCGACATGGATAAGGGAAACGCATGCTCTCCTTCCACGGCAACAACCTTAGCTTTAGGTTTTAGGTTTTAGGTTTTAGGTTTTAGGTTTTAGGTTTTAGGTTTTTGATGACAGAACCGATACCAATTGTACCGGCACCACCGCCAAAGGGAATGAGTACCGCATCAAGGCCGGGAAGGTCCTCAAACATTTCGAGACCGATGGTGTCATTAGCCGCCAGCGCGAGTCCAAGAGCCATGTTTTCCGAGCTAATGGTGCAAACACCTTTAGCTTTCTGTGCCTTTAAGAGAGTGAGAATACTATTGTAAGCAATGTTCCCGACTGGACATTCAATCTATCTGCTCAGTACGCTCACACGACCTCAAGTGGCGGCTCACTCAATGCCAGGCTCGACTACAATACTCG
>CAJVZD010000101.1 GCA_913019905.1 uncultured Cellvibrionales bacterium
GTTCAACGGCGACGGCATTCAACTAAAATCTGGCAAGCAGCTTGATGCTGACATCGTGATACTAGCGACGGGTTTGAACCTAAAATTTGCTGGTGGTGTTACGCACAGTATTGATGGCAAGGAACTCGATATAACCGAGCATTATATTTACCGAGGCATGATGTTCTCTGGCCTGCCCAATCTGGCATTTACCGTGGGCTATACCAATTCTTCCTGGACTTTAAAAACCGATTTAACTGGACAATACGTTTGCCGATTACTAAATAAAATGAACCGCGGAAACTATTCATCAGTGACTCCGACCATGAAGGGGGACATTGAAGAAGTGCCCCTGCTGGATTTCGACGCAGGTTATGTGTTGCGTGCACGAGAGATGATGCCCAAGAATGGCAATCGCTTACCTTGGAAGAATTACCAAAATTACATCAGAGACTTTATCGGTTTGCGTCTTGGCCGTCTGAATGATAACGAATTGGAATTCCACTAATGGCCTGTCGATTCTTAAGACCAAAGGCAGCAATCAATCTATTAGACTCGAGCAGCCCGAAATGATCCGGGCGATTTACTGAAGCTATTGATCTTCACCCGTTCACTAGTTAGTGCCCGTCCAGAAATAGGTTTTTTTTTAATCCGTCATTGCGAGCGAGCGGTTCGACGCCTCGACGCGGCAATCTCTTGCAACCCGCGTCAATGCTGGATGAGATTGCCGCGCTAACGCTCGATGTGTGGACTCCCCCTCCCTATGGGAGTACGTTCAAGTTTCGAATCAAAAAACGTTGAGGAGCCACACATGAACAAGCATAACGTGATAGCTGTTGATTTAGCAAAAAATGTTTTTCAAATTTGCGTCCTAAACAAGGCGAACGAAGTGATCAGTAACCGGGAAATGCGAGCCAGTCGTTTTGAGCACTATCTGGCCAAACAAAAACCTTCCTTGGTGGCCTTCGAAGCCTGTGGTCGTGCTCAACACTGGGCCAGGAAAGCTCAGGGATATGGTCATGAAGCCGTTCTATTACCACCCAAAGCCGTAGCCGCTTATCGGCAGGGGCACAAAACGGATTCAAATGATGCATTGGCAACAGGGATTGCTGCGGGGCAAGCAACGATTAAACCGGCTGGTATCAAGACACTGGAACAGCAAAGCCTGCAAACCGATCTGCGCGTCTCGAAACACCTGTCGGATCAATTAACAGCCACAGGGAATATGCTGCGTGGTTTATTGGCCGAGTTTGGTATAGAGATAGCTAAAAGTATCAGCAAGCTGAAAGCACAAATGCCGTTAATATTAGAAGATGCCGAGAATGGCTTACCTCATTGCGCTAGAGAGAGTTTATTTCAGGGGTGGCAGCTATGGAAATACCAAAGTGAACGTATTCACGTCTTGGATAACCGGCTTAAAGAACGAATGAAAGAAAGCGAACACTGCCAACAGTTAGCTCAACTGGAAGGTGTTGGTGTAAAGAATGCGATTGGTCTCTATGTAGAGTTAGGCAATGGGCGTCACTTTAAAAATGGCCGTAATGCGTCAGCCTGTATTGGCGTTTCACCGAAGCAACACAGCAGTGGCGGCAAAGTAAAAATAGGAACAATCGGTAAATTTTGTGGCAACCAGCGATTGCGATCGTCCTTAATTACCGGCGCCCATTCAGTGATTCAACAAGTAGATAGGCGAGAGCCGAAGACGGAAAAAGAGCGTTGGTTAAAAGCGCTTATTGCTCGCCGCGGCAAAGGCAGAGCAGCGGTTGCCTTGGCGAATAAAACTGTGCGCACAGCCTGGTCAATGCTGTATTACAAGGAACCTTACAAAGCCGTATTATTGCACGTGAATTAAATTAATCAGTTACACAAAAAAAAGCTTAAAGAGTTTTTGCACGAAAGACGTAAAAAAACAGGTAAGACCAACCTTCATGGAACCTGATCATTGCGATGGTTGAAAAAAACCGCCGGCTCGAAGAGGCATGAAGGTGCGAACACATCAAGGGCCGAGGATAGCGTCCTCATAAAATGAGCCCGTATATACGCTCGCATCTTTCAATCTGTTTTCACGTTAGTCTTGCAAATCCGGGGGAGTCCATATACGCAATGACTGAGTTTATTAGTTTCTGGATGCGCACTAGTTAGCAAAAATAAGCCCACATACCTTCATGAGGTCTACGTTATGAAAAAAGCGGTAATACTACTTCTCAGCCTAGTGATTATTATCGGCGTTGGCCGCGCTTTACTCAAACTACCCGCTGTACAAGATACATTACTTGAACGCGGCACCGCACTTCTCGCCAAACGCGGCACCGCGCCTCTATCGGAATCAGAAAACCTAAGGGTTTACGTCTGTGGCAGCGCATCGCCGTTGGGGATGGGGCAGGCGCAAGCTTGTATTGCGGTCATAACGCCAGAGCATTTCTACCTAATCGACTCCGGCGCCGGTTCTACCGACAACATCAGCCGCCTGGGCTTACCGACAAGTCAACTGGATGGTCTATTGCTAACGCACTTTCACTCGGACCACATCGCAGAAATTTATGAAGTGAACCTCAACTCCTGGGTACAGGGGCGACCACAGCCGTTGACGATTTATGGCCCTCAGGGTGTAGATGAGGTGGTCAATGGTGTGAATGCCAGTTACCGGCAGGATCGAATTTATCGCACGGGTCACCATGGGGCAGATTTGCTACCACCGGCCGTCGGTGTCCTGGAGCACAAAACGATTTCACCGGGCGTCATCCTTGAGGATGGAGATCTGACGATAACCGCCTACGTTGGTGAGCATCCACCCATTGAGCCTGCCGTGGGTTACCGTTTTGACTACCGCGGCCGCAGCGTTGTTATTTCAGGCGACAGCAATGTCAACGGCAACACGCTGAAGATAGTCGATGGAGCTGATCTATTGTTGCACGATGCATTATCACTGCCGACCGTATCAGCTCTCTCGAAGGCAATGGGCGCAGCAGGCCAGTCACGACAATCCAAGATTGTTGCTGATGTGATGGACTACCACGCTTCAGCGGAGTCCCTTATTGAACTCGGCGAGAAATCGGATGTAGATATGGTGGCCTTCTATCACCTGGTGCCTGTGCCGCCAACTTCCTTATTGAAAGATGTCTTCTTGCGGGGAGCACCAGACAACTTCCTTCTCACAGAAGACCTTATGTGGTTTGAGCTGCCCATTGGCAGTAACGACATTGTTGTCAATCGCCCATAATTCAGATTTCCAGGGGATAACGTATGGCGCATGATGAGCCAATTCGGCTGGTAGGGGGTGTTGGATCACCCTACACACAAAAAATGGTTGCGCTACTGCGCTATCGACGATTGCCTTATGCGATACAGTGGGGCATTTCCGCAGAGGTTTGTGATGCAATGGGGGTGGACAAGCCCCGACCCATCTTCGAACCTACGTTTTTCTTTGGTGAAGAAGGCCATACACAGGCAGTCTGTGACTCCACACCGATTATTCGACGCCTTGAAGGGCTTGCTGGTGATCGTTCGGTTCTACCGGGTGATCCTGCCCTCGCTTTTGTCGATTACTTGATCGAAGATTTTGCTGACGAGTGGTGTACCAAGTACATGTTCCATTATCGCTGGCATGCAAAGTTAGACGCGGATAATGCCAGCACCTTGTTACCGCTTACTATGAATGTGGCCATGCCAGAAGATGACCACAAAAGTTTCAAACATTGGGTCGAGGAGCGCCAGGTCAGCCGTCTTTACGTGGTGGGTTCCAATGACACAACAGCACCGGTGATCGACGCCAGCTATCGGCGTTTTCTTGCCGCACTGGAAAATCATCTATCTAACCAGAAGTATATGTTGGGCAACCGTCCTGCTGCGGGAGACTTTGGCCTCTATGGCCAGTTAAGCCAATTGGTGGGATTTGACCCCACGCCCAGAGCGATTACCCATCAGGTTTCTCCACGCACTGTCGCCTGGGTCGATCTTATGCGTGACCAGAGTGGGCTTGAGCCAAGCGAACAAGATTGGATTAGCCTGGCGGATCAGCCCGAGAGCTTGCGCGGCCTGCTGAAAGAAATCGGTCGGATGTACGCCCTCGCGCAATTGGCCAACGCCCGCGCTGTTCAAGCCGGCGAAAAGATCTGGGATGCCGAAATTGATGGCGCAACCTGGACCCAACAGACCTTCCCTTATCAGGCCAAATGCCTGCGCTGGACTAACGAGCTATACCAGGCGCTCAGCGAGGCGGAGCGTGCCAGTGTCGATGAAGTGGTTGAGGGTACGGGTGTTGAAACTATGTTGTTAACAAAATAAAGGATCTTGAGTCGATGATTGTTTACGGTGCTAGCCTTTGCTGAACAGCATAATAAGTTTGCCATAAACGTTCAGAGTGCATCTTACAAGCAGCTACCTTTCTCACGATATCGCGTCTACTGTTTAGAAATACTTCGTGAGAACTTTGCCAATCTAAGCGACGCGTCACAAAAGCAAACGCGAAAAATCTTGAGTTTTCCTGACGCGGACATTATTTTCTCAGCCGATTCAATGGCAGAATCCAACTACGATATTGAAAGACAAGCGCCTTGCAACCAATCTATTAACGTATTTGAGAATGGTGTGCCGGAGTAAGATATCGGGTTGAGACGGCTAGGCTAAGTGTAAAGTTAGCAATGCTCCTCTCATAGTGCTTGGCTTTGTTAGCGCCTTGACCTATTTTGACGATATACGGACTATGATTAACTTTAGCAGCGTTATTGGTTTTGACTGGGATGATGGAAATACTAGAAAAAGCCAAGAAAAGCATAATGTTAACCCGGCGGAAGCTGAGCAGGTATTTTTTAATGATCCTCTGCTGCTCCTGATTGATGATAAGCATGGCATGAAGGAAACTCGATACCACGCATACGGTAAGTCTAATGACGGTAGAAAACTGCATATTGCTTTTACCTTTAGAGAAAATGGCACGTTAATTCGCGTGAATTCAGCTCGCGATATGCATCGAAAAGAGAGAATGACCTATGATGAAGCTTAAAAAATACCCAATTTTAAAACTGAAAAGGAAGAGCGTGATTTTTGGGAAAGCCATGATTCTGGTGACTACTTGGATTTAAGCAAAGCTGAGCGAGCAGTACTACCTAACCTTAAGCCTTCAACAAAGACCATTTCACTGAGATTGCCGCAAGGTTTATTAGACAGCATTAAAGTAGAGGCTAATAAACGAGATATGCCATATCAATCTCTTATAAAAGTTTGGCTTGCAAAAGAAATTCAAGAACAACGCCAACACTAACACTATGTTCAACTGCCATAAGAAGCAAAAAATCACGTCAGATTGTCATAAAAAACTTATTATTCAGTGTTGAGTATAGGTCTAACAAGCGCCCTATTTGTGGATACTTGACCCTAGCCATTCGGAGCACGGCAATAGCGTTGTTACTCGAATCTGTATAGGTTGTAGACGGCCTTTGAATTAGTCGATTCTTTTAACGCGCACCCACTCTGCGGTGCGACTCAAAAAACCGACCTTACCCGTAATCAGCATTCGCTCTTCTTCAGGCAAGGAAATTTCCACAGACTTGTAGTCACCCAATTTCTCAACGTAAATTAGACCAGTCCACAGGTTTTGTTGCGGACTGCTAATTGTTATTTCTTTCAGAACCTCTCTGCCAACTCGTTCGGGAAATTTGTCATTGCGAACCACTATAGCGCTACTGTCCTCCAGCCGAATCTCAATCCAGGCGGGATTTTTTGTGTGTTTCCAGGTTCCTGAAATATCGGCGCAGAAAGCCAGTGGAGAGTACAGTAAGGCAACCGTGAAAAGAGAGCGTCGAATAATCATCAGTGCGTAAGCAGCGTGATCTGAACCCACAGCATCGGAGGCATAAAACCAGTTTTTAACTTTCATGGTTGGGGATCCTTTTCATTCGGCTTTCCATTAGGTAAGTAACGTAAAACTGGAGCATCAGCTGAAGTGTTGGCAAAAATACAAGGGTAGTGTCCTGGTTCTTTAGTCATCTACAGGCATTTTGAAAACCGAGACACTTTACACTTGAGCTGCAAGTTCTGGGGAATCATTTCCGGTCAGTCGTTGGCTGCTTTCTTCCATTACTCGCCCCGGGGAGGAGCGGCTCCATTCACGCGGACACTATACTGCTTACGCAACCCGCTGCTGGCGGTACTGGTGAGCTGTCAGGGAAAGCTGATCGCCGAGCGCTATGCCGACGGTTTTGATGGGGATACGCCTTTGCGAAGTATGTCTATGACCAAGAGTGCAACGGCGACCCTCATAGGGATATCGGTGCAGCAGGGCCGGCAGGATGTTGATGCACATGCACCGATCGATGGCAGGTCATCTCAGTTAGACCAACGACAGGTCGGATTCTCGATCGCCCGTGTATAATAGAACGCAGGCTGTGATGGAACGAAGTTGGGATCGTGGCCAAAGGAATTCTGCAGCTTTAGCGTGTCAGTTCGACGAGTAGCTGAACTCGTCTTCCGGTTGATCATCCTGGGACAGGTCTCGATCGACGTTGACGGCACTGGAAGTCGCCCAGGGCCAGCGTGGCTCGGCCTGTGCTTCGTTGTGGGCATCGAGTGCGCCTCTCAATCGACTTGCCACTTGCGGATGCTCAGCCAGAAGATCGACCTATTAAACAACAAGTTCCTCTGTGGGGACGAATATACCATTGCAGATATTGCGACCTATCCCTGGTATGGCGCTTGCGTCTTGCACAACATATAATCTGCCGCCGAATTCCTTGATGTCGAAAGTTATACGCATGTGATTCGCTGGGCGAAAGAAATTGAGGCGCGGCCTGCTGTTCAACGTGGACGCCGAGTTAACCGACTTTGGGGACCTGAAGAGACACGAGTAGTAGAACGTCATAGTGCTAGCGACTTCGACGTCTAAACGAGAGATCTAAACGAGATAGCCAAAACACAGCTAATGTCAGAAGGAGTACATCATGACTGCATCAAATAACACGAGTACAACGCCGGAATTCATCACCCTTGATGAAGCAGCGGCAATGACCAGCGGAACCCGGGTGACATTCATCCCTGGCATTCCAGCTCTCTATTCTGAGGCCCTAAAAAACATCTGCTACGCGAAAGGTGTGCCGCTCATCCGAGCGATGCATCCGATGATGGGCGTTGATAAGGCCACCGGACAGGACCGGCAGGCGCGGCTCTTTGAGCTCACCAGCCAGACCAGCCTGCCGACCCTGTTCCACAACGATGAGCGACCCCGGAATGTCTGGACGGAGCAGCTTGCGTTGGTGGAACGCATCGGATCAGCAGACAGCCCCAAGCTGATTCCTGATGGCTTTGGCAACCGGGTCACCATGTTCGGGTTGTGCGCCATCGTCCTGGGAGAAGACGGTTTCGTTTGGAATATGAGGATCCTTGGAGATAGCCCACTCGGGCGCAAGTATGGATATAACGAGGACGCCAGCACCTCGGCACCAAAGAAAATGGCTGAGATTGTCGACTTGATTGCCCGTCGCCTGGAGGCCCAGGAAAAGGCTGGTTCGCGTTACCTGGTGGGTGACTCGGTCTCAGCAGCTGACATCTACTGGGCGACCATGAGTATGAGCTTGCTGGTTCCGCCACCCGAGATCATGCCGGTGACCAAGCAGAACCAGGGCATGTTGAAGTATTTCGCGAGGAACGCTGGTATTCCTGGTATTGCTGAGGTGCTGACCGACAGGGTTGAAGCGCATCAACGGTACATCCTGACCACATACTGCGAAACACCAGCGGTGTTGGGTGGTGATGCTGTTTAGTTGAAGGGCGTCGCCAGAGATCGGCTGTATTTTTGGTGAGATTACGGGGGTGAGATTAAGGGGACGGAGGGGAATGGCACTAAGTTAAGCCACATTAGCACGGTATTTACTCCGATGTTTTATCTCATTCATTTCATGTCTTGGCCGATTCAAGATCTGGTATGGTTTGGGTCTCCGCTTAACAGCTCTAGGCTCGCTTCTTCCTGGTCGCTCTGGGACAATATTACTCGCAATCGAGTCATAAAGAAGCTGGACTAAGCGGCGTTGTTCCTGGCGGTTGATCTTTGCTTGGTTCAAAAACGGTTCCCACTGCCGTAGCGATTGTACACTGCCTTTAAAACCAATTCGGCGTACCTTTACGTCGCACCCTGCTGCAGCCTCAACCATCAGGCAACGAATACAGTTGTAGACGATTAGGTGCATCAGAATTTCCTTGCGCACCATGTCTGGTGATTTGCAACGCAGAATATCCATGCCCATCGTTGTTTTAATATCGCGAAAAAAGAGTTCAACATCCCAGCGTTGAAAATACAAATCAGCGATTTCGCTGGCGGGGTATTCTTCAGCATCGAGTAAAGTGGTGACAACGTAAAATGAACTGACTCTAAAACCAGCTTGATTAACGGTCACCTTGATCTGTCGAAGCAGCAAAGTTTCCGGCATACTTTCCCAATCTTCTTGCGAATAACTAGAGGCTTTGGTTCTGACCTTTGGTTTTTTCCAGTGGATAAGCAGATCATTTTTGCCTAGCACTTTAAGTGCTTCAGTCTCGGTGACAGGAATGCGGCGGGCGAGCGTGATAACGGAGTCAACCTCTCTATCTTTAAAGCTGAAAACGTCAAAATAGCTACAAAAACCCTTATCCCCAAGGAAGATGTCACCCGCTTGGAACGTGCCCCATTGCTTGCGTAACATAGGTAGTTCATGGCTTTTTTTGTTCCCCAACTCATAACTCAGCAACGCACCGCTTTGCAAACAAAAACAGGCGCAAATAAAAGCTTGGGGAAATCCGCAACCCGGTTTTTGGCTGCGCTGTTGCGGCCAAACCCGCTGATTCGCATCGGTATCGGGCATACTAACCCCCGTGCCATCAACAACAATTACACGTCGGCCATTGAGTCGGTCGGGGGCAGCTTTCCTCTGGAGCTGAGTTGATGTGTTTTGGAGTATTGCTTCAAGACTCGATTGGTCTAAATTTTTTCGTGCTTGGCAGTAAGCCGCTGTCGACGAAGAGGGGAGTTTTTTTGATTTCATCGCGGCATAGGCTTGGAGTTTGCGAACAACCTCCTTACATCCTCCATCAGCATCCAGCACTTGAGAGAAAAAGGCCCAGAACGTGTTTTCTTTACTGAAAAATCGCCGGCGACTTTGTGTGCCTGATTCTGTTGGTTGCAGATGGCGCTCTGGAATAAATTTACCAAAACACTCGCCTAGCTGACTGAAGGATTTCTCTTTCAGATGTTCGGCTTTTTCCGCCAAAACCTGTCGAGCTGAACGAGGCGTTCTGCGTAGTGTCTGCAGATGAAAGCTGGGGAATAATGGAGTATGATTTTGCATGGCTAATTATGCCATTGAGTGGTTATTTTTACTGGCATTTTCTCATGATAATAGCGCTTAACTTAGTGCCATTCGGGACGGAGGGATTAAATTTTAATCAATACCCATCTTCCCTTTTGGGTGCGTTGTCTAGTTTTTAATCCCTCCGCCCCCCTATTTGTACTACGGACTCAATAGTGCCTACGCGGTCTGCTGCTGGCGGTACTGGATGGGAGTAACACCGTTCCAGCGGACAAAAGCCCGGCGAAAGTTCACCGTCTCGGCATAGTCCAGCAGGTGCGCTATCTCGGCAACAATCAAATCGGTTTTGGCCAGATACTCCTTGGCGAGCAAGTCCCTAACCTCTTCAAAGGTCGCTCTAAAGCTGGTCGATTCTGACTTCAGTCTGCGCCTCAGGGTACGTTCACTCATGTTGAGATCTTTAGCCACCTGGGCAATATCGTGAAAGTCGCCGGCGGATTGGATCAGCAACTGCCGCACCTCGGCTGTGGTTTTCTGGGCACTGGCGAGGCCGTGCAACATCTCCTCGCACTGCTGATGAAAGACTATATGCTCAGAACTATTTGCCGTTTTAACCGGGGTGTCCAGAACCTGTCTAGGCAGAAACAATTGATTGCATTCAGCGCTAAAAGTAACCTCTGCGTTTAACACCGACTGATAGTTGTTAACGTGAGCGGGCTTGGGAAATGTGAAGTGTATCTGTGCCCCCTCTATTCGGCCTCGATAAAGCGAGCTTCCAATAAAACTCAACTGTGAAAAGCACAGTTCAGCGACAAGCTGTTGTTGTGTTGGAGTACCCCTAGTAAGGTTCAAGCGTAGCAAAAGTCCACCGTCATGCTCCTGCGATTGCCAGTTTGGTTCAAAAAACACTTTCCCATAGCGTAGCAATAACTCTGTAGATTCCCTTAGATTGGCACAGCTCATCAAGGCAAAACCAAAGGCCCCATAACTGTTGATCCCAATCCGCTGGCCTAGACGTAATGCCAGACTAGGATCACCCGCGAGCTCCACCGCCGTCTCTAGTAGAACCAATGAATCACTTCCAAATATTACGCTCCGACTTGAAACTGACGCCGACATTCCGTTTATCCGGCACTGCCTACGCAGCTGTTCAGGACTAATTCCTGCCTTCTCTAACTCGGATAATAGCTGCGTAAAAAGATCACGCTGAAGCCGATTTGTTTTCATCGCTCGCTCCCAGTGCCTTTCTCTGAAATTAAGTGACTGTCATTAAGTGACGGTAACTCAGTGGCTGTAAATAGTCATTTAAGGAAACAAACCATCGCGTGACCGAATATGATTCCATTCCCGATTCGCTGAACACTATACGCAACTCGGTGGAAATTGGGAATAGACGCTACTTGTGCTTTTCTCCGCTGCGTCGAATCGGCGGTGCGATGGTGAGGAGTCCTTCATCCCGGCATTGCAAGTATGGCCGAATATGATTCCGTGTGTTCTATTTGTTCTTCTTATACTCCGTCCCTGTTCCTATTCCTATTTTTCGTTGTAAGGAGGCATGCAATGCCCTTCGAATTTCTGCTCCCCTCTACCATCGCTATGAAACGACTAGCTGGTCTGGTTCTGTCACTGATACTACCGCTGCAAGCTTACGGCTGGCCGCACCACGCCGGTGATAGCGGTGGCACTAAGTTCTCTGCTTTGTCACAGATAACGGCCGACAATGTCGATAAACTGGACATCGCCTGGACTTATGATACGGGTGAAACCGTGGAGCCTGACGCCCCGGGTGGAAAAACGTCATTCGAACCGACTCCCATACTGTTGCCACCTGAGGCTGGTGGGCATCTGGTGTTCTGCACCGCATTTGGCCGTGCTATTGCGCTTGATCCGGGAACGGGCAAGGAACGCTGGGTTTATGATCCGAAGGTGAATCGCAACGGACATAGCAATATTTGTCGCGGTGTCAGCTGGTGGAAAGATCCGCGAGTGGAGAACACAGCTCACTGCGCTAACCGTATTATCTGGGGCACTCGGGACCGGCGGCTAATTTCGGTGGATGCCCGTACCGGCACTGCGTGTCCAGGATTTGGTCAAAATGGTGAGTTACAACTTGATGTGAAGGCTGAGGAGGCTCAGGTGCCCGGCGGCATTAAAACCTCTTCGCCGGTGGTTATTGCGGGCGGTGTGCTGATGATTGGAGCAGCTGTGCAGGATTTTAGCCACGCTAATGCCCCGACCGGAAAGGTTAAAGCCTTTGATGTAAGAACCGGTGAAGCCAAATGGACATTTAGCTCTATTCCTACTGACCTCAATGATCCAGCAGCGTCAAGCTGGCCAAAGAACCCTACGCTGGTGAGTGGTGCCGCCAATGCCTGGGCCCCCATGTCTGTCGATGAAGAGCTGGGGCTGCTGTATGTCCCCACCGGTTCGCCGTCTCCGGATTATTACGGTGCGGCTAGGCCGGGTGATAATCGCTATGCCAACTCTCTGGTGGCACTGAACACCGCCACCGGTGAAGTGGCCTGGCACTTCCAATTCGTACACCATGATCTGTGGGATTACGATACGCCGGCACAGCCGGTGCTTACCGATATTGAGCGCAATGGCAAAACGATTGCCGCCGTTATCCAGGTGACCAAACAGGGCTTCGTGTTTGCCTTTGACAGACTAACCGGCGAGCCGGTGTACCCGATCCAGGAGCAACCGGTTCCCCAGGGCGCGGTGGAAGGCGAGTGGCTGTCACCCACCCAGCCCTTTCCAGAAGAATCACTACAACTGCTCGATACCCATATAACGCCAGAGGATGCCTGGGGTTTTACCTTTTGGGATGAGGGTAAGTGTCGAGAGCTTATCAGCAGCCTGCGCAGCGAGGGCATTTTTACACCGCTTTCTACCGAACCTACGCTGTATATGCCCAGTGCAATGGGCGGTGCAAACTGGGGTGGGATAGCCGTGGACTCCGAGCAACAAATCGGCGTAGTGAATCTCAATAACATGGCCACCGTTGGTCAATTGGTTCCCGTCGTTGCAGGAAAAGACGGTGCAACCCATGCCGGAGTGGGCTCCATGCTGGCGAGAATGAAAGGGACACCCTATGCCATGAAAATGGGTAATTTGGGCTCCCCTCTCGGCATCCCTTGTACTAAGCCACCCTGGGGGAAGCTGGTGGCCGTTGATCTGAAAAAGGGCGAGGTGCTATGGGAAAGTACGCTGGGTTCGGTGCACGACATGGGTCCTGTTAGCGCACCGTTTGAAATTGACCTGGGCACTCCAAACCTGGGAGGACCTCTGATTACCGGCAGTGGTCTGGTATTTATTGCTGCCACTCTGGACAAACGTTTTCGCGCGTTCGATCTGAAAACCGGGGAAAAACTATGGACGCATGAACTGCCCTTTGATGGCAGTGCAAACCCGATGACCTAACACCGGGAAAATCGGCAGTATGTAGTGATTGCCACGGGAGGCAGTTATTTCTTGAGTAAGATGACGAGGAGGGCAGTGGGGAATACGCTTGTGGCTTTTGCTTTGCCCCGCTGAGAAAATCGATCGCTGCATTTTTTGGGGGTCAGTGTATGTTTTACTCTGGCCACTAAATATTCCAAACATCGCATGGGCTGCGTCTTTGAAGTCATAAGACGTACTGCCTATCCAGTGTTAATTCACTGGTCCCGATCGATGCCGCCCATCTCTTCTTTCACATGAGAAATTAGGCCTTCAATCTTTTTTATTATAGTTTCCTCTGACATAACTACCTCTAAATCGATAAGCGTAAATTAGAGTCAATTTCCTTTATCAAAAACTCTGGGACAGCGTTTGCTTTAGCGAGCATCTTCCAGGTAGAGACATGCTCAATAGTTTTATCAATAATCTTGTCAATTTTCTGCTTCGTAAAGCTAGGCACTAACTTTTCCAGAGAATAAAAATCTTCGCGGGTGAAGTCATCTCTTTTGCCATTCAAGCTCATCCAGTGACTGTTCACCCATTTGCTACCTGGTTTATAACTGTAAACCAGATCATAAGCAGGTGAGAGCCGCCACTTGTTATCAATTAGCAAGAACGCAAAGTTTTTGGAATGGTCATCATGATTTCGAGCCACAATGTTAAACACGAGTCGCCTTAGTAATTCTTCGGCGTCCTTAGCCGACACCCGGAGTTTTCTGGCAATCGCAAAAAGCTCAGCATATGAATAAGAACCTGGTTGTTTGTAATCTACATGAGCTAATCCATTGAGCGTTTGCACATGTACCTTACCGTTGCCTTTTCTGTCAAAACGCTGGGTCACAAAATGGCGGCGGCTACCCTCTTGTAACAAGCGGCTTGGCATCATATCGATATCGCATTGTTTCGCCATCAAGTAATAGACATACTCCATCGCGCCGTAACCCTGTGGATCTCCAAAAGTCTCTTTATCTTTACGGTGCTCATTCACACCATCAAACTTCAGTAAATAATGCGTAAAGCCATCCGGCATCTTCACCTGGCCACTTCGCACTTGAGTAAAATCATCGCTAAAGGCCAAAACCGCCTTAGGCCTCGCCCCCCCGGCACTCATCCCTACAGAAAGTAGTGACAGCATGGCTTCCCGATTTTCTTCACCAGGGTGATTCAGTGAAACTGAAAAATCCTTCCGACCATCCAGAATCTCCTGTGCGATGGAGACTAATGACTCAATTTCTATTTTTCCTGAAGCATTCAGGTTCTTTAGTTTTGTGGCGGGTGTATATTCCAATGCTCCCATACCCCGCTTGCCTGTGTATTGCAGTCGCTCCAGCGGAGTGATGGCTGCAGGAGATTTACCTTGCGAGGCAACCCAGGCATTGAGCACAGCGTTCCCAAAATCGTCCGGTAGCGAATCTGCCACCAAACCAGGTAAACCCTTAAAGGTTTCATAGCCTAATGCGGGGAATGAGTATATTTGTGGGGATAAGGGCATCTTGATAGGGGATAACTCAATACCCTTCTTTATGAATTTTCCATCATACTCAAACGCTCCTATACCCGTGTCAGTATCAAAGCTTACGGCCCCGACTAGATAATCATCGTAATTTACGTTAATTACCTGCTTTACCATTCTGGGGCCTCCTGCTCATCGCTTGAGTGCTGCCCCGAAGCCCGTTGACGTTTGCGGCCTTTCAGTTTCGATAATTGAATTGGCGAAATTTCCTGTACTGGAAGGAAGTTCTCGAGCTGGCTTGTAAGACTCAACGCCGATAGGATTGCTATAAAAACCTCCAGCTGACCCTTACCTTTTTCAGCGTTCAAAACTGCTTTCCTACTGACACCAGCTTGATCCGCTACTTCAATTTGTGTTATATCAGCATTGAGCCTGGCCTGTTTTAACCGCTCTCCAAGCTCCTCTGCAATCGCTGACGGCGCTCTGTCTTCAATATCCATCTATGTACCCTTAATTGAACTTTGCGTACGATAATAGCGACAATGTATCTATTTTTGCACTTTATAAGATGTAAAGAAACAGTTAAGAGCAAGTTAATGTCCTATTTTGGAAGCATTATACCGATATAAGGCACTTAACATTCCGTTTATAGGACATTATGATGGTACAATATTGACAGCTTTTGTATGAGGTACGGTGCGGTCGAATCTAATGGTGAAGATGCTACAGCGTCACTTAACGATTGCAAGAACCGCCTCGCGGGTTGTGGGAAGTTTCCGCTTTGGTGTCGGAGCATTAATCGATTCGGCCTCAACATTGTTGCCCTTTAGCGTGCAAACGAATAGGGCACTGACGATTGTGATGAGAGCGTCAGCTTCGATATTTTTCTTCCGTTTGACCGTGGTTTTATCATTCGCTACGGCTAGTGGGTGGTGCTTAGTTAACAGCGAAGTATTGAAAGGGTAGCTTCTCTCTACCCCCATAAAAGACGCTGTATATGTGCACTTACGTACCGGCTTGCGCTCGGTTCTTAATATTTTCCTGAATCTCTTTTAACTGCTCTTCAGTCATGGATACCTTGAGGGCGAAGCGCCAGCCGATT
>CAJVZD010000102.1 GCA_913019905.1 uncultured Cellvibrionales bacterium
GCGCCAATGCTGGATGAGATTGCCGCGCTAACGCTCGCAATGACTGAGCTTGTTAGTTTATGGATAGGCACTAGCTAGCTTGCCTCGTCGAATCGCCTCTTTACCGATATAGACTCTTTGCTGACAAAGTATCTTGCCAGTATATTCGTCTTTCCCTTAGTTGTTTATTCAATTCATATTGGGATATATCCTCTTCAAAAACCTCCAAGACTTCAAAATCGAAGGATTCCGGTCCCGCGTCTTTAAGTGCCGTTTGGAAGTCTATATTGAGTAGCGTCCCTGTTTTTAAGCTAAATTTCAAACGGTTTTCACTACTGGTGAGGTTTGTCGACGAGTCTACCCACATCAAACCGGTTTTGTTGCACTTAGCACAGTAAATGCCCTTTGGGTGAAACTCTTCTTTATACTGCCTTTTAATTTCGGCTCTTGTTTCTTTGTTCATTCTTCTAGTCTTCGTAGGTCATTAATGTAGGAGTGGGAATCGGAAGCTTATCAGCTCTCATATTAAAACCAAGTATATATGTAAAATAGTATTAATGCCATGGTAAAATAATGACTGTCATTAATGCCCGAGTAATATTTATCGAGAATGGAGTATGGTATTGAACCGCAAACCTTCAACGGTTTTCACAATTTCAGCCGGTAGACTCATCTGCCTTTTTTTTGCCGTACTTTTTACAGGGTTTGTCAAAAGGGATTCGACTGAAGGCTTGATAGATTGAAGTCAAGATATGACGACGAAGGGCACTCCACGCGCGGTAATTGGTCAATGAAACTCAGTTTTCTACTTGCAAACAGGAATTATGCACGAATTCCTTTCCCTGTTAATAATGAGGGAAAGATCGGTAACCGCAGGGTGCGTGGCTTATCCTATTATTTTTCTGGAGATATTCTACGTATGTCGGGAGAATACCGTAACAATAGGGGTCTAACGGAACTTCATATTTTCGTTCGCATTTTCGTTAGTGTAATGGGAGTCCATCAGCTATATTACGGTTTGACTGAGTATTCGAAAAATGGCGGTCGATTAGAGTTTAGATTGTTCATTCCCACACTTCCTTTGGGTTTAGCCAAAGAAGTATGCATCGAGGTTGCGTCGGCTGCAAAGGGCAGGGTGATGGCAATGGCTAGTATCCGGTCGAATGCGTAAGCCGCAAAAAGAGCAGTTCCACGAAAAATTAATTCAAAAAAGTCCTAAAACTTGGGTATAACTTAAATAACTAAAGGAAGAAATAAATGAAAAGAATCACATATTTACTTTTGCTGCCCCTCTTAACCAATTTCGCTTTTGCCGCTGAAAAAGACGTAGAGAGTAAATTGAAAGCCGCATTGACGGCCGAAGTTAGAGAAAGCAAAGAGATAGCGAGAGATAAAAACAGAAAGCCTTTGCAGACCTTGTCTTTCTTTGGTCTGGATGATGATATGAGCGTGTTGGAGCTACTCCCTGGTGGCGGCTGGTACACAAAGCTATTAGCGCCGATATTGAGCGAAAAGGGCAAACTCTATGTGGCATTGGGAACTGGCGCGGTTAAAACACTATCGAAAACCCAGGGCTTTGAAAATATTAGTGTACTTGATACCGGAGCAAAAATAGAAAAGCCCCCTGGAGAACCGCTCTATACAGTGTCTGAATTTAAACTAGGTGTGGATAATCTCGACATTATATTTACGTTTCGCAACTACCACAATTTTAATCTCGAGGGTAGGAACGCAATAAACAATGCGGCATTTAAGGCGCTCAAGTCCGGGGGAGTCTATGCAGTCGTCGACCATACTCGAAGACATATGCAAAGTTCAAATGACGAAAATGGAAGACGGTTCGACCCTGTGTTAGCTATCAAAGAAATTCAAGCGGCTGGCTTTAGATTTGAAGATTACTCAACGCTACACTATCGTCCGGACGACGAACTACGCTATGAGGTTGGTCGTAAATCTGTGACTGGCAATACCGATCGATTTACTTTGAAGTTTGTTAAACCTTAAGTGTCTTGATCTCGCGTATACATATACATATACATGTACATGGTTTGGTGCTTCTTATCCGGAAACGAACACAGGCTACCGGGTGAGAGCGTAAAGGGTACCCTCGATCAAACATCGTAAGATGTAACGGAATTTATGTTGTGATGGAGGGGTAACCAGGAAGCTGTTGTGTATTGCAAGGGCGAGACCATCATCGGAAAATGGTGTCTCGCTTTTCCTAATTGTGTCTACAAAAAGAGCGTGGGTTGATAGGGCTAAATCAGAAACCCTTCGGACATCTCTTCTGATAAAAGCCATAGTTTCCTTGCCATTGCTTCGTCGAAGACATAATTTTCCCCTTCAATTTTTACCGGGTTGCAGTCTTCAAAATACGCACCACTAACAGTAGATAATAGTGCTGACGTAGCAACGTAGCTTTGTGTAGCGGCACCTTGGGCCGGAGTTTTTGCTATCACAGAGCCAAACATATCGAACGCAATTCGCATAAACGCCGGGGCACTGCGGGCAATATTCGTTTTAACAAAACCGGGATGTATGACATTAGACGTAGTTCGCGTTGATTTTAGTTGCTTTGAAAGTTCCAGTGAAAACAATGCATTCGCTAACTTCGATCGTCCGTAGGCAAGTTCAGAATCGTAATCCTTTTCGCCTTTGAGGTTGTCAAAGTCGATGCCGACGTCGGGAACTGACATATACCCCATGCGACTTCCTACATGTACAATACGACCTTGCTCGGCGCTCTCTACAAGAGGCAATAAATGGTTCGCGAGTACAAAGTGACCGAGGTAGTTTATGTGAAAGATACTCTCGATTCCGTTGATGAGCCCAAACTTAGTATAAGAACCCACACCCGCATTCAAAATTAACATATCGATCGGTTCGTTTAGGTCCTTTACGGAGTTAGCGCAAGCAACGACCGAGTGTAGATCGGATAGCTCGAGCGCAACCGCCGTGGTTGTTCCTTTTATTTTTGCGCAAGCACTCTGAGCTTTTTCCAGCGTTCGTCCGGTGCCGATTACGTGGGCGCCGCGCAACGCAAGCACTCGCATAGTTTCAAATCCAATACCTGAAGTACAGCCTGTTACTAAAGCCACTTTACCCGTGAGGTCGATTCCGTTGGTTACGTCCTCTGCGGTCGAGTCGGCGTTAAAAGGACCGACAGGTAAACGATCGTCAATTGTGATTGTATGGCGAGGTGCTGCACAGCTCGACAGCGATGTCACGCCTGTCGTAGCGACAGAGTACCGAATAAAATTGCGGCGATTTAGCATGTGAACTCCATTCCTTTAATTGACGATAACTTACTGTATTCTGCGGATAAACAACGCGATAATGGCCTGTAGTTTCTGCGCGGTGCAGGACAGGGTGCGAGTCAATACCTAACGTGGGGGTCTATCAGTTGTTTAATTTATTGTCCGTATGAGCTGGAAGCTAAGCTTTGCGCTGAACCCCAGCATTTAATTGTTCTTCCAGTACAGATCGCAACAGGTTTATATCCAGGGGTTTCATGAGAGTGCCATTCATTCCACATTCCTTTGACTTCCTTACATGATCGGCTAACACATTAGCTGACAATGCGTATATCGCGGGTTTAGCGTTATCGCCCAACGCTTCTCGAATAGTTCGGGTAGCTTCGTACCCGTCCATCTGAGGCATGCTTATGTCCATGAGTACTAGGTCATAATCTGCCGAGTTGGAAATCACAGCTTGTTGCGCGCTATTACCGTTGTCGACAATATCCGGGAAAATGTTGAACTTCTTTAAGAAGCCTTTTACGACGAGCTGGTTAACAGCATTATCTTCCGCGACTAACACTTTTAGTTGACTTGCATCAGTTAGCATTTCGTCGGTTGACAGGTTGTGGTCGGTCGCGGGCTCAATAGTCGTTGCGGGAAGAGGTACGAACACAGTAAAACAGCTGCCTTGTCCAACTTCGCTCGAGACGTCTATTCGACCCTCCATTAGTTCCACCAGTTTTTTGCAAATGCCCAAGCCCAAGCCAGTGCCGCCGTATTGCCGTGTCGTAGTAGAATCCGCTTGTTCGAAAGAGCTAAAAATAGAATCTATCCGCTTTGCGGGAATCCCGATGCCCGTGTCACTGACCTTAATGACGAAATTTTGTTTACCTGATTCACAGCGCAAAGTCACTCTGACCTCGCCCTTACTGGTAAACTTAACAGCGTTAGAAACCAGATTATTAAAAATCTGTTTTATTCGAAGAGGGTCGCCTAAAGAAAATTCCGGCACGCTTTCGTCGATATCGATGACAAGATCAATACCCTTTTGTGCGACTTCAAATTGAAATGCTGTCGAAGCTTGTGAAAAAAGATTTCGTGGCGAAAACGAGATACTTTCTATTGCAACATTACCACTATCCAGTTTCTCAAAATTTAGAATGTCGTTGACGATCGACAGCAATTGTTGCCCGCTACTTTGAACGACGGCCAGTGATTTTCGAACACTGTCATTCATGTCGCTGTCCCTCAGGAGTGTCAAAACTCCGAGAATTCCATTTAATGGTGTACGCAGTTCGTGGCTCATGGTAGCCAGAAATTCGGATTTTGCGTTATTGGCTGCTTGAGCTTGTTCGGTCGCAACGGCGAGATTGTGGGTGCGAGATTCGATTTGGATTTCGAGATGTTGTCGATGTTGTTCCAGGTCCTGGTTTTTCTCTCGCAATAGAGAGGATTGTCCCCGGATGTGGATGAGTAAGGCGTTAAAAGCGTGTGACAATACGCCGATTTCATCGCTGCTCTCATCGTCTAATTCCTGTTCAAAGTGTTCATTTGTGGTCAAGGACTCGATGGTTTTGACCGTGTCCCGCAGAGGCTGGGTTATCGATGACGATATCACTAATGCCATTAGCGTTATAATCACTGCTCCGAACAGGACCGGTACAATGAGTTCTATAACCAAGCCACGGAATATGAGATCTAGGTCGTCGAGAAAAACCCCACCAAAGATAACCCAGTCCCAGGGTTCGAAATGAGTGCCGTAGGCCATTTTACTTTCAGCATTGGTGGGGGCACCGATATCGCCTAATTTAGTGGTTGCGCCGATATTGTTTTCGTCAATAAAATAGAGATACTCGAAAAATCCAGACGTTTCTCCCGGCAGTTCCTCGTTAAATAATTCGACGGAAGCTACGATCCTCGTTTTCATATTATGTGTTTTTGCAATCTCTTCTAACTGGTCGGCGAACTGCTGGCGGGATTGTTTTACGATTTCCGGGGGTTCGTCGGGGTATGTTTGCGCTTTCAAAAAGGGGTGCATCAAAATGAAATTAGACGAGTGATAGATATAAAAGTAGGTTCGTTCATCGGGACGAAGTGCTTCTATGGCATTCATTGCTTGTTGCTTCGCGTCCGTCCGGCTTAGTTCTCCACTTTGGGACCGGTTGTAGAAGTGTTCAACAATCTTACGGGCACCCTCCACTTGAGTTAGGGTATTTTGCTTTTGCATTGCAATAAATTGAAGAGATGAGTAGTTAATCGTCGCAAAGGTTACAAGGATAAATCCGGTCATCGCCAGAGCAACCAATAGCCAAAGGCGTTGGCGAATTTGTAGTCGTCTTAACGAACGATCAAGCATAGTTGGCACTAACGACGATTTATGCCGTTCATTTAGGGAATTATGTGGATGATAAAGATCCTGTCCCCAAAAGTCTACTCAAAGAGGCGTGAGACCGGAACGTCAGTTTCCTCTGGGAGGCACGTATTACGTGGCTATGAGATTAAGATCAGGTGTTACAGCTGTCTATGTTCTCGACTGTCGAGTCGCCACAGGCTGGAAAAATATCTAAGTGCAAACATGACCGCGAACATTAGGCTTGACGCTACCATAAGAGCCGACTTCGGGCCGACTTGCTCGACTAAAAAACCACAAAACAAGGCTCCGATAGGTCCGGAACCCATAAATGAAAAAGAGTGGAATGCCATCATTCGTCCTCTTTGGCCTTCAGGTGCCTGCTCTTGGACGATAGTACGAGCCATTGTCATCGCCACACCACCGCAAATACCCCAGGCAAACACGCAGGCAACTACCGAAGTGAAGCCGAAACCTAAGCCTGCGCTGGCTAAGGCGATAGAGCCGCCGGCATGGGCCAAGATTAGCGCCCGACCTTGTCGATGAATATCCCCAAAACGCAATAGAATCATAATAGTGGTGACCAACCCTAAAGCATTTGCGGCGTTCATCCATGATAATTCAAATGAGGCGCCCTGATAAACATCTCGAACGAGCAGTGGTAAGGTAACGATGTAAGAGCCCATAAAAAAGATGCCCATGGCGCAGTTTTGGATAACCACCGCTCTCATGTTTGGCGATGCTCTAACAGTCTTATAGCCTTCAACAATGGAGCCGGTGACTTCCTTTAATATTCCCTGCGTTCTTGCTCTTGGAGCAGGGCTGGGGATATCCAAGCGATAAAAGGCATAAACTCCCATAAGCATCGACGCAACCTGCACCATTAGGATGAGGGCTGCGCCCGTTCGATCGGCAAAAGATGCAGCAATAAAACCTAACATTTGTACGCCAAACTGGGTCATGCTAGTTTGCAAAACACGCCGTTGAATTTGTCCGCCCGCAACCTGATTTAGCAAGCTGTCACGGGCCGGCGTAACAAATGCCTGCGCGCAGCCCATAAAAATGGCGAAAATGATGACGCCCTGGTAATCCAGGCTATCGAGTACAACCAAGGCGACGAGATAGAGAGGGGCTAAAGCTGCTGCTGCCTGCGCAATAATTACGATACGCCGGCCCCCATACTGGTCAGCGAGGCTCCCGCCGATTAGCATTAGTAAGGTGGCGGGAATGAGCAGTGCCATTTGCGCGAGTCCAACCATTTTAGGGGTTTCGTGCAATACGATGGTGACGAGCCATGCGAATACGACCGATTGAATGCCGAAGGCAAAAAACCAGGAACCGGTACCGAGCAGGTAGTAATGCAAAGATTTCATTGTGAGAACGCAAAAAACAAGGGAACCGAAGGATACCGCCTGAGCAAAAAGAAGGAAACTCATTAAGCGCACTGATGGTAAATAAATTGTAATTGCCGACTGTGGAAACAAAGTATGGGTAGTGAGCTTAGTGGGGCAAAGTCGGGGAATAATGCCTAGGGGACAGGCCTTTTTTGCCAGAGCTCCGGAACGATAGCAGGCAACTTTACCGCTAAAGTCAGGGCTCTTACGACGAAAAACAACAGTAGTGAACACCATAAGCCATGATTGCCGAAATAGTGCTGCAGAGGCCACCAACTTAAAAGAAAAACCATTAGCGACAACAGCATCGCATTTCGCATATCGGCTGTTCGCGTCGCTCCAATAAAAATTCCATCGAGTTGATAACACCAAACCGAAACAATGGGTGATGCGATTACCCACGGCAGGAAAGTATCACTGGCCTGAACGACTGATTCAACATTGGTTAAAAACTGAATGACAAACCCACCGATCGCTAAATACAAGAGTGTGATGATGATAGCCGTCAATACTGCCAATTGGGTGGACAAAACGATAGAATCTCGCAATTCAATTCGATGTCTTTTTCCAATGGCATAGCCCACTAGACTTTCTGCCGCTAAGGCAAAGCCATCGAGAAAAAAAGCGGCGAAGCTCACGAGCTGCATGAGAATCGCGTTCGCGGCCAGTAATATATCACCCGCTTGAGCACCCTGGTTAGTGAACCATGCAAAGGCGAATATCAGACATAGGGTACGAATCATTATGTCGCTATTAACAGTTAGCATCTGTTGCAATGCGTGTGTGTCTAGCAATTGTCGCCATGAAACGGTTTTTATCGGATGGTCAGTTCTGAGCGATTGGTAAATCAGGTATACGCCAAAAAGTACCGTTAGATATTCTGCAATTAACGTCGCACTTGCTACACCTGCAACGCCCCAGCCAAATCCGCTGACAAAAACGATGTCCAGAACGATATTGCTACCGTTGAGTAATAATTGCAGTGCTAAGGTTGTTCGAGTTGCCTGATGACCTAAAAAGTAACCTAAGATAACGAGATTTGTGAGTGTCGCCGGAGCGCTCCATATTCGAATGCTAAAGTAGTTAGCCGCTTCGGACTCTACCTGATAACTACCGCCAAGCCATTGCATAGCAACTGAAATAATGGGTGTCTGGAATGCAATTAGGATAAGCCCGATAGCAATCCCGACAATCACTGCCCGATAAAGTGTTGCCCTTATTTCAGGAAGATTGCGCGCGCCTGCTGCTTGCGCGATCAGGCCGGTTGTGCCCATTCGCAGGAAACCAAATCCCCAAAAGAGAAAGCTGAAAATCAATGCGCCAATCGCAATTGCACCTATGAGTGATGCTTGGCCCAGGTTGCCAATGACTGCGGTATCTACCATTCCCAGTAAGGGGACGGATATATTCGATAATATGATGGGCCAGGCTAATTGAACGATCCCGGCACGGGTCACGGAGGAGGGTGTTGTTACATTTTCTGGCATAGGTAAATATTAGCAGCAATTAGCGTGTATTTTCGGTACTTTTTTGTCATTGTCTCAGTTGCTGAAATGTTTTCCAATACTCTTTAGTATTGCTTACGCCCGACAATCTCAAGCTCTTTGTTCTCTGGGATTCGGACTATTGAGTTTTTGGACTCGCGTATTCTACGCAAGTCTTTTTTCGCGTAATAGATGAACATCGATGGTACCAGGTACAAGGCTAACAAAGCGGATCCAAAAACACCCCCCGCAATTGCCATGGCCAATGGCGGCCAGAAATGACCACCAAAAACGATAAGAGGAATAAATCCACCGATCGTTGTCACGGTTGTTGATACTATGTGACGGCTAGAGCTCATCACGATCTCTGTACAGGTAGGAATGTCTGCGGCTAAAGCTTGCGGGTTGGCTTTGAGTGCAGATAATATGATGATGGCGCCATTGATTGCCAGACCAACGAGACCGAGGGTACCGATGATTGACATATATCCCATCGGATACCCAGATATCCACACGCCAAATAACGCTAGACCGACGCTCAAAATACCTACCAGACCTATAATACCTGCAAACCTAAAGGAGTTAAGGGAGAGAACCACCACAGCAACCATCAGCCATAAGAACATAACAAAGGTTGAGGCTATGCTACCCAAAGCTTCTCCTCTTTCTTCTTCTTCACCGCCAAATTCGATGCGATATCCCTCGGGGAGTTGAATATTACTATCGTTTAAGCGTTGTCTGAAGTCGGTGAGGGCAACGCTGGGATATACATAGGGCAACAGAAAGCCCGTTATCGTGATGTTTCGTTCTCCTTGATATCTATCGATCCGTGTCGTAGACGGTTCGAGGCTAATGTGTGCAAGTTGCTCAAGCGGAATTCCTGCATAGCCTTGGCTTTTGCCAGGACTCATTATTGGCAGCGAATCAAATGATGAGAGCTGCCCGCGGTCACTCTCGTGATACCGAACTCTAATAGGTATTTCGGTTTTTCCTTCCATGATTGAACCACCTAAATTTCCCGACAGCTCTCCCTGCAGTTGATTGGGGATGTCACTTTTTGCTAAACCTAATAAGCTGGCCATGTTCTCATTGGGATAAATGGATAGTTGAGGAACACTGCCGGCAATTGAAGACGAGCTGTACGTGATTCCCGCTGTCTCAGACAGCAGTAGTCTAATCTGGTCTCCAATTGTTTTCAGTTGATCGAGATTATTACCTACAATGCGTAATTCGATAGGGGCGGTAACCGGGGGGCCTTGTTCGAATGGAATGGCTAAAACACGGGAGTCGGGAAATAAGTCCATCAGTTCTTTCTGTAGTGGAACCAGTATTTTTCGTGGGTCGTCAACGTGCTTGGTAGTGACGAAAGCGTTAGCGAAACTCGATACCCCATCATTATTACCCATCATGTTGTAATAGACACGTGGAGCACTTTCACCGACAAACCAATGGTTGCTAACGATTTCGTCATATCTCTGCAGAGCTTTTCGCGCTTTCTCAACGCGTTCCATTGTTTCTTCAATCGATGCCTGTGCCGGTAGTGTTATCTGTACTTGAAACTGGTTTCTGTCGACCGGAGGGAAGAAAGACATGGTTAACTGCTGCCCCAGCACAAAACCGCTCAGCGGCAAAACAAGCGCCAAAGAAATACCCCAGATGGGCTTTTTAAGACACCAGGCAATCGTTTGACGGTATATGTTGCTGAGCTTTTCACTGGAAAAGCCGTTCACCCACCAGTGTCGCTGGTCTTCAATATTTCTTATCGGCCCCGGAAATTTTCTGTCGATAAAGGCGGCAAGGCTTGGTATGACTGTCATTGCAAGAATGAATGAACTGGAAACCGACAAAATGACCGACACCGCCATGGCTCCGGTAAAGTCTCCGATACCTCCCGGTGTCAAAGCTATGGGTAAAAATGCGAGTGCAGTTGTTGCGGTAGATGCCAGTAGTGGAACAAACAGGTGTTGTACGCTAGCGCTAATTGCACCTCCAAAACCAATACCTTTGATTTTGTTATGTTTGTATTCTTCAACAACAACAATCGCGTTGTCGATTAGCAGGCCAAGCGCAATAATTAGGCCTGTCACTGACATTTGATGTAATGGGATGTCGAGCAGGTGCAGTCCCCCTAACACCATTGCTATTGTTAGGGGCAGGGATACTCCAACGATAAGAGCGGATCGTATTCCCATAAGCCAAAAAAGAACGGCAAGAACAATCAAAATTGCCATGAGAAGATTATTGAACAAAGACACCAGCCGCTCTGTTGTGTAGTGATTTTGGTCGATAATCACGTCAACATTTATCGAGGGAGGCAGTTCGGATTTATATTTGTTAACGACTTTCTTTGCGTGCGTGGTCCATATATCAACTCGGCTGCCGGTTTCCATCGAGGTTGTGACCACAACTGCACGTTTACCGTGTATTAACGCTATGGTCGGAGCGGGGGTTCTGTGGTGTTTTTTAACGTCGGCAATGTCTGCAACGCGTACTACGGTGCCTGTCGGTCCCCGTTTTATGGGGATACTCTTAATACGCTCGATTGAATCCAGTTCACCTTTAACTTCTACCACGAAACTGTTTTTGCGATTCTCAAATTCTCCCGCAGAAATTCTTGTATCTGAAGCGGCGATCAGTTGACTAAGATGTGGAATGCTGATGTCAATTTGTGCTAATGAAAAAGCATCGACTTCAACCAGAATTTCCTCTTCTACTTCGCCAAATATTTCGGTTTCCTTGGTATTTGCAATGCTCGATAATCTCTGTTTTAGAACTTTTGCAGTCCGGGTCAGGACTGAGAGCGGTATATCTTCACCGGAAAT
The DNA here is from genome assembly GCA_913019905.1 of uncultured Cellvibrionales bacterium. Taxonomy (GTDB): domain Bacteria; phylum Pseudomonadota; class Gammaproteobacteria; order Pseudomonadales; family Dasaniaceae; genus Oceanicoccus. The sequence continues at coordinate 11,269 of CAJVZD010000102.1, forward strand.
TGAAACGGCTAGTGTAACGGCGACAGGCGTCGTTATTTTTAAATCGGGCTTTGCCGCCCCGAGCGGTAAGTCCTTTGCAACTTCGTTAATTTTGTCCCGAACTTCACTCCAGACCAGGTCTGCGTTTTTCGCATCGACATTATCGTACAGCTCAATACCGACACTTGAAAAACTTGCTCTCGATACAGACTGAAGGTTTTTTATTTCCGGAATTTCCCGGAGTGCTGTTTCCAGCTTTTCCGTGACAAGTGATTCTATTCGGGTCGCAGACGCACCTGGCATAACAGTGTTAACGAAGGCATATCTTTCTGTCATCGTTGGATCTTCTTGACGACCAAGATTCATTAGTGACGAATATCCCACCAAAAATATGAATCCTATAGCCAGCAAGGTTAAACGAGGAAAACGATAAAATACATTACTCATAGACGCCTTTTTCATGGTCTAGCTTTCCTTGGTATTAGTTTATTAGCGCTAACTTGACTGTTTGGCCCGGCACGACTCTCGATACACCGCCGTCTACCAACAGATCCCCGTCGGCTAGGGTGCCTCTAACGTATACTTGGTTGTTTCCCCGGTGAATAATTTCAATGAGGCGGGTTTCAACAACTTTTTCAGATGAGACAACCAACACAGACCACAATCCCCGTTGGCTCTCAGACAGTGCTGCGATTGGCACCCAATAACCTTGTTCTTCGACGTCGATTTTCAAAACCATCTCCGTTAGCGATCCTGCATATAATGCATTGGTCGCAAGATCAAATTTTGCAGTCACCGTACCGGTAGATTGTTCGGTTCGTGGGAGTGTGCAGCAGAATCTACCATCCACTGTCTTTCCGCCGATCTTAAACGGGTAAACGGCGTCCTTTTTCAGCTTATTAACTATTTTTAAGGGAATACCCACGCGGGCTTGTAGTTTACCTTTTTCGATTAGATGAAAAACATGTTGTCCGGGATTTACAATGGTCCCTTCGTCCATAAGACGCTGTTGTATCACTGCGTCGAACGGTGCGGTTAGTCGAGTTTTATCAATTTGGATGTTGATCAGGTTCAAATTTGCCAGGGCTTGAGTTTTTGAAGTGCTGGCGACTTGTAATTCCGCCTCCTTCATTTTTTGTTCATAACGAACTTCGTCTAAACGTTGTGCGGATGTGTGTCCCTTTTTCACCAATTCCAGGTGGCGCCGTAAGGTCGCACTCGACAGATCCAACCGAGATTTCGCGACGGCATAATTAGCTTTGGCGGTTGATAATTGTGCAGAGATTAAGTCCTTGCTAGCCAGTATTTCTCTACTATCCATTGTGGCGAGAATATCACCTTTGTTAACGACGTCTCCCTCGTTAAAATAGAGTTCTTTTATGTTCCCCGCATACTGAAAACCCAGATGGCTAGATCGATTACTCTCCAATAACCCAGCATATAAGCGTTCAACTGTATAATTGGAAGAACGGACTAGCTTGCTCGTTTTAACGGTGAGTGGAAGACTCTGATCAGCAAAAGACGATAGGGAAATGGTTAGCAGAGCCACGAACGAAAACAAATTCATTAATGGGTGCGGTGGTTTACCGGTTTGACTCGCTGAAAGCGTTGGCATAATACGGGACCTATGGTTCTTGCGACCATCATGATGACGGACAATTTGTTAAGAGGACTATATTCCCTGGGTGAACGAACCTTGTGAAAAAGGGTTAGCCCATCACAGGAAATAAGGGTTTTTAGGTGGGCATGTGATCAATGAACACATTATTAAGGTGTATGTGTGCATTGTCAACATGAATTTGATAGTATGTACGATAACTTTTTTAGAGAGCTTTATAAGCTAATGAGCGTTGATCCCAAAAACTATCACCACGGTGACCTTAAACAGTCTCTTATGGCTGCCGCCTGCAAACATCTTGCGTGCGAGGGAGCAGATAGTTTCAGTTTACGGGCCTTAGCTCGAGAGGTCGGGGTATCTCAAACGGCACCTTACCGACACTTTAGGACAAAAAATTGCCTTTTCGCAGCGATTGCTGCCAGTGGCTTCGAAGAGCTGACGGTGGCGTTACGGAAAAAAGCAGCAGGGGTGCAGGGTGATGTAGTTGCTGTGATGATTGAGCTAGGACTCGGTTATGTAGAATGGGCATTGGCTAATCCTGAAAAATATCAATTGTTTTTTGATTCGGCGCTGTTTGATATTGGGCAGTACCCGGAATTACAGACCGCCGCAGACGCTTGCTACAATGTCCTAATTGAAAATATTGAAAAAGGCATAGAGCAGGGCATTTTCCTTTTGCGTCCCGCTGACGAATTGGCCGGTTTTATGTGGTCCGCCATTCACGGTGTTACCAGTTTGCTATTAACAAAGCTACATCAGGAAGACCGTCATGTGCATGGTCTTAATAACGCTGGCGCGTATTACACTCTGAAGAATAATACGCGAAGTGTGGTTGAGTTGGCGGCAAAAGCTATTAGTCGCTAGGTCGAATAGGTCTTTGATATCATAGACGAGTGCGGCTGATTCAAGTTCCAGATGCTTTTGGTTTTGGACTTTTTGGTGCTGTTGCGCCATTTCGGTAACTGGTCATACGTTTGGATTGAATAAGTACAATTTTAGAGGCTACAGACTGTCATGTAGCGGAGAATAAATGAAGTAGACTTTTGCTGAAAGAGTTTCTATTCTTTCGTTAATTCCGCTCACCTAAACGGCGTTCCACCTAGCGGCAGACTAAATAGTAGCGTTCGGGCTAAAGGCAATCAACTAATAATAAAGAGAGGAAACAGCATGGATTTTAGAGAAACTTCGGTGGTGGAATTGGCGAAAAAAGTTCGTGCCGGTGAAATGTCCGCGAGAGAACTGACGAGCGCTGCACTGCAAAACATTAAAAATTTCGATTCTGACATTAATAGCTTTTGCACTGTGAACGCAGAACAGGCGTTGCTCGAGGCTGAAAAAGTCGATGCAGCAATTGCAAGCGGAAAACATCTGCCGTTAGCGGGAATTCCAATCGGAGTGAAGGACCTTGAGGACGCGAAGGGATTTGTGACAACCTATGGTTCCGCATTACACACCAACGATCCAGTCGCAGACACGGATTCAGAATTGGTCAGGCGGTTAAAGGCGGCAGGGTGTGTTGTTCTCGGCAAAACAAATACACCAGAATTCGGTCACAAGGGTAAAACAGACAACATCCCTTTCGGTGCAACTAAAAATCCGTGGAATATGGGGTATACTCCCGGCGGATCCTCTGGTGGTTCGGCTGCCGCCATAGCCGCGGGGATTATTCCCCTCGCTACCGGGTCGGACGGTGGGGGCTCTATTAGGCTCCCTTCTGCGATTTGCGGGTTGAGCGGGATCAAAACATCTCAAGGTCGTATTCCTAACGGCGGGAAAAATCCCCCCGGTAGTGGTTTGTTGACGGTCAAAGGCCCGATGGCGAAGTCCACTCTGGATACGGCTTATGTGCTGGACCATACTGTTGGTGATTTACATTCCGATATTTTTGGTCTTCCGGATAAGCGGGAAAGCTGGTTTGAAGCGCTGCAGTCGTCCAGCTTGCCAGAAAAAGTCATATGGTCTCCCACAATGGGCTTTGCAACGGTGGATGCGGAGATAAGGACGTTGTGCGAACAAGCGGTAGAAAAGCTTGCCGATGCAGGCGTTACGATTATTGAAAACGATGACATATGGAAAGAAGACCCGCTTCAGGAATGGTTGGTTTTTTGGACGACGGCGAGGGCGCGCGCACAACAGCACTTAATGGGAACCGATGATTGGAGCAAATCGATCCGATGTTACGGGTTATGATTAAGATTGGTGCTGAAAAAATGACGGGTCCGGCCTATGCATCGGCGATAGATGCTTGCCATCGTATGAATCTTGACCTGGAAGTCGCTTTTCTGGAAGCTCCTCTCATTTTAACTCCCGCAACCTGTGGTCAGACGCCGA